>JBFXHR010000013.1:0-60354 GCA_050176815.1 Kiritimatiellia bacterium
GCGTTTTTCACGGCGATGAACCGCGACGCGCTCGAAAGCAGCTACCTTCCGGAAGACGCCAAGTGGAAATATTTTCCGGGCTGACCGGTTTGGGGCTTTGACCGGGGCGGGGGGGGCGCGGCATGATGCCGGGCGTTGGAGGAAGCCGATGGACGGGAGCAAGCGCGAATACTGGGCGAGCCGGGTGGGCGTGATCCTGGCGGTGACGGGCAGCGCGGTGGGGCTGGGGAATTTCCTGCGCTTTCCGGGGCAGGCCGCGAAGTACGGCGGCGGCGCCTTTCTGATTCCGTACCTGGTGGCTTTCCTCGTCGTGGGACTGCCGATGGCGTGGGCGGAGTGGGCGCTGGGGCGCTACGGGGGCGCGCGGGGGCACAACTCGTCGCCGGGCATCTTCCGGGTCTTGCTGGGCCGCAAGGGGGCCTACGTCGGGATGCTCGGCACGCTGATGCCGGTGATGATCTACATGTACTACGTTTCGGTCGAGGCGTGGTGCCTGGCCTACGCGTGGGACTACCTGACCGGGCGGTTCGCGCAGTTCGGGGCCGACGTGGAGGCGATCGAGAACCACTTCCTGGCGTTCGCCGGCGCGGGGGCGGACGGCGTGCTGTTCCAAAGTCCGGCCGCGGCGCGGATGCTGGCGTTCCTCGGGATTTGCTTCACGGTGAACACGTTCCTGATCTACCGGGGCCTCACGCGGGGCATCGAGCGGTTCTGCAACTGGGCGATGCCGCTGCTGGTGGCGTGCGCGCTGGTCGTGCTGGCGCGCGTGCTGACGCTGCCGGCGAATCCGGCGTTCCCGGACCAGACGGTGGCGAACGGGCTGGGCTACATGTGGAACCCGACCAAGCCCGGCCAGACGCTGTGGCAGGCGCTGTCCAACCCGGAAATCTGGCTGGCGGCCACGGGGCAGATTTTCTTCAGCCTGTCGGTGGGATTCGGGCTGATCCTGACCTACGCGAGCTATCTCAAGCCGGACGACGACGTGGCGCTGGGGGGGCTGACGGCCGCCGCCGGAAACGAATTTTGCGAGGTGGTGCTCGGCGGCATGATCGCGGTTCCGGCGGCCTTCGTGTTCCTGGGCCCGGCCGTGGTGCGGAATCCGCCCGGCACGTTCGGGATGGGGTTCGTCACGCTGCCCCACGTGTTCAACCAGATGCCGCTGGGATCGTTTTTCGGCTTCCTCTTTTTCTTTCTGCTGTTTCTCGCGGCCATCACCAGCTCGATTTCCATGCTGCAGCCGACGATCGCGCTGCTGGAGGAGGGTCTGAAGATCGGGCGCAAGGCGTCGGTGGCGATCTTGGCGTTCGTCACGGCGGTGGGGTGCCTGTTCGTGGCGTATTTCTCCAAAGGCTTTACGGCCCTGGACACGCTGGACTTCTGGATGGCCAATTTCTTCATTTTCATTTTCGCCACCATCCAGTCGATCGTGTTCGCGTGGGTGCTGGGCATCGGGAAGGGCATGGAGGAACTGCGGCGCGGGGCG
Organism: Kiritimatiellia bacterium; assembly: GCA_050176815.1. GTDB lineage: Bacteria > Verrucomicrobiota > Kiritimatiellia > CAIQIC01 > Lenti-01 > Lenti-01. The sequence goes on from JBFXHR010000013.1 coordinate 1,484, forward strand.
GAAATCCGGCTGCCGCGGATTCTGCCGTTCGTGCTGAAATACGTTTCGCCGGTCTATCTGCTGGCGATTTTCGGGCTGTGGGCGTGGAAGAACCTGCCCGAGCGCTGGCGCGCCATCGCGGCGCCCCCGGAGGCGGGGCCGCCCGTGGCGCTGTTTTCGGTGCTGCTGATTGCCGCGGTCGGGGTCTTTCTCGCCCTGGTCGTTTCGATCGCCAACCAAAGCTGGGACAAGGAGGAAAAAACGCCATGACGATCGCCGGATGGATCATCCTGATATCGGCCTGCGGCGGGATCGTGGGGTTGCTGCTTTGGTGCATCCGAAAAGTCGTCGCGACCCCCGAGGCGACGGCGCACCTCCATGCCCAGGGCGACATCGACACGCACGACCAGGAATAGCTCCACGTCGGGGCTTGCGCGGCGAATCCGGGCGGGATAAAGTGCCCGGATCCGAATAAAGAGAGAAAAAGGAAAAGAGATGAAGAAAGTATTGATTCCGACCGCATTGGATTCCGTGGCCAAGGAGATTCTGGCGGCCCATGGCGGCTACGAGGTGGTGCAGATTCCGAAGGCCGACATCCTGGAATTCGCCAAGGAGAATCCCGATCTGCATGCGTTGATCGTCCGCAGCGAGAAGGTCACGGCGGAAATCATCGATGCCGCGGCCAACTTGAAGGTGGTCGTGCGCGCCGGCGCCGGCTACAACACGATCGATATCGCCCACGCCCGCGCGAAGGGCGTGGACGTGATGAACACCCCCGGGGCCAACTCCAACGGCGTCGCCGAGGAAGTCGTCGCCCTGATGCTGGCCGACGCGCGCAAGCTGATCGCGGCCGACGCCTCCTGCCGCGCGGGCAAGTGGGAAAAGACCGCGTTCATGGGTACCGAGATCACGGGCAAGACGATCGGCATCGTGGGCCTGGGCTACATCGGCCGGCTGGTGGTGAAGCGCCTGTCCGGGTTCGAGCCGACCTTCCTGGGCTTCGATCCCGGCACGACGCCGCGGCAGGCGGCGGAATTGGGCGTCAAGCTGGTTTCGCTCGACGAACTGTTCTCCCAGTCGGACTATGTGACCCTGCATCTGCCCGAGACGGCCGAAACCAAGGGCCTGGTCAACGCGAAGCTGCTGGGCCAGATGAAGGAAGGCGCCACGCTGATCAACTGCGCCCGCGCCGGCATCGTCAACGAGGCCGACCTGCGCGCCGTCAAGGCCGAGAAGAAGATCCGTTTCCTGAACGACGTCTACGCCAAGGACGAGGAAGGCCCCAAGAGCGTGGCGGACGTCGCCGACATCATGGTGCCGCATCTGGGCGCGAGCACGCGCGAGGCCAACCACAAGGCCGCCGAATTGGCCGCGCGGGAACTGATCGACCTCGACGAAAAGGGGATCGCCAACGCGGTCGTGAACCGCAAGTAGGGTTTCGGGGTTTCCGGCGGCGGCGGGAAGCCGCCGATCCATCCCGGGACAACGCGGACCGGCGGCGGCAGGCCGCCGGTCCTTTTTTCGGCGTCAGCCAAGGGCGACGTCGAGGGTCATCATGAGGGCGAAGCCGAGCATGGCGCCCATGGTGGCGACGTCGTTGTTGCCTTCGCGCTGGGCTTCGGGAATGGCGTCCTCGACGACGACGAAGATCATGGCGCCGGCGGCGAAGGCGAGGGCGTAGGGGAGAATGGGGCGGGCGGCGACGACGGCGAAGGCGCCGAGGACGCCGGCGAGGGGTTCGACCATGCCGGAGAACTGGCCGTACATGAAGCCTTTCATGCGGGACAGGCCCGAGCGCCGCAGGGGCATGGCGACGGCGAGGCCTTCGGGGAGGTTCTGGATGCCGATGCCGATGGCCAGGGCGATGGCGCCGGCGAGGCTGTAGGTGGTATCGCCGATGGCGGCGGCGCCGAACGCGACGCCCACGGCGAGCCCTTCGGGAAAGTTGTGCAGCGTGATGGCCGTCACCAGCAGGATGCTGCGTTTCCAGTGGACGTGGTGGCCTTCGGGGGTTTCTTCGTAGACGTGCAGGTGGGGCAGGACGACGTCGACGAGGCGGAGGAAGGCGCCGCCGAGGAGGAAGCCGACGGCGGCGGGAATCCACGAGCCGTTGGACAGTTCGATGGCGGGGGCGAGGAGGGACCAGTAGCTGGCGGCGATCATCACGCCGGCGGCGAACCCGAGCATGCCGTCCTGCAGCTTGCGGCTGGGTTGGCGGTGCAGGAAGATCGCGGCGGCCCCCAGGGCCGTCATTAGCCAGGTGAAGAGCGTTCCCGCCAGCGCCTGCAGGGTCGGCGGCATGTCCTGGAGAAATTCGAGGATGGCGGTCATGGGGGGTCCTGAAGGGTGAAAGATAGCGCAATTTCCCGGGGGAAGCAAAGGCGAAGAAGCATCTTTGCGTCCGATGGGCCGGGGAAGCTTGCTTCCCGAAGTCGCCTAAGGATAAAATGCCGACATGTACGTGGGAAATCGGCGTCGGATCTTGGTGGTGGGCGCGGGCATCGGCGGCATGGCAGCGGCGGCCCGGTTAGCGAAGGATGGGTTCCAGGTCACGGTGGTCGAACGCAACGACCAGGTGGGGGGGCGCGCGCGCATCTGGCAAAAGGACGGCTACACGTTCGACATGGGGCCGTCGTGGTACCTGATGCCGGAGGTCTTCGAGCGGTTCTTCGCGCAGTTCGGAAAAAAGACGTCGGACTACTATGAGCTTGCGAAACTGGATCCGTCGTACCGCGTGTTTTCCGGCGCCGGCGAGGCCTACGACGTGCCGCCGGATCCGGCCGGCGTGCGGGAGCTCTTCGCGCGGCTGGAGCCGGACGGCGGCGCCAAGTTGGATCGCTATCTGGAAGAAGCGGCCTACAAGTACAAGATCGCCGTGGGCGAGTTTCTCTACCGCGATTATCGGTCGATTTTCGACTTCCTGAATGGACGCATGCTGACGGAAGGCCTCAAGCTCAACGTGCTGGGCAAGCTGGATGCGGCCATCCGGAAGCGCTTTTCCGACCGCCGCGCGCGGCAGATCCTCGAATATGAAATGGTATTCCTGGGCACGTCGCCCAACGACGCCCCGGCGATGTATGCGCTGATGTCGCACGTGGATTTGACGCAAGGCGTTTTCTATCCGCTGGGGGGCCTTTCGGCCGTGGCGCAGGGGATGCGCAAGCTGGCGGAGGAGCAGGACGTGGAGTTCCGGCTGTCCACGGAAGTCGTGCGGATCGCGACCGAAAGCGGCCGGGCGGTGCGCGTGGAAGCGCGCGGTCCGGACGGCGCGGCGGTGGCGTTCCCGTGCGACGCGGTGCTGGCCAACGCCGACTATGCGCACGTGGAAACCGCGCTGCTGGATGCGGCCGATTGCGCGTATCCCCGGCGCTATTGGGAAAAACGCGTGGTGGCCCCCAGCATGTTCCTGATGTATCTGGGCGTGAAGAAGCGCCTGGACAAGCTGGCCCACCACAACCTCTATTTCCAGCCCGACTGGAACCGGCATTTCGACGCGATCTTCAAGCAGCCGGCGTGGCCGGATGAACCGTGCTTCTACGTCTCGTGCATCGCCAAGACCGATCCGCAGATGGCGCCGCCGGACCGCGAAAACGTGTTCGTGCTCGTGCCGGTCGCGGCGGGGCTGGACGACACCGACGCCGTGCGCGAGGCCTATGCCGAGAAGGTGCTGCGCCACGTGGAAACAATGACGGGCGAAGAAATCGCGCCGCACGTCGAGACGCAGCGGATTTTCAGCCAGCGGGATTTCGCCGCCGACTATCGCGCCTGGAAAGGGACGGCGCTGGGAATTTCGCATACGCTGCTGCAGACGGCGGTGTTCCGGCCCGCGATGACCAGCAAGAAAGTGGCGAACCTGCATTTCGCGGGCCAGTACACGCATCCAGGCATCGGCGTGCCGATGGTGCTGATTGCCGCGGAGGTGTCGGCGGCGAACATCCGGCGGGGGCTGGGCGGAGCCGGGGCATGAGCGGAACCGTCCAGGCCCGGGTGTTCAAGGCCGGCAGCACGACCTACTTCAACTCGAGCCTGTTTTTCCCGCCCGCGATGCGGGCGGAGGTCTTCGCGCTCTACGGCTTCGTGCGCGTGGCGGACAACTTCGTGGACGCGGTGCCGCAGGAAGCGGAGGCGTTCCGGCGTTTCGCCGCGCGCTACCGCGCGGCGTGGGCGGGTACGCCGGCAGACGACGCCATCATCGACGATTTCGTGGCGCTGGCGCGGCGGCTGGAGTTCGATCCGGCCTGGACGGAGGCCTTTTTGGCCTCGATGGAGGCCGATCTGACCCAGCGGTTCTACCGGACGGAAGCCGAGATGCTGGGCTACGTCTACGGATCCGCGGAAGTGATCGGCCTGTACATGGCGAAGATCATGCGCCTGCCGGCGGAGGCGCCCTTCGCCGCGCAGCGGCTGGGCCGGGCCATGCAGGTCATCAATTTCATTCGCGACGCGGCGGAAGACGCGGCGATGGGGCGGCGCTATCTGCCGCTGGAACGCGATGGCCGGCGCCTGTTGGATGTGTCCGACGACTGGTTGCCGTCGCGGGAATGGGCGCAGGCGCATCCGGGGGAGTGGACGGCGTTCCTGCGGGGGCATCTGGAGCGCTACGCGGCGTGGCAGGCGGAAGCCGAGGCCGGCTACCGGTTCATCCCGCGGCGGCCCCGGATGGCGGTGCGGACGGCGGGGGACATGTACACCTGGACGGCGCGGCAAATCGCGGCCGATCCGTTCGTCGTGTTCGAGCGGAAAGTGAAGCCGAAAAAAGCCCGCATCGTGTTTCAGGCGCTGTGGAACGGACTGCGGGGTTAGCATGGACCTGTACGTGAAGCTCGATCTTCTGGTGCTGGCGCTGCCGCTGGCGCTGTCGTTCGACCGCCGGGTCGCGTTCTGGAGGAAATGGCCGCAGGTTTTTGCGGCGATCGCCGCCGTCGTGCTGGTCTTCGGCGCGTGGGACGCGTGGATGGCGGCGCGGGGCATCTGGTCGTTCAATCCGGAACACGCGGGCACCTGGCGGTTTCTGCATCTGCCGCCGGGCGAATGGCTGTTTTTCGTTTGCGTGCCCTATGCCTGCCTGTTCGTGCTGGAATGCGTGCGGGCGTATTTTCCAGACCGCGAAATCCGGATTCCACCCGGAGGGCCGTATGCGCTGGCGGCATTTTTCGGCGTGCTGGCTTTCATGTATCGCGAGTTGGGCTACACGGCGACGGTTTTTCTCGCGTGCGGGTTGGTGGTGGCGGCGCTGCAGGCGTTCCTGCCCGCCACGGTGCGCTCGCGGAACTTCTGGATTGGGCTAGGGCTGACCTATCTGCCGTTTCTCGTGGCCAACGGGTTCCTGACGGGCATTCCCATCGTCCTCTACGACAACTCGGAGAACCTGGCGGTCCGGGTCGGCACGATTCCGCTGGAGGATTTTTTCTTCAGTTTCGCCATGCTGGCACTGGCGGTGCTGGTGCATGATTGGGTGGGCCGGCGGAAAGGGGTGCCTTGAGCAAAACCGTCGCCATCGTGGGTGCGGGCATCGGCGGGCTGGCCGCGGCGGCGCGGCTGGCGAAGGCGGGGCACCGGGTGGTGGTGTTCGAGCAAGCGGCGCAAGCCGGGGGCAAGGCGGCGTCGGTGGAACTGGGCGGCTACCGGTTCGATACGGGGCCATCGCTGTTCACCCTGCCGGAGACGTTCCGGGCGTTTTTCGAGCGGCTGGGCCGGGACGTGCGCGACTACCTCGAACCGGTTCCGCTGGCGCCGCTGTGCGCCTACGAGTTCGCAGACGGCACGCGGCTGAACAGTTATTCCGACCGCGCGCGCTTCGGGGCCGAGATGGAAGCGGCGGGCGTGGCGCGGCGCGCCGAACTGGAGGCCTATCTCGAACGCGGCGCGCGCCTGTGGGAATGGGCCGGCGAGCTGTTCCTGACGCGCAGCCTGCACGATCCGGCGACCTATTTCTCCCGCGCGGGGCTGCGCGCGATCCTGCACGCGCCGGGCCTGTCGCCGTTCCAAACGCTGCACGCGGCCAATGCCCGCGCGTTCGCGGATCCGCGCGCGGCGCAGCTCTTCGACCGCTATGCGACCTACAACGGCTCAAGCCCGTTCCGCACGCCGGCGACGATGCGGATCATTCCGCACGTGGAATACGCCTTCGGCGGCTACGCGCTGAAGGGCGGCATCGTTTCCTTGCCGCGCGCGCTGGAAAGGGTGGCGCGCGAACTGGGCGTGGAATTCCGCTTTGGCGCGCGCGTGGAGCGCATCGTCGCGGAAAACAACCGCTGCCGCGGCATCGAAGCCGGCGGTGAATTCTACCCGTGCGATTTCGTCGTCAGCAACGCCGACGTGCTCTCGACCTACCGGACGCTGCTGAAGCAACCCGCGGCGCCGGCGGCTCTCCGCTATGCCCGGTTGGAGCCGTCGTCGTCGGGGCTCGTCTTCCTGTGGGGCGTGGCGCGCTCGTTTCCCCGGCTGCAGGTTCACAATATATTCTTTTCGGGCGACTACCGCGCCGAATTCGAGGCGCTGTTCGGCCGGCTGGAGCTGCCGGAAGAGCCCACGATCTACGTCAACGTGACCAGCAAGGTCGAGGCGGCCGATGCCCCGCCCGGCGGCGAGAACTGGTTCGTGCTGCTGAACGCGCCGCGGAACGCGGGCCAGGACTGGGTGGCGGTTGCGGCGCGGGCGCGGCAAGCCGTTTTGTCGCGGCTGTCTCGGGCGCTGGGGTGCGACGTCGGTGCGCTGATCCGGGTGGAAAAAATCATCGCGCCGCCGGACATCGAGCGGGACACGGGCTCGACCTTCGGCAGCCTGTACGGCATCGCGTCGCACTCGCCGGTGTCGGCGTTCCTGCGGCATCCGAACCGGTCGCGGCGGATCGGGGGGCTCTATTTCGCGGGCGGCAGCGCGCATCCCGGGGGCGGGATGCCGCTGGCGCTGTTGTCGGGCATGCTGGCGGCGGAATTGGCGGAGAAACGCGAATCATGAATGCAACGCTTCCGGGAACATGGCGGCTGTATGCGCGCGGGGCGGCTTTGGTTTTGGCTGTCTTGTACGCGGTGGGGACGGTGGGCCACGCGCTGCCGGAAACCTTGCCGCTCATGTTGTTCCTGACGCCAGGATTTTTGCTGGCGACGGGGGTGCTGGCGACGGCGCCATCGGCGGCGGCCGATGGTCGGCGTTTTGCGCTGTGGATGGCGGGGGCCTACGTCTTCACGTTTGCGGCCGAAGCGGTCGGCGTGGCCACGGGAGCCGTTTTCGGGGAATACGCCTATGGACCGACGCTGGGCTGGAAGGCGCTGGACGTGCCGGTGGTCATCGCGTTCAACTGGGTTCTGGCGGTGAACGGGGCGGTCTGCCTCGCGGAGCATGCGGTGCCGCTCCGTCCGGGCCGGTGGCGGCGGCCGGCCCTCGTCCTGCTGGCGGGGGGAATTGCGGCGGCGTTCGATTTCCTCATGGAGCCCGTCGCCATTCGGCTGGATTACTGGCATTGGGCGGGCGGCGCGATTCCGCTCCAAAACTATGCGGCGTGGTTTCTCCTGGCGGCGGCGGCCGCCGCCGTCCATCCTCGGCTGGCGCGCCCGGAATGCGCCGGGAGCACCGACGGAAACCTGGCGAGCGCCTATTTGCTTTTGCAGGCGGCGTTTTTTGTGGCGCTGCGCCTCGTCTGGCGTTTCCAAGGCGGGTGAGGTAGAGTTCGCCCGTGCTGACCTATTTCCAGAACGTCCGTCCGGGGGTGGCGCGGGCCATTGGCGACATCCTGACCGCCTCCGCGCCGCGGTTGGCGGCGATCAGCCCGATGGGGGCGCAGCTGGCCGCGCGGCTCGATTCCTATGCGCAGTCCGGAAAAATGATCCGGGGCATCCTGGTGCGGCTGGGCTACGAACTCTGCGCGCCGGAAGCGCCCGATGCGGCGATGGACCGCGTGCTGGACCGGGCCGGGGCGGCGATGGAATTCCTGCAGGCGGGGCTGCTGATTCACGACGACATCATGGACCGCGACGTGTTGCGGCGGGGCAACACGACCGTCCACGCCCAGTACGAGCAGGACGCCAAGCAATCGCAGGCTGCCGATCCGGCGCACCACGGCGTCTCGCTGGGCGTTTGCGCGGGCGACGTGGCGTTTTTCCTTGGCTTCCACGTTCTGGCGGCGCTGCCGGTGCCGCCGGGACTGCAGGAGCGGGCGCGCCGCGTTGCGGCCTTTTCGGCGGAGGAGCTGTGCTGGGTGGGCGTCGCGCAGATGCAAGACGTCCGCAACGGCGCGGGCGGGATTGGTTCGGATCCCGATCCGGCGCAGATTTTGCGCGTTTACCGCTACAAGACGGGCCGCTACACGTTTTCGCTGCCGCTGGTCATCGGCGCGATGCTGGCCGATGGCGGTCCCGCGCACGTCGAGGCCCTCGACCAGGCCGGCGAAAACCTCGGCGTGGTCTTCCAGCTCAAGGACGACGAGCTGGGGATTTTCGGCGACGCCGCGCAATCGGGCAAGCGCGCCGATTCCGACATCCGCGAGGACAAGAAGACCCTGCTGCGGCATTTTTTGTTCGCGGCGGCGGACGAGCCGCTGCGCGCGAAACTGGCGGCGGTTTTCGGCAGCCGCGAACCCGGCGACGAGGGCGTGCGCTTCGTGCGCGAAGCGATGGAGGCGACGGGTGCGCGCGCCAAGGTGCGCGAGTACATGAATTGCTTCGCGATGGAAGCCTCCGACCGGATCGCGAGCCTGCCCCCGCAGACGGGTCTGCGCGCGCAATCCGCGCGCGAAGCCTTCCGGGAGCTCTTTCGCTACAGCGTGGAGCGCCGCGCCTAAACATGGGAACGCGTGCGCGCTTGTTGGGGACCGTCGTGGCGCTGGTCTGGACGGCGACCGCCTGGGCGGACCTGCCCGGCGCGGCCTATCGCGGGGCCGAAACCAATTTGCTGGACCAACTGCGCCGGGGCTTTGAAACCGCGCCGGATTCCCCCGCCAAAACCCGCGAACTGATCCAGATGCTCGACGGGCGGCTGCCGGCGGAACCCGCCGACTGGCCGCCGGTTTTCCTGGCCTACCGGGCGGCATTGGCGGGGCTGGCGGGCAAGCACAGCCGTTGGCCGTTGGAGAGGTACCGCGGGACGAAAGAGGGCCTGGTCCGACTCGACGCGCGGGTCGCGGCGAATCCGGAATCGATCGAGATCCGCATGCTGCGCTTCTCCTTTTGCCGCCAGTTGCCCGATTTTTTCGGCCGGGAATCTCAAGCCGAGGCCGATCTCGCGGCGCTGGCGGAGATGCTGGAGCAGGGCGCGGATGCGGCGGTGGCGGGCACCTACCGCCGGGATCTGATCCGGTGGATTCTGCGCCATGGCCGACCCGCTCCGGAATCGCGGCAGAAGCTCGAATCGGCGCTGGACGCGTTGCCGGGCGGCGGCGGCGCGGCCGGGGACTAGGATCCGAACTGCCCGGTGCGGAGCAGCACGAGGGTGCAGGCGCGGACGATCTCGATGCCGGCGTCGGCGAGTTTTCGCTCCAGCTCCGGATTCTCGGTGCCGGGATTGAAGATGGCGCGCGCGGGTTTCGCGGCGAGGATCTCGCCGGCCAGGCCGTCGGAAAGCGAGGGCGACACGTACATCGTCACGGTGTGGATCGGCGCGGGGACGTCGGCGAGGCGCTTGAAGACGCGCCGCCCTTCGATTTCCGAGAGGGCGGGATGGAGGGGGAAAACGGCGTGGCCTTTTTGCGCCAGCAGGACGACGGCCTGGTGGCTATAGCGTTCGGGCTTGTTGCTGGCTCCGAGGACGGCGACGTTCATGGCAGCTCCTTTGGAATCCAGTTTCGGCGTTCCGGCCTTTGCGGTCAAGCCTCCATTGGCGCTGGAGCCGTTTGACGCCGGAACGGATGTGGAGTAGCGTCCCCGTTTTCCCAGAGAAAGGATCCCATGAAGAAAACGATGGCGAAAGCCGGGTTGATGGTCGCGCTGGCCTGGCCGTTCGCGGCGATGGCCTGGGGGCCCGAGGGGCATGCGGTGGTGGGCGACGTCGCCACGGGCCTGTTGACTCCCGCGGCCAAGAAACAGGTCAAATCCATTCTCGGGGACCGGCGGCTGGGCGACTACGAGGTGGCCTGTTGGCCGGACGAAATCCGCGGCGCCCAGGAATACGAAAAGTATTATCCGAAGAACGGCCTGTGGCATTTCGTGGATTTCAACGTCTCGGAGAGATACGACGAAGACTTCGAGCTGAAGCTGCCCGGGGACGGCAACGACGTCGTGACGCAGGTCGGCCGCTGGCAGAAGGAGCTGGCCGCGACGGACAACCCCATGCCGCGGCGGCGGGACGCGCTGAAATTCCTGGTCCATTTCACGGGCGACATGCACCAGCCGCTGCATTGTGCCTATCGCTACGGCGACATGGGCGGCAACATGATCCCGGTCCGTTCCTTCAAGGGGCGGCATTTCTCCTTTGGGCCCGACACCGAGATGGATTATTCCGCGAGCATCCACAGCGTGTGGGACGACTCCATGGTCCGCGAACTGATGGCGGGCCGCACGCGTGCGGCCTTCGCCAAGCACATGAGGGCCGGCATCGGTCCCGAGCATATCCGCAACTGGAGCCGAGGCGCACCGTTCAACTGGGCGGTGGACAGCTATTGGAAGGCGCGCAAAGAGGCCTATCGCTGGGCCAACGGGGAAAACCTGCCCTTCAAATGGTCGGGGCCGGGGATGGAATTGACGAGCGGGAACTACATCGATGCGCGCTTGCCGCTGGCGCAGGAACAGTTGCAGAAGGCCGGCGTGCGCCTGGCTCGTTTGCTGAACGAGGCGCTGGATCCGAAGTACGCGCCGGCCTCCGCGGAATAAACCGGCGGCCTAGGGGGCGTTGGCGCGGCCGCCGCGTTCCAGGCCGGCGATGAACGTCCACGCGCCGTTTTTGATGGGCGCGTGCGCGAGCCAGTACCGCCCGGTCTCGTGGCAGACGCCGGGGGCGTGCCGCCCGTCGAGGATTTCCCGGTAGTAGGCGGCGAGGTCTTCGCCGACGTCCTCGACGCCGGCGAGTTTCAGGGCCGATTGTCCGCCCGCGGCGGACCGGGGATAGAGGGTATCGACCACGACGCGATGCACGGTCTGCGCCGTGCCCGTCGCCGGATCGGTTTCCTCGATGGGCCGGATCAGGAGGGCGCGCCGCCGGCTGCCGGGGGGGCCGGTGAAATCGAGCAGCATTTTCTGGAGGGATTCGAGCGTGATTTCGAGGCCGACGGCGCCGGCGACGCGATCGGCCGCGCGGATGCGGCACGTGCAGCTCATGAGAAAGCGGCGGGTGCTGGCGTCGGCGTAGGGAATGCCCCAGACGGGGCGGTCGCTGGGGGCGCGGACGGCGTCCAAGTACCAGGCGCGCCGGGTGGCGTCGTAGTCGGGGTGGTCGCGGTACCGGCCGAACCCGGGAAAGCCGACCAGCAGGCCGGCGTCGGAGCCCGCGAGGGACCATTGGACGTCGTAGCGGGTGCGATGGACGTGGGAGAAGAGGGTGTTCAGGCGGCCGAGGCGCGCGGCGGCGTCTTCGACGGCGGCGCGGTGCGCTTCGTCGCGCGCCCAGGGCGAACGGACGAGCGTGGGAAAGGCGAGGGAGACGTCGGCCTGGTAGCGGGGATTGAAAACGAGGCCGGGGGGCCGGGTGGCCGGATCGTAGAAATCCTCGTCGTAGTAGAATCCGTCGCGGCCGGCGGGCGTGGGCTCGCGCCAAGGGAGGCGCTCGGCGGGAACGGACATCAGCTCCACGGCGGTTTGCCGGTAGAGGACGGCGATCTGTTCGATGCCGAACAGGAACTGTTCCAGCATCTGCGCGCGGCCGGAAACGGACGAGGCGAACATTTTCTTTTCGCCGCGGACGGCCACGGACCGCTGGTGGAGGCTGACCGCCGCGATCCCGGCGATGCCGGCCAGCAGGAGCAGGCCGAGGGCGACGGCGGCGACCTTCCAGGCGCGCGCCTGCCGGGCGGCGCGGGCGACGCGGGCTTGCCGGTCTTCGATCTGCGCGGCGAGTTCCCGGCTTAGCGCTTCCGCGTCCGCCGCCAGGCGGGGATCGGCGGCATCCGATTTCAGGGCGTCCAGCAAGCGGAATTGGGCGCGGGCATAGGTCAGGTCGTCCTGCCGGAGCGCCAGGCGGATTTGCAGGGCGAGGGCGTCGATCCGTCCCCGGCGGGCTTCCGAATTGCCGGACCACAGCTCGACGGCCTGCCGGAATCCGCCGATGCATTCCGAAAGTTTTCCGTACTCGATGGCGGCGGTTTCCTTGTCCGCTTTCTGGGGGGCGCGGGTCGAAGCCGCCGGTTCGTTCTCCAGATCCCGGCGGACGGCGGCGAAAAGTCCGGCGGCGCGGCGGCAGACGGCCATGGATTCGGCGTGGGCCAGGTAGGCGCGGAGGTCCCGCTGGAAATCGGCGACGGAGGGATAGCGGTCGGGGATGCGGGGGGCAAGGGCTTTCCGCGCGATGCGGGCGAGATCGGGATCGACGGGCGGCGCGCCGGGGACGTCTTCGGGCGGGACCACGTCGCCCCGGGCGGCGGCGCGGAGCACGTCCAGGACGGTGTCGCCGTCGTGGGGCGGCCGGCCGGTCAAAATTTCGTAGAGGATGCCGCCCAGCAGATACACGTCGGTGGCGGGGCCCAGCGCGGCCAATTCGCCGCGGACCATTTCGGGGGCGATGTAGGAGGGCGTTCCGGCGAGCTGGGGTTTCAAACCGGGGAAGCGCTTGTATTCGTTGCGTTCGTCGAAATAGAGGGCCAGGCCCCAGTCCATCACGTAGACCTCGCCGAAATCGCCGAGCATGACGTTTTCCGGTTTGAGGTCGCGATGGAGGATGGCCTTGCTGTGCGCGTAGGCGACGGCGTCGCAGACCTTCAGCAGGATCGCGAGATGATCCTTCGCGGCCATGGACCGGGCGCGCGCTCCGGCCGCCTCGCGCCGCCGGGGATCTTGGATTATTTCCGGGTGGAGGAGGTCGTTCCAGCTGGTGCCGACGACCTTCTTCATGGCGAAAAACGGCCGGCCGTCGGAATCCTTGGCGAGCGCATAGATGGGCACAACGCCCGGATGGTCGAGCCGGGCCGTCATGCAGGCTTCGTTGGCGAATTCCTCCACTTCCTGCGCGCCGGGGGCATTCGGGGCGAATTCGGCGCGGCAGATTTTCAAGGCCACTTGCCGCCGCAGCGAACGTTCACGGACGTCGTAGACGATGCCCATTCCGCCTTCGCTGATCTTGCCGACGACTTCGTAGCGCGCGCGGGCGTCCGGCGGACGGTCCGGCGGGGCGCCGGTTCCGTCGCCGGCCCGGCGGCGGCCGCCGCGGGCGATGGTTTCCGTCGGAAGCCGGTCGGGATCGACGTCGGAGGCAAATCCGCCGGGCCTTGGGTTGCGGATGGTCGCGTGCGGGGGCGCCCGGACGTCGACCGGGACCAGCCCATCGTCCTGCGCGTCGTTGGCCTGTGCGTCGTCCATGGCCCTTGTTCCTCGCCACCTGAAGCCTACCCGCGGCCGGGGCGGAAGGAAAGGGCGAACGAGCGGAATCCGGCGGCACGGCATTGACGGCGCGCCGGGACCGGGGATATTGTAAACAATATCCAATGAACGCGAACCCCGGAAACGCCCCGAACGACGCGACGCCTTCCTCCCGGCGATTTGGCTGCCTCCACGTGCTGCTGTTCGTCCTGCTGGCCGTCGCACTGACGGCGGCGGCGGGGTTCTTCGTGTTCAAGGCCATCCTGTTTCCGAAAGCCTTTCGCCCGGTGCGGCTGGACGCCCGCGAGGAACAGGCGCTGCAGCGCAAGCTGGACCGCCTGGATTTCGGGGAGCCGGCGGCGCCCGCCCCGGAAGCGGCTTCCGGCGCGCTGGAGCCGGAACCCTACAGCGAGGAAGGCGCCGACCGGACCCTCCGGTTCACCGAGAAGGAACTCAACGCGCTGCTGGCGAAGAACACCGATTTGGCGGACAAGCTGGCCATCGACTTGTCGCCCGACCTGATCAGTCTCAAGCTGATTTTGCCGCTGGAGGAAGACGTGCCGGTGCTGGGCGGCAAAACGCTGCGCGTCCGGGCCGGCGCGGCGTTCCGGTATGCCGACGGACGGCCGGTCGTCCTGCTGAAGGGCGTGAGCGTGATGGGGATTCCGCTTCCGAATGCGTGGCTGGGCGGACTGAAAAACGTGGACGTCATCGGCGAATTCGGCGGCGACGAGGGTTTTTGGAAGGCCTTTGCGGACGGGGTGGAGAGCCTGAGGGTCGAGGACGGCGTGGTGGCGATCGCCCTGAAGGAGTGAGGGGCCTTTTCGCGCCGCCGGTCCGGGGGCGGCGGGCGACAAAATGCGCCGGGAGGCGAATGGGGCGTTGACGGAGGATGGGGGGGGCACTACGATTCCCGCATTGGAGAGACAGTCCTTATCCCGCGGCAGGAGGTTGGCATGAGCATGACGGTCGGCGATTTGCTGAAGATCAAGGGCGCGAAAGTGGAAACCATCACGGCGGCGGAGACGATTCTGGAGGCGATCCGGCGCATGAGCGAGAAGCACATCGGATGCCTCGCGGTGGTGACCAAGGCGGGCAAGCTCTCGGGCATCCTGTCCGAGCGCGACGTCTTGTGGAAGATCGTGGCCGAGGGGAAATCGCCGAAAACCAACCGGGTGAAGGACGCCATGACGCCGCTGAAGCAAATGCGCACCGTGGCGCCAAACCAGACGGTCGAAGAGTGCATGGAACTGATTTCGGGGCGGCGGCATCGCCATTTGCCGGTGCTGGCGGAAGGGAAATTGGCGGGGTTGGTTTCCATCGGCGACGTGGTGAAATATCTGCTGGATGCCCAGCAATCGACGATCCAGAGCCTCGAAAAATACATCACGGGGACGTTCTAGGGCGGCCTCCGCGGAAATCGGCGGAGAAGTCATGGCGTCCCGCGTTGAAACGATCCTGAAGACGGCCATCGCCCGGTACGCGGGGGACGCGACGCGGCTGATGGACATCCTGATCGACGTCCAGGACGAGCTGGGGTTTCTCTCGCACGAGACGGCGGCGAACATCGCCAAGGCGCTGGGCATTCCGCAGGTGGACGTCGAACAGACGGTTTCGTTCTACCACTTCTTTGCGCGGCAGCCCCGCGGGAAATTCGCGGTTTATCTCAACGACAGCGTGGTGGCGGAATTCTACGGCCGGGCCGAGGTGGCCGTGGCGTTCGAGGCCGCCGCCGGGTGCAAGTTCGGAGAGGTGTCCGCCGACGGGGTCGTCGGCCTGTTCCACACGGCCTGCATCGGGATGAGCGACCAGGAGCCGGCGGCGCTGATCAACGGGCAGGTGTTCCGGAAGCTGACGCCGGCAAAGGCGCGCGAACTGGTCGAGGGCATGCGCGCTGGCCGGACCCTCGAAGCGCTCGCGGGCGCCCGGTACGGCGAAGGCCAAAACGCGAATCCACTGGTGCGTTCGCCGGTGAAGAACCACGTTCGCCGGCGGGGCGCGATGGTGTTCGATTCCTACCGCCCGGGCGAGGCGCTGGAGAAGGTCGTGAAAATGAGCTCCGGCGAGGTCGTCGCCGCGATCAAGGCGGCCAGCGTGCGCGGCCGGGGCGGCGCGGGGTTCCCGACGGGCATGAAGTGGGAATTCGCGCGCCGGGCGCCGGGCGACGTGAAGTACGTTTTCTGCAACGCCGACGAAGGCGAGCCGGGCACGTTCAAGGACCGCGTCATCCTGACGGAGATGCCGCAGATGGTGGTCGAAGGCATGGCCATCGCCGGCTACGCGGTCGGCGCGCGCCGCGGCATCCTCTACGTGCGGAACGAATACCGCTATCTGCGCGCCTATCTCGAGCGCGCGCTGGCGGACTTGCGCGGGCAGAACCTGCTGGGCGCGCAGATCGCGGGCCAGGCGGGATTCGATTTCGACGTCAGCATCCAGTTCGGCGCGGGAGCGTACGTGTGCGGCGAGGAGTCGGCGCTGATCGAGTCGGCCGAGGGCAAGCGCGGCGAGCCGCGCGACCGCCCGCCGTTCCCGGTCGAGAAGGGCTACCTGCAGAAACCGACGGTGGTCAACAACGTCGAGACCCTTTGCTCCGTGGTCAAGGTGATGCTGCGCGGGCCGGAGTGGTACAACCGGCTCGGCACGGAGAAATCGAAAGGCACGAAGGTGCTGTGCGTGTCGGGCGATTGCGAACGGCCGGGCATCTACGAGGTGGAATGGGGCTTTTCGGTCAACGACATCCTCCAAGAAGCCGGCGCGAGCGACGTGCAGGCGGTGCAGGTCGGCGGGCCGTCGGGGTCGTGCATCGGCCCGGACGAATTCAACCGCGTGCTGGCCTACGAGGATCTGGCGACCGGCGGTTCGTTCATCGTCATCGGGAAACGCCGCGACCTGCTGAAGGACGTGGTGCTGAACTTCGCCCGGTTTTTCCGGGAGGAATCGTGCGGGTCGTGCGTGCCCTGCCGGGCGCTGACGGGGATGGCGCAGGTCGTGCTGGAGCGGATCATCGCGGGACGCGGCACGGCGGAGGACGTGGAGCGCCTCCAGTCGTGGCAGAAGATCATGCGGCACAACCGCTGCGGACTGGGCCAGACCGCGCTGAACCCGATCGTCACCACGATCAAGAACTTCCGGCCGCTGTACGACGCGCGGCTGTCCACCGGCGATCCGCGCTTTGTGCCGTCGTTCGACCTGGCGGCGGCGGTGCGGGACTACGACGCCGCGACGGAGAAAGGGTAGGGGCCGCGGCCATGGCCAGCTTCGTTCGGTTCACGCTCGACGGCAAGACCTGCCTCGCCGAGGAAGGCGCGCAGCTCGTCGCGGCGGCGAAGGAGTCGGGCGTCTACATCCCGACGCTGTGCAACTATCCGGGCATTCCGCCCAAGGGGGCGTGCCGGATCTGCACGGTGCTGGTCAACGGAATCCCGCAGACCGCCTGCACGACGAAGGTGGCCGAGGACATGAACGTGGCGACGAGCACGCCGGAGCTGGAGGCGTTCCGCAAGTCGGTCGTCGAAATCCTGTTTGCGGAAGGCAACCACCTGTGCCCCTCCTGCGAGCGCAGCGGCAACTGCGAGCTGCAGGCCCTGGCCTACCGCTACCGCGTCGCGGCCCCGCACTTCCCCTATCTGTTTCCGAAGCGCGACGTGGAGGCGTGGCACCCGAAGCTCGTCAAGGACCACAACCGCTGCATTCAGTGCAAGCGCTGCATCCGCGGCATCCACAACGCGCAGGGGCAGGCCATTTTCGCCTTCGGCAAGCGCGGCGACAAGGTCGTCATCAACCTCGATCCCGAGACGTCGAAGGACATCGACGACGAACTGGCGCAGCGGGCGATGGACATTTGCCCCGTCGGCGCGATTTTGCGCAAGGGCAAGGGGTTCGACGTGCCCATCGGGCGGCGCACCTACGACCGGGAACCCATCGGGAGCGACGTGCGTCCATGAGCGGGAAAACCTCCAAACCGCGGAAAATCCTGGCGACGACCTCGCTGGCCGGCTGCTTCGGCTGCCACATGTCGCTGCTCGACGTCGACGAGCGGCTGTTCGACCTGATCGAGCTGGTGGAGTTCCACAAGTCGCCGCTGGACGACATCAAGACCTTCACGAAGGAGTGCGACGTCGGCCTGATCGAAGGCGGCTGCTGCAACGACGAAAACGTGCATGTGCTGACGGAATTCCGCAAGCATTGCAAGACGCTGGTGGCGTTCGGCGAGTGCGCGCTGATGGGCGGGCTGCCGGCGCTGCGCAACGTCCTGCCGCTGAAGGAATGCCTGGACGAGGCCTATCTGAACGGGCCGACGGTGGCCGATGCCAATCCGCGGAAGATCATCCCCCGCGATCCCGACATTCCGAAGATCCTGAACCGGGTCTATCCCTGCCACGAGGTGGTGAAGATCGATTATTTTCTGCCGGGATGTCCGCCGAGCGCGGACTTGATCTGGGACGCGCTGGTGGCGCTGCTGACCGGCAAGGAACTGGACCCGTCCTACCGCACCTTCAAATTCGATTGAGAGAGCCATGACCCGCAAAATCGTCATCGATCCCGTCACGCGCGTCGAAGGCCACGGCAAGGTCACGATCCACCTCGACGACGAGGGGAACGTGGCGCAAAGCCGGCTGCACATCGTGGAATTCCGGGGCTTCGAGCGGTTCGTGCAGGGCCGCCCGTACTGGGAGGCGCCGGTGCTGGTGCAGCGGCTGTGCGGCATCTGCCCGGTCAGCCACCACTTGGCCGCGGCCAAGGCGATGGACGTCGTCGTCGGCGCGGGCACGGGCGACGGGCTGACGCCGACGGCGGAGAAGATCCGCCGGCTGATGCACTACGGGCAGATTTTCCAGTCGCACTCGCTGCACTTCTTCCATCTGGCCTCGCCGGACCTGCTGTTCGGCTACGACGCGGATCCCGCGACGCGCAACGTGATCGGCGTGGCGCTCGCGAACCGCGAGCTGGCGACCCAGGCGGTCCTGATGCGGAAATACGGACAGGAAGTCATCGCCGCCACCGCCGGCAAGAAGATCCACGGCACGGGTGCGATCCCCGGCGGCGTCAACAAGAGCCTCACGCCCGAAGAACGCGACAAGCTGCTCAAGGGCGAGGGCGGGCCGCTCAACGCCGGCCAGATGGTCGCATGGTCGCAGGGCGCGCTGGCTTTCTTCAAGGACTACTACAAGAAGAACAAGGATTTCATCGACCACTTCTCGAAGTTCCCGTCGAACCACCTGAGTCTCGTGCGCAAGGACGGCGCGCTCGACCTTTACCATGGCGTGCTGCGGGCCGTGGACGCGAACGGCCAGCGGATCCTGGACGACGTGGACACCCAGGAGTATCTCCAGTACTTCCGCGAAGAGGTCAAATCGTGGAGCTACATGAAGTTTCCGTACCTGAAGCAGCTGGGGCCGGAAAAGGGCTGGTACCGCGTCGGCCCGCTCGCGCGGCTGAACGTCGCCGATTTCATTCCGACCCCGCTCGCGCAAAAGGAATTCGAGGCGTTCCGGGCCGCGACAAACGGCAAGCCCAACGACATGTGCATGCACACGCATTGGGCGCGGCTGATCGAAGTGCTGCACGCCGCCGAGAAGATGCGCGAGCTGCTGCTGGATCCGGATATTATGGGGTCCGACCTCGTCGTGAAGGGAACGCGTCGGCCCGAAGGCGTCGGCATCCTCGAGGCCCCGCGCGGCACGCTGTTCCACCACTACGCGGTGGGCGACGACGACCTGATCAAAATGGCCAACCTGATCGTGTCCACCACGAACAACAACGAACCGATGAACCGGGCGGTCCACTGCGTCGCCACGACCTACATGGCGGGCCAGAAGGAAATCACCGAGCCCATGATGAACGCGGTCGAGGTGGCCATCCGCGCCTACGACCCGTGCCTGAGCTGCGCCACCCACGCCTACGGGCAGATGCCGCTGGAAGTGACGCTGGTGGATGCGGCGGGCGCGGTGGTGGCCCGGCGGCGAAAGAATTGAGCCGCGGATCGGACCTGATTCACCCACGGGGCAAGCCCGTGGGGGACTGGCAGTCCACTTGATGATTGGATATTGGACATTGAATATTGAGATTTCATCCCGCCCGATCCTGATCTACGGTTACGGCAATCCCGGCCGCCAGGACGACGGACTCGGGCCGGCGCTCGTCGAGGAACTCGAAGCCTGGGCGCAGGCGGAGGGGTTGGCCGGCCTCGTGTTCGACTCCAACTACCAGCTCAACGCCGAGGATGCGCTCGCCGTGGCGGAGAGCCAGGCCATCGTTTTCGTGGATGCCGCGCAGGCGGGAAGCGCGCCGTTCGAGTTCCGGCCGCTGGCGCCGCAGAACGAAATCGCCTTCTCCACCCATGCCATGTCGCCGGAAAGCGTGCTGGCGCTGGCGGAGGAACTGTACGGGGCGCAGCCGCCGGCGTGGCTGCTGGCCATCCGGGGGGAATCCTGGGAGCCGAACGAAACGCCCACTCTTGCGGCCCGGTCCCATCTGGCGGCCGCGCGAACATTCCTGCAGGCGTGGCTGCGCGGGGAAGGACGGACTGGGCAGGCGAGGCCGGGGGGAATCTAGTCCGCGGTGTTTTCAGACATGGCGTAGAGGTAGCGCTTGATCTTGCCGGTGGAGGTCTTGTTGAATTCCTCCCAGCGGATCTGGACGCGGCGGGGATGCTTGTAGTCGGCCAGGGCTTCGACCTGCTTCTTGACTTCGGCGCGCAGGCGCGCTTCGATCTCCTGCTCGCTGAACTTGCGCTTTTCGGAGGCTTCCAGGGCGGCGATGCCTTCCTCGTCCGGGACGACGATGGCGCCGACTTGTTCGCCGACGGTTTCTCCCGGCGGCCGGAAGCCCAGCACGACGGATTCGAGGATGATCGGCGACTGGTTGATCTGCAGCTCGACCTCTTCGGGGTAGACGTTCTTGCCTTCGCGGTTGACGATGAGGGCTTTCTTGCGGCCGGTGATGAAGACGTAGCCGTCGGCGTCGATGTAGCCGAGGTCGCCGGTGAGGAACCATCCGTCGCGGAAGACGTCTTCGGTGGCGGCGGGGTTGTTGTAGTAGCCCCGCATGACGTTTTCGCCCTTGGCGGCGAGTTCGCCGACGCCCTCGGAATTGGCGTCGAAGACCTTCATTTCGACGAAGGGGATGATCTGGCCGCAGGATCCGGGGCGGATGGGTTGCTCGAAGGGGGAGAGGGTGAGGACGGGGGAACATTCGGTCAGGCCGTAGCCTTCGCGGGTCTTGAGGCCCAGCGCCTCGAGCTTGTTGAACAGCTGCGGGTCGGCCGGGGCGCCGCCGGAAACCAGCAGGCGCAGCCGGCCGCCGAGTTTCTCGAGGATGCCCTTGCGGACGGGGCCGCGCACGCCCAGGTTCCACAGCAGGCTGCCCATGCGGTTGGCCTTCAGTCCCGCTTCCAGCTTGTTGTAGACCTTTTCGAGGAGCAGGGGGACGGCGACGACGATGGAGGGGGAGGCTTCGCGGATGTTCTCGCCGACGGTGCGGAGGCTTTCGACGAAGCTCATCTGGACGCCGGCGGCGACCGGGGTGACGAGGCAGGCGGTGAAGGCGAACGCGTGGTGCAGGGGCAGGATGACCATGAAATTGTCGTCGGGCAGGATTTCGATGGCGGCGTCGAGCGAGCGGAAGTTGCCGGTGAAGTTGAGGTGGGTGAGCATCGCGCCCTTCTGGCGGCCGGTGGTGCCGGAGGTGTAGATGAAGGAGGCGACGTCGTCGTCCTTGGGCTGGTAGCGGTCGTAGGCCGCATTGTGGCCGGTGGAGGCGGCCTGGGTTTCGGCCAGAATCTTGTCGAAATCGTGCAGCTGGATGCCGCGGGTCCTGCCGTTGTCGAGCTCGGGCTTGCGGTCGCCGAACAGGATGACGTGGCGGAGGGCGGGGCAGCGGCCGGCGAGGCCGTAGACGTTGGCTTCGCTGGCGGAATCCATCAGCAGGACGGCGGCGCCGGAATCGGACAGGATGTGGGTGACTTCCTGGTCCTGCAGCTTGACGTCGACGGGGACCGCGGTGGCGGCGAGGCCGGTGATGGCGTAGTGGATGGCGCACCACTCGGGTGAATTGGCGCCGAGCAGGGCGACGCGGTCGCCGGGGCGGACGTGGCAGGTTCGGACGAGGGCTTCGGCGACGTTGCGGACCTGGGAGAGGAATTCGCGGTAGGTGAGGGTTTTCCACTCCCCGTCCCGCTTGTATTTCATCAAAACCTTGTCGCCATGCTTCTGCGCGGAATGTTCCAGCGTTTCCTTGAGCGTCATGTTCGGTCTCCATCAGGGGCGGCGGCCGCCCCGGTTCATGGGCATCTTACGGCCGGGGCGGAATGGGGGGCTTCCGCCGCGGGTTGGGCCGTCCGCGGGCGACGGCGAAACCAGAACCATAGCCGCAAACGGTTTGCCAAGGCAAGGGAAAGGCGCCGAAAAAAAGGCCGCCGGGCGATGCCCGGCGGCCGTTGCGGCGCGGCGCGGCTACTTTTTGCCTTCGCCCTTTTCGGCCATGGCGGCCTTGCGGGAGAGGCGGACCTTGCCGTTGTCTTCCACGCTGAGGACCTTGACCCAGATTTCCTCGCCCATCTTGACGACGTCGTCCGTGCGGTTGACGCGGAAATCGGCGAGTTCGCTGATGTGGACGAGGCCTTCCTGTCCGGGGAGGAACTCGGCGAAGCAGCCGAAGTCCTTGATGCCGGTGACGGTGGCGCGGTAGATCTTGCCCACCTCGGCCTCGGCGGTGAGGGCCTGCACTTCGCGCAGCGCGGCGTCCAGGTTGTCCTTGTTGTTGGAGAAGATGGACACCTTGCCGGAGTTGTCTTCGTCGATGTCGATCTGCGTGCCGGTGGTTTCGGTGATGCGGCGGATGTTTTTGCCGCCGGGGCCGATGAGGGCGCCGATCTTCTCGGGGTTGATGTGGACGACGACGATGCGCGGGGCGTAGGGCGAGAGCTCGGGCCGCGGGGCGGGCAGGGCCGCCTGCATGGCGTCGAGGATCTTCTGCCGGGCCTCGTGCGCGCGGTCGAAGGCGCCGGCGACGAGGTCCCACTCGAGGCCGCGGATCTTCAGGTCCACCTGGAAGCCGGTGATGCCGTCGCGCGTGCCGGCGACCTTGAAGTCCATGTCGCCGCAATGGTCTTCGGCGCCGAGGATGTCGGTCAGCAGGACGGGCTTGTGGCCTTCGCCGGTGACGAGGCCGATGGAGATGCCCGCGACGGGCTTCTTCAGGGGCACGCCGGCATCCATCAGGGAGAGGGTCCCGACGCAGACGGACGCCATCGAGGAGGAGCCGTTGGAGCCCATGATCTCGGAGACGACGCGGACGGTGTAGGGGTAGTCCTCGGGGACCATCGGCTCGATGGAGCGCTCGGCGAGCGCGCCGTGGCCGATTTCGCGGCGGTTGAGGCCGCCCAGCCGGCGGACTTCGCCCACGCTGTACGGCGGGAAGTTGTAGTGCAGCGTGAAGCGCTTGGTGGTTTCGCCGCCGGTGAGGCCGTCCATTTCCTGC
This sequence comes from Kiritimatiellia bacterium, assembly GCA_050176815.1. Classification (GTDB taxonomy): domain Bacteria; phylum Verrucomicrobiota; class Kiritimatiellia; order CAIQIC01; family Lenti-01; genus Lenti-01. The sequence goes on from JBFXHR010000013.1 coordinate 24,379, forward strand.
TCGTCCTGGCCGGTGCCGAGGGTGGTGACCGCCATGGCTTGGGTCTCGCCGCGCGAGAAGAGCGCGGAGCCGTGGACGCGCGGGAGGACGCCGACGTCCGCGAGGAGCGGGCGGAGCTGGTCCATGGCGCGGCCGTCCATGCGCTTGCCCTTTTCGAGGACGCCCTTGCGGACGAGTTCGATTTCGACGACGTCGAAGAGCTGCTTGAACAGCTTTTCGGTCATCAGTTCTTCGCCGTAGGCTTCCTTCATCTTGGCGAAGGAGGCGTCGAACACCTTGGACATCTTGGACTGGCGCTCGAGCTTCTTGACGGTGAAGAGGGCTTCTTCGAGGTCGTTGCCGAGGATTTCGCGCAGCTTGGCGAGCTGGCCGGCGTCGGGTCCGGCCTCGGAGAACGACTTGGGGGCGAGGCCCATCTTGGCGCGCAGCTCGAGCTGGGCGTCGCAGATCTTGACGACGGCCTCGTGGCCGAACTTCATCGCGGCGACCATGTCGGCGTTGTTGATTTCCTTGGCGGAGCCTTCGATCATCATCGGCAGGTCGCGGCGGCCGACGTAGACGAGGTCGAGGTCGGACGTCTTCATTTGCTCGTGGGTGGGATTCAGCACGAACTGGCCGTTGAGGCGGCCGACGCGCACGGCGCCGAGGGGGCCGAGGAAGGGCAGTTCGCTCAGCATGAGGGCGGCGGAGGCCGCGTTGATGCTGAGGATGTCGCTCTCGTGCTCGCCGTCGACGGTCAGGAGGGCGTTGTTGATCTGGACGTCGTTGAAGAAGCCTTCGGCGAACAGCGGGCGGATGGGGCGGTCGGTGACGCGCGCCGTGAGGATTTCCTTCTCGGTGGGGCGGCCTTCGCGCTTGAAGTAGCCGCCGGGAAAGCGGCCCGCGGCGTAGAAGCGCTCGCGGTATTCGACCTGGAGCGGGAAGAAATCGATGCCTTCGCGCGGCTTGGAGGTGGTGGTGACGGCGGAGAAGACGATGGTCTCCCCGAGCTGGCAGGTGGCCTGGCCGGCCGCCTGGCGGGCCAGCAAGCCCGTTTCGAACGTCATCGTTTTTTCGCCGAGAGGCACGCTGACGGATGTGGTATTCTTCATTTCTTCTTTCCTTCTTGCTTCTTCTTCTGCTTCTTCTTCTGGTTTAAACAGGGGTGCGCGCAACGGCGCATCGCGGCGGGGGGCGACGCGGCGCCATGAGGGAAAGAGTGGGACTCGTCCGTCAACGGCCGCGCAGGGCCGCCAGCGTGCGGGGGCGAAATCCCCCCGAGGGGGGAGCCCCCGGAAAACTAGCGGCGCAGGCCGAGACGCTCGATGAGCTTCTGGTAGCGGGCGAGATCCGTATCGCGCAGGTAATCCAGCAACCGGCGGCGCTGGCTGACCATGACGATCAGTCCGCGGCGCGAGTTGTGGTCGCCCTTGTGGGTCTGGAGGTGCGCGGTCAGGTCCTGGATCCGCTTGGAAAGGAGGGCCACCTGGACCTCCACGGAACCGCTATCCTTCTCGTGCTGTTGATATTCCTGCTTGATCGCCGCCTTGACTGAACTGTCCATCATAATGCTTGATCCAACCTTGCTTCTGCTTCTCTGGCCTACTGAATTTACGAAGGGCGGACTATACGGAGAGGGCCGGGGCGATGCAAGGTCAATTTTCGGAACGGGTCGGAACGGGTTGCGATTCCTCGCGCCGCAAGGACTCGGGGGGGGGGATTGCCGGGCGAAAAAAACCCCGGGCGGATGCCCGGGGTTCGTTGCGGGGCCGGAACGGCCTAGCGCTTCGAGAACTGGAAGCGGCGGCGGGCGCCGGGCTGGCCAGGCTTTTTGCGTTCCTTCATGCGCGGGTCGCGGGTGAGGAAGCCGGCTTTCTTGAGGACGGCGCGGAGATTCTCGTCGGCCTGGATGAGGGCGCGGGCGATGCCGTGGCGCAGGGCGCCGGCCTGGCCGGCGGGGCCGCCGCCTTCGCAGAGGGCGACGACGTCGTACTTGCCCATGCCTTCGACGGCCTTGAAGGGGGCCTCGACGAGGAGGCGCAGGTCGGTCGTGGGGAAGAAGTTTTCGAACTCGCGGCCGTTGACCGTGATCTTGCCCTTGCCGAGAGACAGGCGGACGCGGGCGATGGCGGTCTTGCGGCGACCGGTGGAGATATATTCGATTTCAGCTTTCTTGGTGGCCATGGTGTTTCTCCGGGATTAGCCGACGACTTTGGGGTTCTGGGCCGCGTGGGGATGCTCGGCGCCGGGATAGATCTTGAGGCGCTTGATGAGCTGGCGGCTCATGTGGTTCTTGGGCAGCATGCCGCGGACGGCGTGCCAAAGGATGTAGTTGGGGTTTTTCCGGCGCATGGCGGCGGCGGGGGTCTCGACGTAGCCGCCCTGGTAGCCGGTATACTTCGCGTAGGTCTTCTTCTCTTCCTTGGAGTTGCCGGAGAGGCCAATCTTGGCGGAGTGGATGACCACGACGAAATCGCCGGCATCGATGTGCGGCGCGTAATCGGGCTTGCCGCGGCCCCGGAGGAGGCGGCAGACTTCGACGGCCAGGCGGCCGGCGGGCTTGTCGGTGGCGTCGATGAGATGCCACTCGTGCTTGACTTCGGATTCTTTCGGCAGTGTCGTCTTCATAGTCCTTCGATTTCCACAATGAGCGGCGCACAGTAGCGCGGTCGGCGCGCGGCTGTCAACGCGGTTCTTTCCATTCGTTGCTGATGCGAAACAACCCCGTGCCGGAAGGATCGGGAAAATCCGACGACCGAGGACGCTTTGCGCGCCGTTTGCGGGAAAGGCACACGCCCCACCCGCGGCCTTCCCTCCGGTTACCGCCGGAAAGGACGCCCGATGCGCGGAAAAATTGGCTCCAGCGACAGGGCTCGAACCTGTAACCTATTGGTTAACAGCCAACCGCTCTACCATTGAGCTACGCTGGAACCGAAAATCACGGGGAAAGATAAACGGACGGCGGGGGAAGTCAAGTCCGCAGACCGGGAAAAAGGAGAAAAGAGCCGGTCAGAGCGTGGCGGCGACGTCGCGGAAGGCGCGGCGGATTTCGTCCTCGCCCGGGATTTGGCGGTGGCGCATCAGCACGCGGCCGGCGCAGATGGTCGTGTCCACGCATTCGGGATTGGCGGCGTAGACCAAATCCGAGATGAGATCGTGGCCGGGGACGAGGCCGGTATGGTCCAGATCCACCAAAATGCAGTCGGCGAGCTTGCCGGGGGCGATTTCGCCGGCGTCGAGGCGCAGCAGGCGGAAGCCGTCGAGGGTGGCGGTGCGGTAGATATCGGCGGCGGGGCAGGCGGTCGGGTCGAGCGTGCTGACCTTGGCGAGGAGGGCGGCGGTGCGCATTTCGGAGAACATGTCGTAGCGGTTGTTGGAGCTGGCGCCGTCGGTGCCGAGGCCGAAGCGGAGGCCCGCGCGGCGGGCGGCCGAGTCGTTGAAGATGCCGGAGGCGAGCTTCATGTTGGAGGAGGGGCAATGGGCGATGGCCGCGCCGCGCTCGACCAGCAGTCGGCGGTCGGAATCCGTCAGCCAGACGCCGTGGGCGCCGAGGAACCGGCCGTTCAGCAGTCCTTCGGAATCGAAGACCTCGACGGGCGTTTTGCCGGTGGACTTGCGGCACTCGTCGGTTTCGCGCTGGGTTTCGGCCACGTGCGTCTGGACGATGAGGCCGTGTTCGGCGGCGAAATCGCGGCAGATGGCGCGCATCTCGGGGCTGGTGGTGTAGAGCGCGTGGATGCCGACGGACAGCTCGACGCGGGCGGGATAGGATTTGGCCAGCGCGAGGTGCTCCTCGAGGTCGCGGCGGAGGCCGTCCAGGGCGGGCTGGCCGGGGGGGATGATGTTGGGATGGCTGAAATTGGCGCGGAGGCCGCTTTCGTAGAAGGCGCGGAAGCATTGGGGGGTCTGCCAATACATGTCGAAGACGGCGGTGATGCCCGAGCGGATCATTTCAAGGCAGCCGAAGAGGGTGCCCCAGTAGACGTGGTCGGAGGTCAGGCGGCGCTCCATGGGCCAGATGATGTCGTTGAGCCATTCGTGGAGCGGGGTGCCGTCGCCGAGCCCGCGCATGAGGACCATGGCGGCGTGGCAATGGACGTTGGCGAAGGAGGGGAGAATGGCTTGGCCGGCGCCGTCCAGCGTTTGCGGCGCTTTGGGCAGGGCGCCAATCTCGATGTGCGGGGCGATTTGGGCGAATTTGCCGTTTTGGATGAGGACGTCGCGGATATCCGCTCCCAAGCGAACGCCTTTGATGAGTAAATCCATGATGGGAGGAAAATAGCCTTCCCCCCGGATTCAAACCAGCAAAATAATGTGGATAGAGGGATATATGGGGCGCATGGTCATTCTGAGGAGCCGATTGCACGAGGTCCCCCCGCCCGGACTGGATTTCAGGTAGGGACGCCTCTCCGAGGCGTCCGAATCCAATCCAACAGCCCGGACGGCTCGGAGAGCCGTCCCTACCTTGAATCCGGATTGCTTCCCTCCGCAACACCGCCATGCGCCAGGAGATAAGCACGGTGAAGGACCACTTGCAGAATTCAGATCGCCCGCCGCGAATCCTCAAGGGGCGGACTTTCGCAAGCGGCCCATGCACATAACCTAAAATAATTTTGAATCGGATGGGGCCGGCGATGAAAGCGGGAGCGGATTACTTAACAAGAATTTACAATTATGATTTTTTCCTCTTGCGCCTGCCCGGCGCGCAATGTACTTTCAAATAAGACGGTGGATTGTAGACGTGGGTCGAAGAGACTGGATCTTGGCTTGGAGGATCTCCAGATGGATCGGGCAGGGCATATGAAAAGGACCACGGCATCGCGGAGCGGGATCGCCCTTGCGGTTGCGTGGGTTGCGCTGTGCCTTCTGGCCGTGCCGGCGCAGGCGCTGACGGTGATCCTGGACATCGGCTGGGGCTATTACGACGCGAACGGCATGACCGAGTCGGAATTGACCGCCAATTACGCCTTGCAGGAGGGCTCCATCGTCCAAGTGATCATCTACGATTCGACCGTTGCCAGCGCGCCGGGATTGACCGCCGCCGAAAATTTCGACCTTTTCGGGGCCTACTCGGGGGCGGCCATTCCGGGCGAGCCCAACGTCGATCCATGGGACGAGGCTCCGACGGAGGTTAATGTGTATAGTCCCTACACCGTGCCGGATGGGCACGAACTCGTTCTTTCCACGCAGATCGGTGCTCCCATCGGCGGCAACAACAATGGCTTCAACTGGTACAACATCTATACGACGTTCCAGGTGCTGGACAATTACGACAGCATCTATATCCGCGTGTTCGGTGCAACCAATTTTCCGCAAAACGTGACGGTGGCCAGCTACTGGGGCATCAGCGACGTGCAATCGGGCGAAGGGTCCATCGGCACATGGTACGTGACCTACGACGACGTGACGGCGACCAATCACGTGAACTACTTCGAAGTGATTCCGGAACCGGGGTCGCTAGCCCTGCTCGCGCTGGGCGGCGCGGGGCTGTGGGCCGGTCGGCGCCGGCGCCTGAAGCGTTCTGGTTTTAGGGGAGGATAAACCAACAATGGACATTGAAGCGGCGGGTCCATGGCCGGAAAAGTAAAACGTTATATGGCTGCGGTGGGCGCAAGGAAGCAACGGAAAACGGGAAGCGGAAAATGAGAACGAAATTCCACGTGGAGTCCTGGGCATGGGCGGCGCTGTTCGCGCTGGCGGGCCTGCCGAGTGTCGCGAGCGCCCAAGGCAGTGCCCTCTCCGTTGGCAACTGGATTCCGGTGACGAACGCGCTGTGGCGGAATCTGCCGGGGACCGACGGCGATCCGGACAATTCCGGCCGGGTCGAAATCCGCCAGACCTGGACGGGCGGAACCATTCTGTCGCCGGCGAACGAGCAAAGCCAGATCGAGACCTTCAATCCGCTGGTCACGAATTCCCATCTGGGCCGCGGCGTTCTTGGCATCAATCCCGGGACGTACGCCGAGACGTTTGCCGACCGGTCCGTGCTGGCCACGAACTTGCTGTACTACGCGCGGGTGTTCGACCGGGCCGATCCCGCCGCCGCGATCTACTACGCCGATACGGAGACGTTTCCTGGACAGCCCGTCGACGTGACCAGCATCAATCCGGAATTCGGTCCGCTGAAGCTGGTGGCCACGGGCGAACTGGATGGGGACGCGGACGGGGACGGCATTCCGGACGCGATGGAAGGCGACATGGGGCTCGATGCCAACAGCCCGGACCACGACGGAGACGGGTACGGCGATTGGTTCGAGGCGCATTACGGGGACTACCTCGACCCGAAAGAATGGAATTCACCCCTCGAAATCCTCCTCAACTCGCCCGAGAATGCCGGAGTCGATCCCCACACGGTTTCGTGGTGGACGATCCCGGTGCCCGACATGACCTACCGGCTGGATTACCGGCCCCTGTGGGTGGACGGGGAGGCCTATACCAACCTGTGGAGCGGAGCGGCTACGGACACCCATCTGGAAGTCGACGTGGAAGACTGGGTGCAGGCCGACGGCGTGAAGGGATTTTTCCGCGTCACGGTGCCGTACGAGGGGCCTTAGCCCTTGGCCGGGCGGACGAGGGCTTCGCAGCCGTTGGAATTGAGTAAGCGCTAAGGATGGTGGCACGATGAACAGGAACGGGACGGAGTCGGGGCGGATCTTGTGGCGGATCGGGCTGGGCGCGCTGGCGTTGGCGTGCGCGCTGCCGCTGGCGGCGCACGCCCAGCAAACGGTCTATTGGCGCAGCGAGACAGGCAGCGGCCTGTGGTGGAACGGCACGTCGCCCAAGCCTTGGTGGTACGGCTCCTGGGGCAATGAACAAGAGCGTCCCGACCTGACCTGGCGCACGGCCAACGACCTTATTTTCGACAACAACAACCAGACGACCCACGACGTGAACGGGAACGACTGGTACTACGTCCGGACGCTTACGCTCGCCAGCGGCGCATCCAGCGCCCGCACCTTCAACCGGACCGGCAGCGCCGGAATCGACATGCGCGGAGCCGGCACGCTCAAGATCGAAAACAACAGCACGGGGGCCCATGTCTTCAACGTGCCGGTGTCCCTCGTGGACGCTTCGACCGAATTCAATCCGGTCAACGGCAATCTGACGTTCAATACAGACGTGTATTTGGCCAACAACTGGATCAACGTCTACGGCAGCAACCAGAAATATCTGTATTTAAACGGCGTGGTAAACGCCAACGGCGGCAGCGGCGGCTTGGCGGTGAAGCAAGACAGCATTGCGGTGCTGACGAACAACAACACGTTCACGGGGGGGCTCTGGGTCGAAAAGGGCACGGTTCAACTGAACACCCACAGCAACGCCTTGGGCATCAACGCCGTCCTGAACGTGGGCACGAACGCGACGCTGGATATTTCCTTTGCCGGCACGATGTGGCCCAACGCGATCAACCTGTACGGAACGGGAACGAACGCGGCGATGGGCGCCTTGCGCAAGGCCACGTCCGGGGCGCTGACGCTGCGCCGGGCCGCGGTGACCCTTGGCGCCGATTCGAAGATCGCGGTGACCGGCGGCGGCCTGACCCTCTACAGCAACGTCGTCGCCGGGGCCAACACCCTCTACGTTTCGAACACGGTCAACGTCACCATGTCCGGCGGCGAAATGACCGGCACCAAGACGACCGGCGACGGCGCGCTGCGCAAGAGCGGTTCGGCGGACTTCGAAATCCGGCCGGGATCCGGATTGACGGGCTCGATTTTCCTGGACCAAGGCGCGATTCGGCAGGCGACCGGCAATTCGAGCGTGATGCCTTCGGGCGGCATTCTGGTGCTGTCGAATTCCACGACCTACCGGTCCGACGGCACGACGGCCCGGGCCAACGCCAAGGCGACCCGGATCGACGGCAATGTCACGCTGGGCTATAGCGGCGGCGGCCGGCTGACCTTTTCGGGCAACGTGGACCTGAACGCGGGCATGCGGACGCTGACGGCGGCGAACAACGTTACGATCAGCGGCGCCATCACCAACGGCGGCCTGGCGAAGGCCGGCACGGGGTCGATGATCCTGCTGGGCGCGAACACCTACGCCTTGGGGACGCTGGTCAGCGCGGGCGTGCTGCAGGTCGGCAGCAACGGCACCGCCGGCTCGATTTCCGGCAACGTCACGAACAATGCGGCGCTGGCGTTCTACCGGACGGATTCGCATACCTACGCCGGCGCGATCAGCGGGACGGGCGCGCTGACGAACCTCGCCGGCACCCTGACGCTGTCGGGAGCCAGCACGTACAGCGGGGCCACGACGGTGGGCGGAGGAACGCTGCTGGTCAGCGGGTCCATCGGCAGTTCGGCGGTGACGGTCGGCAGCGGCGCGACGCTGGCGGGCGCGGGGACGGTCGGCTCGATCGCCGGGATGAGCGGCGGCACGGTGAGCCCCGGCAATACCGCGGGCGTGGCCGGCACGCTGACGGTCGGCGGCGCAGCCGCGCTGGGCGGCGGGACCTACACGTGCGACATCACGGGCACCGGCGGCACCGACTGCGACAAGATCGAGGCGAGCGGCGCGGTGGCGGCGGCCTCGGCGCTGACGATCAACCTGTCGGCGTCGGCGCCGGGCGGCTTCAGCGAATGCACTTCCTACTCCTGGACGATCATGAGCGGCAGTTCGGCCAGCGCGGCGAACATGAGCATCGGAACGAAGTGGGCCAGCAGCGGCACGTTCGGCGTGTCGGCCAGCGGCAACACGATCGTCGTGACGCATACGCCGGGCGCGCCGGGCCAGCCGACGCTGGCGGCGTCGGACGGCACCTCGACGGCGCACGCGGCGCTGAGCTGGGACGACGTGTCGTGCGAGACGGGCTACGTGATCCGGCGCAACACCGTGGACACCTATGCCACCGCGACGGCGCTCTACACGAATGGCGCCGGCGTGGTCACCTACAACGACGCGTCGGCGGATCCCGGCCAGCTCTACTACTACTGGGTGACGGCCACGAACGCCGGCGGCAGCACCGCCAGCGATTCCAACAGCGGGTATCGGCGGCTGACGGCGCCCGGGAGCGTGGCGGCGACGGACGGGAGCTCGACGGCGAACGTGACGGTGACCTGGGACGCCGCGACGGGGGCGAGCACCTACCACGTGTGGCGCGACACGGATTCGAATCCGGCCGGCGCGACGGCGCTGGGGCCGCAGACCAGTGGCTACGCGGACACCCCGACGCCGGGCCAGCTCTACTACTATTGGGTGGTGGCGTCGAACAGCACCAGCAGCAGCACCGGCGACCTGAGCACGGCGGATTCCGGCTACCGCAAGCTGGCCACGGTGGCCGACGTGGCGGCGACGGAGGACTTGTCCGACAAGATCACGGTGACCTGGACGGATATCACCGGTGAGACGGGCTACAACGTCTGGCGGAACACGGTGGATGCGTCCGGCTCGGCGGTGATCATCGACACGGTCGCCGCCGATGCCGTCAGCTACGACGACACGTCGGCCGATCCGGACCAGGACTACTACTATTGGGTTCGTGGGACGAACAGCACCAGCGCGAGCATGGGCGATTTCAGCGCCTCCGACTACGGCTACCGGATTCTCGGCGAGCCGTCCACGGCGGCCTCGGCCATCGTCTTCAGCTCCTTGGCGCTGGATTCCTACACGGTGGGGTGGACGCGCGGCAACGGCGCCTCCGTGCTGGTCGTGGCGAAGCAAGGCAGCGCGCCGACGGATCCGTCCGACAGCACGGTCTACGCGGCCAGCGCGGCGTTTGGTTCGGGCGACACGACGGCGGCGGGCAGCTACGTGGTCTACAAGGGCACGGGCACCTCGGTGCCGGTGACGGGGCTCTCGGCCGGAACGGAATACTATTTCGCGGTCTACGAATTCAACGGGACCGACACGCCGAACTACCGGACGAGCGACGAACCGGTCGCCAGCCGCTTCACGCTGGTGGCGGAGCCGACCACGCAGGCGTCGAGCATCACCGTGACCGGGATCAACGAGGTGACGCTGACGGGCATCGACTGGACGGACGGCAACGGCGCCAGCCGCCTGGTGGTGGTGAAAGCCGCGGGCGCGGTGGACAGTTTCCCGGTGGACGGGACGACCTACACGGCCAACGCGGCGTTTGGATCGGGCTCGGAAATCGGCGCCGGCAACTTCGTGGTGCACGCGGGCAGCGGTCCGCTGGCGACGCTGAGCGGGCTGACGCGCGACGTGGTCTACCACATCCGCGTGTTCGAATTCAACGGCAGCGGCACCGCGGAAAACTATCTGACGAGCACGGCCTCGGGCAATCCGATCAGCCAGACGACGATGGCGGAAGGCCCCGACTCGAATCCGACCGATCTGGTCCTTTCCTCCATCGGCACGACCGGATTCACCGTTTCCTGGACCAAAGGCACCCAGGGAACCAACACGCTGATCGTGATCCGCGCGGGCGGCAATCCCGCGGATCCGTCGGACCTGGCCACGTACACGGCCAGCGCCACGTTCGGGGCCGGCACGGACCTTGGTTCGGGCAGCTACGCCGTGTATACCAACACGGGCACGAGCGTGGCGGTGGCGGGGTTGGAGCCCGGCACGGCCTATACGGTGGAAGCCACCTCCTTCAACGGCGCGCCCGGCGCGGAAAACTACCGGAGCACGCCGACGTCGACCAGCGGTTCCACGCTGATGGCGGAGCCGACGCAGGCGACGGGCCTTTCGTTCGGCACGCTCGCCGACACGAGCTACGCGGTCTCGTACACCGCCGGCAACGGGCTCAGCCGTTTGGTGGTGGCCAAGGCCGGCGGCGCGGTGGATTGGTTCCCGGCGGACGGCACGGCGTACACGGGGGAAAACAACGACATCGGGTCGGCCCAGGAGTACGGGACCGGCAACTTCCTGGTGCACCGCGGCACGAGTCCGTTCACGCTGTCGGGCCTGGCGACGGAGACGGAGTACCACGTCCGGATCTTCGAATACCAGGGCACGAACGCGACGCTGAACTACAACACCAACGCGGCAAGCGGGAATCCCAGCAATCGCTACACGCTTTCGACCGAGCCCACGGCGCACGGGACGCTGGCGGCCACGGCGGCGTCGGACACGGAAATCGATCTGGACTGGGGCGCCGCGACGGGCGAGAGCGGATTCATCATCGTGCGGCAGACGTCGGACTCGGGCTGGACGGCGCCGGCGGACGGCACGGCCTATTCGGTCGGCAATTCGCTGGGCGGCGGCACGGTGGTCTATGCGGGCACGACGGCGGGCGCAGGCTCCACGACCGACACCTCGCTGTCGGCGAACACGCCCTACTACTACCGGATCTATCCCTACGCCTACGACGGGACGGCGGGGAACGCGACGTACAACTACTACACGGGCGGCACGCCGGGCAGCGACACCGCCACGACCGGGGAATCGGAGCCGGCATCCAGCCTGACCCTGTCGTCGTTCGTGCCGGCGAGCGGTTCGAGCGCCACGATTTCCTGGACGGGCTCCGGCGCCGACGGCACGATCATCCTGGTGAAAGCCGGCGGGGCGGTCGACTCGAACCCGGTCGATTGGAACGGCTACGCGGCCGACACGGTGTTCGGGGCCGGCGGGACCGGCGACGAGATCGGCACGGGCAACTTCGTGGTCTACGCGGCGGCGGGCAGCACGGGCCTCGTGACGGTGACGGGCCTGAGCGCGGGCACGACCTATCACGTCGCCGTTTATCCTTACAATGGTTCCGGCACGTTCTTGAACTACAAGACCAGTTCGCCGGCGACCGGCAGCGCGATCATCCTGTCCAATCCCTCGGCGGCGACGGCGACGGCCGACGGCAAGACGCTGATCGACCTGGCGTGGACCGAAAACGGATACAACGTGATGATCGTGTACAAGTCCGGCAGCGCCTCGACGGCGCCGACGCAGGGGGCCGCCTACAGCGTGGGCAGCGCGTGCGGCGGCGGCACCGTGATCTTCAAGGACGACGGTTCGGCGCTCGAGCACGTCGTGGCTTCGGGCACCACGCACCACTACGCTTTCTATTCCTACAGCGGAGACTACTACTCGGCCGGGCTGACGGATTCCGAGGCGACGACCTCGTTCGCTTCCGGCGAGATCGTGGATACCTTCTCCTATACCAACGGCACGGCTTTGACCGGGTTGAACGGGGAAACGGGCTGGGGCGGGGAGTGGTACGGCGACACGGCGCTGTTTACCAATTCCGCCGACAGTTTCTCGACGCAGACGAACTACCCGGCGATGTCGGGCAACAAGCTGTGGGTCTATCCACCGAACAACGAGAGCAAGTCGGTGCATCGTTGGCTGGGGCAGAACTACACGAGCGGCAAGCTTTACTTCGGCTACGTCATGAATTTCACGTGGGGCGGCGATCCCAAGTGGTCCGGTTTGGCCTTCTGCTACAGCAACAACGAAGAAAAGATTTTCTTCGGCGAAACCGGCGCGGCCGATCAGTATCTGGGCATCACCAACGCGGTTTCGTCCTATCAGCTGTTGGCGGGATCGGGCAACGACTACGTCATCGTGGGCTATTACGACTGGTCGGCGGAAAAGGCCTACGTCAAGGCTTACAAGATCGGGACGCAGGCCGTGCCCGTGGACGAGCCTACAGGGGCGTGGGATTTGACGAATTCGATGTCTGCCGCCGCCGTGGGCTGGATCAACACCATCCGTCTCACGGCGGGCGCCAGTTCGGGCACGCCGGGCAACACCTATTTCGACGAAGTGCGCATCGCCACGAACTGGGCGGGGATTGTCCAGGTGGCGCCGTCGAAGCCCGACGGCGATCCGACGAACCAGGCGGCGACGGCCGACGGCAGCGAAATGGCGCGGCTGGCGTGGACGAAGAACGGCAGCGGCAACGACGTGATGGTCGTGCACAAGACCAGCGCGATCACGGTGGATCCGACGGACGGCACCGGCTACAGCGCCGGCGACGCGGTCAACGGCGGCACGGTGGTCTACAAGGGCGGCGCGACGGCGCTGGAGCACGTGGTCCAGCCCGGTACGACGAACTTCTACAAGTTCTACTCGGTCAACGCCGCCAACTACTATTCGACGGGCGTGGTGGCGGCCGTCACCAACCAGGCCTACGGCGAATACGAGAAGGTCAATCCGTTCAGCTACACGAACGGCGCGACGCTGGGTTCGAGCCAGATCGGCGGCCAAGGCTTCGGCGCCAACGCCTGGTCGGTGGACAGCGGCACGTGGACGGTGGCGACGAACCAGGATCCGGCGGTGACGGACGCCACGCCGAAGTTTCTGGACATGGACGGCTATCCGGCCATGCAGGGCAATTTGGCCTATTGCACCATGGCCGACAACACCGCCGCCAAAGCGCAACGGTCGCTGGCAAGTTCCATCACGACGGGCAAGTTCTACGTCGCGTTCCAGATGGCCTACCAATTCCGCGGCGCGGACAAGTGGGCCGGCCTGAGCCTGCTCAACGCCGGCGGCACCGAAAAGGCGTTTCTCGGCAAGGGCGCGGGCGCCAACTGGAACACGCTGGGCATCGGCGACGGCTCGACCACCTATTTCTCCGCCTACGACTTGGGCCAGTACTACTCCTCCGACACCTTCGGCAACACGGGCAACGTCTACATGGTCGTCGGCAAATACGACTTCGACACCGACGTGTTCCAGGCGAAGGCCTACCGGATTCTGGATGGATACACGTTCCCCGAGACGGAACCGTCGAGCTGGGACGTGAGCCAGACGATGGCGGGCATCGACGCGATCGCGCGGATCCAGCTCAACGCCGGCGCCACCGCCGGCAATCCCGGCAAGGTCTTCTTCGACGAAATCCGCTACGGGACGGACTGGTCGCACCTGATCGCGGTGACCTGCCCGACCTGGGCCGGCAGCAACACCCTGAATTCCGCCGCGTGGACGGCGCCGGCCAGCACCTGGCTGGGCGACACCGAAAACTTCCAGTTCCAATCCTCCCCGATCGGCCTGGGGCAGAGCGGAAGCATCGAGTTCGACTGGGCGCAGTCCGGCGCGTTCGCGTCGTCGTATCCGATGGCGTGGTGGCAGAACGCCAATGACCACAGCTATTGGACGAACCAGGTGCAGATGACGACGGCGGGCGTGGTCACCAGCCGCTTCGCGGTGGCGGGCAGCAGTTGCGGGTCGATCACCACGAACAATCCGGCGCTGACGGTCCAGAATCTCAACCCGCCGACGGATGCGACGGCCACGAACGACGCGGTGAACACCAACAGCCAGATCAACTTGGAATGGGTCCGCGGGGTTTCAGGCGTGGCCAAAGACACTCTTGTCGTCCGGCAGACGGCGGATTCGGGCTGGACGGCGCCGGTGAACGGCACGACCTACAATGCCAGCGACTCGCTGGGCAGCGGCACGGTGGTCTACCGCGGAACAAACACCACGTTCAACGATACCGGCCTGGCCCCGGACACGACCTACTATTACCGGTTCTATGCCGAGAACTGGACCTACTACTCGGCCACCAACGACCAGGCCAGCGCCGCGACGGCCGAGGGCACGCAGGAGATTACGATCGACGGCGATCCGGCGGACTGGCGCGGGACGGCCTCCACGGTTCTCGACACCTCGGCGAGTTCGCTGCAGGAATTCATCTGGACGGACAAGCTGGGCGAATTGCGGGTGGACCTTGCCGACCACCAGAATGCGGATCTCCGGGAGTTCCGCGTGTACGCGGACGCGGATTGGGTGTATTTCCTGGTCCGGCTGACAAATATCACGGATACGACGAAGCCGTTCGTGGCCATTGGCGTGGACACGCGCACGAATTCGGCCAGCACGGCGCTGAACTGGCTGGCGGACGATTCGGGGACCTTCATCGGCGACGGCTATTTTCAGGGCGGCGCCGCCCACTTCCCCGAATACCAGCTCAATATCCACTCGGTCGGCGGAGCGCAGATCGAGGCCTACAAGCACGACGGCACGTTCTGGTACGGGCCGGGCGAGACCCGCGAAGTGGCCATCAGCGACGCCAACGACGCCATCGAAGTGAAAGTGGCGCGCTCCGAGCTGAACCTGACCGGCGCGAAAGTCGCGCGCTTCACCGTGGCCACCTTCCTCAACACCGGCGTCTGGAACAACGACGGCGACGGCACGACCCACGTCGCGGACAACACGGCGGCCGCGCTGGACGCGATGTCCATTCCGCCCTGGAGCGTGGCCGACAACGCGGCGAACCTGTCGGCCTGGCTCGAGGACGTCAGCGACGCGGACATCGACTTCTGGGTGGACGTGAAGTTCGCGGCGGGAGGGGTGGACGACCACGCCAAGCCCTCGACGCCGGTGCTGGTGACGCCAACGAACAATGCGGCGGTGGCCGCCAGCCCGAACCTGAGCTGGCAGGCCTCGTCGGATTCGGACGGCGAGGTGACCGGCTACCTGCTGGAAATCAGCACGAACGAGCAGTTCAACGGCGTCACGGGCACCGAGAACGGGACGGTCGATCTTCGCGTGAACCTGTACGCCACCACGACCAACTACGCCTTCACGACCTCGGCCTCGCAATACTGGTGGCGGGTGCGGGCGCGCGACACCGCCGGCCAGCTTTCCGCGGCGACCACGCATTCCTTCCGCGTGGTGGGCAAGCTGGACACCGAGGGCCCGCAGCCCACGCTGCTCTACATCGGCACGAACGTGGCCGGATATCTGGCGGGCGACGCCGACATCACCAATCGTATTGCGCAATACGGCCCCATCCAGAGCGTGCTGGACAGCGAACTGCGCGACACCAACAACGTGTTCGGCTTCGTGCTGCGCTGGGAGGATTCCACCGGCGTCTACGCCACCAACCACATGCGCAGCACCGACAGCCCGCCCACCGGCCCCGGCAGCTTCGCGTTCAACATCGTGAGCGACCAGGGGCGCGTGTCCCCGAACTGGGACATCGTGGAATACACCAACGGCGCCTTCAGCCGGGAGTGGGGCATCGACGTGCCGTTCTACGCCACCAACACGCTGGCGACGGGCAACAGCGACCTCGACATGACCAACTACGTGGTCGCGGCGTTCTCGATGACGAACTACGACCCGGCCGTGGACTACTACCTGACGGTCAGCGCGGAAGACGCCTATTCCGACGGCGGCAGCTGGTGGACCTACGGGTCGTGGACCAGCTTCACAAACACGTCCGGCGGCAAGTATTTCAGCGGCTGGTGCGAAGACGGGCCGAACACGGCGCGCAACGTCACGACGAACCTGCTGATCGAGATCCACGTGGTGGACGACGACATCGTCGCCCCGTCGGCCAGCACGAACCTGGACTGGAAGAACGGGACCGAGGAGGCCTCCCTGGTCGTGTCCAACGACACGGACCGGCTGGAATACGTGGACGGGACGGGCCAGGACACGCTCTACCAGATCACGGACGGCGCCCTGATCGGCGAACCGCTCTCGTTTACCTTCAACGCCTACGACTCGTACTACCAGGGCGCCGCCTTCGGCGCGACCGAGACCTACGAAGACCTCGGGCGCACGCTGACCAACTCCTCGTTCGTGGCGGTCTACTGGCAGACGAATTGGGCGAACTACGATTCGACGAAGAGCGCGACGGCCGACACCCGCAGCGCCGACACGATGGTGACGTGGCACTGGCCCAATATCACCACGCAGGACGTCACCCTGCTGTGGGGCCCGGACGGCCTGTCCGGCGACATCGGCGTGACCAATTTGATCCAGCTCGATCTCTTCGACGTGGACAACGACCGCGACGGCGACCAGGCCAGCGCCCGCGTGAACTTCGGCCGCGTCCGCCTCGTGGACGACGACGCCACCAATCCGGTCGTGGCGCCCGAAAGCCTCTCCGTGCTCGGGACCGGCCTGGCCCGGGAATATGCGCTGACCAACCTGGTGGAATGGGTCTTCACGGGCACGGGCAGCGAGCGCCTGGTCGCCACCAACGCGGTCGTTCCGGCCGAGCTCGCCTCCAGCGACTTCACCAACGGCCCGTCGGGCGCGATCAGCGGGACCGACGTCGTGACGATGAGCGCCGGGTTTGCCACCGGGGCGACCCGCTACTGGCTCTTCAGCCTGGCGTCCGTGTCGACGGACGACACATTCAAGGCCATCAGCATCGGGTTCGACAGCAAGGTGAGCAGCCTGAACGGACCCGACACCCTCCTGCTGTACGGCACCATGCCGGGCGGTTCCGAAGAGCTCTGGGCGTCGAACGCCATCGATCTGTCGGATCCGGAGAATCCCGTCGGCACGAACTGGAACTCCTACTCGGCGTCGGTGGCCATGCCCGCGGCCTCGACCGGGTCGGTGTCGTTCAAGCTGCTGGCCTACGTGGCCGACACCAACCACCTGACCGGCACCGGAACGGCGACGTGGTCGGTCGACAACCTGATCGTGTCGGGCTACGTCCTGGGCGAGGCCGGCGGCACGCAGATCACGGACCAGGATTTGGCGTACGGCACGGCGACGTTCCGGCTGCAGGCGTCGGACGTCTACAGCGGCATCGACGGCACGGTCGGCGCGGCGACGGGCCGCGCGCCGCGCGTGGACTTCTGGAACGAATCCCACGCCGTCGTGCCGATCACCAACGCCTTCGTCACGAACGGCTGGTCGGCCGCGACGAACGCGACCCTGTCCCTCTCGAATTCCGCGCCCGCCGCGGCGGACCGGAAGCAGATCGCCTTGGGCGCGGGCGGCGCTTCGCTGAGCTACTACGCGCGGTTTACGGCGACCGACGCCGACGTGGACCGCGACGGCGACTGGCGTTCGGTGACCAACGTGACGACGAACACCGTGTACGACGACGACGGCAGCAAGCCGGCGCGCGGCTACCTCTACGGCGGGCCGCTGGGCGTCTACGTGGACGGGACCTTGACCAAGGCGGTGTCGAGCGGGAACAACCGCGAATACCGCATCAACGACGAGCAATTGCAGACGGCGTCCGCCACGTCCATCGCCGTAAAGGTCAACCTCTACGACTACAGCGGGTGGACGGTGCCGACGTTGTCCTTCTCCAACGCCACGGCCGGGGCGATGTCCACGAACGGCTGGCTGACCTCCGTGCACACCGACGACGTCGATACGACCAACAAGCCCGAAGCCGCGATGGAGTGGCTCCTGTCCCAGTCGCAGGCCAATACGCTGTTCGGATCCTACGAGAGCGTCACCAACGAATTCCGCGTCGTGTCGGCCTGGGACCAGGACGACGACCGGCTGGATGCGGGGGACAACAACGTCGACAACCTGGAGCTGACGAACGCCCGCGTCGGCTACCTGACGTTCATCGACAACGACGTGGGCATGTCGAGCGTGCAAAGCAACTACAGCGCGACCCGGACGACCTGGACGGTGCCGAAGGTCTATCTGGGCCTGCCCGGCGACGCCGGCCACAGCAACCTGTATTTCAGCGGTCTTCCGGCGGACACCGGAGAGAGCGCCGTGCTGTCGGATCTGACCAACCGGGTCTACGACAGCCAACTGGCCCAGGTGTCGGCCGCCGCGCCGCTGAGCGTGGTGCTGCCGCTGTTCGACACGGGCGGCGGCGGCTCCGGCCGCACCATCAAGGGCGTCCAGCGCGGGACGTCCCTGACGGAGGAATCTCCCAATGGCGGCTACGACATCACCAACACGTCGCTGAGCATCGGTTCGGTCCAGACAGCCAACGCAACGAACTACAACGGCGATCTGAGCTCTTCGCTGGCGCTGACGCGGATCGCCGCGCAGTTCCCGACGAGCGTCTGGACGTTTGCCTCGTTCTCCTACGCGGACGTGGGGACGTGGCTGCCGCCGGCCGCCGTTTCGTCCAACCACGCGATGAGCGCGAACCTCTACGACGCCGACGACAACCGGGCGGGCGACCAGAAGGCCCGGACCGGGGTTGCGCTCGGCACGCTGCAAGTGCTCGACAACGACACGGTGGCGCCGGTCGCGCCCACCAACGTGAAGGTCAACGGCGAGGCGGTCGCCGGCGGCTGGACCCGCGACACCGCGCCCTGGACCAACCAGCCGATCTTCCGCGTCAGCTTCTCGAACTCGGTGGACGGCGCCCCGGCGGGAACCGATCTGGAAGCGACCGGCATCGGCGAATATCGGACGGCGACCGAAAAATCGGACATCGGTCCGGACTCGGGCTCGCCGCTGGCCGTGCCGGCCGAGGGGGCCCTGGCCAACTACGGGTTCGAGAGCGGATCGACCAACTGGACGCTGACCGGCGCCGAGATCTCGACCGAACAGGCCTACGAGGGCACCCATTCGGTCAAGATGCTGGGTTCCACCGCCCAACAGACGGTCCAGCTCTTCAACACCAATGGCTACGTCCCGCGCATAACCGTTCTCGGCGCGCAGTACATGGGCGCGGGAAGCGTCAACGTGACGGTCGCGGGGCTGGATACGAACGACGCGGAAGTCTCGTCGTTCAACGTCGGGATCAACGGCACGGCCGGGCAGTGGACGGGCGGCTCTTTGGGCGCCCAATCGCTGGCGACGACGGTGGACCAGATCCAAGTGACGCTGACGTCCGGCGCCGGAACCTATTGGGACGACATTCAAGTGCAGATCGAGCTGCTGGACGGAGGCACGCCGGTGAACGAGGTCAACGCCGTCTTCACGGCGGCGGAACAGGGATTGACGACGAACTACCTGTTCGCCGTGGACCGCGACAACAACCGCGCGGGCGACCGCAAGGCCAGCAGCGCTCCTGCGGACGAGTACATTCCGGCGTTCGGCACGGCCTACGACGTCACCCCGCCGACGGCGGTGCCGGACATCGAGGCGTCGACCGACGAAGTGGGCGATCCCACCACGCAGTTCGATATCGATTGGAATCCCACCAAGGTCAACTACGAGGTCGGCCCCGACGATCCCACCGACGGCAACCATCCGACCGGAAATTCGGCCGACCGCGACATCCTGTCGCCGTGGCGCAGCTACAAGATCTACTACGGCACGTTCGATCCGCTGGCCGTGCCGGAAGACGACGAAGGGCCTGGCTTCGCGGACGCCTATATCTACACCAACTTCATCGCGACCGGCGCCTATTCCAACTGGCTCTCGGTCTCTTCCACCAACGCCATCGCCGATCCCACGGGGGCGGGGACGAACTATCTGGCGCTGACCAATCTGGCCCAGAGCAAGATCCGCCTGTTCGACCTCGATTTCGACCAGGACTACGCGGTGATCGTGGTCGGCTTGGACAAGGCCGGCAACGAAGGTCCGGCGAGCCCCTCCAGCTGGGCCACGAACAACACGATCAAGTTCGCGGTGACGCAAGGCACGCTGCGGATCTTCGCGGATGCGCCGTCGTTCCCGGCGGCGGGCGGGACGAATACCTTTACGCCTTGGACGGCTCCGGGCCAGAAGGCGGCGGCGCTGTACTGGATCGCCGCCGGAGCGACCAACGCGCAGGGCGGCTACAGCAACGTGACCAAGGACTACGATCTGATCTACCGCGACGCCGGTTCGTTCTCGGAAATCGACACCAACGTCTGGCAGCTGTCGGGCACGGTGCACACCAACTGGTTCGTGGAGACGAACTCCTTGAACTTCATTCGCGGCAACGTCCGGTTCTACCGCGCCTCCTACAAGGACCGCTGGCGCGACACCAACGCGCTGGGCCAGGCGCAGCGCCCGCTGGCGAGCGAAGAGGTCTACGCCCTGCACAACGTGGTCGTCACCGAAGGCCGCAACCACGTCGGGCTGCACGGCGTTCCCTATACCAACACCTTCGCGGGCGTGTTCGGCACGGATACGAACCTCTGGCCCTCCGGGCCCAGCGCCGCCGCCGGCGCGACCAAGGTCGAGTTCTATTCCGCAGGCACCAACGCGCCGGTTTCGTCGGTCTATTTCTTCGGCAACGACGCCAATTGGTACCTGGAAAGCCCCCTCACGAAGGTCACCACGAACCTGCAGGCGGAGGGCTTCTTCGCGCGCGCGTTCTCGATCACGCTGCCGACGAACCTGATCGGCCGCGGATTCACGACGAACACCGTGTACGATCCCACCGTGCCCACCAACGTGGCCGCCTTGACGTGGCATCCCATCCTGCGCGTGCCGACCAACGGCTTCAGCCATACCATCGCCTGCGGTTCGACCAACGCGCCGATGTACAACGTGGCGAGCCTGAACCTGCCCGTTTCGGTGGGGCCGGCCCAGTTGAACCTGCCGACCAACTTCACGAAGGGCGGCACGAGAACCGCCGACAACATCTACATCGTCGACACCGTCACCAAGGAACCCCGCGACGGACGAATCATCTACTGCAACGGCAGCGGCAGTTGGCTCTTCACGGACGGTGGAACCGTGTCGCCGACCTACTTCAGGCCGAACGACATGATCGTGATCGTGTCGAAGAACGGCGGGGTCGGCAACACGTGGGAGTGGACCTACCATCCGACCAACTTCTACGACCTGCCGACGCGCTGGATGGGGGAATAACGGCGGTCCGTGCGCCGCAACCTGTAGATCCGAATATCCAATCTCCAATATTCAATCTTCAATTTCCAGGTGGCCGTCCACTTGAACATTGGAGATGGATTGTGGGTTGTGGAATATGGGGATTTCCCGTTCCTTTTCCCGTCCCGGCAACCGGCCGATCAGGAAAACCGCGGCAGGCGCGTCAGCGCCCATCCGTGGAGCCGATGGAGGGCGGCGCCGATCGCCTGCAGGTTGTCGAGCAGGTCGGCGCCGGCTTCGGGGAACGTCCAGGACCCGACGGCGACCAGCGCGGCGCAGAGGGAGAACAGGTTGAGCGCGTAGATGAGCGCGTAGGAGAAGAGCCGTCCGTGCTCGCGGACGTCGGGCTGGCTGTAGGCGAGAAACCGCAGCGTGAAGGTGAGGTGGAACGACCAGGTCAGGCCGATCCAGAACAGGAAGATCGGCGCATAGGGGCGGACGGGCGGCCAAAGCCAGACGGACAGGATCCACAGCAGCGCCACGAGGAAGGAATAGAGCGGGAAGAAATACGGGGAGAGGGTGATCCAGGCGTTGTTTTTGGTGACGCGCACGCTGCCGCCGCGTTCCGTCACTTTCAATCCCGAGGCCTTGCCGCCGAACAGCACCGTCCAGAGCGCGTGGGTCAGTTCGTGGCCGAGCACGTAGGTGCGCGTCAGGGGCGGCAGGAACAGCCAGACGATGGACCAGATGGCGATGCCCGAGACGCAGGCGAACGCATGCAGCATCGGCAGGCGGGTGGGCGACTGGGCCAGGATGACGATCGCGCGCCACAGGGTCATGGTCAGCGCCGCGCACAGGGGCAGCAGCAGCAGTCCCGTCAGGAATTTGGCCCAGCGAAGTTTCATGGGGAGATCCTTATAGCAGGAAAACAGGAGCAACGGGAAAGCAGGAAAAACGGTCGGAGGGGGGCCTCCAAGCGCCGGAAGCCGGCCCAACTAGGCAAAATAGGCCTGAAAACGGCGTAAAACGGCCAAAAATCAGCGAAAACAGACCCAAACGGCCCAAAATCGCCTAAAACGGCGATTTTTTTGCGTTTTGGGCTTGTGTCGGCTCCCGGGACATGGTCAGATGCGCCGTTTTCATGGTTCCGGAGCAATTCCGGACCGACCTGTTCGCCGGCGCTTCAGTGGGCTTTCGGCCGCGGACCTGGAAAAGAGAAAGCCCGGAGCCGTCAACCCTCTCGAGAGACAATGGCTAAGAAATCAACGAAGAAACCTGCC
Source organism: Kiritimatiellia bacterium (assembly GCA_050176815.1). GTDB lineage: Bacteria > Verrucomicrobiota > Kiritimatiellia > CAIQIC01 > Lenti-01 > Lenti-01. The sequence goes on from JBFXHR010000013.1 coordinate 46,932, forward strand.
GTCGAAATGGACGCCGAGCGCGCCAAGATGATGGCGATGTACGAAGAAACCCTGAAGACCTTCACCGAAGGCGCGATCGTCAAGGGACAAGTGGTCGAAGTGCGGTCGCAGGAAGTCCTGGTCAACATCGGATACAAGTCGGAGGGCCTGTTGCCGGCCGCCGAATTCAAGGATTTGAGCGAAGTCCACGTGGGCGACGAGGTCGAAGTGCTGCTGGAGCGTCTCGAGGACGAGCACGGCATGGTGGTCCTGAGCAAGTCGCGGGCCGAACAGCAGCGCAACTGGGACCACGTGCTGGCGTCGTGCGAAGAAGGCGCGACGGTGTCGGGCACGGTCAAGGGCAAGGTCAAGGGCGGGCTGCTGGTGGACGTGGGCGTGGACGCCTTTCTGCCGGGCTCGCAGATCGACGTGGTGCCGGTGCGCAACCTCGACGACTTCCTGGGCCAGACCCTCGAGTGCAAGGTGCTCAAGATCAACAAGGAGCGCCGCAACATCGTGCTGTCGCGCCGCGACCTGATCGAGGCGCAGCGCCAGGAGCAGAAGAAGAAGCTGCTGCTGGAAATCCAGCCGGGCCAGACGCGCAAGGGCGTGGTGAAGAACATCACCGACTTCGGCGCGTTCGTGGACCTCAACGGCATGGACGGCCTGTTGCACATCACGGACATGAGCTGGGGCCGCATCAACCACCCGAGCGAGGTGGTGCAGGTTGGCCAGGAGCTCGAGGTGTACGTGCTGGACGTCAACCTGGAGAAGGAGCGGATTTCGCTGGGCCTGAAGCAGAAACTGCAGAACCCGTGGGACGAGATCGAGCTGAAGTATCCGAAGGGGACCCGCATCCGCGGCAAGGTCGTCAATCTGGTGCCCTACGGCGCGTTCGTCCAGCTGGAGGAAGGCGTGGAAGGCCTCGTGCACGTCAGCGAGATTTCGTGGACGAAGCGCGTGGCGCGCGCGTCCGACGTGCTGAACGCGGGCGACATGGTCGAAGCCGTCGTGCTGAACGTGAACAAGGAAGAGCAGAAGATCTCGCTGGGCATCCGGCAGACGGAAGCCAATCCCTGGGACGACGTGGCCTCGAAGTATCCCATCGGCAGCCGCGTGAAGGGCAAGGTCCGCAATTTCACCAACTACGGCGCGTTCGTCGAGCTGGAAGAGGGCGTGGACGGCATGATCCACGTGTCCGACATGAGCTGGGCGCGCAAGATCAACCACCCGAGCGAAGTGCTGAAGAAGGGCGACGAACTCGAGGCGATCGTGCTCGAAGTGTCCCCCGAAAACCAGCGCATCAGCCTGGGCCTGAAGCAGGCGCAGGAGGATCCGTGGGCGGGCATTTCCGGCCGCTACCGCATCGGCCAGCTCATCAAGGGCAAGGTCAGCAAGCTGGCGAGCTTCGGCGCGTTCGTGGAACTGGAAGAAGGCGTGGACGGCCTCGTCCATATCAGCCAGATCAGCGACGAGCACGTGGCGAAGATCCGCGACGTGCTGCAGCCCGGCCAGGAGGTCGAGGCGCGCGTCATCAAGATCGATCCGATCGACCGCCGCATCGGCCTGAGCATCAAGGCCGCCAAGCTGGCCGAAGACGAGTTCAAGGTGGACGACAGCATGCTCGAAGGCCTGCGCCCCGGCGAAGACCTCGTGGATCTGGCCGGCGCTTTCGACGCCGCGATCGGGTCTTCCGACAAGCCCGAGGAGTGGTCGCCCGGTTCCGGCAAGAAGGAATAAGGCCCGTGGCGCGATAGCTGCGGAACAGAGCGCCGGCCGGCTTCCGGCCGGCGCTTTCCATTTTACACAGGGGCGTCGCCCCGAGGAGCAACGATGATCGACCTGCATTGCCATTCGACGTTTTCCGATGGATCGCTGACGCCCGAGCAGCTGGCGGAGGAGGCCGCGAAGATCGGCCTCTCGGCGCTGGCGCTGACGGACCACGACACGACGGCGGGGCTGCCGCGCTTTCTGGCGGCGGCGGCGGGCACGGCGGTGCGCGCGGTGCCGGGGGTGGAACTGAGCGTGGATTGCTCGTCGGGGGTGATGCACATGCTCGGCTACTGGATGGACGTGGCGAATCCGGAGCTGGTGCGGCAGATGGAATGGATCCGCAACGGCCGCGAGATGCGCAACCGCGCGATGCTGGAAAAGCTCAACGCGCTGGGGTTCGCGATGGCGTGGGACGAGGTGCAGGGCTTCGCGGGGGAGGACGTGGTGGGACGGCCGCACTTCGCGCAGGTGATGTTGCAAAAGGGCTACGCGAAAGACAAGAACGAGGCGTTCGACAAGTGGCTGGGCGACGGCAAGCCGGGCTACGCGGACCGTCCGCGCCTGACGGCGGAGGTGGCCGTGGCGCTGATCCGGCAGGCCGGCGGCGTGGCCGTGCTGGCGCATCCGTTCTCGCTGCGCATATCCAAGGACGCGATGGCGGCGCTGCTCGTCGAGCTGGCGGGGGCGGGCCTGGCGGGGGTGGAGTGCTACTACTCCGAACATTCGGCGGATTTGACGAAGGAATACCTGGCGATGGCGAAGCAAGCCAATCTGGTGCCGACCGGCGGGTCCGATTTCCACGGCGAGGTCTCGCCCGGCATCCACCTCGGCGTCGGGTTCGGCGGGCTGAACGTGCCGGACGAGGTGCTGGGGCTTCTCGAAGCGCGCCGCGGTTGATCCAACGCCCGGTCGGGGGACCGGGCCTGCAAGGGGATGCGGCAAGGATTGCGCTGGACGCCGCGTGCCCTCGCGCGGCGGGCTCGGAAACGGCTTGAAGATTGGGCGGGATTCGGCGATTCTTGCGCCGGTTTTTCAGCGAAAGGAAGCGGCGGATGAAAGGCATCGTGTTGGCGGGCGGATCGGGCACCCGGCTCTATCCCATTACGCGGGTGGTGAGCAAGCAGCTGCTGCCGGTATACGACAAGCCGATGGTGTACTATCCGCTCTCCGTCCTGATGCTGGCGGGGATCCGCGAGATCCTGGTTATCAGCACGCCGGAGGATTTGCCGCGGTTCCGGGCGCTGCTGGGCGACGGTTCGGCGCTGGGACTGAAGCTGGAATACGCCGAGCAGCCGAAGCCGGAGGGCCTCGCGCAGGCCTTCGTCATCGGCCGCGATTTCGTCGCCGGCTCGCCGGTGGCGCTCGTGCTGGGCGACAACATTTTCCATGGGATGGGGCTGACGGGCATCCTGCGCCGCGCGGGGGCGCTGAACGAAGGCGGGCTGGTGTTCGGCTATCTGGTGCGGGATCCCGAGCGCTATGGCGTGGTGGAATTCGACGCCACGGGCAAGGTGCTGGGCATCGAGGAAAAACCCGCCAAGCCGAAATCGCACTACGCGGTTCCGGGGCTGTATTTCTACGACGGGACGGTGTGCGACGTGGCGGCGGCGCTGAAGCCGTCTTCGCGCGGCGAACTCGAAATCACCGACCTGAACCGGAAATACCTGGAAAAAGGCCGGCTGCGGGTCGAACTGCTGGGGCGCGGATTTGCCTGGCTCGACACCGGCACCCACGAATCGCTGCTGCAGGCGTCGAATTTCGTGCAGACCATCGAGGAACGCCAGGGGCTCAAGATCGCCTGCCTCGAGGAAATCGCGTTCCGTTCGGGCTGGATCGACGCGGCGCAGCTGCGCCGGCAGGGCGAGGTGATGGCGAAAAACGGCTATGGCCAGTACCTGCTGCAGTTGGCGGACGAAACGCAAGGATGAGCCCATGGGCCTGATCTGCGAACCGACTGCGATCCCCGGCGTCCTCGTGTTCACTCCGAGCATTTTCGGCGATGCGCGCGGATTTTTTCTCCAAACCTACCAGACCCGGGAATACGCCGCCGCCGGCCTCGACCGCGTTTTCGTGCAGGACAACCTGTCGCGGTCGCGCCGCGACACGATCCGGGGCCTGCACTACCAGCTCCGGCGGCCGCAGGGAAAGCTGGTGAGCGTGCTGCGCGGCTCGGTGCTCGACGTGGCGGTGGACGTCCGCCGGGGCTCGCCGACCTTCGGCCGGTTCGAAGCGGTGGAGCTGTCGGAGGAAAACCGGAAGCAGTTTTTCATTCCGGAGGGGTTCGCGCACGGCTTCCGCGTGTTGAGCGACGTGGCCGATTTCTGCTACAAGTGCACCGATTTCTACGCTCCCGGCGACGAATACGGAGTGAAATGGGACGATCCGGTCCTGGCCATCCCCTGGGGCGACGCGGCGGCGCCCATCGTGTCCGGCAAAGACCGGAACCTGCCGCGGCTGGCCGACGTGCCGCCGGAGCATCTGCCCGTCTACGGGGGCTGAGGCGACATGCTGGCCAAGGTCTATTCGGGCGCGGTGTTCGGGGTGGACGCCTACGAGGTCGAGATCGAGGTCGATGCCGGCCACGGGGAGCCCAAGGTCGTGGTGGTCGGCTTGCCCGACGCGGCGGTCAAGGAAAGTTCGGACCGCGTCTGGACCGCGCTGGTCAATTCGGGATTCTCGCCGCCGATGGGCAAGACGACGGTCAATCTCGCGCCGGCGGACATCAAGAAGGAGGGGCCGAGCTTCGATTTGCCGATTGCGCTGGGGATGCTGGCGTCGGAAGACCAGATGGACGGGGCGCGACTGGCGGACTATTGCGTGACGGGAGAGCTGGCGCTGAGCGGCGAGGTGCGCCGCGTGCGCGGCGTGCTGCCGATCGCGCTGCGCGCGCGGGCGGAGGGGCGCAAGGGCATTTTGGTGCCGCCGGAGAACGCGGAGGAAGCGGCCGTGGTCGACGGCCTCGCGGTCCATCCCGTGGCGAATCTGCGCGAGGCCGCCGACTTCATCGAGGGCAAGAAGGCGATTCCCCCGTTCGCGGTGGACATGCAGGCGGCGTTCGGCGGCGGGACGCTCTACGACGACGACTACGCCGACGTGAAGGGCCAGGAATTCGCCCGGCGCGCGATCGAAGTGGCCGTGGCGGGGGGACACAACATCCTGCTGGTAGGGCCGCCGGGAACCGGGAAATCCATGTTGGCCAAGCGCGTGCCGACGATTTTGCCGCCGCTGGGGCTGGAAGAGGCGCTGGAAACGACGAAGATCCACAGCATCGCGGGCGCGCTGCCCGCGCACCAGGCCGTGGTGCATGGCCGGCCCTTCCGCGCGCCGCACCACACGATTTCCGACGCGGGGCTGTTGGGCGGCGGCACGCATCCGCTGCCGGGCGAAGTGAGCCTGGCGCACAACGGCGTGCTGTTTCTCGACGAGCTGCCGGAGTTCCACCGCAATGTGCTGGAGGTGATGCGCCAGCCGCTGGAAGACGGCGTGGTTTCCATCGCGCGCGCGGCGGCCTCGGTGACGTTTCCGTGCCGGTTCATGCTGGTGGCGGCGATGAATCCGTGTCCGTGCGGCCATTTCGGCGACGCCCAGCGGCAGTGCCGCTGCACGCCGATCCAGATGCAGCGCTACCGCAACCGGATTTCGGGGCCGCTGCTCGACCGGATCGACATCCACGTCGAAGTGCCGGCGATGGAATACCAGCAATTGGCCTCGCTCGAAAAAGGCGAGGGTTCCGCTTCGATTCGGGAGCGGGTCGTGGCGTCGCGGGCGGTGCAGCAAGAACGGTTCGCGAAAAGCAAGGGGCCGCATGCCATCCACTGCAACGCGGGGATGCGCGCGAAGGACGTCCACCGGCATTGCGTCCTGGACGACGCGGCGCAAGGCCTGCTCAAGGCCGCGATGGCGGATTTGCATTTGAGCGCCCGCGCCTACGACCGCATCCTCAAGGTGGCCCGCACCATCGCCGATCTGGCCGGCGCGGGCGACATCGCGGCCGACCACGTGGCCGAGGCCGTCCAGTACCGTTCGCTGGACCGGCAATATTGGACGTGAACCCCAGCCAGTGGAGCGCGACGTGAAATCCATTCAGACGCAGACCGGGTCGAACGAGCGCGGGCGCGGAGCGCGGGGCGCTCTTTTTCTGCTTTTGTTCGCCGCCGTCGCGGCGCTGGTTTTCCATGCGCTGTGGCCGCCGGGAGCGGTGCTGCTGAGCAGCGACGACAACGTGGGGCTGCTGCGGGCGAACCAGCGGATGCTGGAGGCGTCGGCGGTGCATCCGTGGATGGGCGAGACGCTGTGGGGCCTGTCCGCGATGAGCATGGTGCGTCCGGGATATTTCCTGCTGAAGGCCGTGCCGTCGGCGGCATTCATGAATCTGTACCACGGGTTCTGTTTGGTTTTGGCGGCCTGGCTGCTGGCCCTGTACCTGAAGGACAAGGGGCTGCGGCCGGCGGCGTGCGCGCTTGGCGGGCTGGTGGCGTTCTGGATCGGGACGAATCTGACGCTGACCTACGCGGGGCACGTCGGCAAGTACGGAACGATGGTGTTTTTGGCGCTGGCGGTTTTCGCGCTGGGGCGTTGGGGCAAGACGGGGCGCGCGGCCTGGTCGGTGGCGGCGGGCGCGGCCGCGGGCGCGATGTTTCTGGAGCAGGCGGACGTGGCGCTGTTCTGCGCGCTGCTGTTGGTTCCCCTGGGCCTGTTCGAGGCGGCGCGCGCGGCGGGCGGGTGGCGCGTCGCGGCGCTGGCGAAAAAGTCGTGGGGCGCGTTGCTGGCGGCGGCGGTGCTGGCGGGCGGGGCGTCGCTGGCGGCGAAGGGCTCGGGCGTGACGGAATCGACGGACGGGCAGACGCCGGCGGAGCGCTGGGCGTATATCACCCAATGGAGCCAGCCGCCGGGCGAGAGCCTGGATTTCATTGCGCCGGGCTGGACGGGGTGGCGCACGGGCGACGAGCAGGGACCGTACTGGGGGAAGATGGGCCGCAGCGAGGGCTACGAGCAGACGCGCCAAGGGTTCATGAATTTCAAGCTGGAGAACGTCTACGTGGGGGCGATTCCGCTGCTCTTTGCGTTGATCGGGCTTGCGGATGCATTCAAACGGAAAAAAGATGCGGCCGCGATTTGGGTTTGGGGCGGGTTGTGCGTGGTGGCCTTGCTGCTGTCGTTCGGGAAGTTTTTCCCGCTGTACAGGCCGCTGAGCTGGCTGCCGGGATTCGGGAGCATCCGCAATCCGAACAAGTTCATCCATTTCTTCCAGATGGCGTGGGGCGTGTCGGCGGCGTTCGGGCTGGACGCGGCCCTGCGGATGGACGGCCGCGCGGCGAAGAAGTGGCAGTGGGGCGCGGGGATCGCGGCGGGCGTTTTCCTGCTGTCGGGGTTGGCGCTGTGGGCGGACCTGTCGAGCGGCGCGGCGCGGCTGTCGGCGCAAGGGTGGGGCGCCATGGGGCGCGCCATCCAATGGAACAAGGCGTTTGCGGTGACCTACGCGGGCGCGGCGCTGGCGCTGGGCGCGGGAGTCCTGTGGATGCTGGCGCGTGCCCAAACAACAGAGAACGGTCGGGACGGAGCCCGACCCTCCAGAAAACCGGGGAATGGAGGGACGACCTCCGCGTCGTCCGGTGGATGGCGGCGTGTTGCGTGGGCGGCATGGATTCCGGCGCTCGTGGTGGTTTTCGACGCGGCGGCGATCCTGGCTCCGCACTACGTGCAGACGATGCCGCCGGGCTACGTGGCGGAAAACGAACTGGTGCGCTATTTGAAACGCGAGATTGGACCCCACCGGACGGCGATGGCGGGGCAGGACGGCTTTTACAATCTTTGGCTGACGTATTTGTTCCCGTACCACGGGATTCCGTCGGTGAACGTGACGCAGTTGCCGCGGCCGCCGGCGGATTATTCGGCGTTTTGGAACGCCGTGAAGGATCCGGTGCGGACATGGAAGTTGGCGGCGGTGAGCCACGTGCTCGCGCATGGCCCCGTGGCGGCGCAGCTCCTGGCGAATCCGGCGTGGTCGGCGCAACTGGAACCGGTCTGGGCGTACCAGCCGTTCGACGACGGGCGGGGCGGGGTGGGGACGCGGAGCGTGCCGGTGAATCCAAACGCGCCGGAGCTGGTGCTGAAACTCAAGCCGGTGCCGCCGCGCGTGGCGGCGGTCGCGTCGTGGCGCGAAACGTCCGACGACGAGGCGCTGAGGGCGCTGGCCGATCCGGCTTTCGAGCCGTTTTCCGCCGTGCTGTTGCCGTCGGGCAGCGGAGTGCCCCCGCCGGCGGGGGCGGCCGCGGCGGCGAAGGTGGACGTCGGCCGGATCGTTCCGGGGCGGTACGAGTTCACGGTGGAGAACCAAGGGCCGACGGTGGTCCGCGTGGCGGAAAAGTACGATCCGAATTGGAAGGCGACGGTCGATGGAACGCCGGTCCCCGTGCTGCGGGTGGACTACATGTTCCAGGGAATCGCGCTGCAAGAGGCAGGCACGCACCGGGTGGAGATGGCGTATGCGCCGTCGTCGCTGCCGGTTTTCCTGCAATGGGCCGGCATTCTGGCCGGCCTGGGGGCGGCGCTGGCGTTGGCGGTCCCGCGCCGCCGGAACGAGGCGGCGGCGTGAGCGGTTCCGGCGAACCCGTTCCGTTCCTGTCGGTGGTGATTCCGACGATGGGGCGGGACATTTTGGTCCGCACGCTGGAATCGCTGGAGGGGGCGGAGGGGTTTGACGGAATCGAAGTGATCGTGGCCGGGCGGGTGCCGGACGCGGACGTGGCGGCGCGGCTCCAGGGCGTTTGCGCGCGGCATCGGAACGTCCGCCATTTGGACATCCAGTTCAAGACGGGCGATTCGAGCCGCAAGAAGAACGCGGGGGCGGCGGTGGCCCGGGCGGAACTCGTCGCGTTTCTGGACGACGACGTGGTGGTGGCGCCGGATTGGCCGAAGCGCATCGCGGCGCCGTTCGCGGATGGAAAAGTCGGATTGGCCAGCGGACCGAGCCTGGTGCCGGAAGACATCAATTGGATGGGGCGGATGGCGGGCTTGGCGCTGTCGTCGCGGGCGGCGGGCTACGTGGCGGAACGGTATCGCCGGAATCGTCCCGCGGCGTATGCCGTCGACTGGGACCGGGTCATCGGGTGCAATGCGGCCTATCGCCGGAAGGCCTTCGAGCAGATGGGCGGGTTTCCGGCGGATTTTTATCCGGGCGAGGAGATGATCGCGGCGTTCCGGACGGAGCGGGCGGGCTGGACGCTGGTGTTTGTCCCGGCGGCCTGGGTGAAGCACTATCCGCGGCAGTCGCTGGGGCGGTTTTGGCGCCAGATTTGGAGCTACGGGGCCACGCGGATCCGGCTGCTGCGGGGCGGGGTTGGGTTTACGCCCTGGCCCCTGGTGCCCGGGATTTGGGTGGCGGGGACGGCGGTATTGGCCGTTCTGGCGGCGTTTTTCCGGTGGGCGGCGTGGGGATTGGCGGCCGACGGGGCGCTGTATGGCGCCGTGGTTTTGGCGGTGGCCCTCCACGCGGCGGCGCGGACGCGGAACTGGCGGGATTTGGGCTTGCTGGGGATCATCCCCCTCATGCACGTGGCCTACGGCCTGGCGGAATGGGCGGAGCTGTTCCGTCCGGGCGCGGATTTCAGCGAGGGCGCGTCCTGAGGCATCGTGGGGGATTCGACAGTTTTCTGTCGACGCCCCCCTCCGGTTTATGAGACAGTATGCTCCGTTGCAGTCCGCATGCGCGGCTTTGGATTCAACATCAAGGACAGGTGCAGGATATGGCCAAGGACAAAGTGGAAGAACTGGAGCAGCAACCCCCGACGCCGCCTGCAGACGCGGTTGCGCCGGCCGCCGCGGCGGAAGAGGAGGGGTTGACCACCTCGCATCCGACCACCGACGCGAACGTGTGGATCCAAGTCATCGGGTCGGTGTTTTCGACCGTCGTGCTGTGCTTGGCGGTTTCGATCTGGGCCCGGGTCCACGACACGGGCATGGCCAAGTACATCAACGGCCTGATCAACCAGCGCGGTCCCATTCAGTGGCTCGAGCTGCTCAGCTTCTTCGTCATCGTGTTCTTCATCATCCAGAAGGGCCGGATTCTCAAACGGCAGATCCTGCACATCGCGGAAGACACGGCGCAGATCCGCGGCGTCAACATGGAAAGCGAAGAGGACATCCAGGAATTGCGCAAGCGCATCAAGGACAGCGGGGCCGACAAGTCCAGCATCCTGCTGAGCCGGCTGGAGCGCGCCCTGGGGCTGTGGGTGGCGACGAAGGATCTGGGCCGCGTGTCGGGCTGGATCAGTTCGGAGGCCACGCGCGACAACGTCATGTCGGACATGACCTTCATCATTGCGCGCCTGATGATGTGGGTGATTCCGATTCTGGGGTTCATCGGCACGGTGCAGGGGTTGGGCGCGGCCGTCGGCGGGTTCGCCGACTTCCTGTCGGGCTCGGCGGAACTGTCGGCCATCAAGGGCGCCATCGCGCAGGTGACGATCAGCCTGGGCGTCGCGTTCGACACGACGTTCCTGGCGCTGATGCTGGTGACGCTGGTGCAGTTCCCGCTGACGTCGGTGATGCGCCGCGAAGGCATGTTCATGGCGGAGGTCGACGTCTACCTGGACGAGCGCTTCGTGCGGCGCCTGCCGTCGGCCGAGCAGCAACCGGTGGTGATCGAGAACCTCGAAGAATCGATCGAGGCCGCGTTCCGCCGCTACATTCCCGATCCGGACCGCTACGAAGAAGTCTTCACGGTGTCGATCGAAAAAGCCGGCGACGAACTGAAGCGGCAGTTCGACGAACTGACCCAGCGCTACGTGGACGTGCGCAAGCTCGCCACGGACGACGAGGTCAAGGCCCTGGCCGCGGCGATGGAGCACGCGCACGCGCGGGCGGCCGAGATGGCCGACCGGTACGCGAGCAGCGCCCGGGAAATCCAGGCCACGCTGGGCGAAAGCCTCCAGAAGGCGGCCGGCGCGGCGGGCATCGTCGAGAAGCAGATCGCGACGATCGTCGAGCTGGGCGCGAAGATCCAGGAACTGCTGAAGGTGGAGCAGGCGCTGGAGCGCGCCATGGCGGGCATCGCCGGGGCGGAGGAGTTCCAGAAGTCGTTCACGCAGCTGCGCGAGCATTTGACGACCACCGACGAATTCTGCCGCCGCCTGAGCAAGCCGCGGGTCATCACCTTGCACGAGGAAGTCGTTTCCTAGGGGTGGGGAGGGGAACGGAGTCGCCGGCCATGCGGAACGGATTCCGAGCCTTTCTTTTCCCGGCGGCGCTGGCCGCGGCCCTGTGGCCGGCGGCGGGGGCGCGGGCGCAGACGTTGTCCGTCCGTTCCCTGGCCGAAGGCTTGCAGGAACCCACCGGCGTGGCGGTCCATCCCGCCACGGGCGACGTCTACGTGTCGGAAAAGGCGGGCGGTCGGATCCTGGTGCTGAAAAACGGGAAGACCGAATCGGCGCTGGCTCCGGGGTGGGTCGTGTCGAACGCCCTGCCCCGCTGGGCCGTTTCCGCGCAGATGCCGCTGGAGAAATGGATGGAGGCCGTTCTCCACCAGCCCGGGGCGATTTCGATTTCGTCCAACGGGACGCTGTTCGTGGCGGAGCAGGAACCCAACGGCCGCATTCTGGAATTCTTCCCGAACGAAGAGGGGCAGTACGCCGTCGCCCAATGCGTGCCGGTACCCTGGCTGGACCAGGAGTTCCAGTGGCGGGACCTGTTTGTCGACATCCTCGGCCGCCTCTATATCGTCGGGGCCGACGAAGTGGGCGCCGAATTCATGAAATTCGGTTCCTCCCTGATGCGGGAGGCGGACGGCAACTGGTGGGTGGTGGACTTCGGACCCTTCGCCGACTTCGGCACGTTCGCGGTTTCGGAGAAGCAGGACGTGCTGCTGCTGGGCGACCGCAACAAAGGCAACCTGTCGTGGTGGGAGGTCGATCGCCACGTCATGCTGGGAGGAACGCCGGAAGCGACGGGCCGCGCGGAGCTGAAGAGCCTGGCCATCTGGCCGGACGGCACGTTCGTCGTCGCCGAGCAGGAGGCGCCCGGCAAGGCGCGCCTGAAGCGGATGGAGCCCTTCACCGGCCAGCAGAAGACGCTGACGGAAGAGCTGAAATCGGTCGGCGACATCGCGATGGACCGGAAGAACGCCCGCTATCTGGTGACGGATCCCGCGGCGGGCCGCCTGCTGGAATGCACGCCGAATCCCGCCATGAAGTTCAACGAGGCGGTCATGCGGCAGATCGTCCGCTCTACCGAGGGCATGCTGGGCACGCCGTCGGAAGCGCCCGCGTTCCTGAGCAATTTCTTCGAGCAGCTGCAAAACGCCGCCAAGGAGATCCTGCCGGACGACGCGACGCATTCGATCTCGTTCAATCTGAGCGACATCGCCGGCAAGATGCCCATCGTGGCCGGCCGGGTGCAGGCGGCGGTGGAGGTGGAAGGCGCGGAAGCCGATCCCATCGAATCGGTGGAGTTCTTCCTGCTGTTTCCCAGCAAGGTCGTGATGACGGAAACGGCGGTGAGCCCGAGCCTGAGCTTTTTCTCGGCGCGGCGGAAAAGCGGGAAGATCGAGCAGACCAAGCCGGTGTTCGAGGGCGACGTGGGGGTGTACCGCCTGTCCGGAACCAACATTTCCAAGGTGGCTTCCGCTCCCGGCGGACTGCACGTCCCGGTGGTGGTTTGCGGGATGAAGCAGGTGGAAGGCGGGATCTACGTGAATCTCTCCTTCCTCGGGGCGGGCATCTACGGGGACTACTATCTCACCCTGTTCCAGGGGCCGCGCGAGCAGAAGGCCAAGCTGGTGGTCAAATCGGCGGAGTCGGCCAGCGGCAGCGTCACCTACGAGGCCTCGTTCATGGAAGACGCCACCATCGAAGGCATGGATGGCGAGACGATTTCGAAGGAGCAGTTCAGCAACCTGCTGATTTCCGGGTTCGGCGGCAGTTCCGGCGCCAACCGCTCCGTCGGGTGGCTCAAGCTGGGCCAGTTCCCGGCCCAGATGACGATCGCGTTCGGCGACGACGCGGGCGACGCGAAGCTGACGGGCGGCCAGTCCGACCTGAAGGAAATCGTCGAGAAGAAGCGCGTGGAAATGAGCATGGAAACGGCGGAAGACGTCGAGGCGCTGGAGCCCGCGGCGGGCGCCGCGCCCGAGGCCGCGGCGCCGGCCGGCCCGGAGGAACCCTAGCCATGGCGAAGATGGCCGAGGTCGACCAAAGCGGGTTCCAGAACATCGTGCTGATGCTGATCGGCGTGCTGATGATGATGCTGGTCAGCAACGTGCTGACCATCATCAGCAATCCGGAGAACATCAAGATCGGCGCGCTGGTGACGGGGTCCGTCTACGGCGAGGACGAAGAGGCCGACACCTTCATTCCGCCCAAGTTCCAGAACATGCGGCAGGACCCCATCTACGTCGACGTGGAGCCGGGCAAGCTCATCATCTACCCGGAAAAGAAGGAAATCGCCGCGCGGGACCTGATGTTCGAGGGGAACGATTTCGAGATTTTCCTGCGCGACGTGGAGAAGGTGAAATCCGTCCGCTACGTCATCCTGCTGCTGCGGCCGGGCAGCGCCACCTTCCAGCGCAAGCTGCGCCGGATCATCCGGGAGCGGGGCGTCGACGTGGGCTTCGAGCCTTGGGACGCCGGCCGGGAAATCCTGATCGCGGGCGTCGACACCGTGGCGTCCGAAACCC
>JBFXHR010000014.1:0-58065 GCA_050176815.1 Kiritimatiellia bacterium
GCGCCGGCGTGGACGACGTCCGCATTTCCGGACATACCGGGTGGTATCTGCCCGGCTTTTGGCAGCTCGACGTCGGTCCGGCCACCAATCGCGTCGTGACGGGGCTGGCGGCCGGCGCGACGTACTACTGCCGGGTCATGGCCTACAACGCCGTTTCCAACAGCCCGTACTCGGTCGTGACGAGCATCGTGACGCAGGTGGTTTCGAGCGGCCCGCCGGACATCGCCCATTTCGAAGTGCCGGCCGGTGCGGCGGCCCAAGCCCGGCTGCTGGTTTCGACGATCGGCAAGACCTATGCCCTCCAGTACACGACCAATCTGCTGGCGGCCCCGGTCGTTTGGACGAATGCCGCGAGCCAGGCCGGCACCGGCGGCGAAGTGAACTTGCAAGACACGAACTTGCTGGACGACAACCGCTATTACCGCGTCGCCGAACAATAGCCGACCCAGCCGCGCCTCGAAAGGGGCGCGGCTTTTTGCTGCCGGCGCGAGTCCTGCGGGTAGGGCGACTTGGCCCAAGTCGCCGGATTCGGTTGTAGGCCAGGGCGGTGGCCTGGCAGATCGGAAAGAATAGCCGCCACCTCGGCGCGGTAGCCTACAATGTTGCTGGTTTTCTGTAGGTCTGGGCGATGCCCTGACAGATCCGAATCTTCAATATCCAATAATCAATCTTCAATTTCCAATGTCCAACTGGAATCTACCGCCGGACGCAGCGGAGGCCGACGACGGTGTTGCTGGAGGCGGGGGCGAGGGCGGAGCGGGCGGCGCAGCGGAGACCGGCGGCGGCGTTGCTCCAGGAGCCGCCGCGCACGGCGCGGACGGTACCGGTCGCCGGGCCGGTGGGATTGGCGCCGGTCCGGTTGGTGTAGGATCCGGACCAGTCCCAGCACCATTCGGCGGCGTTGCCGGCGGCGTCGCGAACGCCGTAGCCGTTGGCGGCATAGGACGCGACATTGGACGTGCCGACGGCGCCATAGAGGGCGTTGGAGGCGGCAATGGAATCGCCCCACGGATATTCCCGGCCGGTGGATCCGCCGCGCGCGGCTTTTTCCCATTCGGCTTCGGTCGGCAGGCGGTAGCCGTTGGCGGCCCAATTCACGCAGGCGGAGGATATATTCACGACGTTGGACTTGTAGACGTTGGTCTGGGCCGCGTTGAGATAGTAGGCGGGGAGCAGGCCTTCGTATTGCGAACGCGCGTTGCAGAACTTGACGGCGTCGTGCCAACCCACCTTGACGACGGGGTGGTTGCTGGAGGCGGCGGGGCCGCCGCCGGAAACGGCGCCGCACTGGCCGGCGGCGAAATGGTAGCCGTTCGTCATGGCCCAGCGGCGGACCATCGCCCAGTTGGTATAGGCGACCTCGCGGGCGTCGATGGCGAAGGCATCGACGTGGATCGCGGCGGCGGGCTGCTCGGCGGGATCGGCGGAATCGTCGGCGCCCATCCGGAAGGAGCCGGCGGGGATCCAAACCATGTTGGTGTTGGGAAAAAAGAGCAGCGGGGAAGCGTGGGCGCGGATGAAATTCGCCGCGGAGGAAGTAGCCGGCAAAGTAGTTTGCCCCGTTTGCCCGGTGCTGGGAAGAGCCAGAAGCGGGATCCACGGGCCTTCCATTTGTTCGGCGGATTCCAGGAGCATCGTGCCGTTTTCGTTCTGGTTGCTCCACGACAGGATGCTGTCGGTGCCGAACGAGCCCAGAATCGGCGCCGAGCCGAAGGCCAGGTTCGTCGATTTGGCCGTGGAGGAGATCGCGAGGGTCTGGGTGCGCGTCAGGGACGTTTGCCCAATGGGCGAAAAGACGATGCGGTAGGTGCCGGCGGTGGGCAGGGGGCATTCGAAGAAACCGTCGGAGCGGGAGGTCCAATGCTCGTCGTTGGGGCGGCTGGTCAGATTGAGCGAATGGATGCGCAGGGGGACGGCTTGCCCGGTGCCGGCGTCGGACGACCACCCGCGCAGCTTGGGCCAGTTGGTGTGGGCGGCGGCGAGGAATTTCTGCCAGCCCAGGCGCACGCCGGGGACGAGTTCGTCGCGTGTGGTGGCGTAGGTGGGCTGGAACCCGGCAAAATCGCTGCCGAGTTCGATGCCGTAGGCCTGGATGCCGTAGAGACCATAGTTGGCATCGACGCGGTCGCCGTTGACGGTGTAGCTGAACTCGGGGCCGCTGGTGAAAACATAGGCCGAATCGTCTTCGTTGGTGCAGACGCGGGCGATGTTGGTGCCGATCGGCTTGAACGGATCGGGGGCGGGCATGGCGACGTTGAAATCGCCGTAGGGGCCGTAATAGACGCCCATGTAGCTGTGAATGCTGAGGGTGAAGCCGGGGCGAATGCGCTGGAGCAGGGCGTCGTAGGCTTGGATTTCCGGCTCGGAAGCGGGGCGGGGGCCCCGGTAGGTGTCGTCGCCGGAAACATACGTGGAACCCTCGTTGTCGCTGCCCCAGTAAAAGGGGGAGTTGCGGTTGAGGTCCACGCCGTCGGTTGGATAGGTCATGGCCCCGTTTCGGTTGTTGTCGCGGCCGTTCTTGCGCCAGCTTGTGCTGACGGTATCGCAATAATAGCGCCCGTCGGGATTGAGGCAGGGAATGACATAGATCTCCATGTCGTTGATCCAAGAGGCGAAGGCCGCGTTGGTCGCGTAGCCGTAGAGGAGTTGCCAAATGACGTCGAGCGCGACTTCGGGGCCGGCATATTCTCGGGCGTGGATGTTGGCGTCGATCACGACGCGCGGCTCGTTTTCTTCGGTGGCCACGTTGTCGGATATCTTGAGCGTCCAGATGGGGCGGCCCCCATGCGTGGAGCCGATCTGGATGCGCTGGGCCAGTGCGGGGAAATTCGTTTCGAACTGGAGCAGCAGGGAAGCGACGGCTTCCTCGTCGTGGTAGCCGTTGGTAATGTTGATGGCGGAGATCCCTGGCTCGGGTGCCGGCGCGCAGAATGGGGGAAGTAGTTTCTCGTATCCGCAGACGGGGCCAAAGACTTGGACCGAGGTCGACAGCATCTGGTTGACGCCCGCGATTTGCTGGGTCGTGCCGACGAGGACGGGGAAAGGGACGCCCTCCATGCAGGGGCCTTCGTCGAAAAGCTGGCCGCCGAGTTGCCATTGGACGACGTCGCGGCCGGTGCGCACCTGGACGGGCTGATCGGGATAGGGCGAAAAGTAGACAAGAGATTCTTCGGGTGCCTCGGCGGCGAAGACGGAGAATGCGGCGAGAAATGAAACGGCGAGACCAACGCCGATGGGGTGCGCGAATTTCATGCGAACACGGTGCGCCGGCCGACCTTGGATGTCAAGGCGGCCATGGACAACGCCCATCTCCGCGTTCTCCCTTTGCTTTCTGGAATGCATGTATATGGATTCGTGGATGTCCAATTCCATTCTTTACAATATCTGAAACAGTTCCAGTCTTTATAAAGACTGGAACAAACGATTTGCGAATGACCGAGGGCGGGCTGGAGCGAATCCTAAAAAAGGGCAAAAAAAGCGGCGGGCTTGTGGGCCCGCCGCTCATGGCGATGCGCGCGCTACGCGCCGAGCTGCCAGCGCACGAAGCGGCGAATGGTGAATTCGTCGCCCGCGGTCTTGCCGGCTTCGGCGAGGACGGCGGCGACGGTCTTGTCCTGGTCCTTCACGAAGGCCTGCTCGACGAGGCAGACTTGCGAGAAGAACTTGTCGAGCTTGCCGGCCACGATTTTGTCGATGATGTTGGCGGGCTTGCCTTCGACCTGCTTCGCGTAGATTTCCTTTTCGGCCTGGACGGTCGCGGCAGGGACCTGGTCGCGGACGATGCACAGCGGGGCGACGGCCGTGACGTGGAGCGTCAGGTCCGCGAGGAGCGTCTTGACGGCGGGATTCTGGATGGAGGCGGCGTTCTTGCAGCCGACTTCGACCATTACGCCCAGCTTGCCGCCGAGGTGCACGTAGCCCGCCACCGCGCCGGTGCCCTGCACCTGGTAGGCGACGTTGCGGCGGGCGACGATGTTTTCGCCGATCTCGGCGATCTTGGCGTCGACCTTGGCCTTGGCGGCGTCGGCCAGGCCGTTGTCGGCGACGCCCTTGGCGTCCTGGAGCAATTCGGCGACGAAGGCCTTGAAATTGTCGTTTTTGGCGACGAAGTCGGTTTCGCAGTTGACTTCGATCATGCGGCCGGACTGGGCGTCGGCCGAGATGTCGGCGGCGATGACGCCCTGCTTGGCGGCGCGGGAGGCCTTTTTGGCGGCGATGGCCATGCCGGATTCGCGCAGGATTTTGACGGCGGCGGCCTTGTCGCCGTTGGCTTCGACGAGCGCTTTTTTGCATTCCATCATGCCGACGCCGGTTTCTTCGCGGAGTTCTTTCACTAACGATGCGGATATTTCTGCCATGGGATTTCCTTCTTTCTCAAGCTTGCTGAATGGGGCCGGGAAGGCGCGGGGCGCCTTCCCGGTGGGTCCCGTTGGATTTATTCGGCCTTGGGCGCCTCGGGGGCGGCGTCGGCGGCGGGGGGCTCTTCGGCCTTCGGGGCTTCGGGCTTGGCGGCGGCTTCGGCCTTGGCTTCGGCTTCGGCCTTGGCGGCGGCTTCCTTGTCGGCCTTGGCCTTGGCGGCCTTTTCGGCCTTGAGGCGGGCGGCTTCGGCGGCCTTCTCGGCCTTTTCCTTTTCGCGGGCTTCCTTTTCAACCTTGGCCCGGGCGGCGGAGGCGGCCTCTTCGGCGGCGCGCTTGCGGGCCTCTTCGGCGGCGACCTTGGAGTATTCGGCGGCGGCCTGCTGGACGGTGAGGCCGACAAGGTCGGCGATCAGCTTGATGCCGCGGATGGCGTCGTCGTTGGCCGGGATGGGATAATCGATGGGGGTGGGATCCACGTTGGCGTCCACGAGGGCGATGACGGGGATGTTGAGGCGGTTGGCTTCGGCGACGGCGATGGCCTCGCAGTTGACGTCCACGACGAACAGGGCGCCGGGGTTTCCGGCCATGTCGGCGATGCCGCTGAGGTTGTACTGCAGCTTCTCCAGCTCGTGGCGGAGCTTGGCGACTTCCTTCTTCGGCAGGGCGTTGATGGAACCGTCCTTTTCCATCAGTTCGATTTCGCGCATGCGGGCGATGGACTTGCGGATGGTCTCGTTGTTGGTCAGCGTGCCGCCGAGCCAGCGGTTCACCACGTAGGGCTGCTTGGACTGCGAAGCGATGGCCTTGAGGGCTTCCTGCGCCTGCTTCTTGGTGCCGACAAAGAGGATCTGGCGGCCGCGGGAGACGGTGTCGTAGATGAACTGGCGCGCCTTCTGGAGGCCGTCGAGGGTCTGCTCGAGATCGATGATGTAGATGCCGTTCTTTTGCCCGAACAGATACTTGCGCATCTTGGGGTTCCAGCGTTTGGTGCGGTGTCCGAAGTGCAGCCCTGCTTCGAGCAGGTCTTGAATGCTGACGTCCTGGCGGACATTCGCGGTCGTCATGGTGACCATGATGGGTTTCCTCTCTTTGTGGCTTGTTCCGGCCTTCTTTGTTTTTGGCCGGAAAATCCGCTTTTGTCTCCGGCGGAGGACCGCCGAAGAACTTCGCTTCCGGTTTTGCACACGCAAAACTCGCCGCGCAATCTACGGAAGGAGGAGGGCGAATGCAAGGGTTATTTGAGAAAAACGGCGCCGAAGCTTGCGCGGGGCGGGGGGCGTCCGTATAGTCCGGAATCTTATGAGCACAACCCTATATGACAAGGTCTGGTCGCGGCACGTGGTCCGCGAGGAGGCGAACGGTTCGGCGCTGCTGTACGTGGACCGCCAGCTCCTGCACGAGGTAACGAGCCCGCAGGCGTTCGACGGGCTGCGGCTGGCGGGGCGCAAGGTGCGCCGTCCGAAGCTGAACGTGGCGACCATCGACCACAACGTGCCGACCGTCGATCCGCAGAACGTCCTGGACCGGATCGCGAAGGCGCAGATCGACGCGCTGGAGCGCAATTGCAGGGAATTCGGGCTGGTCCTGCACGGGATCGGATCGCCGACGACGGGGGTGGTGCACATCATGGCCCCCGAGCTGGGGCTGACTCTGCCGGGCATGACGATCGTGTGCGGCGATTCGCATACGGCGACCCACGGCGCGTTCGGCGCGCTGGCGTTCGGCATCGGCACGAGCGAGGTCGAACACGTGCTGGCCACGCAGACGCTCTGGCAGCGCAAGAGCCGTTCGATGCGGGCGACCTTTAGCGGCCGGCCGGCCAAGTACGTCGCGGCCAAGGATTTCATCCTGCGCCTGATCCGCGAGATCGGCACGGCGGGCGGCACGGGCAGCGTGCTGGAGTACGCTGGCGACGCCATCCGGGCCCTCGACATGGCGGGCCGCATGACGATCTGCAACATGTCCATCGAGGCCGGCGCGCGCGCGGGCATGATCGCCCCCGACGAGACGACGTTCCAGTACGTCGCCACCGGCGACCGGCCGCACGCGCCCCGCGGCGTCGCGCTGGAGAAGTCCATCGCCTTCTGGAAGACGCTCAAGAGCGACGACGGCGCGAAATTCGACCGCGAGATCGCGATCGACGTCTCCAAACTCGTTCCGCAGATCAGCTGGGGCACGAGTCCGGGCATGGTGGTCGACATCGACGGGGTGGTGCCGGGGCCGAACGACGTGCCGACGGTGCAGCCGGCCGACGTGGAGAAGGCGCTGGCCTACATGGACCTGAAGCCGGGCACGCCGATGACCTCGATTCCCGTGGACGTGGTGTTCATCGGCAGCTGCACGAACGGGCGCATCGAAGACCTGCGCGAAGCCGCCGGCGTGCTGAAAGGCCGCAAAGTGGCCCCGAAGGTGCAGACCCTGGTCGTGCCGGGCTCCGCGCGCGTCAAGGCGCAGGCCGAGGCCGAGGGGCTGGATAAGATTTTCACCGCGGCCGGCGCCGAATGGCGGCAGCCGGGCTGCAGCATGTGCCTGGCGATGAATCCGGACCGGCTCAAGCCGGGCCAGCGGTCGGCGTCGACCTCGAACCGCAATTTCGAGGGCCGGCAGGGCCAGGGCGGGCGCACGCATCTGGTGAGCCCCGTCATGGCGGCCGCCGCGGCCGTCGCGGGGCATTTCGTGGACGTGCGCACGTTCCTCGAAGGAGGCAAGTAAGATGGAAGCTTTCAAGACGTTCAAGGGCACGGTGGCGACGCTGGAGCGCGCCAACGTCGATACCGACCAGATCATCCCGAAGCAGTTTCTGAAGTCCATCGAGCGGACGGGCTTCGGCCCGGCGCTGTTCTTCGACTGGCGCTACCGGAAGGACGGCTCGCCGGATCCGGCGTTCGAGCTGAACGACCCGCTGCGGGCGGGCGCCTCGGTGCTGGTGGCGGGCAACAACTTTGGCTGCGGTTCGAGCCGCGAGCACGCGGTCTGGGCGGTGCAGCAGTACGGCTTCAAGGCCGTGATCGCCCCGCGGCGCGGCGACGCGCAGAAGCTCATCCCGGGCTTCGCGGACATCTTCAAGAACAACAGCTACGGCAACGGCCTGCTGGCGATCGAGCTGTCCACGGACGAGGTGGACTGGATCTTCGCGGCCGCCAAGGGGCGCAAGCTGGAAGCCACGGTGGATCTCGCCGCGCAGACCGTCACGGTGCACGCCGCCGAAGAGCGCTCGTTCCGCTTCGACATCACGTCCGACGTGAAGGAGAAGCTCCTGGGCGGACTGGACGCGATCGGTGCGACGCTTTCGCACGCGGCGGAAATCGCCGCATTCGAAGCCACGCACGACGTTCAGATGGCCTGAACAGCCGGAAACTACAAACGCGAAATGCGCGAATGGGTGCTTTTCCGGCGGGCCCCACCGCCTTGTGCGGTGGGGGAGCTAACTTAGCTTCCCACGACGCAAGGTCGTGGGGGAGCAGAACCATGAATCTCATTCTCCTTGAGAAAGACGAAATCCAGGCCGACGGGCTGGCCGTCTTGTCGGGCAAGCGCGCGCGGCACGTGCGCGAGGTGCTGCAGGCGGCGGAAGGGGAGCAAATCCGCATCGGCGTGGTCGAGGGCCCGATGGGTACGGCCACGGTCGTCGAGGACGGAAAGGAAATCCGCCTGAAATGCGCGCTGGACGGTGGAATTCCTCCCGTTCCACGCGTGGATTTGCTGCTGGCGATGCCGCGCCCCAAGGTGATGAATCGCCTCTGGCCCGTACTGGCCTCGCTGGGGGTGGGGCGCATCCTGGTTTCCAACGCGTGGAAAACGGAGCGCAACTATTTCGACACGCACGTGCTTGAGCCGGAGCATGTCCGGGAGGGGCTGATCGAGGGCCTGCAGCAGGCGCGGGACACGCGCCTGCCGCAGGTCGGCGTGCACAAGCAGTTCAAGAAGCTGGTCGAGGACAAGCTGGGCGGCTTCGGCCCCTACGCGGCGCGGCTGGTGGCGCATCCGGGGGCGGGGGCGTTTCCGCTGGATAAGCTGGCGGCGCTGCCCTCCCAGGGCCGCGTTCTCCTGGCGGTGGGGCCGGAGGGCGGCTGGACGCCGTTCGAGCTGGAGTTGCTGGCCGCGCATGGATTCGAGCCGGTTTCTTGGGGGCCTCGCGCCCTGCGCACCGACGTGGCCTGCGCCGTTTTGCTCGGGCTGGTCCACGCGGGATGGGGGCTTAAGATTAAGGATTGAAGGGGGGGCGGGGGGGGTGGTAGGGTGGAGCGCTTGAAGGGCAGATAGAGATGGATCCGAAAGCATGGACAGTGGTGACCGGCGCTGCCGGATTCATCGGGCGCAACGTGGTGGCGGAGCTGAACCGCCGCGGCGAAGAGCGCATTCTGGTCGTGGACGATTTGGGCGTCGACGAGCGCTGGAAGAACTTGCGTGGGTTGAAATTCGAGGAAATCTGGACCATCGCGAAGTTTCGCGGGGCATTCCAGGCGGGCCAGGTTCCGGCAACGAAGGCCGTGTATCACCTCGGCGCGTGCAGCGCGACGACGGAAACCGATGCCAACTATCTGCTGGACAACAACTACCAATACACGCGCGAGCTGTGCGAGTGGTGTCTGGGGCAGGGGGTGCGGTTTGTCTATGCCTCGAGCGCGGCGACCTACGGCGACGGGGCGCGGGGCTATTCGGACGCGGACGCGGCGACGCCGTCGCTGGTGCCGCTGAACATGTACGGAATGAGCAAGCACCTGTTCGACCTGTGGGCGCTGCGGAACGGCGTGCTGGGGAAGATCGCGGGGCTGAAGTATTTCAACGTGTACGGTCCGGGAGAGGACCACAAGGGCGACATGCGCTCGGTGATCCACAAGGCCTATGGCCAGATCCGCGAGACGGGCGCGGTCAAGCTGTTCAAGTCCTACAAGCCGGAATACAAGGACGGCGAGCAGGTGCGCGATTTCGTGTACGTGAAGGACGCGGTGGACGTGACGCTGTTCTGCGGCGAGAACCCAAAGGCGTCGGGGCTTTTCAACTGCGGGACGGGGCAGGCGCGGTCGTGGAACGACCTGGCCAAGGCGACGTTCGCGGCCATGGGGCTGGAACCGAAAATCGAGTACATCGACATGCCGGAATCGCTGCGGGGCAAGTACCAGTATTTCACGCAGGCGGAGATGGGCAAGATCCGGGCGGCGGGCTATGCCAAGCCGTTCACGGCGCTGGAAGACGGCATCCGCGAATACGTGCAAGGCCATTTGGCGAAGGGCTGAGGAGCGCGGCATGGGCAAGAATCCGTTTCCCAAAGCGCCGGTCAAGGCGGTCCAGGCCGGGCGCGTGCGCTTCGGCGGCGGGTCGCCGCTGGCGCTGATCGCGGGGCCGTGCGTGATCGAGAGCCGCGCGATGGCGTTCGACTTGGCGGCGCGGCTGGTGGCGCTGGCGAAAAAGGAAAAAATCCCTTTTGTGTTCAAGGCGTCGTACGACAAGGCGAACCGGACGAGCGTGAAGGCGTTCCGCGGGCCGGGGCTGGCGAAGGGGCTGGAGATTTTGGCGGGGATCAAGGAAAAGTACGGCGTGCCGATCCTGGTGGACGTGCATCAGGTTTCCGACGTGGGGCCGGCGGCGGAAGTGGCCAATATTTTGCAGTTGCCGGCGTTTTTGTGCCGCCAGACGGATCTGGTGGTGGCGCTGGGCGAGAGCGGCCGGGTGGTCAACGTCAAAAAAGGCCAGTTCCTCGCGCCGTGGGACGTGCGCCACGTGATCGAAAAAGTCGAGAGCACGGGCAACCGGAACATATTGCTGACGGAACGGGGCGCGAGCTTCGGCTACAACAACCTGGTGGCGGATTTCCGGAGCCTGCTGATCATGCGGCAGTTCGGGTATCCGGTGGTGTTCGACGCGACGCACAGCGTGCAGCTCCCGGGCGGGCGGGCGGAGGGCACGGGCGGCGACGGCCAATGGGCGCCGTACCTGTCGCGCGCCGCGGCGGCGGCAGGTTGCGACGGCTTGTTCTGGGAAACGCACCGGAATCCGCCGGAGGCGAAGTCCGACAAGGACAACGCGCTGCCGCTGGAGGCGATCGGGCCGCTGTGGCGGCAATGCCGGAGGATCGATGAACTGGCGTAGGGCATGGCGGGGATGGGTGGCCGCCCTGGTCGTGTTGCCGGCGGCGGCCTGGGCCCAGGTGGAAGGGCAGGCGGTGAAGGGCTTCCGCCTGCCGGAATTCGACGAAGACGGCAAGCTGAAGCAGCAGTTGTACGGCGAAACCGCGACGTTCCTGCAGGACGGCAGCATCCTGTTGACGGGGCTGAAGATCGAAATGTTCCGCAAGGGCGAGGTGACGGCGCGCATCTTTTCTCCGGAGTGCGCCTACGACCCGAACCGCAAGCTGGCGGCGTCCACCAACCACATCCGCATCGTGGTGCAGAAGGCGGTGCTGACGGGCGACGGCTTCAAGTGGAACGGCACCAACGAGCAATTTCGGATCGACCAAAACGTCAAGGTGACGCTGGACGCGGACATGGACGCCGGCGTCTTGGCGCCCAAACCGGCCGCCGGGGCGGAAACGGCGACGGCGGCGGCGGAAGAGAGCGAGGAGTAGGCATGGCGACAATCGGCAGGTGGATGTGGGCGGCGGTGGCGGCGGCGGGCCTGTGCGCGGGCGGTCCGGCGCGGGCGGCGCTGGAGGACGACGGGCGCGCGCTGGAAGCATCGGCGACCGCGACGGTGGTCACGGCGGACAAGCTGACGTTCGACTACATCAAGAAATTCGCGGTGTTCGATGGGCACGTGGTGGTCAACGACCCGCGGCTGCAGCTGAGCTCGGACAAGCTGACGATCGTGTTCACCGAAGACGGCGGGGCGCAGACGGTGAAGGCGGAGGGCAAGGTCCTGCTGACGCAGGGGGACAAGAAGGCGCGCGCGGACGTGGCGAGCTACGACGTTCCGTCGGGCAAGATCGTGCTGGCGGGCGGCCCGCCGCAGGTGATGCAGGGCCGCAACATCCTGGAGGGCGAGGTCATCACCTTCTGGCGCGACCAGCAGAAGGTGGAGTGCAAGCCGCGGGCGCGGCTGGTGGTCTACGGCGAAGATTTCAACGAATCCGACGCCTTTTTCACGCCATGACGCGCGATGGCGTCTTGCCAAGGAACGGATTCGAGGGTAGATTTCGCCCAGCGATGAGGTACGCGTAGTGGCCGAATCCAATCGAAACGACATGCTGGTCGAAACGCGGGGGCTGGTGAAGGAATACCGGCGGAGGCGGGTCGTCAACGGCGTGGACATGAACGTGCGCGAAGGGGAAATCGTGGGCCTGCTGGGGCCGAACGGGGCCGGCAAGACGACCTGTTTCTACATGATCACCGGTCTGGTCCGGCCCACCCGCGGACACGTCTATTTCAAGAACCGCGACGTCACGCGCTTCCCGATGTTCCGCCGCGCGCGGATGGGCCTGGGCTATCTGGCGCAGGAGCCGAGCATTTTCCGCAACCTGACGGTCGAGGAGAACGTGATGGCGATCCTCGAGACGCTCCCGCTCGGCGGGCGCGAACGCCGCCGGCGCCTGGACTACCTGCTGGAGGAGCTGAAAATCGGCTATCTCGCCAAGCAAAAGGCCTATACGCTCAGCGGCGGCGAACGCCGCCGGCTGGAGATCACGCGCGCGCTGGTGACGGATCCCTCGCTGATTCTCCTCGACGAGCCGTTCAGCGGCGTGGATCCGCTGGCGGTCTACGACGTGCAGCAGATCATCCGCGACCTCAAGCAGCGCGGGCTGGGCATCCTGATCACCGACCACAACGTGCGCGAAACCCTGTCGGTGGTGGACCGGGCCTACGTGATCTATTCGGGCGAGGTGCTCACCCAGGGCACGCGCGAATTCCTGGTGAACGATCCGCAGGCGCGGGAGAAATACCTCGGCAAGGCGTTCAGCATGTGAACAGGCGTTTTCCATCGACAACCACCACCAACAGAAGGGAGCCGGAATGGACATCCAGATCACGGGACGGAACGTAACGGTGAACGAGGGCATGAAGGAATACGTGGACGGCCGCCTGGGCCCGATCCTGGCGGACTACCCCCGGGTCGAAAGCGCCCATGCGATCCTGTCGCACGAGAAATACCGGTTCACGGCCGAATTCGTCGTGCAGGGCCGCGACAAGCTGCGCGAGGTGGCGCAGGAGACGACGGACGACCTGTACGCCTCGATCGACGCGGCGGCGGAAAAGATCGACAAGCAGCTGCGCAAGTCGCGCGAAAAAGTGATCGCCAAGCACCACGAGCGCCAGCGGCTGGCGGACGTGGAGGCGCCTCCCGAGGCATAGGACGCGGGCGCGGGGGCGGCGTTCGCCGCCCCCGGCCGGGAAAGGAACCCATGTGGCAAACGGCCGAAAGCCCCCGGATCACGGTCGCCGACTTTTTCGAGGCGGGCCGCGCTTCCCTGGCGCTGGATTGGGAGGCCAACCCGGAGGCCGCCGTCGGGCGCGAAATCACGGAGGTGGCGCTGAACCGCCCCGGCCTGGCGCTGGCCGGATTCCTCCGCTATTTCGCCAACCACCGCATCCAGGTGCTGGGGCTGGCCGAAATGACCTACCTGGGCAGTTTGCCGGCGGCGGAGCGCCTCCCGCGCTTCCGCGCCCTGGGGCGGGTGCCGGGGTGGGTGATGTCGCGCGGACGGCACGCGCCGTCCTATCTCCGCCGGATCGCCGAGGAATTGCGCGTGCCGGTGATGCGGACGCATCTGGTGACCGGGCACTTCATGAACGCGGCCACCGTGCTGATGCAGAACATGGCCAGCCCCCGCATCCGGGTGGCGGGCACCATGGTCGAGATCAACGGCGTCGGCGTGCTGCTGGAAGGCGAGCCGGGCGTCGGCAAGAGCGAAATCGCGCTGGCCCTGATCAAGCGCGGCCATAGCCTCGTCGCGGACGACACCACCATCCTGACCCGCGACAGCACCGGCAGCATTCAGGGCTCCGCCGTGGCGATCACCCGCGAGCACATGGAAATCCGCGGCCTGGGCATCATCCACGTTCCCCGCCTGTTCGGGGTGTCCTCGATGCGCGGCGCCATGCGCCTGGACCTGATCATCCGCATGCAGAAAGCCGCCGCCGGCGAGGACGACATCGACCGCACGGGGCTGGACGTCGCCTTGCGCAACGTGCTAGGCGTCGACATCCCGCTGATCACGGTTCCGATCGCGGCGGGACGCGATTTGACGAACGTCGTGGAAGTGGCGGCGCTGAACCAGCGCCTGAAGCAGATGGGCCACAACGCCGCGGAAGAGCTGGACGAAAAGCTCAAGGCGGCCTTGGCCAAGAAGGATTGACGAGTGAGCCCCGAGACCGCAAAACCGAATGCCGGACCGGCCCCCGCGACGCGCGAGGTGACGGTCCTCAACCGCTACGGCATCCACGCGCGGCCCGCCGCGCTGCTCGTGAAGACGGCCACCCGCTTCGCCTGCGAGATCCTGATCGAAAAGAACGGCGTCCAGGTGAACGCCAAGAGCATCATGGGCCTGCTGACCCTCGAAGGCCACCACGGCGCCCGGCTGAA
The DNA here is from genome assembly GCA_050176815.1 of Kiritimatiellia bacterium. GTDB lineage: Bacteria > Verrucomicrobiota > Kiritimatiellia > CAIQIC01 > Lenti-01 > Lenti-01. Next base: position 13,875 of record JBFXHR010000014.1, read on the forward strand.
AATGGTCGCGACCGGGCCCGGCGCGGCCGAGGCGCTGGACGCGCTCGCGGAACTGTTCGAACGGAAATTCTTCGAGGATTGAGGCGCAGGTCGTTTCATGGAGACCCGCGGCGAGCTCGAGTTCAAGGGCATCGGGGTCTCCCCGGGGATCGCGAAAGGCGCGGTGTTGCTGCTGAAGACCGAGGACGAGCCCCTGCCCGAATACGCCGTTCCCGCCGAGGACGTGCCCCGCGAAATGCTCCGTCTCGAAGCGGCCCTGATCGAGACCCGCCGCCAGCTCCACGACATCCAGAAGCGCGTGGGCGCGGCCATGGGCAGCGAAAGCGCGGGGATTTTCGACGCCCATTTGCAGGCCGTGGACGATCCCAGTTTCGTGGACGAGGTCTACCGCGAGGTGCGCGGGAAGCGCAAGAACGTCGAGACCGTCCTGTTCGGGGTCGCCGAGCGCTATGCGCAGGCCCTGATGCAGATGGACGACGACTACCTGCGCGAACGGGCCGCGGACGTCCGCGACGTGACGCGCCGCATCCTGCGGAACCTCGCCGGCGGCGGCGCCGACGGCCTGGCGGGGTTGGACGCCCCGCGCGTGCTGGTCGCGCGCGACATCGCCCCGTCCGAAATGGCCGCGTTCGACCGCCGCAAGATCCTGGGCGTGGTGACGGAGCTGGGCAGCCGCACCTCGCACGCGGCGATCCTGGCGCGGGCGATGGATTTGCCGGCCGTCGTGGGCCTGCGCGAGGCCTGCGGCAAAGTGGCGGACGGCGACCGGGTGATTCTCGACGGCGTGCGCGGGGTGCTGGTGCTGCGCCCGTCGCCGGAGCGGGAGGCGCACTATGGGCGCATCGCGCTCAGCCGGGCCGTCATCCAGAAGCGGCTGGGCCAGTTGAAAGGCCAGGACGCCGTCACGCTCGACGGCCACGCCGTGGAGCTCGCGGCGAACATCGAGCTGCCCGCGGACGTGGACGCGGTCCGGGAGCGCGGCGCCCGCGGCGTCGGCCTGTTCCGAAGCGAATACCTGTTTTTGTCCCGCGGCGGCGAACCCAGCGAGGAGCGGCAATACCAGGCCTATGCCGACGTGGCGAAGCGCATCCGGCCCGATTCCGCCATCATCCGCACCCTCGATCTCGGCGGCGACAAGGTCGCCACCCTGGGCAAGATCCAGGAGGAATCCAATCCGTTCCTGGGCTGGCGGGCGATCCGCCTGTGCCTGGCGCGGCCCGCGATGTTCAAGATCCAGCTCCGGGCCATCCTGCGCGCCTCCGCGCACAATCCGAAGCTGCGCATCATGTATCCGATGGTCAGCAGCGCGGGCGAAGTGGACCAGGCCAACGCCCTGCTGGAGGAATGCAAGGCGGAACTCGCCGCGGAGGGCGCCGCGTTCAATCCCGCCATCGACGTCGGCGTCATGATCGAGATTCCGTCGGCCGCGCTGACGGCGGACCTGATCGCGCCGAAGGTGAAGTTCTTCAGCATCGGCACCAACGATCTCGTGCAGTACGCGCTGGCGGTGGACCGCGGAAACGAACGCGTGGCGCACCTCTACGAGCCGACCCATCCGGCCGTGCTCCAGCTCATCCGCCGCACGGTGGAAGCCGGCCGCCGGCACGGCATTTGGACGGGGGTCTGCGGCGAAATGGCCGGCCATCCGCTCCTGGCGCCCCTGCTGGTCGGGATGGGGGTGGACGAGCTCAGCGCCAGTCCCATCGCCGTGCCGCTGGTCAAGGACGTCATCCGCCACGTCCGCTTTTCGGAACTGCGGGACCTGGCCGAGGCCGCCCAGGGCATGTCCACGGGGGCCGAGGTGCTCGATTCGTGCCGCGCGCTGGTCCGGCGCGTCTCGCCGGAAATACTTGAATTGGCCGAATAATGCGGTAGATTGTTCGCCAACGTTTTCAAAAACAACGCAAGGAGAATTCCATGTCCAAGAATACCGTCTTCACGTCCGAATCCGTTTCCGAGGGGCATCCCGACAAGCTGTGCGATGCCGTGTCGGACGCGATCCTGGACGCCTGCCTCGCGCAGGATCCCAAGAGCCGCGTGGCCTGCGAATCCCTCGCCAAGACCGGCATGGTCGTCGTCGCCGGCGAAATCACCACCAAGGCCGTCGTCAACTACGCCGACGTGGCCCGCAAGGCCGTCTGCGAAATCGGCTACAACCACCAGGAAGCCGGCTTCAACGGCAACATCTGCGCCGTGCTCGTCGCCATTGAAAGCCAGTCGCCCGACATCGCCCAGGGCGTGAACGCCGCCAAGGCCGAAGGCAAGGCCACGGCCGAGCAGGGCGCCGGCGACCAGGGCATGATGTTCGGCTATGCCTGCGACGAGACCGCCGAGCTGATGCCGATGCCCATCATTCTGGCCCACCGCCTGATGCGCAAGCTGACCGAGCTGCGCAAGGCCGGCAAGATGCCGTGGGTGCGCCCCGATTCCAAGAGCCAGGTCTCCGTCGAGTACGACAAGACCGGCAAGCCCGTCCGCGTGGATACCATTGTCGTTTCGACCCAGCACGCGCCGCACGTTTCCAACAAGCAAATCCGCAAGGAAATCATCGAGAAGGTCATCAAGGCGTCGGTGCCGGCCAAGCTGCTGGATAAACGCACGGTTTACCACGTCAATCCAACCGGCCGCTTCGTGACCGGCGGCCCGCAGGGCGACTGCGGCGTGACGGGCCGCAAGATCATCGTGGACACCTACGGCGGCATGGGCCGCCACGGCGGCGGCGCGTTTTCGGGCAAGGATCCCTCGAAGGTGGACCGCAGCGCGGCCTACATGGCCCGCTACGTCGCCAAGAACATCGTCGCTGCCAAACTCGCCAAGCGCTGCGAAGTGCAGCTGGCCTACGCCATCGGGTATCCCGATCCGGTCTCCGTCCACGTCGACACCTTCGGCACCGGCACGGTTTCCGACGACCAGATTGCCAAGGCGGTTCGCGCCGTCTTCGGCCTCAAGCCCGCCGAGATCGTCAAGCAGCTCAAGCTGCTCCGGCCGATCTACTCCATGACCAACCAATACGGCCATTTCGGCCGCAAAAAGGGCGACAAGAACTTCAAGTTCTTCACGTGGGAGCAGACCGACAAGGCCGCCGCCCTCGTCAAGGCCCTGGCCAAGTAAAAGCCGGTCCAAGTCGACCGCGAAGGGCGCCGTTTCCGCGGCGCCCTTTTTTCGTTTGGACGGCATCATGGTGTGCGGCGGCTCGACGCCGCCTTGGCCCGCGCCATCCGGCTGCCATCCAACCGTCCGCGCTTTAATGAAAATATAACGTTTTTGGAATGGACAACCGTTGCGACGCGATACGAAAATTATGGAGTTCCGAAGAGGTGACGCATGGCCAAGACAACTCCGCGACTTTGGGTGTCCGCGATGGTGTGGCTGCTGGCGGCGGGAGGGGCGCGGGCGGCGACGCTGTGGCCGCCGCAGAACGTCCTGTATAGCGGGGTGGTGGACGCCGCGCCGGATCCGGTGGATGCCAACGAGGGCGGATATTACTTCAACTTGCCGCTGCTGGAACTGGGCGGGCCGCTGGATCTGGGCTTCCGTCTCGATTACCGGTCCACGCGGGGGACGGGGATGCCCATTGGCGACATCGTCGCGTGGGGCAAGTGGTGGTGGCATCCCAAATACCTCCTGCAGGATTTTTCGATCGGCGGCACCAACGGGTTCCAGCTCCAGGTCGACGGGGGCGAAGCGCTCGCTTTCCGACGGAATCCGGACGATTCGTTCTCGCTGGTGGATGCCGGCACGTTCGGCGTGCCCGGCTCCGATTCGCCGGTGGACTATCAGCTCAAGGGCGACACCAACTGGCTGTACTTCCTCGATCCGTCCCGGGGCCGCGTGCTGGTTTTCAACGCCTACACCAACGGGCGGTGGCGCGTGGCCGCGGCCATGGACCGCAACGGCAATCATTGGACCTACTCGTACGATCCGGCGGTCGGCGACCTGAAGCCGACCCGCGTCGCGGACGACGCCGGGCGCTCGCTCGACTTCCTATACGGGACCGGGGGCATGACCAACGTGTCGGACCACGCCGGGAGATCCGTCCAGTTCATCTATGAACCGGCTGCCCCGGACAACCACGACAGCACCTGCCTGCGGTTCGTCGTGGACGCCGCCGGCCGAACCAACCGCTTCGACTACACCTGGACGACGGATTCCTATGGGGGCTTCGACAACCATCTGGTGGCGGCGCACACGTTGCCCGCCGGCAACGTGCCTTGGCAGCAGGCCTACACGGCCGTCGTATTCTATGCCGAAGACCCCTACGAGCACGCCGCCGTTTCGGAACAAACCGACGCCTATGGCCACGCGATTTCGTTCCAATACGACACCAACGCGCATGCCCTGGCGGTGGTTTGGCCGGACGCGAGCAGCAACCGTTACGCCTGTGCCGGACGTCATCTCCCGGTGGCCGAGATCGACGCCCCCGGCGGGGCGCAGACGACGTTCGCGGTGGACGGGCGTAGCCGGATCGCGGGGATGACGGATGCGACGGGGGCGAGCGTCGGGTTCGGCTTCGACCCGACGAACGCGCGGCTGACGTCGGCCACCAACAGCGCGGGCGAGGTGCTGCGGTTCGAGTATGCCGCGACGGAGCAGGTGATCACGAATCCGGCCGCGCCGGGAGAGACGGTGACGTTCACGTTCCACCAGTTGGCTGCGATCCGTTATCCGGACGGCACGTCGGAGGAATATGCCTACGACGGGCGGGGCAACGTGACAAGCGCGGTGGACCGCGCGGGGCAGGCGACGGTCTACGCCTACGACGCGCACGGGAACCTGACCGAACGCACGGCGCCCGGCGGCGGAACGGCCACGTTCGAATACGACGCGGCGGCCCGGCTCGTGGCGGCCGTGGACGCCGACGGCGTGACCAACCGCTTCGAATACGATGCGCTCGACCGCGTGACCAACGCGTTGGACGGTGCGGGCAACGCCACGGCCTACGAATACGACGCGGCGGGGCGCCTGCTGCGCGCGATCCATCCCGACGGGCTCGAAACCCTCTTCGCCTACGACGCCAACGGCAACCGGCTGGAAACGACCGCGCGCGACGGCGCGGTGACGGCGGCGGGTTACGACCTGATGGACCGCGTGGCGGTCGCCACCAATGCCCTCGGCGGGACCACGGCGTACGCCTACGACGCGATGGGGCGCGTGGCCGAGGCGGCCGGCCCGGATGGGGTCACCAACCGCTACCAATACGATCCCGCCGGGCGCGTCACCAACGAAACCCGCGCCGGCGTATCCGTCGCGGCGACCTACGACGGGGAAGGGCGGGTGGCGTCCCGCACCACGCCGCGCGGCAACGTGGAAACCTTCGGCTACGATCCAGACGGGCGGCTCGTGGCCGCCACCAACGCCCTCGGGCACGCGCGCCGCTTCGCGCGCGACGCCGCGGGGCGCGTCACCAATGCCGTGAATGAACTCGGACACGCCACGGCTTACTCCTACGAAGACGGCCGGCTCGTCGCCCGCACCGACGCCGAGGGGCGGATGGCGCAGATGGCTTATGATGCCGACGGGCGGCTCGCGGTCGCGACCGCCCCGGACGGCGCGCAGACGACCTTTGCCTACACGCCCGCCGGGCGCCTGGCGGGCGTCACCAACGCGCTGGGTGCGGCCGCGGCCTACGAATACGACGCGGCGGGGCGGCTGAAAACCGCGACGGATCCGCTCGGGCGGAACACGGCCTACGAGTACGACGAGATCGGGCGGGTGAGCTTGGTGACCGATGCCGCCTCCAACGAATGGGGATTTGCCACCATGGACGCCGTGGGGATGAGCCTCGCCGCCAATCCGCTGGGCGGCCAGCAGACGACGATTTCGCTGCCCGGGGGGTATCCCGCGATGCGCTTCGACAGCGAAACCGACCCGTGGACCTTCGACTGGGACGCGGCGGGGCGGCTCGTAGAGACTGCGGACCCGCTGACCAACGTGACGACGCTGGCCTACGACGATTTCGGCCGGGTGGCGGCCGTCACCAATCCGCTGGGCCACGCCGTGGCCTTTGAATACGACGCCGACGGAAACCGGGTGCGGACGGTGGATCCGCTCGGGGCGGAGAGCCGGGCGCACTACGACATGCTGGGGCAGGTCACGTCCGTGGTGGACCGCGCGGGGGGAGAAACCGCGCTCGAATACGATGCGGCCGGGCGGTTGGTCCAGGTCACCGATCCCGACGGCGTCGCCGTGGAAACGGACTACGACGCGACGGGCCGGCCGCTGGTGCGGCGCGCCGGGGCGGAGGCGTGGACGAACGCCTACGACGCCGCGGGGCGGCTGGCCACCGTTGCCAGCCCGCTGGGCCACGTGCAGACCCTGCGGCGCGACGCGCTGGGGCGCGTCACCAACGCGGTGGATGCCGCCGGCGGGGTTGCGGCCTACGAATACGACGCGGCGGGGCGGCGAGTGGCGGAAACCGACGCCGAAGGCCGCGCCACGGCGTACGAATACGACCTGCTCGACGGGCTGGCGCGCGTGACGCTGAACGGCGGCGCTTCCGCCGCCTACGAGCGCGACGCGCTGGGCAACGTCGTGAGCATCGTGGACTTGGCCAGCAACGAATGGACGCGCGCCTGGACGCCGATGGGCCGCTGGCTGGAGGATGTCGATCCGCTTGGCCGCACCAACGCCTGCGAGCGCGACGGGCTCGGGCGCGTGGCGCGCCTGCTGCGCGCCGACGGCTCGACGGTGGACATTCGCTACGACGCGGCGGGGCAGGTGACCGGGCGGGTCTGGTCCGCCGGGCTGGAACTGGCCTATGTATACGACGCCGCCGGACGGCTGGCGGCCGCCGACGGCCTCGGGCTGGCCCGCGACGCGGCCGGCCGCGTGACCAACGCGCTGGTCAACGGTCAAGCCTACGCCGCGGCGTGGACCCCCGGCGGGCGGCTGGCGTCGGTGGCCTATGCCGACGGCGCGTTCGCCGTGGCGTACGCCTACGATCCGGTCAGCGGCCGCCTCGCCACGGTGTCCGATGCCCTGACCGGCACGCAGATCGCCTTCGCGTACGACGCCGATGGCCGCCTCGTGCGCCAGACCGACAGCCACGGCGGCACGAACGAATTCACCTACGACGCCGCCGGGCGCGTGACGCGCATCCAGGCCACCCCCGGCATCGATCTGCAGTACGTCTACGATGCCGCCGGGCGGCTCCTTTCCGAAACCCGCGAGGTGCCCAAGCCCGCCGGGGCGCTGCTGGCCGCCGGCGCGGACGTGAACCAATTCGACGCCGCGGCGCAGCTCGCGAATCCCTCCGCCGCCTACGACGGCCTCGCCCGCCGCACCGCCGACGACCGCCACGCCTACGCCTGGCGCGCGGACGGCCGGCTTGCCGCGGTGGATGGCGTGACGAACCAATACGACGCGTTCGGGAACATCATCGCCCGCGACGGCCAGCCGCTGGCGTGCCATCCGGCGCTCGGCGGCACACCGCTGGTGGACGACGGAACGAACTGGTACGTCTGGACGCCCGGCGGCGTGTTGCTCTACGTCGTGGCCCAGGCCGAAGGCCATGCCGTGCACCACTACCGCTTCGACTACTCCGGAAACGCCGTCGCCCTCGTGGACGCCGCCGGCGCCGTTGCCGAGGCCTACGCCTACGAGCCCGGCGGCCTCGAACTCGATCCCGCCCCGTCCGCGCTCGGCAATCCGTTCCGGTTCCTAGGACGCTACGGCATCCGCGCCGAGGGCACGGGCGATCTCTACCACGTCCGCGCCCGCTGGTACGACGCCCGCACCCGCGCGTTCCTCTCCCCCGAACCCCTCTGGCCCCAAACCGCCAATCCCCACGCCCTCCATCCCTACCAGTACGCCAACGCCGACCCCGTCAATTTCTCGGACGTGGATGGGCTAGAAATAATTCCAGCGGGAGACTTGTGGCGAAAAAGTTTATCTGAAAACGGCTGGGACGACTGGTGCGATGTTTCCGACGAGGTTTCCGCGTCCGGGGCAACCGCCACTCCCGTTGCCAAAGTCGGAAACGGGGGCGGAGTGGCACCCTCGGGGGACTTGTGGCGAAAAGAGATATACGAGGACGAGTGGTACGAATGGGATGAAGTCAAAGATGACACCGCGTCGAAGTCAACCGCCACTCCCGTTGCCGAGAATGTGCCAAGGGGTCCACTAGTGTCCAAGAGAGACTTGTGGCGAAAAGATCTTACTGGAAACAAGTGGGAGTATGCCGACGAGGTTTCCGCGTCCGGGTCAACCGCCACTCCCGTTGCCAAAGTCGGAATGAGCGAAATAGCGCCCCGAAAAGACTTGTGGCGAAAAGATTTATACGAAAACGAATGGCAGGAGGTGGACGACGAGGTTTCCGGGTCCGGGTCAACCGCCACTCCCGTTGCCGAGAATGTGCCAAGGGGCCCACTAGCGCCCAAGAGAGACTTGTGGCGAAAAGAGATATACGAGGACGAGTGGTACGAATGGGATGAAGTCAAAGATGACACCGCGTCGAAGTCAACCGCCACTCCCGTTGCCAAAGTCTCGGGCGAGGTATTGCCCGGAAAAGACTTGTGGCGAAAGGAATTATACGAAAACGAATGGCAGGAGGTGGACGACGAGGTTTCCGCGACCGGCTCAACCGCCACTCCCGTTGCCAACGTCGGAATCGGGGGCGGAGTGGCACCCTCGGGGGACTTGTGGCGAAAAGAACTTAATGGAAACCAGTGGGAGTATGCCGACGAGGTCCCCGCAAAACTCCCCGAGTGGGCCGCCAAGCTGGCCGTCAAGGGGCATCTGGGCAAGGGCACCAAGCGCCAGGCGCTGCAAAAGTTGGGCGTTTTCCAAAACGCGTTGCCGCCGGGCACGAAAGTCCAACCTCCAGGCAACAAGGAAATCAAACTGTCCTTCGACTGGGAAGGCGGCGACGGCTCGCTGGACGTCAAGCCGTTCAAACTGGGCCAAAAACAGTGGGAGTAAGCATGAAAACAACCCATCAACAAATTCATTTTCAAACGAACGCACTAACGCCGCGTGAGGGCACGCGGCCTACAGCAGGGGACAGTCATCCACCCGAGACTATGCATGGTGTAGGCCCGGTGTCCACACCGGGCGGGCTGTCAGCAAGAAATCTGAATATACAATGTTCAACGGGTGGCAGGGTTGTTTGGATTGCCGCCGTAGCCTGCGCGCTGGCGGTTTCCGCCTCTGCCGCGGAGACGGTCACCTATTCCTACGACGACGCGGGGCGGCTGACGAATGCGGCGTATGGCGGCGGGGGGAACATCGCCTACGCCTACGACGCGAACGGGAACCTGCTGATGCGCACGGTGACGGCCGCGGGCGGCACGACCTACACGCTGATCTACCGCGCCGGGACGGGGGGCTGGATCGACGGCGTGGCCACCCAGATCGTCGCCGAAGGCCAGAGCGGGACGCCCGTCGAGGCCAAAGGCGAGAACGCCAGCGCGGTTTTCCACGGCTGGAGCGACGACAGCGAGGCCAACCCGCGCACCGATGCCGAAGTTATGGCCGACCTGACGGTGATCGCTTCGTTCCTGAGCCAGGGGGGTGCCGATCTCGACTGGTACGCCGCCCACGGGATTGCGCCGGAAGGCGGCGAAGACTGGAACGACGTGGATGCGCGGATGGTCGCCGGGAAGAACACCACCTACTTGCACGAAAACGTCGCCGACACCGATCCGGGCGATACCAACGACCTGTTCCGCGTGCTGTCCATTTCCAACGGTCCGCCGCTGACGGTGCAGTTCCAGCCGGGGTCCACGGGGCGGGTCTATACCTTCCAATACACCGACGACCTGCTGGACGGCGCCTCGTGGAGCAACGTGCCGGGCACGGAGCCGCGGCCCGGGGCGGGCGGCGTGGACGGGATGGGCGACGGCAATCCGCCGCTGGCCAAACGGAATTACCGGATTCAGGTGGAAGTGCCCTGAAGAGAAGAAGAGAAAGCTCAATATTCAATATCCAATCATCAATATCCAATCATCAAGTGAACAGCCGGACAGCCGAAGCAGCCACGGATGGACGCGGATTGCCCGTAGAAGATTAGCAGGAAAACAGGAAACATCAGGAAAACAGGAAAAAAGCAGGATCGGACATGGAGTGCGGCGGCTTGACGTCGCCTTGGGTCGACAAGGCCGCGGAGGCCTATAACCGGAGGACGCAGACGCCATGAAAACAACGGAACGAAACGCGCATCTGCGGCGGGGCGGGATCATCGTCGGGTTGCTGGTTCTGGCGGCCGTTCGGCAGGCCGGGGCTTCGGATGCGACGGAGTACGCGGGCTTCGGCACGCAGCGGCTGGTGGACAAGCCGGCCGCCGTGGGGGATCCCGTCAGCGCGGCCAGCGGGGCTTTTTCGTGGCAGAAAACGCTGATCCCCCTCGGCGGGCCGATGGGTCTGGATTTTTCCATCCACTACCGGACGGATCCAAACGCCACCTACCTCCGTTCGCCCAGCGACTTCCCGCCGGGCTACTATTTCGATAATTCCACTCCCTTCCTCCTCGCCTGGAGCTGGCAGCCGGCGCCGCTGCTGCTCGGCAACAGCTTTTACGACATGACGGTGCTGCTGGACGACGGCGGACAGGTGTGTTTCATGACGAACGAGGCCGGGGATTTCGTCTTCGCCGAAATCCCCGAGATCAGCGGCGGCGTGGACCGGAATTTCCAGCTCAAGCGGATGGACAACTGGTTTTATTTCTGCGACCCGACGCGCGGCCGGGTCGCGATGTTCCAGTTGCCGGAGGGCACGGGCACGCGCTTCTATCGTCCGGAAACCATCCTGGACCGCAACTCCAACCGGTTGACCTATGCCTATCTGACGAAATTCGAATGCAATCCCCGTTCCATCGCGGACGATGCGGGACGGGCGCTGTATTTCGGCTATGAGACGTACCAAAACCAATATGAGTGGGTTTGGGATTACCGGTTTTCGGCCGTCACCGACCACGTCGGGCGGACGTGGACGTTCCTGTACGAAACCAATGCCGCCGACAACGGCGGACGCATTACCTTGCGCGGGGTGGTGGAGCCGGACGGGCGGACCAACCGGTTTCTTTACCGGCCCAACAATTTGTACTACGGCTCCGGCAACATCTCGTCGCAACTGTGCCTGCTGGTCAGCGCAACGTTGCCGTGCGGCAACGCGACATTCTCCAACGAATACGCCACGAGCAAGCTGGGGGACGTCGACCGGCACGTGCGCTGCATCGCCCAGAGCGATGCCTTCGGGCATCGGACGACTCTGTCCGTCACGACGGAAGTGGGCCGCTACGTCGGCAACGTGACCAATCCCGACGGCACGACCAACCAATTCGTCCACGACGGCCATCACGATCTTCCTCCCTACCAGATCACCGACGGCGCGGGACAAACCATGGCCTTCGAGCGGAATGCCGTCGGCTACTTCCGATCCGCCACGGACCGGGCCGGCGCGGCGACCCGTTTCGGCTACGACGCTACCGGCCGCCTGCTGACGGGCGTGACCAACGCGCTGGGCGAGGCCGCCGCCATCGTCTGGGAAACCGCCGAGCAGACGTTCGTGAATCCCGCCACCAACCACGCGGTGACGTTCTCGTTCGACCAGATCGTGCGGATCGAGTATCCGGACGGCACGTCGGAGCAATTCGCCTACGACGGGCAGGGCAACGTGACCGCGCGCACGGACCGGGCCGGCGCGGTCTGGACCACGGTGCGCGACGATCGCGGCCGCCCCGTGCAGAGCGTCCGCCCCGGCGGGGGAACCGTCGCGCGCACCTATGCGACCAACGGCCTGCTGCTGGCCGTGGCGGATAGCGACGGCTTTGCGGAATCCTACGGCTACGACGAGCTGTTCCGGCTGACGTTCGTCACCAACGCCGTCGGCGGCGTGCGGCAGTACGCCTACGACGAAGCGGGGAATTTGGTCCGCATCGTCGATGAACTCGGCGGAGAAACCGTCGTGGGCTACGACGCCAACGGCAACCCGACGAACGTCGTGGATTCGGCGGGCTACGTCCTGTCGCGCGAATACGACGCGATGGACCGGGTGGCGGCCATTTCGGATGCGGCGGGTTCGCTGCAAACCCGGACGTACGACGTGCTGGGCCGGTTGGCGGAAAGCGCCACCCCGGCCGCCACGAACGTTTTCGGCTATCACCCCAACGGCTGGACGACGAATGCGGCGACCGGCGCCCGCGCCTGGGCGTGGCGGCACGATGCCGACGGGCGCATCACGAACGCCGTGGCGCCCGATGGCGGCGTTACGGTCATTGCGCGCGACGCGCTGGGACGGCCCGTCGCCGCGACGGATCCGCTTGGGCAAATCACGGCCATCGCCTACGACGCGGCCGGGCGCATCGCCGCCGTCACGAATCCGCTCGGCGCGGCGACCCGCTTCGCCTACGACGGCGCAGGCCGGCTGTTGGCCGTCACCAACGCGCTGGGCGGCGTCTTTGCGCGGGAATACGACGCGGACGGCCATCTCGTGGCGGCCACGGATCCCGACGGCCACCCGACGGGCTGGAGCTACACGCCGATGGGGCGGCTGCGGGCCGTCTCCAACGCGCTGGGCGAGATCGTGCACCTGGCCTACGATGCGCAGGGCCGCCTCGCCGCCGTCACCAACGCCGACGGCACGGCGACGGCCTGGAACTACGACGCGGCGGGGCGGGTCGTCGCTTTCACGGATGAAGCCACCAACGCGTGGCGCTTCGCCCGCGACACGCGCGGCGCCGTCGTGGCCGCCACCAATCCCGCCGGGGGCGCGACGGCCTACGCGTACAATCCCGACGGCACGCTGCAAACCGCGACCGACGGCGAAACCGGCCTGGTCTCCAACCGCTACGACGCCGCGCGCCGCCTCGTGGAGACCGTTTATCCCGACGGCAGCCGCGTCCGCTACGACTACGACGAGCACGGCGAGGTGGTGGCCGCGACGGATGCCCTGGGCGGCACGAACCGCTTCGCGTACGATGCCGCCGGGCGGCTGGCGTCCGGCGTCGATGCCCTGGGCCAGGCCGCAACGTTCGCCTACGACGCGGCGGGGCGCCTGACCAACGTCGTGGACCGTGCCGGCGCGGCCACGAGCTGGGAATACGATGCCGCCGGGCAGCTCGTCGCCGCCACCGATGCCACCGGCGTGCGCCGCACCTGGGCGCGCGACCTGCTCGGGCGCGCCACCAACGTCGCGGTGGGCACCTCCGTCTGGCAAATCGCCTACAACGCGTCCGGCGTGGCCACCCAGCTCGTGGCGCCCTCCGGCCGCGCCACGGCCATCGTCCCCGACGCGCTGGGACGCATCGCGCAAACCGTGGATCCCCTCGGCCGTACCAACGCGGTCGCCTACGACGCCCGCGGCCGGATCGCTTCCGCCACCGATCCGGCCGGCCGCGCCACCCACTACGCCGCCGATCCGCGCGGACTGCCGGCGGGCATCGCGCTGCCCGATGGCACCGCCGTGGCCTATGCCTGGAACGCCGCCGGCCAACTGGCCGAAATTTCCGACGGCAACGAAGCGGTCTGGACCCTGGGCTACAGCCCGATGGGGCGGCTGCGGACCTTGACCGATCCGCTGGCGCGCACCAACCGCTATGCCTACGACGTCAACGGCCGGCTGGCGGCCGTCACCAACGCCGACGGCACGGCGGCGGCCTACGAATACGACGCCAACGGGTGGCTCGCGCGCCTCGCGCATTCGGCCGGCCCGGAGCTGGCCTTCCAGCGCGACGCGCTGGGACGCATCACCAACTCCCCCGGCCTAACCCTGGCCTACGACGCCGAAGGGCGCGTGACCGCCGCGGAAAGCGCCGGCGTCGCGTTCGGCGCCGCCTACGATGCCGCCGGACGGCTGGCCACGGCGACCTATGCCGACGGCGCCTTCGCCGTGACCTATACCTATGCCGTCGGGCCTAACGGCGACGGCCGGTTGACCCGCGTCGGCGACAGCCTCACCGGCACGCAGGTGGATTTCGCCTACGATGCGGACGGCCGCCTCGCGACCGTCGCGCTGCCCAACGGCGAAACCATCGCCTACACGTGGGACGACGCCGGCCGCCTGACGCGGTTGCAGTCCGGCGACCACGTCGATGCGCAACGGACCTACGATCTCGCCGGACAGGTCGTCCAAACCGTCCTGGCCGCGCCCTTGCCGGCGTCCGGCGGTTTGGCGGCCGCCACCAACGTGCTGGCGTTCGATGCCGCCTCGCAGATCGCCTCCGCCGGATTCGTCCACGATGCCCGCGGACGCGTGGCGCAGATCCCCGCGCCATGGCATCCGGGCGGCGCGGCGCTGGCGTGGGATGGCGCCTCGCGGCTCACCAATGCCAATGGCGCGGCGCTGGCCTACGACGGCTTCGGCAACGTGCAGACGCGCGCCGCAATCGGCGCCACCAACCGCTTTTTCCACCATCCCGCCATCGGCGGCGCGCCGATCGTCGCCGAACAGGATGTCGCCTCCGGCGCCTTCCGGCGCTACTACGTCTGGACGCCCGGCGGACGCCTGCTCTACCTGATTGACGCCACGGATGGCCACGCGGTCCGGTTCTACCACTTCGATCCGAACGGCAATGCGCTCGCGCTGACCGATACCAACCGCGCCGTCACCGACGCCTGGGCCTACGACCCCTACGGCCGCATCCTCGCCCGCACGGGAACCAGTCCCCAGCCGTTCACCTTCTGCGGCGCGTGGGGCGTGCGGCAGGACGGCGCCGACGGCCTTTACCAGATGCGCGCGCGCTGGTACCACGCCCGTCTCGCCCGCTTCCTCTCCCCCGAACCCATCTGGCCCCAGCTCCATGAACCCAAAGCCCTCAACCCCTACCAGTACGCCGGCGCCGACCCCATCCGCTTCGCCGACCCGTCGGGACGGAGCCTTTTAAACAATCTCTCTATATACAATTTGGAATACACCAGATGGGGAACGGACGATGTTTCAGACCTGTTTGAGTCCCTGTTTGATCCATCGGACTTAGAATCGTTTTCACCGGATCTGGCCACTGACCTGTTCTGGAAAAGATATTACCAAGGCTATAGTTTTGAAGTGGATGATTTGATGCAATTGGCGCAAGTCTTGATTCAGTGGGGTAGAGGCGACATGAGGATGCGCGCCGACTTTTATGCGTGGACGAGCCGTGGGTTGGAGCCGCGATTTTTCACTGCCTACGAGGTGGCGCGTGGAATCCCGAAAGCTCTGTGGCTCGCGGCGCCCATGGTTCGCAACCGGGGTGGCGCAGTTGGGGCGCCCCGGCCTCCCGTCTCGAATCCCCGGCTCTCCACCGCGAGGCTCATGGTGCACTCGAATCTCGCGCACCAGTTCCCACCCCTTCAAAACCAGCAGCAGTCCGCCGATTGGTTTATCCCGCCGCCCGCCCCGGCGTCGGACGGCTGCCGGGGCGACGGGGGGGCGCTGCCCGCAGGGCCGCCGCCGGCCCCCATGGCCGTTTCCGCGCCCATGCCGGTCCCCGTCCCCGTTTTGGCTCCCGCGCCGGTTCCACTGGCCGAGCCGGCTCCAAAAGAAATCGATATGAAATTGTTGGGGGTGGTCTCCAGCGGCGTCCCGCCAAAAGTCGTTGGAAATCTTCCGTCGCCTTTTGGGGACAATCCGCCTCAAGAACACGCGAACGCCTTGCTCTTCCCAACGGGCGGCTACGATGGCCAGAGCGGAATGCAAGCCCCGGCCCCGCCGCCGCTGTGGCAGCAGGCGTGGAAAGCTCATAGCGAGAGAAGAAAAGGACGATTTGGCCTCGACTTTGAAATGGAGCAAGAGGCCACCCGCCAAAAGGCCGAGCAGCGCAAGCAAGAGATCGGTCAAATGCTGAATGAACTGATGGAACGCCCGGATCTGACGGACGAACAAAAGCAAGCGACCGGATTGGCCATCCTGTTTGGCGGTTATTGAACGTCACCCGCCGGTCATGACCTGGAATGTGGCGGCTGGACGCCGTCTTGGGCCGCGCCGTTGAACAGCCGAATCAACCACGGATGGACGCGGATGAACACGGATTTCCAGAGGGTCGGCCGCCGTGCCGACCGGGCTGTGGCGGCTCAATGCCGGGCGAGGAAGTCGGCGATGAGGGCGTTGAGTTTTTCGGGGATTTCGAGCATGTAGAAGTGGCTGACGCCGGGGACTTCGTGGTATTCGACCTGCGGGAAGATGCGGGCGAAGTCGTCGCGGTAGTTCGGGGGCAGTGGATAGGCGGGGGAAAAGACGGCCAGGCAGGGGAGTTCGACCGTCCGGGGCTGGAAGTAGTTCCAATCGGCGCCGACGCCGGCGATCATGGATTGGCCGATGGAAAGCGGCACGGTGCGGCTGGCCTGCAGGATCTCTTCCTGCAAGTCGGCGGGGGTATCGGGCAGGAAGAGCATCCGGATGAAGCTTTCGCGGGCGGCTTCGTTGGTCATCATGCCGGCGAAGGCGGCGTTTTCCTGCCGGAACTTTTCGGGTCCGTCGGGGGCGGCGGTCACCTCGAAGTGGGCGCCATCGATGGCGGCGAGGCCGAGGCAGCGCTCGGGATATTTGGCGGCGATGACCTCGGTCACCGCAAAGCCCATGCTGTGGCCGAAGAAGAAGGCTTGGCCGACGTGTTCGGCATCCAGCACGGCGCGGACGGCGTCGGCGAACAGCTCCACGGTGTAGGGCACGCCCTCGCGGCGGCTGCTTTGGCCGTTTCCGGGCAGATCGATGCCGATGCAGCGATAGCCGGGGAAGGCGTCGAGCTGGTTTCTCCAGACCTGCAAGTTGCCGGTCCAGCCGTGGATGAACACGAGCGTGCGGGGGCCCTGGCCATGCACCTCGTAGTGGATTTCATGCTCGCCGAACGGGAGGCGCCGGGCGATTTGCGCCGCGGGCGTTTCCGCGCGGTCGGGGCGGGTGCAGGCGGAGACGGCGAAGAGCAGGGACAGGAGCAAGGCGAGAGGCGGATCGATTTTCATGGGGATTCCTTGTTGAAATGCGTGGATCGAAATGGAGCCGGGACGACCCCGTCCCGGAAAACCGAGAGAAACAACCGCAAATGGACGCGAATGGACGCGAATGGAGGATGGACACCCCCGACGGGATCCCGCCAAGGCGGGCTGGCCGTCGGGGGCTCCAAGCAGCCGACAGCCCCTACCTTTGGAGCGTGCCGCTTTTTGGGGTTTTTTTCTGGGAGGGGTGAGGCGTGGCGGCGGCTTTCTTGCGGGCGGTTTTCTCCTTGGCCTTGTTCACGGGGCGGACGGGGCGGCCTTCCATGTAGCCGCGGTAGCCGACGGGTTCGAGCTGGAAGCGCGGCGCGTCGTCGTCGGCCCATTCGTAGCCGTAGAGTTCGGGCTGGTAGGTCTTCATGACGTCCCAGAGCGAGAAGATGGCCTGCTCGAAGTTCTTTTCGTCGAAGGGCGGGCCTTGGAAGACCATCATCTTGCAGGGGGGCAGATCGATCAGTTCGAAGCCGGCCGGGACGGCGCCGGAAAAATCGGCGGGGACCTCGACGCCCTGGGCGTAGACGGAGGTGCCGCGGGGCTGGAGGCGCTTGGGCAGCCACAGGCCCATGGGCTCGTGGATGGCGGCCTTGATTTGGCCGAGCTGCGCGTAGACGTCGCAGCCGGTTTCTTCGCAGTACTCGAAGTAGTGCGTGGCTTTCTTGCCGCGCTTGAGGATCATTTTGCGCGCGGGGCGGTCGACGATCTGGACGAACACGACCTGGGACTGGGGCTGGGATTTCATGGGGGCGGTTCCTTTCGGGTTGGGCGGGTAGTAGCTGCGCATCCGGTCCGGCATGAACAGGACGACGGACGGCTTGTTTTTTCGAAATTGGCGGGGGGAGACCCCGAACTGTCGGGTGAACGCGCGCGTGAAGCCTTCGTGGGAGTCGAAGACGAAATCGAACGCGACGTCGATCACCTTGCGCGGCGCGGCGCAGAGCTGGTCCGCGGCGGCGGACAGGCGGAGCTGGCGGATGTATTCGAAGGGCGCGCGGCCGGTATATTCCTTGAAGAGCCGGGCGGCATGCCACGGGGAATAGCGGGCGGCGCGGGAGAGGCCGGCCAAGGTGATGGGTTCGGTCCGATGCGCTTCGATGAACCCCTGCATCCGTTTCACCGCCTTGATCTGTTCCGAGTCCATATGGGTCTTTCCCTTGGTTGTGGCGCCATTACGCCACGGGCGCGGCGCGGGTTCTTGACCGGGATTGCGAAAATAGCGGGAAAAATCCGAATGTCCAAGATCCAACAAGGAAGGTCCAAGATCCAAAGGCGGAACAGCCGACACGGAACAGCCGGCCGGTTGACTCCCCGTCGGGCAAGGGCTATCGTGTGGGCATGCAAGAGGCGTCCCAAGTTCGCGTGGTTCGGGAGCGGCCGCCGGTAGCCGGTGGGCCGGCCGAATATCTACGCCGGGCCGAAAAGTTGATTGCGGAGATGGATCGGCTGAATCCCTGGCCGCGACCGCGCGGTTTCGTGCGGCGTTTTCGCGTCCACGAGGACTACGAGGCCTGGAAAAAGCAGCAGTCCAACCCCCGGTTGTGGTGATGGATTCTCCGCTGGGCAGTTTGCTGGAAGTCTGTTCCTTGTTGAACAAACGCGGGGCGCATTACCTCGTCATCGGAGGCTATGCCTGCATCCTGCACGGTTTGGTGCGAACGACCGAGGACGTGGACATCCTGATCGAAGAGAGCGAAGAGAATTATCTCAGGGTCCGCGACGCGCTGGCGGAGTTGCCCGACCATGCGGCGCGGGAACTGACCGTTGGCGACTTTGCCGACAACGTGGTCATCAAAGTGGCCGACGCGGTTGAGGTGGACGTCAGCCGGCGGGCGTGGAAGGTGGATTATGCATCGGCGGCGCACGGGGCCCGGCGCCGGACCATCGAAGGAATCGAGGTCCCATACCTGGACATTCCGCATCTGATTCTCAGCAAACAGACCTATCGCGAGAAAGATGCTGCAGACCGCGTCCAGCTCGAAAGATTGCTGCCGCCATCGGGATGAGCGGCAAGCAGCGGCAGTGCGCGGTTTCGGAAAGTGCATCCCTGCGCCTTTGGCCTGCGGACGGAGCTCCTAATCCAGAAACGCGCCCTTGGGGCCGGCCTTGGCGTCCCAGTTGCGGGGCTTCTGGGTTTCGATTTCGGCGATTTTCTTGGTGGTGATCTGGTTGCCGCGGGTCTTGGGGGTGCGGATGGCGATCTTCTTGGGATCGAATTCCTGCTGGTGGATCTGCTGGCTCTTGCGGGGGGCGTACTTCACGTAGAGAGTGGCGGGCTGGTTGTCGGCGAAGAACAGCGCCTTGCCGGTCTCGCCTTCGGGGATGCAGAAGTAGTCCTTGTTCTGGATGACGCCGCCGAACGTGAAGCGCTTGAGGTGGGTGATGCCGTCGGCTTCGTAGACGAGGGTCATGACGCGGTCGCGGTCGTAGATGGCGGCGTAGACGAGGTTCTTGTCGACGAAAAGCTTCTCGGGCGGCGGGACGACGCGGTAGCGGCAGTCGTTCCAGACGAGGATGATCTTGTCGTAGGAAGAGCAATGGAAAAGGGGTTCGCCGCCCCCGACGTCGTAGCCGAGATAGCCCTTTTCCTTGTCGTGGACGATGGCGAATTCCCGGGAGGTGAGTTCGCGCACTTCGATGGCGTCGAACTTGGTTTCCCTGGTCCTGCGGGGGAAGAGGTCGGCGTAGTCGCGGTAGAGGTTCTTCAGGTACTTGATCGCGTAGGCCGTGACGTCGGTGAGGTTTTTCTCGACGGCGTCGAAGTCGGCGAGGAGGTCGTCTTCCTCCTTGCGGGACTTGTGGATGTCGTAGAGCGAAATGCGCCGGATGGGGATGCCGAGCAGCATATCGAGGTCGGCGGAAGAGACGTCGCGGCGGAGCTGGTCGCGGAAGGGGTCGAGGCCGTCGAGGATGGCTTGGCGGACTTCGGGGGCGGTCTTGCATTCCTCGATGCGCTTGTAGATGCGGTGCACGATGAATAGCCGCACGAGCGAGGCCGTTTGGAGGGCTTCGTCGATCTTCTTGCGCTCGAACTGGAGTTCCTTGCGCAGCAGCTCGACAAGGCGTTTGGTGTTGTAGCGCAGGATGTCGTGGACGGACATCTCGACGGGGCGCTGTTCCCGGATGACGATGGGGCGCAGGGAAAGGGACGCTTCGCACTGGGTGAAGACGTAGAGCGCCTGGATGGCCTGCTGGACGTCGGCGTCGGCGGCGAGGGCGATTTCGATCTCGACCTTGCCGGCGGTGTAGTCGCGGATGGCCTTGGTCTTGAGCTTGCCCTTCTTGGCGGCGTCCTCGATGGAGCCGATGAGGGTTTCCGTGGTGACGCCGTAGGGCAATTCGCGGACGACGAGGGTGGCCTCGTCCTTCTGGTCGATGACGGCGCGGAGGCGGACCTTGCCGCGGCCTTCGTCGTATTCGCGGGCGTCGATCAGCCCGCCCTGCGGGAAGTCGGGGAGGAGCTTGAAGGTTTTTTTCTGGAGGATGGCGATCTGGGCCTGGAGCAGTTCGCCGAAATTGTGCGGCAGGACGCGGGTGGAGAGGCCGACGGCGATGCCTTCCGTACCGAGCATGAGCAGCAGGGGCAGCTTGGCCGGCAGCACGACGGGCTCCTTGTTGCGGCCGTCGTAGGAGGGGACGAAGTCGGTCAAGTCGGGATTGAAGAGCTGCGTGGCGGCGAGGTCCGTCAGGCGGCATTCGATGTAGCGGGGCGCGGCGGCGGGATCGCCGGTGTGGATGTTGCCGAAGTTGCCTTGGCCTTCGATGAGATAGCCGCGGTTGACCAGCGTGACCAGCGCGTCGCCGATGGACGCATCGCCGTGCGGGTGGTACTGCATGGTGTGGCCGACGATGTTGGCGACCTTGATGAAACGGCCGTCGTCTTTTTCGAACAGCGCGTGGAGAATGCGGCGCTGGACGGGCTTGAGGCCGTCGTCCAGCTCGGGAATGGCGCGGTCGCGGATGACGTAGGACGCGTACTGCAGGAAGTTGCTGTCCATCAAGTGGTGCAGCGGGCCGTCGCCGAGGTCGGTTCCGTCGCTGCGCGGCAACGGACCGGCGGGGGCGGCCGATTTGGCGTCTTTGGCGCCCTTGGCGGGCCGCGGGGCGTCGTCGGAGTCTTCGTCGAACAGGGATGGTTGCTGGATGTCGGTCATGGCGTCAACGGGGGGGCACTATAGCGAGGAGGCGGGGGCGGGACAATTAAGAATTAAGAGTGAAGAATGGGGCCATAAGTTGAAACTGGATTATGAAGGGCGGGGAGGGCAGTATGGCGGTGCATGAGAGCGTGGCTCAAGAAGATGTACACCGAGACGGACTGGGGGTTCCGGGCGTTTTTCCCGCTGGTCCGGGCGCGGGATTGGTTGCGGGGCGGATGGCGGTCGGACCGGAGCGCGATCGCGCGGCAATTCGCGCGGACGTTCGGCTATCCGCTGGATTGGGCGAATCCGCGCACCCTGAACGAAAAGCTGAACTGGATGAAGCTGAATTACCGCGATCCGCTGCAGCGTGTCGCGGCGGACAAATACGCGGTGCGGGCGCACGTGGCGGCGAAGATCGGGGCGGAAGTTCTGATCCCCCTGCTCAAGAAATACGACCGGGCCGAAGAGATCCGCTTCGCGGAACTGCCTCCGGCGTTCGTGCTCAAGACGAACCACGGCAGCGGGCAGAACTGGATCGTGCGGGACCAGGCGCAGGAAGACGAGCGGCGGATCGTGCGCCAGTTCCGCGAATGGCTGGCGGTCGGCCATTACGCGGCGTCGCGCGAATGGCCGTACAAGGGGATGAAGCCGGCGATCGTGGCCGAGAAATTGCTGCTGGACGAAAACGGCCGGATTCCGAGCGACTTCAAGCTGCACTGTTTCGGCGGCAAGGCGGCGACGATCCAGGTGGATCTGGACCGCGAAACCGCGCACCGGCGCAATTTCTACGATCTGGATTGGAAGCTCCAGCCGTTCGTCTGGACGGAATGGGAGGGAGACAAACCGTCCTGGCCAAACGGGCGGGCCGTGCCGCGGCCCGACGCGCTGCCGGAGATGATCCACGTGGCGGAGACGCTGTCGGCCGATTTTCCGTATGCGCGGATCGACCTGTTTCATTGCGGCGGCCGAGTCTATTTCGGGGAAATCACCTTCTACCACGGCGGGGCGTTCGAACGGTTCGATCCGCCGGAATTCGACCGGACTTTCGGCGAGAAGCTGGTTCTGCCGCGTTGAACAGCCGGAAAACTTCTCTCGCAAAGGACGCAAAGGGCGCGAAGAAGCGATGGGAATGGCGGGGACTTCTTGGCGCCCTTGGCGATCTTGGCGAGAAATCGTCTAGTTTTCGTGCTTTCTATTTTTCCACGGTGTGGAAAAATGCGCCGATTGTTTCGAGGAGAATTCATGGACATCCAGGAAGTAGATGGAGTGACGGCGCAGGCGCTGGCGGAGCTGGCGGGCGCGGTGGATTTGGCCGCGCTGGAGGCGCTGCGGGTGAAGTACGTCGGCCGCAACGGCCGGCTGCCCGAACTGATGCAGGGCCTGAAGGACGTCGCGGCGGCCGACAAGCCGGCGATGGGGCAGGCCCTCAACCGCTTCAAGACGGGGGTGACCGCGGCGGTGGCCGAGCGCAAGGCGGCGCTGGAGGCGGCGGCGAAGGCGGCGAAGGCCGGCGCATTCGATCTCTCCCTGCCCGGGCGCTGGGCGCGGCGTGGGCGGCTGCATCCGATTTCCCAGCTGATCGACAAGACCTCGGCGATTTTCCGCCGGATGGGCTTCACGGTGGCGGACGGGCCCGACGTCGAGACGGAATACTACAACTTCGACGCGCTGAACACGCCGGCGGACCACGTGTCGCGCGACGTGCAGGACACCTTCTATCTGCCGGGCGGGCTGCTGCTGCGGACGCAGACGAGCGCCGTGCAGGCGCGGTACATGGAAAGCCGGAAGCCCCCGGTGCGCATCGTGTGCCCGGGGCGGTGCTACCGGCGCGACACGACCGACGCGACACATTCGGCGAACTTCCACCAGATCGAAGGACTCTACGTTGATGAGAAGGTGAGCCTGGCGGACTTGAAGAGCGACATCGACCATTTCGCGCGCGAGCTGATGGGGCCGGGCGTGAAGTCGCGGTTCCGCACGCATTTCTTCCCGTTCACCGAACCGAGCGTGGAGGTGGATTTCTCGTGCCACATGTGCGGCGGCCAGGGCTGCCGGGTATGCAAGCAGAGCGGCTGGATCGAAATCATGGGCGCGGGCATGGTGGATCCCAACGTGTTCAAGCTGGCGGGCTACGATCCGGAAGCCGTGACCGGCTACGCGTTCGGCATGGGCATCGAGCGCCTGGCGATGATCCTGTTCGGCATCGACGACATCCGGCGGCTCTATGAGAACGACGCCCGGTACCTCGCCCAATTCTGAAGAGAGAGAACCGCAAATGGACGCAAATACACGCAAATGTCCGGAATGAAATTGGATTCATTTGTGTCCATTTGTGTTCATTTGTGGTGAAGAGGATTTAGGGTACAGACATGAAAATTCCGTTGAGCTGGTTGAAAGAGTACGTGGACTTCGAGGACACGGTCGAGGGGTTGGCGGACAAGCTGACGTTCTCGGGCGTGGAGGTGGAAGGCATCGAGCGCCTGGGCGGGGGCGTGCCGGGCGTGGTGGTCGCCGAAGTGCTGACGATCGAGAAGCACCCCAACGCGGACAAGCTGACACTGTGCAAGGTGAACTTTGGCGGGCCGGCCGAAATGACCGTGGTGTGCGGCGCGCCGAACGTGGCGGTGGGCGGGAAATACCCGTTCGCGCCGCTGGGCACGACGCTGCCGGCCGGGTTCACGATCGAGAAGCGCAAGGTGCGCGGCGTCTTCAGCGAAGGAATGTTGTGCGCGGAAGACGAGCTGGGTCTGTCCGGCGACCATTCTGGAGTGATGGAACTGGACGCCAAATGGGCGCCGGGCACGGCGCTGGCGGAAGTCCTGGGCCCGCCGGAGACGGTCGTCGAGGTCGAAATCACCCCGAACCGGCCGGATTGCCTGAGCCTGCTGGGCATCGCGCGCGAAGTGGCCGCGCTTTATGGGACGAAGGTCAAGGTGCCGGACGCCGCGCTGCAGGAATCGAATCCGGCGGTGGAAAAGGCGACCAGCGTGGTCGTCGAGGATCTGGTGGATTGTCCGCGCTACACGGCGCGGGTTCTGCAAGGCGTGAAGGTGGGCCCGAGCCCCGACTGGATGAAGCGGCGCCTCGAGGCGGCCGGCATCCGGGCGATCAACAACGTCGTGGACATCACGAACTACGTCATGCTGGAGTGCGGGCAGCCGCTGCACGCGTTCGACCAGAAACTGCTGGCGGAAGGCCGCATCGTGGTGCGGCACCCGAAGCCGGGCGAGAAGATTTTGACGCTGGACGGCGTGGAGCGCGCCTTGGAGCCGCAGATGCTGGTGATCGCCGACGCCCAGAAGCCGATGGCGGTGGCGGGCGTCATGGGCGGCGAGCACAGCGGCATCAACGAGACGACGACGACCGTGCTGCTGGAGAGCGCGAATTTCCGGCCGGCGTCGGTCCGCGCGACGAGCAAGAAGCTGGGCATGCTGTCGGATGCGTCGTATCGCTTCATGCGCGGCGTGGATGCGGAACTGGCCGAATTCGGCAGCCGACGCGCGGCGAAACTGATGTGCGAACTGGCCGGCGCAAAGCTGCTGATGGGCGTCGTGGACGTGCGGTCGGAACCGAAGAAGCCCTGGAAGGTCGTCTGCCGGCCGGCGCGGCTGGAAGCCCTGCTGGGCATCGCGGCGGCCCCGGCTGAGATCGCGCAGGTCTTCGCGGCGCTGGAACTGAAGGTGCTGAAGAGCGGCCCGGACGCGATCGAGGTGGAAGTGCCGACGTTCCGCGAGGACCTGACGCGCGAAGCGGATCTGATCGAGGAATACGCGCGCATCTACGGGCTGAAGAAGCTGCCGCCGGTGCGCTCGATGGCGACCATCGTGCCCGACGCCGACGACCAGCCGGCGCAGGCGCAGGCTCGCCTGCGCGACGTGCTGGTCGGCCTGGGCCTGCAGCAGATCATGCATTACAGCTTCCTCGCGGAAGGGCTGCTGGACCTGTTCGACAAGGACAACGCGCCGAACCGCGTGAAGCTGGCGAATCCGCTGACGGCGGACCACACGGTCATGCGCGACGCGCTCTTGCCGCAGATGGCGGAGACCATCGGGCTGAATTTCTCGCGGCAGGTGAACGAGGTGGCGTTTTTTGAGACGGGCCGCGTCTTTCGGTTGGGTCCGGACGGATTGCCGACGGAAGACGACCACGTGGCCGTCGGGCTGTCGGGCCCGGTGGGCCGCACGGGGCTGGACAAGTACAAGCCCGTCGACGAATTGGAAATGTTCCTGTGGGTCAAGGGCTTGTGGGAACAGGCGGCGGCCGCGCTGAATCTGCGCGGGGCGTCGCTGCGGCCCGCCAACCGCCCGTGGAGCGAGCCGGGGCGCGGCATGGAGATCGTCGTGGACGGCGCGATCGTCGGCTGGCTGGGCCTGTTGAAGGCGGAAATCGCGAAGGAATGGCGCATCCACGAGCCCGTGGGCCTGCTGGAGGCCGCGGCGGCGCCGCTGGTGAAGGATCTGGCGGCGATGCAACCCCTGGTTCCGCCGCCGAGCTATCCGAGCATCCGGCGCGACGCGGCGCTGATCGTGGGCATGGACGTGCGGCACGAGCGGGTGCTGGAGGTCGCGCGCGCGGCGGCCCCGGCGGAGCTGGAGACGATCGAACTGTTCGACGTCTATCAGGGCAAGAACCTGGGCGAGGGCCGCAAGAGCATGGCCTATGCGTTCACGTACCGTTCCAAGACCGGCACGCTGACCGACGAGGCCGCGAACGGCTTCCAGTCGAAGGTCAACGCGGCCCTCAAGGCGCAGCTGCCCGCCGAAATCCGGGAAGGGTAGCTGTTCCCGCGCTTTCCTCCGGCGTGGGCGGGGCGTGTGTGCCGTGCAACCTGCGCCTGCGGCCTCGACAAAGGGGCGGGGAGGCGGGTAAAGTGCGCCCCCTATGCCCGACATCGGGACATTCGAGGTTTTGCACGAGGATCCGGGGTCCCAGGCGCGCTTGGGGCGGCTGTGGACGGCGCATGGACCGGTGGATACGCCCGTGTTCATGCCGGTGGGAACGCAGGCGACGGTCAAATCCATGGCGCCGTGGGAGCTGGAGGATCTGAACTGCGAGATTTTACTGGGGAATACCTACCACCTGAACGTGCGGCCGGGCATGGAGGTGATGGAGAAGTTCGGGGGGCTGCATCGGTTCCAGGACTGGAAGCGGGCGATCTTGACGGATAGCGGGGGCTACCAGGTGTTCAGTCTGACGAAGCTGCGGCAGATGACGCCGGACGGGGTCTGGTTCCAGTCGCACGTGGACGGGACGAAAATGTTCATGGGGCCGAAGGAAAGCATGGCGATCCAGAAGACGCTGGGGTCGGACGTCGCCATGGCGTTCGACGAGTGCCCGCCGTGCCCGTGCACCCCGGAATACGCTTGCCAAGCGGTGGATCGAACCCTATCGTGGGCGGCCAAATGTGCCCAGCAGCCTCGGGCCCCGGGGCAGTTGGTGTTCGGCATCGTCCAGGGCGGCGTGTATCCGGATTTGCGGGAGCGCTGCGCCAAGGGCTTGCGGGCGCTCGGCGCGTTCGATGGCTATGCCATCGGAGGCGTCAGCGTGGGCGAGCCGGAGGACCTGATCATGCCGGGCGTGCGCATGACGGTGGATCTGTTGCCGAGGGAGCGTCCGCGCTACCTGATGGGCGTCGGCCAGTTCTGGCAGATGGCCGAGTCGGTGGCGTGCGGCGTGGACATGTTCGACTGCGTGATGCCGACGAGGCTGGCGCGGCACGGGACGGTGTTCACGCGCAACGGGCGGTACTCGGTGCGGGCGGCGGCGAACCGCCTCGACGAGCGGCCGCTGGAAGAAGGTTGCGCGTGCGCGGCCTGCCGGCGGTTCAGCCGGGGCTACGTGCGGCACCTGCTGAACGTGGGCGAGATCCTCGGGATCCGCCTGACGGCGATCCACAACATGCGCTGCTATTTTGATTTCGTCGCCCGGATGCGGCAGAGCCTCCGGGACGGGACGTTCGAAGCGTTCCGCGCGGAGACGGCCCGAACGTACGGGCCGGATGCGCCGGGACCGGGAGCCGCGGCCGGAGCCTAGCGGCAAGAGGAGAAGAGGAATGAGCGGATTGTTTTTGGCGATGATGGGGGCCCCCTCGGGCGGCTCGGGCGCTCCGCAGCAGTCGGGCGCGTTCATGTTCATTTGGCTGGGCCTGATGGTGGCCCTGTTCTATTTCATGCTGATCCGCCCGCAGAAGCGGCGCGAGAAGGAGCGCCAGGCGCTGCTGAACGCGGTGAAAACGGGCGACCGCGTGCTGTTCGGCGGGGGCTTCCTCGGCGTGGTGGCGAACGTGAAGGAGAAGACCCTGATCGTCAAGATCGCCGACGGCGTGAAGGTCGAAATCGTGCGCGGCGCGGTCTCGCAGGTGCTCGACAAGGGCGAAACGCCGGAGCCGGACGCGAAGGCCTAGGCGGCCGCGGGAAAGCAGGGAATTTCCGGCGGGTTCCGCCGGGGCAACACGGGAAACAAGGACTATGAAGGCATCGATCTGGAAGTGGCTGATCTTGGTGGTGGCGACGGCGTGGAGCGTGGCGCTCGTTACGCCCCCGAAGGAGAAAATCAAGCTGGGCCTGGACCTGCAGGGCGGCACGAGCTACACGCTGGAAATCGTCGAGGAGGGGCTGGAAGGCCCCGTGTCGGATGCGCGCGACCGCGCCCTCGAAGTCGTCCGCAACCGCGTGGACTCCATGGGCGTGGCCGAGCCGACGATCTATCCCGACGGCGAAAAGCGCATCGTGGTGCAGATTCCCGGCATGAAGGCCGCGGACCGCGAGCGCGCCTCGGCGAACATCCGCAAGGCGGCGTTCCTGGAATTCCGCATGGTGCATCCGAAGAACGACGAGCTGGTCAAAAACCTGTTCTCCGACCGCAAGGTGCCGGACGGCTACGACCTCGCCGTGATCCCGGGCAGCCAGGGCCGCGATTGCTGGGTCCGCAAGGGGCCGCCGCCGCCCGAAGACGAGCGCGCCGCGCTGCGGCGGTTCGAGGAAAAGGCCGGCTACGACCTCCTGCTGGAAAAGAACGTGGTGCAGAACAAGGAATATTTCGTCCCGTACTACGTGAGCCGCAAGGCGGAACTGACGGGCGGCAGCCTGAAGTCCGCCAGCGTGGACTATCAGCAGTTCGGCCAGAAAGTCGTCCAGATGTCCTTCGACTCGAAGGGCCGCAAGATCTTCGCGAAGGTGACGGCCGACCACGCGCCGGGCGGGGCGAAGAATCCCGATCCCAACGGACGCCACTACCTCGGCATCGTGTTGGACAACACGCTCTATTCCGCGCCGTACATCCGCACGTCGATTCCGGGCGGCCAGGCGATCATCGAAGGCACGTTCACGCTGGAGGAGGCCCGCGACCTGGCGCTGGTGCTGCGCGCGGGCGCGCTGCCGGCGCCGCTGCGCGTGCTGGAAGAGCGCAGCGTCGATCCGACGCTGGGCACGGACTCCATCGAGAGCGGCTGGCGGGCGGCGGCCATCGGCTTCGCGTCCGTGGCGGTGTTCATGGCCATCTACTACCATTTCGCGGGCCTCGTGGCCGTGCTGGCGCTGCTGCTGAACCTGGTGCTGCTGCCGCTGGGCATGATCGTCACCGCCGGGTTCTTCGGACTGATCGGCGGCGCGGGCATGGGCAGTTCCGGCACGACCTTGCCGGTGCTGACGCTGCCGGGCATCGCGGGCATCGTGCTGACGGTCGGCATGGCGGTGGACGCCAACGTGCTGATCTTCGAGCGCATTCGCGAGGAGATGCGCCTGGGCAAGCGCTTCGGCGCCGCGCTCTCCGCGGGCTACGACAAGGCGTTCTCCACCATTTTCGATTCGAATCTGACCACGCTGCTGACGGCCGTGATCCTGTTCTGGCAGGGCTCCGGCCCCGTGAAGGGCTTCGCCATCACGCTGACCGCCGGCATCCTCGCCAGCATGTACACGTCGATCGTCGGCACGCGCATGGTGTTCGAGTTCCTCGAGCACCGCGGCCTGCTGCACAACCTCAAGATGACGCAGTGGGTCAAGGAGACCCACATCGACTTCATGGGCCTGCGGCGCGTGGCGGCGGTCGTGTCCATCGCCGTCCTCGCGGCCGGGGCGTTCCGGGGCTACCAGAACGGCCGGGCCAATTTCGGCGTGGACTTCACGGGCGGCCAGCAGCTCTCGCTGGACTTCTCGCAGAAAGCCGGCGTGGACGCGCTGCGCTCGGCGTTCGGCGCCGCGGGCATCCGCGACGTGGGCATCCAGTACCAGCGCAGCGGCGTGGGCGACGAGCAGAACGAAGTGCTGGCGGTGAAGGTCGCTTCGCCCGAGGAAGGCGCGACCGCCCAGCAGGTGCTCGCCGAACAGTTCGCGGACAGCGGCTTCCAGCTGATCCAGGAAGACACCGTCGGCCCGCAGGTGGGCAAGGAGCTGCAGCGCAGCGGCCTGATCGCCCTCGGCCTCTCCCTGGTGGGCATGATCATCTACATCACCATCCGCTTCGAGTTCTCGTTCGCCATCGGCGCGGTCGTGGGCCTGCTCCACAACGTGCTGATCACCCTGGCCGTCTATTTCCTCTTCGGCCGCCAGCTCACGACGACGAGCATCGCCGCCCTGCTGACCGTGGTGGGCTACTCGGTCAACGACACGATCGTGGTCTTCGACCGCATCCGCGAGACGCGCAAGCTGCGCGGCGGGCGCCTCGACCAGGCCGTGGTCAACGAGAGCATCAACGCGACCGTGTCGCGCACCTTGTTGACCTCGCTGACGACGCTGCTGAGCGTGGCGATGCTGATGGTCTTCGGCGGCGGCGCCATCTTCGACTTCGCGCTGGCGATCTTCGTCGGCGTGGTCTCCGGCACCTACGCGTCGGCCTTCATCGCCTCGCCGA
The DNA here is from genome assembly GCA_050176815.1 of Kiritimatiellia bacterium. GTDB lineage: Bacteria > Verrucomicrobiota > Kiritimatiellia > CAIQIC01 > Lenti-01 > Lenti-01. The sequence continues at coordinate 43,756 of JBFXHR010000014.1, forward strand.
CGATGCTGGCGGTGCGTCCCAAGGTCGCGCTCGACGTGGCCAAGAAGTAGTCCCATGGTCGTCCGTTCCGAAAAGCGCTGGCTGAACGCCGAGGCCGAACCGCAGGTGGCGGAAGGCATTGCCGAGGCCTTCGGCTTTTCGCGGGCGATGGCCCGCGCGCTGGTCGCGCGCGGCCTGACGGACCGGGAAGAGATCGACAAGTTCCTCCAGCCGCGGCTCGCGGACCTGACCGATCCGTTCGCGCTGCCGGGCATGGAGAAGGCGGTGGAGCTGATCCTCCAGCACGTCGAACAGGGCAGTTCCATCCTCGTCTACGGCGACTACGACGTGGACGGCGTGACGGCCACGGCGCTGATGATCCAGGTGCTCAGCGGGCTGGGCGCGGTGGCCTCGCCGTTCCTGCCGCACCGCATCGAGGACGGCTACGGCCTCGGCGTCGAGACCCTGCACCGCTGCGTCGAGACCTACCACCCCAACCTCATCGTCACCGTCGACTGCGGCACCAGCTCCGTCGAGGCCGTGAAGGAGGCCGCGCGCCTCGGCATCGACGTGGTCGTGACCGACCACCACGAGCCCGCCGCCGAGGGCGTCGCGGAGGCCTGCGCCATCGTGAATCCCAAGCTCGGCGGCTGCCCGGAGGACATCCGGATGCTGGCCGGCGTGGGCGTGGCCTTCAAGGTCTGCCACGGCCTCATCAAGGCCGCGCGCCAGCGCAAGATGGAAGCCGCCGAAAAGCTGGACCTCAAGACCTACATGGAACTGGTGGCCGTCGGCACGGTGGCCGACATCGTGCCGCTGCTGAAGGAAAACCGCATCCTCGTCTACCACGGCCTGATGCTGCTGAACAAGACGCAGTCCGTGGGCCTGCGCACCCTCATCGAGGCCGCCGGCATCACCGGGCCGGTGGACACCTACCACATCGGCTTCATGATCGGCCCGCGCATCAACGCCGCCGGGCGGCTCGGCAACGCCGACGCCGCGCTGGAGCTGGTGCTGACCGAGCAGGAGCCGCGCGCGCGGATCCTGGCCCAGCAGCTCGACGACGCCAGCCGCAAGCGGCAGGAAATCGAGGACAAGATCGTGGGCGAAGCCTGCGAGGACCTCGACGCCCGGTTCGACGCGGCGAAGGATTTCGGCCTCGTCGTGGCGCATCCGCACTGGCACGCCGGCGTCATCGGCATCGTGGCCTCCCGCATCTCCAGCCGCTACAACCGCCCCGTGGTCGTCATCGGCATGGACGACGACGGGGTGGGGCGCGGCTCGTGCCGGAGCATCCCGGGCTTCGACCTGCTGAGCCATCTCCAGCAGTGCGCGCCGATGCTGCGCCGCTACGGCGGCCACGCCATGGCCGCCGGCCTCGAGGTCGACCAGACCCGCATTCCCGAATTCGCCGCCCGCTTCAACGACGTCTGCGCCGCGACCCTCCGCCAGGGCGACCAGCGCCGCCAGCTGCTGATCGACGCGTGGATCGCGCCCACCGACATCAACGATCATCTCTACAACGACCAGAACCGCCTGCGCCCGTTCGGCCATTCAAACCCGCTGCCCGTCTGGGCCGTGCGCAACGTGGTCCCGGCCTTCCCGCCGCGCGTCATCGGCGGCAAGCACCTGAAAATCCTGTTCCCGATGGGCGGCAAGCAGCGCGAAGCCATCGGCTTCGGCATGGGCGACCGGGCGGTGCCCGAGGGGCCCCTCGACATCGCCTTCAACCTCGTCCTCAACCGCTACAACGGCCAGGAGTACCTCCAGCTCCACCTCCAGGACTTCCGCCCCACCCAGGCCGATTGACCCGCGCGGCCGCGCCCGGAGTTTTACGTGCTACGTAAACTTTTTTTACGTTCTACGTAAAATCCGCGAAACATTTTTACGTCCTACGTAAAACCCGGCCGAACCCCGCCGAAGAAACGGTTGACCCGCCGCCGGTGAAAAGCGTTGGAACGGGGCGCCTTGTTTTGTTATATTTTGATGAAATTGGCCTGCGGTTCAATTCAAGGAGAAGACTCATGAAAAAGTGGCTGGTCGGATTCGCGTGCGTGGGGTTGTTGGCGACGGCGGCGATGGGGCAGGAACCGGCAGTTTGGATTAATGAAATCAATTACGATTCGCCGGGCACGGACTCCAACGAGTTCGTGGAAGTTGCGGGTCCGGCGGGCACCTCGTTGGCCGATTATGCCTTATTTCTCTACAATGGTACAGGCGGAGTCGTATATGGCACCAATTCACTTTCGGGTTCTATCGACGACGAGGGGTGTGGTTATGGGGCCGTTGATTTTGCTACCGCTGGAATTCAAAACGGTCCAGATGCGATCGCATTGGCAAACATTGCCGGCGGCGTTACCACCTTGGTCCAGTTTTTAAGCTATGAAGGAAGTTTTCTCGGAGTGGGCGGCCCGGCAGATGGGCAAACTTCAGTGGCCATCGGCACGCAGAATACGGCGGCCACATTGCAATTGGGCGGAACGGCCACCAACTACTCGGGATACGCGTGGGAAAGCAATACGATGTCGCAGGGTAGCCTGAACATCAATCAGCTGATCACCGGCTGCACGCCGGTAGTGCCGACGAACGTGTATTTCTTTGCGGCGGACGCGGCCGTGAACGAAGACCAGGGGACCTTCGACGTGATCATCAACAAGACCCTGCCGGAAGGCGAAGTGAGCGGGGAAATCCTGCTTGGCGGCACGGCGACGGAAGGGGTGGATTACACCGTCAGTTCCACGACCTTCACGCTGGGCGGCGCCACGACCTCGACGACGGTCACCGTGACGATCATCGATGACGCGGACATCGAGCAAGACGAAACGGCAATCCTGACCCTGAACAACGTCGTCAATGCCGGCACCGTAGCGCCGGCGGTCTTCACCCTCACCATCAATCCCAGCGACATCCCGACGCATACCATTACGATTACGCCGCCGACCAACGGCTCGGTGACGACGGATCCGGAAGGACAAGCCGCGGAAGGCGCCACCGTGACGGTCGTCGCAACGCCGAACGGCGGGTTTGCCGTAGACGTCATCTCGGTGGAAGATGCATCGTCGAATCCCGTGGCGGTGTCGGATAACCCGCCCTATACCTTCGTAATGCCGACTTCGGACGTGACGGTGACCGTGACGTTCCAAGAAGCCGCTACCAGCGGCAACCTCATCATCTCCCAGTATTACGAAGGGGCCAGTCTCAACAAATGGATCGAAATCTATAATCCAGGAACCGTGGCCATTGACTTGGCGGCAGGCGGTTATCGCCTTGGCCAGTTCAGCAATGCTGCGCGCGAGGCTTGGAAGACGAATGGGACACCTTCTCTAACGGTATCTTTGTCTGGCGCCATTGCTGCGGGGGGAACGTATTTGGTCAGCCACGGATCGGCGGTCTTGCCTGCGTATGTCACGGCCAACCAAACTGCCGGATGGGGTTTCAACGGCGATGACAGCGTGGTGCTTTTCACCGGCGAGACCTTTGACTTCGCCAACGTCGTGGACGCCTTTGGTCTTCTCGGTGAAACGGCGGTTGACAAGAGCTATGTCCGCAAAGACACGATCACGGTCGGCGTGAACACTGACTTCAACGCCGCCGATTGGGACGAATTCACGAATGTCCAGGTCGACGAGGCCGCAGAAGCAACCAACGAACGCCTGGGCTACCACAGCACGGGCCCGGCCGTGTTTGGCGTTTCGCTTAGCCAGGACGACGGCTACGAGGTGGAGCAGGGGTCCAGCGGTACGATCACCGCCACGGCTTCCAACGGCACGGAGCCCTATGGCTATTCGTGGCAGACCACGATGACGGAAGGCGATTACACGGCCGTCGGCGCGGTCTTCACGATTCTGGACACGGCGGCCTTGGGCGACAACTATACCGCGACCGTGACCGCGACAGATTCCTCGGATCCCCAGCAGCAGGCCGAAAAGACCGTGACCTTCTCGGTCGTGGCTCCGCCGACGTATTATAGCATCACGATTAATGCGCCGGTCAACGGCTCGGTGACGACGGACCCAGAGGGACAAGCAGCGGAAGGTGGTACGGTGACCGTCAACGCGACGCCAAACTTCGGTTATGCGGTGGGCACCATCACGGTAGTCGGCGCCGACGAAACGCCGATTGAAGTCACCGGCACCGGGAACGCCAGGACTTTCACGATGCCGGCCCAAGCCGTGACGATCACCGTGACGTTCGTGGAATTCACGGGCAGCTCGCTGATTATTTCCGAAGTGGCGGATCCGAGCGGGACCGGTGGCGACCGCGGGCGGTTCGTTGAACTGTACAATGCCGGGGCGGAAACAATCGATTTGGCGGCTGGGCAGTGGTATTTGGCCAAGCAGGTGAACGGCGGGGCCACGTGGGACAACATCGCCCTGACGGGTACGGTGGGGGCTGCCGAAACCTACGTGGTGGCCGCCTATGCTGATTTCCTGACGTTGTATCCAACCGCGCCGGCGCCCGACCAAATCTCCGGTAACGCCAACGGCAGCGGTGACGACGGGTACTTCCTCTACAGTGGCGGCAACAACGCCGCGGGCGTGTTGCAAGACTCCTATGGCGTGATCAACGAGGATGGTTCTGGGATGCCGTGGGAATACACGGATTCCCGCGCGGTGCGCAATGCCGATGTGACGGCCGGCAATCCGACCTGGACCGCTTCCGAATGGACCATAGCCTCGGCCGTCTATGCCGACATGACCCCCGGCGTGCATCCGGACGGCCCGGCGGTCTTCAGCGTGCTCTTCACCGATCAGACCGAAGGGTTCGTGGTTGCGGAAGGCGCGGGTGCCACGATTACCGCGTCGGCGGTGAACGGGACGCCCGGATACACCTATGTCTGGACCACGTCGATGAATCCTGCGGATTACGGAACTGCCGATGGCGTCTTCACCATCAATGCAGCGGCCCCGGTTGGGTCCTACTGGGCCGAGGTGGTGGCGACGGACAGCACGTTGGCCACGGCGTCGAACCGGATCAACTTCACCATCGCGGCACCCTATGCCATCACCATCACCCCGCCTGTGAACGGCGCCGTGACGACCGATCCGGAAAGCCAAGCCATCCAAGGCACGACGGTGACGATTATAGCCACGCCGGACGCCAATTACGCGGTGGGGACGATCCAGGTCAACGGCGGGGCGGTGTCGGTGTCGGGCTCCGCCCCCTACACGTTCACGATGCCGGCGGAACCCGTGACGGTGGCCGTGACGTTCGTTCTGGACATCGCCACCCTGCCCATCGCCGAGAACTACACCGAAACGATGGATTGGCTCACGCTGGTCGGCTGGTCGGGCGTCGCGATGTCCACCTATACGGATGGGTCGATGGCGTTCAATGCCTCCGGTGACCAGTTGATGGTTCATTTCGATGGCGAGCCGGGGCAACTGACGTTCGACGTGCGCGGCAACACCAGCACTGCGGGCACGGCTCCGATGCAGTTCGACGTGGAAGAATCGATGGACGGCGTGAACTGGACGACGGTCGACTCGATCGATGACACCGAGGTTTCCACGAGCGTGACCTCCTTGGGGCCGTATGCCCTGCTGTCGGCCTCGCGCTACGTGCGCTGGAACTACATCAACAAGTTTGCCTTCAATCTGGCGCTGAACAACGTGGCTATCACCTCCGGCGGCGCGCCCGTGTTCTCCGTCTCGGTCGACAAGACGAACGGCTTTACGGTGGCCAGCGGCGCCAGCGACGCGATCATGGCGACGGCGGAGAACGGCACGGAGCCCTACGGCTACAGCTGGACGAGCACGCTGGGCGAAGGCTACCGCACGGCGGCCGACAACGTGTTCACCATCCTGGCCACCGCGCCGGCCGGCGACTACACGGCCACGGTGACGGCGACGGATTCCGCGGATCCGCAGCAGCAGGACGAGGAGACGGTTTCCTTCACGGTGTTGGGCGGCGGCGGGGAGGTCTGGACCATCGGCGACGGCAGCCAGGGCAGCGCCATGTTCTACTCGACCAGCAACCAGAACATCGTCATCGTCCTGCCGACGAACTTCATGCTCGATGCGGTGTATGGAACGGATTCCAGCGCGGAGGGGCTGAACAACCTCGGCCAAGGCGGCTTGACTCCGTTGACCCAGGATCTCGATTATACCTGGACGCCCGCCACGCGGACGGTCAGCATCCTCAGCGGCGTTACCAATCGGCGAGTCCTCCGCATCGGCGCGTCTGCGCCGTAATTGGTTCGGCCGTCCCGGCAACCGCCGGTCCCGTTCGCGGGGCCGGCGTTTTTTTGCGCATCTGCGGTTCGGTGCAAGGGCCCAGTCTGAGCGGATTACGATATTCCGCAGCCTTTCGCCAGCGCGATGGGAATTCGGTTTGTAGGCCCGGTCCCCTGACCGGGCGGGATTTCGCCGGGTGAGGGCACCCGGCCTGCATCGGGATCCTGCGGCTACGGGAAAAGTGAAAATGCCCTAGAGGCTGGACTTCGAACGGAGCCTGTACGTCGTCCATGCTTTAGCGTGTGGCTGCCCTTCCCGGCCTGAAACGAGGGGGGGCGCTCCGAATCGCCGATGCGTCCGGCGGTTTTGGGTCGCGCGGTTTTGGGTGGAAATTCCGGCGGCGAGTGCTAGGCTTGCGCACCATGAATTCCGCCTCTCTCCAACGGACCCCGCTGTTCGACGTGCTGGCCAAGGCCGGCGGACGCATGGTCGATTTCCACGGCTGGGAAATGCCGGTGCAGTTTGCGGGCATCCTGGCCGAGCACCGGGCCGTGCGCACGGCCTGCGGCGTCTTCGACGTCTCCCACATGGGGCAGGTGCTGATTTCGGGCAAAGACGCGCACCGGTTCGTCGAGCGCGTCAACTGCAACCGGATGAGCGCCGAGCCCGGCCGGGGCACCTATGCGCACGTTCTTGCGGAGGACGGCGGCATCCTCGACGACGCCATCACCTTCTGTCTCGCGCCGGAGCGCTTCCTCGCCATCGTGAACGCGGCGACGGCTTCAAAGGATTTCGCCTGGTTCCAGAAGCAGGCGGCGGGATTCGACGTCGTTTTGGACCACGCCAGCGACCGCTACGGGATGCTGGCAGTGCAGGGGCCCCACGCCCCAGCGCTGGTGGGAGAGATCTTTCCGGCCGCGCTTTCCTTGCCCCGCTTCGGCATCGCCGAGCTGCCCTTTGCCGGGGAAACGGCGTTCGTGATGCGCACGGGCTACACGGGCGAGGACGGCTTCGAGGTCGCGGTCTCCCCGGCGGGCATTCTCGCGTTCTGGGAGGTTTTGACATCCAAGGGCGGCCGTTACGGCCTGGTTCCCTGCGGGCTGGGGAGCCGCGACACCCTGCGGCTGGAATCGGGCTATCTGCTCTACGGGGAAGACGCCGACGAAACCCGCACGCCCTACGAGGCGAATTGCGGATGGGTGGTCAAATTGCAGAAGGGCGATTTCGTCGGCCGCGAGGCGCTGGTGCGCCGCAAGGAGGCCGGATTCAAGGAAAAGCTGACGGGCGTGCGGCTGTTGGGGCGCGGCGTGCCGCGCCACGGCTGCGCCGTGTGGCTCGGCGGCCGGAAGGTGGGCGAACTGTGCAGCGCGACGTTCGCCCCGAGCCTCGGCGCCGGCCTCGGCGTGGGCTATCTCGAGGCGGCGGCCTGGGAGGCCGGCGTCCGCGTTGACGTCGAAATCCACGGCAAGATGGCCGAAGCGGAAACCGTCCGCGGTCCGTTCCGGAAAAACAGCGTTTGAAGGCAAAAGCAGCCGACAGCCTTTTCAACAACGAAATACGCGAAAAACACGAAATGGATCCGAAGATTCTATTCAAGGAAGAGAGTTTCAAGATCGTGGGAGCCTGTTTCGAGGTATATAAGGAGAAGGGGTTCGGATTTCTGGAAGCGGTCTATCAGGAGTGCTTGGCGATTGAATTCAAAATCCAAGGCATTCCGTTTGTCGAGCAGCCTGGTCTCCAACTGGATTACAAAGGGCAGCCTTTGAGCCATGCCTATGTGCCGGATTTCCTTTGTTTCGGTGAAATCATCGTGGAGATCAAAGCGGTCAAGCAACTGGCGGATGAACATCGGGCACAGGCGATCAACTATCTCAAGGCGACGGGCAAACGGTTGGCTTTGCTGGCGAACTTCGGGCATTATCCCGCGCTTGAATACGAGCGGCTTCTCCATTAAACCCCTTTCGTGATTTTCGTGTGTTTCGTTGTTTAAATTCCTAGAAAGGATCCGCCATGTACGACGAGAAAAAATGCAAATTCGCCAAGACCCACGAGTGGGCGCTGGCCGAGGGCGGCGTCGCCGCGGTGGGCATCAGCGACTACGCGCAAAAGGAGATCAGCGACGTCGTGTTCGTGGAGCTGCCGAAAGTCGGCGCGAAAGTAGAGCAGGGGAAGGCCTGTGCCGTCATCGAGTCGGTCAAGGCGGCGGCGGATTTCTTTGCGCCGGTTTCGGGCGAGGTGACGGAAACGAACGACGCCATCGTGGATAATCCCGCGCTGGTGAACCAATCGCCGCACGGCGAGGGCTGGTTCTTCAAGATCCGGATGTCCCGGCCCGCCGAGCTGGAGGCGCTGATGGATTTCGAGACCTACCGGAACTCGGCGTCGCACTAGAAAAGAGAATTCAGGAGTCAGGATTCAGGAGTCAGAATGAAATCATTCAAACCAATCGAACCAGGAAATTGCCCCGTGGCTTCCATTCTGGATTCTGAATCCTGAATTCTGGATACTTCCCCCTCTTTCCCCATGTACTCTCCCCATACCCCGGCCGACCGCGCGGAAATGTTGCGCGCCATCGGCGTGGCTTCGATGGACGAATTGCTGGCGCAGATTCCGGCGAACCTGCGCGCGTCGGCGTACGATTGGCCGCGCCCCTTGTCCGAATCGGAATTGATGGCGCATGCGCGCGCGCTGGCCGCGAAAAACCGGCCGCTGGCGTGCTTCGCCGGGGCGGGCGCCGCCGACCACTACGTGCCGGCGGCGGTGAAGGCGCTGGCGCAGCGCGGCGAATTCCTGACGGCCTACACGCCGTACCAGGCCGAGGCCAGCCAAGGCACGCTGCAGGCGATCTACGAGTTCCAGAGTTCCGTCTGCGCCCTGTACGGCATGGATGCCGCCAACGCGTCGCTCTACGACGGCGCGACGGCGCTGGCCGAGGCGGCGTCCGCCGCCGCGCGCATCGCGGGCCGGAAGAAAATCCTGCTGCCGGAATCGCTGCATCCGGAATGGCGCGACGTGCTGAAAACCTATTTCGGGGCGAAGGGCGAGCCGACGCTGGAAACCGTTCCGTGCCCGTCGGGCCGAATGGAACTGGCCGAGGTGGAGAAGCGCCTCGACGAGACCGTGGCCGCCGTCGTCGTTCCCACGCCCAATTTCTTCGGCCTGCTGGAAGACGGCGCCGGAATCGCCGAAAAAGCCCATGCGAGAGGCGCCTTGGCGATTGCGGCAACCGATCCGGTCAGCCTAGGCGTTCTGGAAGCGCCCGGCGCCTGGGGCGCGGACATCGCCGTGGGCGAGGGGCAGGGGCTGGGAAACGCATTGAACTACGGCGGGCCGTATCTGGGCCTGTTTTCCTGCAAAAAGGCTTTCATGCGCCACATGCCGGGCCGCATCGTCGGCCTGACGGCCGACGCGGACGGCAAGCGCGGGTTCGTGCTGACGCTGCAGGCCCGCGAGCAGCATATCCGCCGCGAACGCGCGTCGTCGAACATCTGCTCGAACGAGGCGCTCTGCGCGCTGGCCGCCACGATCCATCTGGCCTTGCTGGGGCCGGAAGGCCTGAAGGAAGTCGCCGAGCTGTGCGTGGACAAGGCGCACCGGCTGGCCGAGAAGGCCTGCGCGGTGCCGGGATTCCGCTTGCGGTTCGACGGGCCGTTTTTCAATGAATTCGCGCTGGAATGCCCGGTGCCGGCGGAGCGCGTGCGCAAGGCCCTCCTGAAAGAAGGGATCTTGGGCGGCGTGCCGCTGGGACGCTTCGACCGGGCGATGAAAAACAGCTTGCTGGTCTGCGCGACGGAACAGCGCACGGACGAAGAGATCGAGCGGTTCGTCGCCGCGCTGGGGAGGGTGGCGCGATGAACGGCGCCGAAAAACTGTCCATCGAGAAAAGCGTGCCGGGGCGCCGGGGCGTGCGGTTTGCGAAAGCGTCGAAGCCCGCCTCGGCCTGGCTGCCGGCGGGGGCGTTGCGCCGGACGCCGCCGCGCCTGCCGGAAATGGGAGAATTCGAAGTCGTCCGCCACTATACGCGGCTGTCGCGCCTGAACTTCTGCCTCGATACGCATCTGTATCCGCTCGGATCGTGCACGATGAAATACAACCCGCGGGCGAACGAGGAAATCGCGGGGCTGGAGGGATTCGCCTCCGCGCATCCTGGCGCGCCGGATTCCGCCGTGCAGGGCACGCTGGAAATTTTGCATCGGCTGGAAAAACTCCTGTGCGAGTTGACGGGCCTGGCGGCCTTCACGCTGCAGCCGGCGGCGGGCGCCCACGGCGAATTCACGGGCATTTTGATCGCGTCGGCCTACCATCGGTCGCGCAAAGACCGGAAGCGTACGGAAATTTTGGTGGCGGACTCGTCGCACGGCACGAATCCGGCTTCCGCCGCGCTGGGCGGGTTCGCCGTCCAGACGGTGACGTCGGGGCCGAACGGCCGGCTGGATCTCGATGCCCTGAAGGCGGCGCTGGGGCCGCAGACGGCGATGGTGATGTTGACGGTGCCGAATACGCTGGGACTGTTCGAGACCCAGATCCGCGAAATCGCGGCGGCGGCCCACGCGGCCGGCGCCCTGCTCTACATGGACGGGGCGAATTTCAACGCGCTGATGGGACTGGCCAAGCCGGCGGACTTCGGCGTGGACGTCATGCACCTGAATCTGCACAAGTCGTTTTCGACGCCGCACGGCGGCGGCGGGCCCGGCTCCGGCCCCGTGGGCGTGGCCGCTCCGCTGGAGAAGTTTCTTCCCGTTCCGCGCGTCGTGGAAAAAGACGGAAAATTCGCGCTGAAGACGAAAGGCGCGGCCAGCATTGGCCGGATGCGGAGCTTTGCGGGCAACGTGGGCGTGGCGATCAAGGCCTACGCCTATTTGCGCGGGCACGACGGCCAGACGCTGAGGAGCATCGCGGAGAACGCCATTCTCAACGCCAACTACGCGCGGGCGAAGCTGAAGGACTTGTTCCCTTCGGCGGTGGACGAGCCCTGCATGCACGAGTGCGTCCTGAAGACCGAGTCGGAAAAGATGAACGGCATCAAGACCCTCGACGTGGCCAAGCGACTGCTCGACCACGGATTCTATGCGCCGACGATCTACTTTCCGCTGATCGTGCACGAGGCCATCATGATCGAGCCGACGGAAACGGAGACGAAAGAAACCCTGGATGCCTTCGTGGCCGCCCTGCGCGCGATCTACGCCGAGGCCCTGTCCGATCCGGAGCGCGTCCATGCGGCGCCGCACGATCTGCCCGTGAAGCGGCTGGACGAGCTGGGAGCCGCCCGCGCTCCCAACGTGGCGTGGTAGGACCGCCCGTCCTTTTGGCCGGCTAGCGTGGGTCGCGATTGGCGCGGAATTCGACGCGGGAGAGGATGCGGAGCTGGTAGAGGGTGAAGCCGACGAGGAGGCAGCCGAGCATCCAGGCGGCGGCGGTGGCGGGGCCGAGGCGCAGGAAGATGAAGGCCTTGTAGAAGATGTGCAGGCCGGCGACTTCCGTGCCGGCGCCGCCGGCGGTCATGGCGAGGATGTTGGCTTCCGCCTGCCACGAGGCGATGAACACGCCGACGAAATTGATGACCAGCAGGGGGCGCAGAGTGGGGACGATCACGAAGAGGATCTTGTCCGTGAAGGACGCGCCGTCGATGTCGGCGGCTTCGTAGAGGTCGTCGGGGATGCCCTTGAGCGCGGCGAGATAGATGAGGCATCCGGGCCCCATGCCGGCCCAGAGCATCGGCAGCACGCACGAAAACAGCGCGGTGCGCGAGTCGTCGAGCCAGCGGACGGGCTCGGGGAGCGTAGCCAGAAGCGCCTGGAAAATGGGTACTGTTTTATAAAACAGTACCCGGTTTTGCGGGGAGGGCGGACCCCAGATTTCGCGCAGGGGACCGAGGGGGGCGGCGGCAAGGAGGAGTCCGGCAGCGAGGACGAAGAGCGCGGGCTTCCAGAGGGCGTGGTTCAGCAGGCGCCGCAGGAGGTGGACCGTGACCCAAAGCGCGGCCAGCGACAGGCCCCCCCATCCGATCGCGGGGATTTGCATGACGATGCGGTTGACGAGGCCGGCTTCGGAGGGCTCGTAGAACGTCTTCCAGAGCAGGATGACGACGAGGCCGGTGATGGACGCGGGCAAATAGAAAACGACGCGGAAGAGGATTTTTCCGCGCGGCACTTCCTGCAGGAGGATGGCGAGAAAGACGGGCGGCAGGAAGGTCATCGAAATGACGAGGAACGAATAGCGGGCGGACGCCAGCAGCGCGCGCCACCAGTCGGGATCCCACAGCAGATTGGCGAAGTTGTCGAGGAACACCCAGGTCGAGGCGCCGAAAATGCGGTAGTCGAAGAAGGCCATGGCCGCGCCGCGAAAAAGCGGAACGTAGCTCCACACGACAATGGTGGCCGCCGCAGGGAGCAACAACAACGCCATGGCCCAGCGGTGGCGCAAAAAATTAAGAATGAAGAATGAAGAATGAACAATTTGCGGAAGGTTTTTATTCTGAATTCTGGATTCTGAATTCTGAATTCTCTTTCTGCCCGGCAGGAAGATCCGGGCCATTTGCCGCAGCGCAAGAACGACGCTGGCGGCGAGGAGGAGGAGGAGAATCGCGGCGGCGGCGCGGCGGACGCGGAGTTCCTGCGGCGGGACGCGGCCGAGCATGTCGGCGTCGGCCTTGCGGCGGGCGTCGCGCAGCAGGTCGAGGAGCTGCGCGCGGCGGGCGTCGGGATCGGCGGCGAGCTGGCCGGACAGGGCGAGTTCTTCGGCGCGGCGGATGGGCGTGGTGAGGATGTCGTAAATGACGTTGGCGTTGCGACCGTAGGGTTCGGGGCGGCCGTCGGCGAGGGCGATGGTCAAACAGTCGCGCCATTCGGCGGGAATGGTGGCGGCGACGGATTCGTAGCCGTGGGCGCGGAGCCGGTCGGGATGCAGGAAGCGGCCGAGGCCGCCCTCGACGAGGTGCTTCACGCGGACGGCGTCGGCCTCGGGGGAATTCTGGAAGCGGATATATTCCCACGCGGCGTCGCGGATGAGCGGGTTGGTGACGCCGGCGAAGAGGCCCATCATGCGCGCGTTGATTTCGGTGCCGCGCGTGGCGGGGCCGACGGGCAGCGGGGCCATGCCGGTGACGTCGGGGTTGAGGGTCGCGAACAATTTTTCGTCGATGTAGGAAAACATCATGCCGAGCTGTCCGCGCCGCCATTTGAGGGAGGATTCGGCGGTATCCTTCACGACGTAGCCGCGGCGCGGCTTGCCGGCGGCATCGGTCCACGGCTCGGTGGTGAGGCGGACGTAGAAGGCGAGGGCGTCTGCGGCCTGCGGGGTGTCGAAGACGGCGCGCCAGCGGTTTTCGGCTTCGTCGAAGGCGAGGGCCTCGCCGCCGGCGCCCCACAAAAACGGCATCCAGAGGAACGACTCGTCCTTGCCGCGCGAGAGGCCGAGGCCGTAGATGCCGCGGGCGGGGTCGGCCACCTTGCAGCAGGCGTCGTAGAAATCGGTCCAGGTCCAGTCGGGGCCGGGGGGCGGGACGCCGGCGGCGTCGAACAGGTCGCGGCGGTACAGGACGACGCGGCCGAGCGGCGGCCCGCTGGGCAGGGCCCAGACGTGCGTCGCGCCGTCGGGGCCCTTGCGGCGGACGACGGGTTCGATCTTGGGATGGAGGCGGCGGGCGACTTCCTCCGGCGCGAGCGCGGAGAAGTAGCCGTCTTCGGGGAGATCCATGGGATGGAGGAACCCCTGCTGGATGTAGGTGTCCGACTGGCGGAAATTGACGTAGAGCACGTCGGGGGCGACGTTGCCGGCGATGGCCAGCAGCGTGCTTTCGACGCCTTCGACCTGGATGCCGGAAAAGCGGTGCAGGCGGAGGTCGAGGCGGGCGAGGTCGAGCCCGCCGTAGCGGCCGGGGGTGGCGGCCTGGCGGGCGCGGAGGAGGTCGGGGGCGACGCGCAGGAATTCGCGCTGGACGGCGAGTTCGGCGCGGGTGGAGGGATCGGTGCGGGAGGGATCGGGGAGGTTGAACAGCGTGAGGTTGAGCACGACGTTGGAGGGCGTCCGCTCGACCCAGCCGGCGGAAGCGGGGGGGGGGGCAATGAAAAATGAAGAATGAAGAATTAAGAATGGAATGCCGAGCAGCCGGGTTTTACGTATTACGTAAAAAATTTTCGGCGATTTTAAGTAGAAC
>JBFXHR010000015.1:0-57633 GCA_050176815.1 Kiritimatiellia bacterium
CTTTCTGGAGGCGCTCGCGGAGGGCGGCGTTGGTTTCGGCGTCGGGGTTCTCCGCCAGCAGGCGGTCGATCTGCAGCAGGAATTTTTCGCCGACGGCGACGAGGTCGGCTTGCGCGACGTCGTGCAGCTGCCCGAAGCGCTCGACGAGGCCGGGCAGAAGGCTGCCGCGGTTGAGGTCGGCCAGTTCGAGGAGGGCGTTGAGCTGGTAGCGCAGGCGGTGGAAGCTGAACAGGTTGACGAGTAGTTCGCGCTGGTAGGTCAGGCGATCCGTCTGCAGGCGGTCGGGGTCGGGGTGGCGCGCGGCCATTTGGCGGACGTAGTCGGCGACGGCGGGATCGACGATGATGCTGCGGGAACGCAGGGGGGTGCGCAGGACGAGGCCTTCGAGCGTCTTGCAGCGGGAAAGGGCGACGTAGACTTGCCCATGGGCGAAGGAGGCGTCGGCCTCGATGATGGCGCGCTCGAACGTGAGCCCTTGGCTCTTGTGGATGGTGATGGCCCAGGCGAGCTTGAGGGGGATCTGCTTGAAGGTGCCCTCGACGGTTTCGGCGATCCGGTTGGTGGCGGGGTCGATGGCGTATTTGACGTTGTCCCACTGCATGGGCGCGACGGCGATTTCGGCCGGATCGCCGGGGCAGCGGACGCGGACGGCGGCGCCGTCGATCGCCACGATGCGCCCGATTTTGCCGTTGTAGAACAGCTTGTCCGGCGACGGGTCGTTCTTGACGAACATCACCTGCGCGCCGACCTTGAGCTCGATCTGCGGATCGACGGGATAGGACAGTTCGGGGAAGGCGCCGTGGATGTCGGCGGCGAAGCGGACGGCGGGGGCGGCGAGGGCGCGCAGCTTGGAATCGTTGAGGCGCTGGGCCTGCGCGTTGTGGGTGCACAGCGTGATATAGCCC
This sequence comes from Kiritimatiellia bacterium, assembly GCA_050176815.1. Lineage (GTDB taxonomy): Bacteria > Verrucomicrobiota > Kiritimatiellia > CAIQIC01 > Lenti-01 > Lenti-01. The sequence goes on from JBFXHR010000015.1 coordinate 906, forward strand.
TCGCCGTCGGCGGGCGAAAAGTCCGGGACGTGGCGGCGATTGAGTTCGGCGAGGGCTTCCGGGGAGAGCCGGTTTTCGCGGACGGCGTTGAGGAGGTCGAGGAAACGGCCGTCCTGCTGGCGGTAGACCTGCGTGAGTTCGATGCAGGCGTAGTCGGTTTCGCGGAGGGCGCGGCTGCCGAAGAAGTAGGGCGTGTCGTAGAGGTCGCGCAGCAGCTCCCATTCATTGTCCTTCACGACGGGCGAGAGCTGCTGGAGGTCGCCGATCATCAGGAGCTGGACGCCGCCGAAGGGCTTGCGGCGGTCGCGGTAGCGGCGCAGGACGCCGTCGACGGCGTCGAGCAGGTCGGCCCGCACCATGCTGATTTCGTCGATGACCAGCAGATCCATGCCGCGGATCATGGCGATCTTGTCGCGGGAAAAACGGAAACGCGGCTGCTCGCTGTCGCGGCCGGCGAGCGGCCCGAACGGGAGCTGGAAGAACGAGTGGAGCGTGACGCCGCCGGCGTTGATGGCGGCCACGCCGGTGGGCGCGACGACGACCATCTGCTTGGGCAGGCGTTCCTTCAGCGAGCGCAAGAACGTGGTCTTGCCCGTGCCCGCCTTGCCGGTGAGGAACAGGTGTCGGCCGGTGTGCTGCACGTGGTCGAAGGCCAGGTCCAGCGCGGGATTGGATGGGTCGTCTGCAACCATGGCCGCCAACATGCCCGATCGGCCGCCGCATTTCAATACTGAACTTTCGTTCATATATGGGGGAGTTGACGGAAACCGGGGGATTGGGTAGGTTCCGGGCATCGTCAGTGATGACAGGGCAAAAAGATGCGTGCAATTCGCTCCAATCTGAATTTGCAAACGCTCCCCTGCGAAATGCCGGCCGTCTAGTCGCGTTGCGACGGATTCCCACCTAGGCCCGGATTCCCGCAGGCAGCGGCCGATCCCTTTTTCGGGATCCGGTCCGGCGCGCTTGTTTCCTGTTTTCCCCCTGTTTTGTCGGAGCTTGATTCCCATGACGAGAGTTTTTCAGCCGGACGCCGGTCTTCCCGGTACGGCCTTTCTGTGTACGCATTGCGATCACGCCATTCCCGGCACCGCGCCGGGGACGGCCCATCGAAACCACTGTCCGCATTGCCTGTGGAGCCTGCACGTGGACTTGCAGACCGGCGACCGCCGGTCCGCTTGCCGCGGGCCGATGGAGCCGGTAGCCATCCACATCCAGGGCAACGGCGAGTGGTTCATCCTGCACCGTTGCCAGCGGTGCGGCCTGATCCGCATGAACCGCATCGCGGGCGACGACAACGACGTGCTGCTGGTTTCCATGGCGCTGCGGCCGCTGGCGCGTCCGCCGTTCCCCTTGGATCGCCTGGGCGCCGTCGCCGCTGTCGGCGGGGAGGTGCGGCCATGAACCTGCGCGAGTGGGGCTGGGACGAGGAGTGGGCGGCGGCATTTGCGCCGCACGCGGCGGAAGGCTTGCAGCCGGCGCGGGTGGTCCGGCAGGACCGCGGCGCCTGGGAAATCCAGACGGAAGACGGCGTGCGCTCGGCGGAGCCGATCGGGCGCTTTCGCCGCGAACTGGAAGCCGGCGCGGCGGATTTTCCGTCCGTCGGCGACTGGGTGGCCATCGATCCGCGACCGACCTGCGATCGCGCGGGCCTCGCGGCGACGTTGCCGCGGCGCACCTGCCTGTCGCGCCAGGCGGTCGGGCGCGCGACGCGGGAACAGGTGCTGGCCGCGAACGTGGACGTCGTGTTCTTCGTCTGCGCGCTGGACGACGGACGCGGGTTCAATTTGCCGCGCCTGGAGCGCGCGTTGGCTCTGGTGCGCGCCAGCGGCGCGGAGGCGGTGGTGGCGCTCAACAAGGCCGACCTGTGCGACGACGTCGGCGGGCGCGTGCGGGAGGCGCAGTACGCGGCGCCGGATGCGGCGGTCGTGGCGCTCAGCGCGACCGAAGGCTGGGGCGTGGAAGACCTGCGGCCGTGGCTGGCGGAGCGCCGGACGGGCGTGCTGCTGGGGCCGTCGGGCGTCGGAAAATCGGCGCTGGTCAACGCGCTGCTGGGAGAAAGCCTCCAGGCGACTCAACCCGTGCGCGCGGACGATGCGCGCGGGCGCCACACGACGACGCGGCGCGAATTGTTCCGGATTCCGTCGGGCGGATTGTTGATCGACACCGCGGGCCTGCGCGAATTCCAGCCGTGGGAAGCCGCCGCCGAACTGGACGCGGTCTTTCCGGAGGTGGCCGAGTTGGCGGCGCATTGTCGATTCCGGGATTGCCGGCACGAAGGCGAGCCCGGCTGCGCGGTGCAGCAGGCGCTCGGCGAGGGCGGTTTGGACGCGCGGCGCTTTGAGCACTATCTGCGCCTGAAACGCGAGCAGGCCTACCAGATCCAGAAGCGCGATCTGGGTGCGCAACTGGCCGAAAAGACGCGCTGGAAGCAAATCGCCCAGTGGCAAAAGGATCTCTATCGGCGCCGCGACGGATGAGGCGGGGGGCGACGGCGGGAAATCCCGTTGTGTGGCGGCGGGGCGGAATGATAGGATAAACGCCTCAATTCAGGAGGCGGCTGTGGTCCGGCTGGCCGCCGCGGTCTTCAAAACCGTTGTGTCTCGCAATGCGGGATAGGTGGGTTCGACTCCCATGCGCCTCCGCCAGTTGAATGAATCGAGGACAAAAGCATGAGCGCGCATGAAGATCCCCGGCGGGCGATCCCGTCGATGTCGGAGCTGTTGGAGACGAAGGAGGCCGCGGCGCTGATCGCGCGCCATTCGCGGGGACCGGTGGCGGGGGCGTTGCGGGCGGCGGCGGACGACTTCCGGAAAAAGGGAGCTTCGGCGGACGTCGGCGCGATCCTGGAGGCGGCGGCGAAAAAGCTGGAAACCGACGAGTTGGACCGGCTGCGCCCGGTGGTGAACGCGACGGGGATTCTGCTGCATACGGGGCTGGGGCGGGCGGTGTTGCCGAAGGAAGCGGCGGCGGGGCTGGCCCAGATGGACCGCTGCTGCAACCTGCAGATCGACCTGGCCAGCGGCAAGCGAGGCAAGCGCAATTATACGTGCGAGCGGCTGATCTGCGAGCTGACGGGGACGGAAGCGGCGCTGATCGTCAACAACAACGCGGCGGCGACCCTGCTCATCTTGGCGGCGCTGTGCAAGGGCCGCGAGGTGGTGGTCTCGCGCGGCGAACTGATCGAGATCGGCGGGTCGTACCGCCTGCCGGACTGCGTGACGGCCAGCGGGGCGCTGATGCGCGAGGTGGGGACGACGAACAAGACGCATTTGCGGGACTACGAGGGGGCGATCACGGATAACACGGGGGCGCTGCTGCGCGTGAATCCCAGCAACTACCGCGTGATCGGGTTTAGCCATCGCGTGGCGCTGGACGAGCTGGTGGCGCTGGCGAAGAAGCGCGGCCTGCTGCTGATCGACGACCTCGGCTGCGGAGCGCTGGTGGATCTGTCGGCGTATGGTCTGCCGCGGGAGTCGCTGGTGCAGGACAGCCTGGCGGCGGGCGCGGACGTGGTGTGTTTCAGCGGCGACAAGATGATCGGCGGGCCGCAGGCGGGGATCGTCGCGGGACGCAAGGAGCTGATCGACCGGATCCGGAAGCATCCGCTGACGCGGATGCTGCGGGTCGGCAAATTGACGGACATGGCGCTGGAACAGACGCTGCGGCTGTTCCGCGATCCGGCCTCGCTGCCGGAGAAGCATCCGCTGTTCCGGATGCTGGCGAAGAAGGTCCCCGACCTGCGCGCGGCGGCCGAAAAGCTGGCGGCGGCGATTGGCGCAGGAGCGTCGGTGGAGGCCGGCGCCAGCGAGATGGGCGGGGGGGCGCTGCCGGGGGTGGAGCTGCCGACGGCGCTGGTGGCGATCCGGTCGGACAAGATGTCCGCCGTCGAGATCGCGAAGCGGCTGCGGTGCCGGGAGGTGCCGGTGATCGCGCGGATCCAGGACGACACGGTCGTGCTGGACGTGCGCACGTTGTTGGCGGGAGAAGAAGCAATCGCGGCGGAAGCCGTACAGGAGATTCTCAATGGATAGGACGCGTCGGAAATCGGTGATGACCCGGTCGATCAAGCTGGGGCATTGCGTGTGCGATCCCAAGAAGCCGTGCCCGTGCGACGTGTTCAAGGAACACGACGTATGCCAGTGCGCGGGCGAACGCCTGCCGGTGAAAACGGAGGTGGTCGGGTTGACGCAGCACGTGCACAAGGCGGGGTGCGCGTCGAAGATCGGGCAGGAGGACCTGCTGGGCATCCTGTCGAGGCTGCCGCCGGTGAACGATCCGGCGGTGCTGGTGGGCACGGCGGCGGGCGACGACGCGGGCATCTACAAGCTGACGGACGAACTGGCGCTGGTGCAGACGGTGGACGTGTTCACGCCGTGCGTGGACGACGCCTACGCGTTTGGGCAGATCGCGGCCGCGAATTCGGTCAGCGACGTCTATGCGATGGGCGGGCGCCCGATCACGGCGCTGTCGGTGATCGGATTTCCGATCGAGACGCTGCCCGGCGAGCAGATGGAAGCGATGATGCGGGGGGGGATCGACAAGCTGAACGAAGCCGGCTGCGCGCTGATCGGCGGGCACAGCATCAACGACGAGGAGATCAAATTCGGTTTCGCGGTGACGGGACTGATCCATCCGGACCGGGTGGTCTGCCGCGACCGCGCCAAGCCGGGGGACGCGCTAGTGCTGACCAAGCCGCTGGGCACGGGAATGCTGGCCTTCGCGGCGCAGATCGAGCGCGTGACGCCGGAGGTTTTCGCCGAAGCGCAGGCGGGCATGGCGACCTTGAACAAGGACGCGGCGGAGCTGATGGTGGAACTGGGGGCGGGGGCCGCCACGGACGTGACGGGCTATGGGCTGGCGGGGCATCTGGTGGAGATGGCGCGGAACAGCGGGGTGGACGTGGAAATCCGCGTGTCGGCGCTGCCGCTCTACGACGGGGTGGAGCGGTGCATCGCCGACGGCGTGATGCCGGGGGCCGTCGACCGCAACCAGGCCTACGCCATGCGGTGGGTGCAAAAGGAAACCGCCCATCCGGCGCAGCCGGTCGTGTTCGATCCGCAAACGTCGGGCGGGCTGCTGGTCGCGTTGGCTCCCGAAAATGCGGAGCGCTACGTGCAGGCGATGCGCGAACGCGGACACAAGCGGACGGCCGTCATTGGGCACGTCCAGGCCCGGGCCGGCGCGGAAACGCGCGTGCGGATGGTGGATTGAGGCGGCCATGACCTTTTCACCCCCGGGAAGCTGGCGGCCGGAGAGCCTCGACGTCGAGATGATGGTCTGCACGGCGGGCCACGTGGACCACGGCAAGACGAGCCTGGTGAAATGGCTGACCGGGTGCGAGACGGACGTCCTGAAGGAGGAGAAGGAGCGCGGGATGACCATCGAGCCGGGGTTTGCCCCGTGCACGACCGCGGCCGGCGTGAGCGTGGGGATCACGGACGTGCCGGGCCACGAGCGATTCGTCCACCACATGGTGGCGGGCGTGTCCGGCGTCGGGATGTGCATTTTGGTGATCGCGGCGGACGACGGCATCATGCCGCAGACGATCGAGCATTTCCAGATCATGGAACTGCTCGGAGTGGAGCGCGGCGTGGTGGCGCTGACCAAGATGGACCTGGTCGACGCGGCGACGCGGGAACGGCGGATCGTGGAAATCCGCGCGTGGCTCGCGAACGGGTTTTTGAAGGATGCGCCGATCTGCCCGGTGTCGTCGGAGACGGGGGAAGGGATTTTGGAATTCCACCGCGTTTTTTCCGAAGCGGTGGCGGCGGCGGTCCGGTCGGAGCAGCTGGGGATTTTCCGCCTGCCGATCGAGCGGGTGTTTTCGATGGAGGGGCATGGGCGGGTGCTGTCGGGGGTGCCGGTGGCGGGCCGGATCGCGGAAGGGGAATGGGTGGAGCTGGTGCCGGGTGGTGCGCAGGGGCGGGTGCGGGGGATGCAGTGTTTCGGGCGGTCGGCGGAGCAGGGGCGCTCGGGACTGTGCGTGGCGCTGAACGTGCCGGATTTCGCGCGGGCGGACCTGCGGCGGGGCCAGGTCCTGTGCCTGCCGGGGCGGCTGCGCGCGGCGACCGTGTTCCATAGCCGGCTGCGGATGCTGGACCGGACCGGGCTGAGCGTGAAAAGCGGCGAGCGGGTGATGCTGCACACGGGGACGGCCGAGGTGCAGGCACGCGTCTATGGCCTGGAATCCAAAGACCTTGCGCCGGGGAGCGTGGCCTGGGTGGCGCTGGTGGCGGACGAGCCCCTTGCCGCGGCTCCGTACGACCGCTACATTCTCCGCAAGCTGAGTCCGGTGCGCACGCTGGGCGGCGGGCGGTTCGACGACGTCGTGGAGGGCGACCGCCGGCCGCGCAAGGCGGAGGCGCTGGAACGGATGGCGCATTGGGAGGCCCACTATGCCGCCGCCGGCTATCGCGACCGCGCGGCGGCGTCGCTGTTGGTCGAGCAGCGCATCGAGATGAACCATCCGGAAGGCGTCGGGCTGGAGGGCCTGCTTGGCGACTGCCTGCTGGCGGAACCGGTCCTGGCCGAGATCGTCGCGGAATTGGAACGGCAAGGCAAGATCGCGCGCATCGGCCGCGGCCTGCTTTTGCACCGGCGCAGCGAAGAGGCGTTGCGCGAGCGGCTCGGAGCGGAGATCCGGGGACGTTTCGAACAAGGCGAACGGCTGCTGGATCCGCAGGCGGTCGGGGCGCGGATGCCGCCCGAGGTCAAGGCGCACGTCCTGGGCGCGCTGGCGGCGGCGGGAGAGATCGAGCGGAAGGGACATCTCGTCGTGCCGCGCGGCGCATCGTCCGAGCCGGCGCCGGAGCAGGCGTTGGCGGAACGGATTTGCCGGCTTTATGCCGAAACCGGATTCAATTCCCCGAGGCCGGAGGAAGTGCCGGAGCGGCTGAAGGCCGAGCCCGGGGCGGTGGAAGAGGCGCTGCGGATGCTGGTGGCCGAGGGCCGGCTGATCCGGGTCTCGGCGAAGGTGCTGTTGGCCCGAGAACACATGGCGAAGGCGCAGGAAACCGTCGCGGAAGCCATCCGGAAAAACGGGCAGCTCGATTCGGGCGATTTCAAGTTTTTGATCGGCTCGACACGGAAGTACGCGTTGGGTATTCTCGAGTATATGGATCGGACGCACGTGACGGCGAGGCTCGACAGCATCCGCAAGCTGGCGCCAAACTACGAAAAACGAATGCTGAAATAGATGGGAAAGGCCCGGACATCCTTGCGCGTTGCGATTGGCCTGGCGGCGTTCGTTTGCCTGGCGACCGGCGGGGTTCGCCGCCACAAGGTCTACGAAGAGGGCGGCGATTTCGGGGTGCTGGTGTTCGAGCGGGTGCCCGAAGTCCGGCTCGTGGAATTCGCGACCTACGGCGGAGTGTATTCGCACGAGGGGCGGATGGTTCGCCACGCGTGGGCGCTCCGCGAAGACGGCAAACAGAAATGCCCGACGTGAATGTAGGGCCACCCGGCGATCCGTGCGACCGCCATCCCCGCCGAAACCATGATCATCCGAAACGCATTTGAGCCCGTGTTGCGCCGCATCGTGCAGGCGCTGTCGCTTGTCGCGCTCAACAGTTCGTGGGCGGGCGGGCAGGCGAAATGGCTGTGCGTGCCGGTGATGAATTGCCACTCGTGTTCGCTGGCGTGGTTTGCGTGTCCGATCGGCGTGTTCATCCATTACGCGGGCTATCGGGTTTTTCCGTTCCTGGCGCTGGGGACGTTCCTGCTGGCGGGGATCCTGCTGGGGCGTTTCCTGTGCGGCTGGGTTTGCCCGATGGGTTTTCTGCAGGACCTGCTGCACAAGATTCCCGGCCGCAAGATCGCGCTTCCCGACTGGACGAAATACGTCAAATACGTCCTGCTGGCCGCGACGGTGGTCGCGTTGCCGTTTTGGCTGGGGGAGGACACCTTGTGGTCGTTCTGCCGGGGCTGTCCGGTGTCGGCGATGCAGGCGACGATTCCGGGGCTGTGGGCCGGCGACGGCGGGCCGCTGCCGTTGCGAACGATCGTCAAGCTGGCGATCTTGGCGGCCGTGATTTTGCTGGCGGTGCTGAACCGGCGGGTCTATTGCCGGGTGCTGTGCCCGATCGGGGCGGGGCTGGCGCTGTTCAACCATTTCAGTCTTTGGCGAGTGAAGCCCGTGGAAGGGTGCGTAGGCTGCAAGAAATGCGATGTCGCCTGCCCCACGCAGTGCGGACCTTCGCCGCGGATGGCCGCCGGCGAACCGCCCAGCCGCACCGCCGAATGCGTGGCCTGCCACGATTGCCGCAACGGCTGCCCCGTGCGGCGCAAATCCGAGAACAAGCCGACGGAACGCCCATTGGACTCGGGCGGGGAATCATGATACAAGGCGATCCATGATCAAGCGCGCGAACGGCTGGATGTTTCCGCTGTTGCCGGCGGTTTTCGCCGGCCTGCTGGCGGGGTCGGTCCCGGCCCGCGCCGAAACCTTTCCGCTTGCCTATCGCGCCGACGGGAATTCCGCCCGTTTCCCTTTGCCGCTGGGGAAGTCCGAAGTCCGCTTCAAGAAAGAGCCGGACTATGCCGGGGACCACGTTGTGCGCAGCGCGCTGTACGTGGCTCCCGGCCAGAAGGAATACGTCGGGTTTGCCTGCGATCTGAAAAAGAACGAACTCTATCTCGACCTGAACCGCAATCTGGATTTGACGGACGATCCGGACGGCATCCGTACAAACCGCTCGGATGGATGGGGACGGGAGTTTTCGGACATCGTGATTCCCGTCCAGCAGGAAGGCCGCCGCCGCGACGTGGCGGTGAGCCTCCAGATCTACGGCGACCGTTATGGGCGCTATACCGTCCAGTCCTCGTGGGAAAGCGACGCCGTCGTCCTCGGCGGCCGGACTTGCCACGTGGCCGTGGTGGACAACGGGGACGGCGTCGTCGATTCCGAGGACACGCTGTATTTCCAGCCGATTTCCGCGGCCGGCGCGGAGAAGGACGATGGCGAGAAGATCGAATTAGACGCGCCGGCCCGCCTGGCGCTGGATGGCGATACCTACCAACTGGCGTACGAGTTGAGCGCCGACGGGAAGACGTTGGCGCTGTCCGTCGAGCCGGCCGACGTTCCTCTGGTGGGCGTTGCGCTGGCCGGCAAAGGCATCGAGCGCATCGTCATGCAGGAAGACGCGTCCGCGGGGATTTTCTATGGCCCGGGCGCCGCCATCTGGATGCCGGCCGGAAACTATTCCGCCGACGTCCGGGTGAAGAGCGGTGAAGGAAACGGCGCCAGCCTGTGGGCGTCCCGGAACGCGCGACGTCGCGTGCGGGAAGGCGACGGCGAACCCTGGCGGGTGGGCGGGCCGATCGTCGGCAAACTGGCGTGCAGGAAGACGGGCGGCCGGCTCCGGTTCGACCAGGAGGTGTTTGGGGCGGGCGGCGAGACGTACTCGTTGGTCCATTCCGCGGGGCCGTCGTTCGGCAACCCGGAACTGCGCGTCAAAAAAGCCGGCAAGGTGATCCACGCCGGCAAATTCGAGTATGGATGAGGAGGGACCTGTTCGTACTCATGGCGAGTACCTTTCAGTCTGTTTGGAACGTTGGAATGCTCGGTCTTCTACGGGGACGAGGGCGACGATCCGCTGGGCTCGGAGCCGCTGATCGTCCGCGTCACTCTGTTGTCCAAGTTGAAGGGCCTTGTCTTTTGGGTCGTTCTGCTGCCGTTCCTGTTCCTGAAGGAAAACCGCACGCGCAAGGCGCTGTGGATTTTCCTGCCGTACTACGCTTGGATGGGCGTCGCGGCCGGAGTGGGCGGGCTCGGTTCGATGGGGGGGGCGGTCGTTTCGCTGGCGGCGACCTTGGGCGGCCTGCTGTTGGCGGGCCAGCGCTTCGGGAATCGTCCCGGCGGAATCGTGGCGCTGGCGGCGGTTTTCGGGAATGCGCTGGCCGGCGCGATGGTCGTTTGGAGCGGGCAAGCCGAAAGCCTGGCGGTCTCGGCCATGGGGTCTGGAGTGCTGGCTCTGTTTATTCCGGTCCTGTTCCTGCTGGCGCGGCTGTTCTGCCGCCGCCAGTACGGCGGGCCCAAACTGGCCCTCGGCCTCCTGGCGGCGCTCTTGCTCTGCGTAATCCCTCTTACCGCTCTCGTCGTCGGCCTGATCTTCGTGCAATTTGGAGAAGCGATGCCCGGCAACTGGGCCATGATGCTGATGGGCACGGCGATTCCGGCGGCATTGTTCAGCTTGGCGATCTACGCGGTGCTGATGTCCTTTTTGGCCGTTCCGTTTTCGACGGAATTCTACCGCGCGCGCCTCTGCGGGCTGCTCAAGCTCAACCGCGCCGGCCCGTCCCCGCCCTGACCGGGCGTCCGCGCGCCGCCTTGCGCGCGCGCCATTCCACGATCCAAGGAGGTTCCATGAATCCATCGTCCATGGCCAATGCCGGAATGCGGCGCTCGATCCGTTATCGCGTGTCGTCGAGGAGGGCGTCGTGACGGCTTGCGGCCAGAAGGGCGGCGCTGCGCCGGCCGGTTCGCCCGCTTTGGCGTCCGCGCTGGCGTGGTTTGCGGACATGGTTCCGCATTGCTACGAAGCCGCCCGGGCGGCGAAAGCCGCCGGGCAGCCCGTCGTCGGCATCCTGTGCGAGTACACGCCGCGCGAGTTGATCCTGGCGGCCGGCGGGCTGCCGGTGTGCCTGTGCGGCGGCGACGCGGCCAAGATACCGCCCGCCGAGGAACTATTGCCCTCCAACCTCTGCCCGCTGATCAAATCCACGTTCGGGTACCACCTGACGGGGACGAATCCGTTCCTGGAGATGGCGGACCTGCTCGTGGCGGAAACGACCTGCGACGGAAAGAAGAAGATGTACGAACTGATGGCCGAAAAGCGGCCCATGCACGTGCTCGAGCTTCCGCAGAAGCCGAACGAGCCGGCCGCCTTCGCATACTGGCGGTCGGAGCTGGATCGGCTGCGCGCGGAACTGGGCCGGCGCTTCGGCGTCGAGATCACGGACGAACGCCTGCGCGAGGGCATTCGCGCCATGAACCGCGAACGCGCTTTGCGCCGGGCGCTGGCCGAGCAAATGCGCCGCGATCCGCCGCCCTTCACCGGGCGCGAGCTGCTCGACATGAAGAGCCTGATTTCGTGCCTGCCGCCGGATCTGGAGCGATACGAACGAGCGCATGCCGCCGCCGCCGCCGCCGCGCCGGGGCGGAAGGACCTCGCCGGCCGCGTCCGCGTGCTGCTGACCGGCGTGCCGGTCGCGCACATGGCCGAGCGCGTGGTGGATCTGATCGAGTCGCACGGCGGCGTGATCGTCTGCCAGGAGAACTGCACCGGCCTGAAGCCGATTCTCGAGGACGTGGACGAAGCGGCTTCGGATCCGATGGGGGCGATCGCGGAAAAGTATTTCCACCTGCCCTGTTCGGTCATGACGCCGAACGACGGACGGATCGATCGGCTGCGCGAACTCGCCGAAGCCTATCGGCCCGACGCGGTGATCGAGCTGATCTGGCAGGCCTGCCTGACGTACGACGTGGAATCGCACCGCGTCAAGCGCTGGGCGGAAACGGAAGCGAAGCGGCCCTATTTGCGGATTGAAACCGATTATTCGCCCTCCGATTCGGCGCGCATCGCGCTGCGCGTGGAGGCGCTGTTCGAGACCGTCCGCGCCCGCCGGCAGGAGATCCGATGACGGTGGCGGGAGTGGATGCGGGATCCCGGGCGATCAAAATCGTCCTCTATGACGCGGAGCATCGGCAGGTGCTGGCCCGCGGGACGTGCGAGCAGGGCGTGAAGCAGGAATTCCTGGCCGCCGCTCTACTCGACGCGCTGCTGGCGGAGCACGGATTGTCCCGGCGCCAACTCCACCGCATCGTGGCCACGGGCTATGGACGGGCGGCGCTTTCGTTCGCCGACGAGACCGTCACGGAGATCACCTGCCATGCGCGCGGGGTCCGCGAGGTCGCGCCGGAGGCGGGAACGGTGATCGACATCGGGGGGCAGGACAGCAAGGCCATCTGGCTGGATTCCCGCGGCGCGGTGCGGGATTTCGTCATGAACGACCGCTGCGCGGCGGGGACGGGGCGTTTCCTGGAAGTGCTGGCTGGCCGGCTCGGCATCGGGGTGAAGGAACTCGGCAAGCAGGCGGCGGCCAGCGCGGCGCCGTTGCCGATCAGCAGCACCTGCGTGGTGTTCGCCGAAACGGAAATCGTCGGCCTGTTGGCGTCGAACGGCGATCCGCGGGACATCGCCGCGGGGGTGTTGAAGGCCGTCGCCTCGCGCATCGCGTCGATGGTGGGCGGCCGCGCCGCGGCTCCGGTGGTGTTGACCGGCGGGGTGGCGCGGGTCGAGGGCATGGCGGATAAACTGTCGGAAGCCATCGGGTGTCCGATCCGAATCGCGGGGGAGCCGGAGTACACGGGCGCGCTGGGCGCCGCGCTGCTGGCGGCGGGCGGGCGGGGAAGATAAAGGCGTCAGGCCGCCAATTGGCGGTCGAGGATTTCGATCAGCCAGGCCAGGAAGCGGCGGAGGGCATGGAGGCACCGCTGCCAGAGCGTCATTTCCGCCGGTGGCGTGGACGGGGGCGGTTCTTCCGGCGCGGGGGCCTGGACGCTTTCTCCGTCCGCGGGCGACACGGTGAAATCCTTTGGAGCGACCGTGCACTGGAACGGGCCGGGCTTGAAGGTGGCGACGACCTGGTAGTTGCCGGGAGTGATTTGGCCACGCCATGTGGCCGAGAGGGATCCTCCTCAGCCATACTCGAACGAGCCGGAGGAAACGAGTTCGCCATCGGGCTTGATGATCCGATAGGCGGCTCCCTCGGGGCGGTTCGAGCTGCGCGGGGCGAGTTTGTGTTGGGTGTTGGTTCCGGAGAAACGGCTGATGTCGGCGATCTTCTCGCCGGCCTGGCCGAGAACGTTGAAGGACATGCGCACCATCCGGTTGGTGCCGGAGGTCGAGGTCATGCGGTCGGAGACGGAGATGGAGGCCGCCAGGGGTTCGCCGACGGGCAGGGGCGCGGACCCGTTTTCGGGCACGGCGACGGCGCGCATGTCTTCGGTGCCGCGGGCGCCGAGCATCCATTCGTCGCCCCATTCGTCTTTCTTCAGCAGTTCGTATTGGAGCAGGCGCCAGCGGTCCGCCGGAACCGGGGCCTGGGTCCCCGCGCGGACCAGCACGAGCGATTCCTTGCCGGACGTCGACAGCATGGTCAGCGAGCGCATGGGGGCCGGGAATTCCAGCGTGCCGATTTGCCGGGTGCGGGGTTGGAGGACGATCCGTCCGTTCGGAATATCGACGCGGGCCTTGAACAGGCGTCCGCCGATGCCGAGGAAATCGCCCAGCAGCGAATGGTCGGAAGAAACGACGCGGTCGCCGGTCGTGACGTAGAGGGCGTCGCCGCGCGCATACAGGCTGCCGTCGCCGAACCGCATGCCTTCCGGGATGGATGCGGATTCGTCGAAGCTCCCGTTGGCCTCGGAATCGCAGAGGGCGATGCGGTAGCCGACGCCGTCGAGGGCAAACTCGCCCAGATAGGCGCAGCGGGGCGAGACCAGCAAATTGGGGTAGCGCCGGCCATAGCGGGCGAGCCGGTCGTCGTCGTCTTCGTTCTTGGCCGGCATGCTCCCGTTGACCCGCAGGCCGATGCAGTAGGGCAGGCGGTGTTCGTCCCATTCGACGTCCAGATCGATCGACGAAAACGAGCAGTCGAAATAATTTTCGCGGCCGTACGACTGGGTTTTTCCGTCGAGCGGCGGGTCGTCGGTCAGATCGCGGTTTCCGTTGCGATCGAAGAACAGGCGGTTGTAGAAGAGGTCGTTGGTGGATTTCCGGTCGAGGGCCGCCAGGAATTCCGAATCGCCGATTTCGACGACGGCGAAGAGCGGTTTGTCGTCCACGAAATCCGGCAGCACCCAACCGTCGGTGGGCGGATCGGCTTCCAGCTGGCGGTAGGCGTAACCGCCAAAGCCGTAGGCGGCGTTCTTGTCCGGCTGGCGGTCGTAGAACAGCGGAATTTCGATGCCGGCTTCGGTCTGGCTGGCGCCGCGCTGCCGGGCCTGGAAGGTTTCGAGATCGTCCGGCACGGTCAGGACGGAATTGCCGGCCACGCGCTTTTGGCGGGAATCGCGCGAACTTTTCCAGTCCAGCCGCCAGCCGTCGCCGGAGATGCCGGGGCCTTCCGCCTTGAACTTGTAGCTGTAGGCGCCGTCTTCCAGGGAAAGCGTCTTGAGCCAGAGGCCGTTGGCGTTTTCCATGAGGGCGGCCTCGGAGACTTCCCAGCCGTTGAACGAGCCCACCAGGTACACGCGTTCCGCCTCCGGAAGGAGAACGGAGAAATCGACGTCGTGCGGCGCGGCGCCGGCGGTGCAGGCCAACGCCAAAAGGATTCCCGCGCTCCAGCGGAACCGGCGGGTTGGGCGCAACGTGTCCATCGCCGCGACGATGCCGGATTGCCCGGGCGGAGTCAAGCCGAAGCCCGCCCATGCCAAGAGGCCGGGAGGGTTAGCCGAGGGGAATCCGGTGGACGGGACGGCCCGCGAGAAAGGCGCGCAGGTTGTCCGCGGCGATGTCGATGAGGCGCTTCCGGGCGGCGGCGGTGGCCCATGCGATGTGCGGGGTGACGAAGCAGCGCGGCGCGGACAGCAAGGGGTTGTCGGGCGCGGGCGGTTCGGTGGAGAGGACGTCGACGGCGGCTCCCGCGATGCGGTGTTCGCGCAAGGCGTCGGCGAGATCCCGCTCGACCACCAGGGGCCCCCGCGACGTGTTGATCAGAAAGGCGGTGGGTTTCATCTGGGCCAGGCGCCGGGCGTCGACGAGTCCGGCGGTTTCGGGCGAGAGCGGGCAGTGCAGGCTGACGGCGTCGCTGTCCGAAAAGAGCCGGTCGAGGGAGACGTACTCGACGCCGTCCGGCGGGGGCGCGGACAGGTCGCGGCGGTGGGCGAGCACGCGCATGCCGAAGGCGCGGCCGATGCGGGCGACGGCCCGTCCGATTTGGCCGAAGCCGACAATGCCGAGCACCAGGCCGGCCAACTCGATTTGGGGCGTCAGGCGGTAGCAGTAGTCGGGATTTCCCGCCCAGCCGCCGGAACGGGCATCGGCGGAATGCAAACCGACTTGGTTGGTGAGTTCCAAGAGGAGGGCGAAGGCGTGCTGGGCCACGGAATCGGTGCTGTAGCCGGGGACGTTGGTGACGACGAGGCCTCGGGCTTTCGCGGCGGCGAGATCGATCGTGTTCCAGCCCGTGGCGAGAATGCCCACGTATTTCAGGTTGGGGGCCTGCGCGATCGTCGCGGCGGACAGTACGGCCTTGTTGAGCATGACGGCATCCGCATCTCCGGTCCGGGCAAGAACATCGGCGGGAGCGGTTCGGTCGTGGACGGAGCAATCGGCCAAGGCTTCGATCGGCGCCCAGGACAGATCGCCGGGGTTGGTGGCAAACGCATCCAGAATCACGAGGCGAGGTCGTTTCATGGGGTCGATCCTAGGGAATGCCCGTCGGGGATTCAAGTCTGCCGGAAACGGGGCAAGCGGATCGGGGAGGGTTTCCCCAGAAGTTAAGCTTGCGAAATGGCAATCGTTACGCCATATTAACAATATGAAGGAGGCCCATAAATCGGTCTTGGTCCGTGCGTATGCCCTTGCCCTGGCCGGGGTATTGTTTGCCGGGACGGTTTTGGCGGCCACGCATCCCTTGGGATGGGGGTTGAACGGGGACCGGCAGGCGTCTCCGGTGCCGACGAACGTCATGGACGACGCTTCCGGCATCGCGGCGGGTTACTATCACAGCTTGGCCTTCAAAGACGGCCGCGCGTGGGCCTGGGGCTTGAACACGTCCGGGCAGACCAACGTGCCCATCGCCGCGCAAAGCGGCGTATCGCAGGTGGCGGGCGGCGGATCGTTCAGTTTGGCGTTGAAAGACGACGGTTCCGTGGTCGCGTGGGGCGCGGGAATCGTCGCGACGAACGTGCCCGCGTCGCTGTCGGGCGGCGTTTCGCAAATCGCCGCCGGGGAGTCCCATGCGCTGGCGCTGAAAGACGGCGGCATTGTTGCGTGGGGCGACAGCACCTACGGCCAGACCAACGTTCCGCCGGCGCTGACGTCCGGCGTCGCGGCCATTTCCGCCGGCGGCTTTTACAGCCTGGCGTTGAAGACAAACGGCGAGGTGCAGGTGTTCGGGATCGCCGAGACCAACGAAAACGAATACGGCATCCGGGACGTGCCTCCCGAAGCCCTTGGCGGCGTGACGAACATCGCCGCCGGTCGCTGGCATGCGCTGGCGCTGAAGGACGGCGGCGTCATTGCGTGGGGCGCGCCGTTCTTCGACGCCACCAACGTGCCGGCCGAGGCGGCCAGCGGCGTGGCCGCCATCGCGGCCGGCGATTTGTTCAGCATCGCGCTGAAGACCAATGGTACGCTCGTCATCTGGGGCGCGGCCGATACGAACTTCGGGTTTGGCCAGTTGCCGATCCCGAACTATGCCAGCAACGGAGTCGGGGCGATTGCCGCCGGAGCGGGCCATTGCCTCGCGGTGTGCGGGGCCATGCCGCCGCGGTTCCTCGACGCCTACACGCCGAATGCCTTTCTCGGCCAGCCCTATTCCAACGGGTTCGTCCATGCGGCCGGCGATCCCGCCGTCCGCTACTACACGTACGGCTCTTGGCCCGGCTGGCTGACGCTGGACGAAAACACCGGCGATCTGGGCGGCACGCCTCCCGAACTGGGCCTCCGTTCGTTCACGGTGGTCATCAGCAATTCCTACGGCCGGGCGACGAATTCCTACGAGGTCAACGTCCTCGAACCTCCGAAGGGCCCGCCGATCTTTATCACAACCAACCTGCCGAACGGCATCGTGGGCGCGTGGTATACGAACCAGATCGTCGTCACCAACGGCGGAACGTTCAGCGTTGCCGACGGCAGCTTCCCCGCCGGGCTGGCCATGGACACGAACGGGTGGATCGAGGGCACGCCGCTCCAGGTGGAAACGTTGCAGGTCATCGTGAGCGTGACGAACCTGGCCGGCTCAAGCAATCGCCTTTTCACCGTCGCGATCGATCCGCCCGCCGGAGCGCCGGTGTTCACCACGACCAACCCGCTGCCGAGCGGCGTGCTGGGGCAGCCCTATTCGTTCCAGCTCGAAACCGAAAACTACCCGACGAACTTCGGCGTGGCTTCCGGCGCGCTGCCGGCGGGTCTCGGCATCACGTCGGCGGGCATGATCACCGGCACGCCGGCGGTGGCCGGCACCGCCGACTTCGAGCTGGTTGCCGAGAATATGGCGGGGGCGGCCACAAATGGCTACAGCCTGCATATCAACGGACCGCCGGTGTTCACCACGGACAGCCCGCTGCCGAACGGCGAGATCGACCTCTCCTATTGGCAGCAGATTGAGGCCACGGGCGATGCGGTCTTCAGCTTCTTCTCCGGCGACCTGCCGGACGGGTTGGCCCTGGATCCGACCGGCCTATTGAGCGGCATGCCGACCGAGTTGGGACTGTTCACCTTCACGGTGCGCGCCACGAACGTCTACGGCGGAAGCAACCGCGTCTTCGAGCTGACGATCGACGATTCGGTGGGCCCGCCCGTGTTCTTCACGACCAATCCGCTGCCGGGCGGCGTGGTGGCCCAAGCCTATTCCAACCAGATTGTGGCCTCGCGAGGCCCGACGTTCAGCTTGTTCGACGGCGCGCTTCCGGGCGGGCTGTCCCTGGCCACGAACGGCTGGCTGACGGGCACACCGACGAACACGGGCGCGTTCGAGTTCACCGTGCAGGCGACGAACGACTACGGCGGGAGCAACCGCACCTACAACCTGCAGATCTTCGGTCCGCCCGTGTTCTCCACGACCAATCCGCTGCCGGGCGGCGTGGTGGGCACGGCCTATGCCCAGCAGATCGAAGCCACCGAAAGCCCGACGTTCAGCTTGTCCGGCGGCGCGCTTCCGGGCGGGCTGTCCCTGGCCGCGAACGGCTGGCTGACGGGCACGCCGACGAACACGGGCGCGTTCGAATTCACCGTGCAGGCGACAAACGACTACGGATGGAGCAACCGCGTCTTCAATCTCGCCGTCAACGCGCGGATCCTGGCGATCCTGAACCGGGCCGAGGTCAACGTGCGGGAGAACGGGGAGGGGCGGTTCTACGTCAAGCTGGACGAATCGCCCGCGGAGCCCACCACCGTGACCGTGGCGCGGGTCTCGGGCGACGCGGACGTTTCGGTCTCCAACGGCGCGGCGCTGGTCTTCACGGCGGCGAACTGGGACACGTGGCAAATGGCGACGCTGGCGGCGGCCGACGACCCGGACGCGACCGACGGAACGGCGACGTTCCAGATCGCGGCTCCGGGCGGCTCGACCAACCTGGCGGCGACCGAACTGGACGACGATATCGGATCGAACCTGGCGCTGGCGTCGGCCGGGAGCACGATCTCGGGGGGGATTTCCCCGGCGAGGACGATCGACGGCATCCACGTCGTTCGCGCCAACTACGGCTACACGGCGTGGACGAACGTTCCTCCCGGAACGATGACGCTGGACCTCAACGCAACGGCGACGGTTTCGCGCGTCCGGCTGTTGAATTACGACTGGGACGAGCGCGTGCACCGATATCAAATCGAGTCGTCGCCGGACAACGCGAATTGGACGCTGTTGGCGGATGCCAGCGCGGGCGAGCACCGCGGCTGGGAAGATTGGGCCGTGGCGGATGAATCGATCCGGTATCTGCGGTTCACGGGGCTGTCCAATTCCGCGAGTTTCGCGGTATGCATCAACGAGTGGGAGGTGGTGGGGCGCCTCGCCGGCCAGGATCCCCCTTGGTTTACCGCCCGTCCCCGATATACCAACGGCGCCGTTCGCCTGGCGTGGACCAATCCCAACGGCGGCAGCGTGGAGATTTGGCGCGCCACGAACATTACGCAGAATCCGGTGTTCTGGACCAACCTCGCCACGACCACCGCCTCGCCCTGGACCAACGAGGCGCCTCTGATGCCGTCCTACTACCAGTTGCGCCTGCCCTAGGCCTCGGCGCTTCTTCCCGGCCGTTTTTGGGGTTGAGCGGAACCGGGTCGCGGCATAGACTGAATCATCGATTCCCTGGAATCGTCGGACGGAGAATGGAAACATGGCGAATCTGATCGGATATGGCGGGCCGGTGATCTGGCTGCTGCTGGCGTGCGGCTTGTTCGCCGCGCTGGTGTTTCTCGAACGCCTGTTCAACCTGCATCGCGCGCAGATCGCGGCGGACGACTTCCTGAAGGGCGTCTACAACATCCTGAGCCGCGACAACACGGTGGAGGCGGCGGCCATCTGCGAGGAGGCTCCGGGCCCCGTGGCGCGCCTGGCGCTGGCCGCCGTGCTGCATCACGACGACACGCTGGACAACGTCGGACGGGCGATCGAAGACGCGGGACTGGAGGAAATCCCCCGCATGGAAAAGGGCCTGGGCTGGCTGGCAACCCTGGCGCGCATCACGCCCCTGATCGGCCTGCTGGGCACCGTGCTGGGCATGATGGAGATGCTGTTGGCCGCGAACCGCAACGCGCCGCTGGTGCAGTCGGCGGACCTGACGGGCGGATTGTGGGCGGCGCTTTCCGCGACGGCGCTGAGCCTGGTCATTTCCATCCTGGCCTATGCGGGATACAATTTGCTCGTGTCGCGCGTGGAGTCGATCCTGCTGGACATGGAACGGTCGGCGTCGGCGCTGATGAACTTCATGCGGCAATGGAAACAGACCCGGGGAACGCCGGCGGCATGAGGATTCCCGACCAGCCCATCCAGATGCAGTTCCGCACCGTGCGGCGGCGCTTCAAGGGGCGCTACCGGCGGGCCGTGGGGCCGATCGAGGTGGCGGCGCTGCTGAACGTGCTGATGCTGGTGGGCATGTTCCACGTGGCGTCTTCCCGATTCGTGCTGCAACCGGGCGTGCGCGTGCGGCTGCCGGAGGCGCCGTTCCTGGACGGCGCGCCGTACGGCGCGCGGGTGCTGACGCTGACCCAGGAAGGCCTGGCGTTTTTCAACGACGAACGCATGGCGATGGATGGCCTGGGAGCCGCCTTGGCGCGGACCGACGGCGAGGCCCCGCTGTTGATCGAGGCGGACGAAGGAACGCCCTGCGGCACTTTGATCGAGGTGTATTCCCTCGCCGTCCAGGCCGGCATCCGGGAAGTGGTTTTGGCGACGCGTCCTTCGCCGGTGGCGCCATAGGCGGGCGGATGTACCGCGCCCGTCCAGCCGAGGATCCGGCCCGCCGTTGGAGCGGATTTTGCCGCGCGGGCCTGCGCATGGCCGGGGGGGCGGCCGCCGTCTGGTTCGTCTTTCTGGCGCTGCTGTTTCGGGTGGCGCCGATGCCGGATCCCCCGAGCCGGGCGGAAGCGCCGCGCATGTTCTGGTGGCCCGGGCCCCAAGGATCCGCTTTCGAAGCCCGCTTCGCCGAAGATATCCGGTCGCTGTGGTCGCCGTCGGCTTTTGCCCTGCCGACGCCGCTGGGCTTCAGCCATTCGCTGCGCCGCGAACGGGCCCGGCTGGCGCCTCCCGTGCAAGTCCGCCGTCCGCCTCCGGCCTATGGGGATTCCCCGCCCCCCCCGGCCATGGCCCGGGGAGAGAATCCGGTTCGCCGGTGGGACGGCGCGGCCGCCGCTTCCGTCGGCTTCCCATCCGCCGGCCTCGTGTTTCCGCCGAAAGCGCCGGAACCGGACGCGCCGCGCATGGCGTTTCCCGAAGGCTGGGAATCGCGGCTCTTTTCCGGCATCGACCTGGATTTCGCCTCGTGGACGAACGCGCCATGGTCGGCCCAGGTCGAGATGCGGTTCGACGGCAACGGGGTCCCGGTCTCGATGCTGCTGGCCCGCGCCACCGGCCTTCCGGAAATGGACCGGCGCCTGGCGCGTTCGGCCAACGGATGGCGGCTGTTGGACGCCCAGGCGCCGCGCGCGGGCGTCGTGGCCTGGAACAGCCCCGGAGCGCCGGCGGTTCCGGAACGGGAGGCCCCGTGATCTCGCTTCCGCTTCCCGATTGGTTCACGGCCTTCCTGATCGCGAACCTGACCGCGGTATTTGCCGCGACCCTATACTATTCCGTTCGCGGATACCGGCGGATGCCGCGCCACCGCGCGACCCCGTTCATTTTCCGGTGCTCGGTCTGCGGGCACGTGTATATGGATCGCCGGAACGTGCCGATGGCCGAGTGCGGGAAATGCGGCGCCATGAACGAGAACGTGAAAAGCTTTTAAGAAAGAATCCGAAGCCGGAATTTTCGAACCGTTGAACCCCGAGGATCCCTTGCCATGAGCCTGTCCATCCCCATCTTGAAATTTTCCCCGCACAAGGAATCGCCCGAACTGGAGCGTTTCCTGGCGCGGCCGGCGTTCGATCCGTCCGCCGAGGAAACGGCGCGGCGCGTGCTGGAAGACGTCCGGGCGAACGGCGACAAGGCGGTCCAGAAATACGTCAAGGAATTCAACGGGATCAACCTGTCGCCGTCCAAATTCGCCGTGCCGCGCGAGGAGCGCCTCGCCGCTTCCGAAGGCGTCGATCTGATGTTCAAGCGGTGCGCATCGGACGTGTTTGCGCGCATCGTGCGGTTCGGGAAGGCGGGGATGCGGAAGGACTGGAGCATGGCCACGCCCAAGGGCGGCGTGCTGGGGGAGAAATTCACCCCGCTGGCGCGCGTCGGCGCCTACGTGCCGGGCGGCGCCGCGCCGCTGGCGTCGACGGCGCTGATGAGCCTGTCGCTGGCCAAGATCGCGGGCGTTCCGGAAATCGTGGCCTGCACGCCGTGCGACAAGAAGGGGAAAGTCGACGCGTTTCTGCTCCACGCGCTGGAGGTCGCCGGCGCGACGGAAGTCTACCGCATCGGCGGCATCCAGGCCATCGGCGCCATGGCCTACGGCACGGCCACGATCCGCAAGGTGCAGAAGATCGTGGGTCCCGGGGGGCCGTACGTCACCGCCGCGAAGAAGCTGGTCTACGGCGAGGTGGACCTCGACATGGTCGCGGGGCCCAGCGAAATCGCGGTGCTGGCCGACGAGACGGCCGTCCCCGCGCACGTCGCCGCGGACCTGCTCTCGCAGCTCGAGCACGGCACCGGCCACGAAAAAGCGCTGCTGGTCACCCCCTACATGGGCATGGCCGCGAAGGTGTTGGCGGAGATGGACCGGCAGGTGGCCTCGCTCTCCCGCCGCGAGGCCATCGAACGCGCGGCCGCCGCCGGCGCGCTGTTCGTCGTGACGGATACGCTCGACACGGGCATGGACATCGTCAATCGGTTCGCGCCCGAACACTTCGAGATCATGACGAAAGAGCCGCGCCGCTGGCTGCAGAAGGTGAAAAACGCGGGCGCGGTGTTCGTCGGCGCCTGGACGCCGGAAAGCGCGGGCGATTTCGCCGCGGGGCCCAGCCACGTGCTGCCCACGGGCGGCACGGCGGCGTTTTTCTCCGGGCTGACGGTGGATTCCTTCCGCAAGCGCACCAGCGTGGTCGCGTTCACGCGCGCCGATTTGATCGACACCTTGCCGCTGATCGAAACCATGGGCCGCGTCGAAGGGCTCGACAGCCACGCCCGCGCCGCGTCCATCCGGTTCGACGCGGCCCTCCCAAGCTGAATCCGTTCAGCAGATGCGCGGCAACTGCTCGCCGGACGGCGGCATGAGGCGGCGGACGGTTCCCAGCGCCGTGCGGGCGGAGACGCCGCGGCCTCCGGCAACTTCGCCGATCCGGACGGCGCGGGCCGTGGCGGGGTATTGCTTCAGGATGGCGAGGGTGGCTTCCGCGTTTTCCGGCGCCGTGAATATGGCGGCGCAGCCTTCGTTGGCGACGAATAGCGGATCGAATCCCAGCAGTTCGCACGCGCCGCGCACGGGCGGATCCACGGGAATCGCGGTTTCGTCGATCTGGATGGCCACGCCGGCCGCTGAAGCCAGTTCGCACAGGGCACCGCCCAGGCCGCCGCGGGTGAGATCCCGCGCGCAGTGGGGGACGGGGCCTTGCGCGAACAGTTCCAAGAACGGGGCGTGCAGGGAGGCGCAATCGCTCGCCACGGGTGGCTCGAAGGCCAGTCCGTGGCGCCGGGCCATCACGGCGATGCCGTGCCGGGCGATGTCGCCCGTCAGGAGGATCGCGTCGCCGGGCCGGATCCGCTCGGGCGCGAGCGGTTCGGCCACGACGATCTCGCCGACGCCGCTGGTGTTGACATAGAGTCCGTCGCCGCGGGCGCGTTCAATGACCTTGGTATCGCCCGCGACGATCGCCACGCCGGCGGTGTCCGCCGCCGCGCGCATGGACGCCACGACGCGCCGCAGGGTGTCGAGCGGCAGGCCTTCTTCGAGGATGAATCCGGCGGTCAGCGCCACGGGCTTGGCGCCCGCCATGAGCAGGTCGTTGACCGTGCCGTTGACCGCCAGTGTGCCGATGTCGCCGCCGGGGAAAAACAGCGGCTGGACGACGTAGGAATCGGTGGTGAATGCCGCGCGGGGCCCGTCCAGCGAAAACAGCGTGGCGTCGTGTGGGGAGGGGGAGTGGCTGCCGAATGCCGGCAGGAAGATCTCGTGGATCAAGGCGGCGGTCAGCGTGCCTCCGCCCCCGTGGGCAAGGGTGATCGTATCGTAGCGCGGCGCGGGCAGGGGGCAATTCATGGATGGAAGAATTATGAATTCAGAGGGAAGAAGGGAAGGCAATTTCGCGAGGCTTGATTTGTCGATGGGAAAACGGTCAAATCAAAGTCTTCATAACGCCGGCATTCGTGCTGGGTTGTGGCGTGCGGCGGCCGAGTCCCCTTTGGCTTGGCAAGGAGAATGTGATGACTGGGTTATGGATTTCCTTGGGCAGTTCCGCCGGCCGTTCGAAGCCGCGCCGGTTCCCGCATTTATGGGTTGCCCTTCTGGGATTTGCGCTGCTGGTTGCTGGGCGCAGTCCGGCCATGGCGCAGATGGTCGAGTCGTTCGAGTACGGCGTGCCGCCGCCGGGCTGGATCAAGACCAATCTGCTCGGCGGCAGCGGATGGTACCAGCTGCCCATCGGCGTCGCGCCGCTGCCGGGCTGGGGCAACGGCACGAGTTCGGTGCCGGCGGCGGCGTACGCGGGAACCCACAACGCCTATTGTACCTGGTCCACGGGCGGCAGCGCGAGCGAGGGCTACCACAGCGACCAATGGCTGATTTCCCCTCGGATGACGGGGCTGACGGCGACATCCACCGTGAGCTACTGGCTGCGGTTCGCTTTCACCAACTACCCGGACGAGGTCCGTTTCCGCGTGTCCACCACCGGGCCCGCGCCGGCCAATTTCACGACCGTGGCCTACACGAGCATTTTCGCGAAGGCGTCGTATCCCAACCAGTTTCCGCCGTGGAGCAATATCGTGGTGAACGTCGGCGCGCTGGGCATTCCGGCGGGGACGCCGATCTGGATCGCGATCCAGGAATACGTGTGGGACAACACCTGGAACGGCGCGGCCGTCCAGCTCGACGTGATCGCCAGCGATCTGACGGTGCCGCCGCAGCCGCGCGTCGGCCCGACCTCCCTGACCTTTACGGCCTACTACGAAGGGGCCGACCCCGCGGCCCAGACGTTCGCGATCCAGAGCGTCGGCAGCAGCGGGATGAGCTTTTCCAGCCAACCGGTTTTCGGCGCGGGTCCCACGAATTGGCTGACGATCGGCGGCCCGCCGACGGGCACGTTGCCGCTCCAGCAGAGCCAGACCTACACGGCGGCGGTGTCGGTGGCCGGCCTCGATCTGGGCACCTACGTCGCGACCAACGTGTTCAACGTGCCGGGCGCGACCAACAATCCGCTGCGCGTGCCGATCACGCTCCGCGTGATCCGGCGTCCGCAGACCATCACGTTTCCGAATCCCGGGCCGCAAACCACGACGAACCAGGTGGGCCTGGCGGGCACGGCTTCGTCAGGGCTGCCGGTGACCTTCAGCGTCTTTTCCGGGCCGGGAGTCGTCGCCGGCGCCACGAACCTGAGTTTCACCGGGACGGGCACGGTGCGGGTCGTCTCGTGGCAGCTGGGCAACGCCTACTACGACGTCGCGCCGTGCGTCACGCAAGCCATGGCGGTGGCCAAAGCCGAGGCGACCATCCTGTTTTCCGACCTAAGCCAGCCGTATGACGGCGCCCCCCGCGCTCCAACGGTCGAAACGCTGCCGCCGGGCTTGACCGTGGAGATGACCTACGACGGCGGCCCGTCGTTGCCGATCGCCCGGGGCAGCTACGCGGCCACCGGCGTCGTCAACGAAGTCCTGTATGCCGGCACCGCGGCGACCACGTTCACCATCGTACAGGGCGTCCAGTCCATCGAATTCCCGGCGATCGCCCCGCAGAAGGTATCGGCCGGCGTGGGACTGGCGGCTGCGGGCGGCGGCTCAGGCAATCCCGTCACCTTCCGCGTTGAGTCGGGGCCCGGCAGCATCGCGGACGGCACCAACCTGTCGTTCGGCGGCGTGGGCGATGTGGTGGTGGTGGCCTCGCAGGCGGGCGACGCCGATTACGAAGCGGCGCCCGACGCGACGAACGTCGTCAAGGTCTTCGGCCTCGCGCCCGCCGACGGTCCCTTTGTCGGCGGCAACGCCGTAGCGGTCACGAACGGAAATTTCGGGACGATCACGAACGTGCTCGTGGGCGGGGTGGCGGCGGGCGTGGACCAGACCTCGGCGGCCGGGTTTACGCTGACCCTGCCCGCCGGCGCCGTGACGGGCCTGGTGGACCTCGTGGTGCAGACCGAGGCGAATGGCGAGATCATGCTGCCGGAGGCGTACTCCTACAATGCGGCGGGTGTGATCGGCGATGTCGCTCCCGCCACGAGCTCCTGGACCGGCGGCTACGAAGTGGTGATCCTCGGCACGAACCTTTGCGATGGCACGGATGTCACGAACGTGACGCTGTGCGGCGTGTCCGTGGCGTCGATCGACAGCCGGAGCGCGACGCAGGTGGTGGTGACGGCTGGGGCGGCCGCCGTAGCCGGGATCGGCGACGTACGGACGTTCTCGACCAGTTTCGGCGAGGCGGTCAAGAGCAATGCCTTCGAGTATTTGCGCGACGAACAAGCGCCGCTGACGTTCGCGCCGGCAAGCCCGCAGGCGTATGGCGCGACCAATGCGTTGTCGGTTTCCGGAGGATCCGGCACGGGCGCGGTCAGCTATGTGGTCTTGAGCGGGGCGGGAACCATCGTCGGCGACACGAACTTGGCGGTCACGGCGGGCAGCGGGACCATCGAGATTCGCGCCACGAAAGCGCAAGACGATCATTATGCCGAGGCTTCGGCGACCGGCACCGTCGCGGCGATCAAGGCGCCGGCGACCGTGGAACTCGCGAGTCTGGCCCAGACCTATGACGGCACGCCGAAGGCGGCCACCGCGACGACCGTCCCCGAAGGCCTGACGGTGGCGTTCACCTATGACGGCAGCGAGACCGCGCCGGCGGCGGCGGGCAGTTATGCCGTCACCGGCACGGTCGTGGATGCCAACTGGCAAGGCGAGGCCACCGGCACGTTGGTCATTACCCTGATCACCAATTCCCTGACGGTCGGCTCGCTCTACGGCACGCCCACCCCGGCCACGGGCACCATCTGGCACGTCCAGGGAGCATGGATCGACGCCTCCGTCGATGCCTCCGTCCTTTCCGCCGATATGGCGACTCAGCACGTCTGCGTCGGATGGAGCGGCACGGGCAGCGTCCCCGAACAGGGCGCCAGCAACGCGGTCAGTTTCACCGTTACCAACAACTCGACCCTCGTCTGGAACTGGATCACGGAATACGACCTGACCATCAACCCGGACATCAACGGCTCCGTCGACCTTCCAAACGGCTGGTATGTCGCGTCCACCAATCTCTCCATTACCGCCACACCGGCCGACGGCTACGAGTTCGCCGGCTGGACCGGCGACGTCGTCACCAACGCCAACCCGCTCAACCTGACGATGGACCGGGCCTACAACCTGACGCCGACGTTCACGCAGATCACCAACTCCCTGACGGTCGATTCGCTCTACGGCACGCCCACTCCGGACACGGGCACCACCTGGCACGTCCAGGGAGCATGGATCGACGCCTTGGTCGATGCCGCCGTCCTTTCCCCGGATATGGCGACTCAGCACGTCTGCGTCGGCTGGAGCGGCACGGGCAGCGTCCCCGAACAGGGCGCCAGCAACGCGGTCAGTTTCACCATTACGAACCACTCGACCCTCGTCTGGAACTGGATCACGGAATACGACCTGACCATCAACCCGGACATCAACGGCTCCGTCAACCTTCCAAACGGCTGGTATGTTGCGTCTACCAATCTCTCCATTACCGCCACACCGGCCGACGGCTACGAATTCGCCGGCTGGACCGGCGATGTCGTCACCAACGCCAACCCGCTCAACCTAATCATGGACCAAGCCTACAACCTGACCCCGGTGTTCAAGACCAGCCAGTCCATCGCCTTTGCGCCGATTCCTCCGCAGAAACCTTCCGCGAGCGTCGGGTTGGCGGCGACCGGCGGCGGCTCGGGCCAACCGGTCGTTTTCGCCGTGACGGACGGGCCGGGGACGATCAGCGGCGATACCAACCTGTCGTTCACGGGGGTGGGCGACGTGGTGGTGGTGGCTTCGCAGGCAGGCGACGCCGACTACGCGGCGGCGCCCGACGTGACGGACGTCGTCAAGGTGTTCGGCGTCACGCCGGACAACGGCCCCTTCGCCGGCGGCAACGCCGTGACGGTCAGCAACGGGAACTTCGGCACGGTCACGAACATTCTTATCGGGGGCGCGGCAGCGACAATTCAGGATTCGGGGACGAGCTGGTTCACCATCGTCATGCCGGCCATCGGCGCGGCGGAGACGGTGGACATCGTGGTGCAGGCGTCGAACGAAGGCGACCTCACGCTGCCGGGGGCGTACACGGTGAATCTGGCGGGGCAGATCGGGTGGACGGAATATGGTCCAACCATCTGGACGAATCTGGCCGAGGGCTTGAACGACGGGGTCGCGGCATTGGCGTGGGACGGGGAGCGGCTCTATGCCGGCGGTGCGTTCACGGAATCCGGCGGGGTATCCGCGCCGCATGTGGCCGCCTGGAACGGCACGAACTGGTCGAGCCTGGGCGGCGGACTGAACGGGGAGGTGGGGGCGCTGGCGCACGCCGGGGCGATTCTTTACGCCGGGGGCTTGTTTACGGAAGCCGGCGGAGCGGCCGCCAACCACGTGGCCATGTGGAACGGTGCGGCCTGGACAAATCTTGGCCCCGGCCTGGACGGAGGCGTGATGGCGTTGGCGCACGACGGGACCCGCCTGATTGCGGGCTGCAACGATGGATCCGTGGCCATGTGGGACGGCGCCAGTTGGACAAACTGCAACGGCATTTCCAGCACGGTGTGGGCTCTGCTCCATACGGGCGCCGATCTGTACGCGGGTTCCTCGCAGTCGGGCTATGCGTTGCGCTGGAACGGGAGCGATTGGCTGGACCTTGGCGACGGCGTGGACAGCCAGGTGAATGCGTTGGCGCAGGATGGCGCCAATCTGTACGCGGGGGGCTGGTTCACGAGCGCCGGCGGCGTTGCGGCGAATGGCGTGGGCTTGTGGAACGGAGCGTCTTGGACGAACCTGGGCGACGGGGTGATGGGACCGTACGGACCCGTCGTGCTGGCGTTGACGCACGACGGAACGCGCCTGCATGCGGGAGGAGTGTTCACCAATGCCGGCGGCCTAGTCGCGGAAAACGTGGCGGCGTGGAATGGCGAGGCCTGGACGAATCTCGGCAGCGGTTTGAATGGCGTGGTTCAAGCCTTGGCCGGGGATGGATTGAACCTGTATGCGGGAGGCGCCTTCACCCATTCCGGCGCGCAGGCCGCCCGTAACGTGGCCAAGTGGGGGCCGGCCTGGATCGACGAATTCCCTGGTGTTGTCCCCTCCGGCGGCTCGTGGACGGGCGGCTACGAAGTGGTGATCCGCGGCACGAACCTGTGCGATGGCGCGGACATTACCAACGTGACGCTGTGCGGGGTGGCGGTGGCATCGATCGACAGCCGGAGCGCGACGCAGGTGGTGGTGAGGGCGGGCGCGGCGGCGGCCGCCGGGACCGGCGACGTGCGGACGTTCTCGGCCAGTTTCGGAGAGACGGTCAAGAGCAATGCCTTTGAGTATTTACGCGATAAACAAGTGCCGTTGGTGTTCGCGCCGGCGAGCCCGCAGGCGTATGGCACGACCAATGCGCTGTCGCTTTCCGGAGGATCTGGCACAGGCGCGGTGAGTTTTGTGGTCTTGAGCGGGCCGGGCCTGATCGCCGGCGACACGAACTTGGTGGTAACGGCAGGCAGCGGGACCATCGAAATCCGCGCCACGAAAGCGCAAGACGATCTGTATGCCGAGGCTTCGGCGACCGGCACCGTCACGGCGATCAAGGCTACGGCGGAAGTCCATCTGCAGGATTTGGCGCACACCTACGACGGCACGGCCAAGAGCGCGACGGCGACGACGGATCCGACCGGGCTGACCGTGGACTTCACCTACGAAGGCAGCGTGACCGCCCCGAGCGATGCCGGCAGTTACGCGGTGACGGGAACCGTGGCCGACGCGAATTACGAGGGTAGCGCCGCCGGCACGTTGACGATCGGAAGAGCGGACCAATCCATTTCGAATTTCTTGCCGACCAACGGCAGCGTGTTTTTGATGTCCGATTCGATTGGGTTGTCCGCGACGGCATCGAGCGGTTTGGAAGTCCGTTTTGCATCCACGGGCGGGCCCGCCGTTCTGGAAGGCACGAATCTGACGTTCAGCAGCGGCGGCGAAGTAGTTGTTTTTGCCATGCAGGCGGGCAACGCGAACTGGAACGCGGCGCCGCCGGTGGCCAACGCCTATTCCGTTTTGGGCATTTATTCCATTGCCGTTGAATCCCCGCACGGGACAGCCGTTCCCGGGACGGGCGCGTTCGCTCAGGTGCAGGGGACGGTCTTCACCAACCGGATCGAGTCTCCCGACACGCAGGGAACGACGCAATACGTTTGCATCGGCTGGACGCTGGACGGACACGATCCGGCGGGCGGATCCGAAACCCAGATGGCGATGACGGTGACGAACGACGCCACGCTGACCTGGCTGTGGACGACGAACTACCAATTGACAACGGCGTCGGGTGGGAATGGCTCGGTCCAGCCGGAAAGCGGTTGGGTGGCGGCCGGCGTCGCGACGCAGATCCTGGCAGTGGCCGACCGGTATTTCGTCTTCACGAACTGGACCGGCGACGCGTCGGGCGATGGCAACCCGCTGGCGATGACGATGGACGCGGCGAAGTCGGTGACCGCGAACTTCGCGGCCATCTATACGACCAACCGGCCCACGCCGGAGTGGTGGCTGGCGGAGCATGGCATCACCAACGACTTCGAGACCGCGGTGGACGAGGATCCCGACGGGGACGGCATTTCGACCGGCGACGAGTGGGTGATGGACACGGATCCGACCAATGGAGCCTCTTTCCTGGCGTTCGACGCCATTGAGCCGGTTTACGGGTCCAACTGCTGGGAGGTGGTCTGGACGAACGAAGAGCCGCCATACGACGTCTGGACCAACGTCGAGTGCGAAATCATCGGCCACGTCTATCAGTGGCCGGCTTCCACCGGCCGGCTATACGGGGTCCAAGGGGCCGCGGGAATGCTCGCGCCGTGGCTGGATCTGGAGGGGATGACCAACCTCCAGTCGCAGGGACCGAAGCTGTTATTGACCAATTCGGCGATGGACGCCGATCGCATGCGGCATTACCGGATCCGCGTTCGCGTGCCCTGAAGAACCGACGGGAGATGGGAAACAGGCCGTGCGGTTACTCCGGTCGCATTGCGCGGAGGCGCACCGCGCCGCATTGGTATCCAAGGCCACCGCGGCTCGGGCATATTCATCCAGATTGGCCAAGGCCTGCTTCTTCTGCCGCCATTCGTTGTAGCGCGCGATATCTTCGGGGGTTGCTTCGTCTCCCGCCCCGGCGAAACCCGCGGCGCAGCACACCAAGAGAAAAACCAGATTCCGTTTCATTGTTTGCTCCTCGTTCCGTTTACGGGCATGTCCAGCCGTTTGCCGCGGCCATTTGTTGCAATGTGTTTGCGAGGTTCTGCAGACAGGGGGAGCGAGCAAGGCGACGGGAGGGGATGTCGCGCCGGGATCGATACGTCAGTCTCGCATGCTCGAGACGGTTGGCAACTTCCACGCCGGGGTGACGCCGGGGATTTGCTTGATGGCATCCCGCTCGTCCGGCTCCCCCGCATCCAGTCGGGCTTGGATCGCTTCCAGCTCATGAAGATTGCTCTCGAATTTAGAACGTAGAGATTCGGCCCGTGGATCGCCCATCCACCGCTTGAAATCCGGAATGGTCTCCACCGCATGCAACCAGGAAAGTTCCGAGGCGGCAGAAGCAAGAAGACGGGAAGTGGTATTGCGGATTTTCTCATCAGGGGATTTCAAATTGGGCAAGTTCTGGTCTATGAAGGAAACCAGCAAGACATAAGGCTTCAGTTCCTTTAAATAGAAGAAACCAGATATGACCACAATGGCATAATTTCGGTTGCCGTAAGAGTGGGATTGCAACAGCTGTTGAGCGAGAAACGGTAGCCCCGAACCATCGCCAATGCGCGCGAGAAATTCTGCCGTATTGAGAAAAAGATTTACGTCAAAAAAGATCGAGTTGGTAGAGAGCGAAGAGGCCTCCAGAAACAAGCGTTTCGCTTCCTGCCATGCCAGGTCGGGACGCACGGGATCGATAACCTCGATGGCTGCGAACCGCAACCGGCGATTGGTTTCGGTCATGAGGGATTCAAGTGTACCCATATGGGCCGCCGGATTGTTGGTCAGAGACCAGATGGCGTCGATTCGATCGGAATACGTCGCATTCGTATTGATCGCCAGGGCGGCCCGCGCATAGTCGTCCATTTGGGCGAACTCCCGGGCCTTTTGCATCTGCGCATCGATATAGGCCTGCTCTTCCGGCGTTGGTTCGTTCTCGGCGAAAGCCGTCGCCACCGCACAACCCCATAGCAATATCGCCGCAACTTCGATCTTAAGCATTTTCATCAGATAATCTCCCTTGCCTTATTCGCACTTCGGCCAATTGTTATCTTTGGCTTTCTTTTCGATTTCCGCAAGCAACTCCTCGAGACATTTCAGGGATTCCTTATGGGCTTCCTTTTCTTGGTCGCTAATCACGCTTGGTTTGTTCCATTCGGTCTTAAAGTCGGCGCGGGCATCTTTCATTTGATCATTCACCCGACTTTTCAACTGGTCTTCGGCCCCTTCCGGCGTTATGGATTTGTCGCAATCAAAGTGGATAGTGATGGCGTTAAGCTTGTTCCGAATGTCATCAGCCATATTGTTCCACATGTCCTGAAGCTGTTTCACGTGAACGTTTTCATGCCGTTGCATGCAAGTATCAAAACAAAACTCCTCGGGAGGCAGGGGGGTGTCGTCCTCCTTTGGGGGGGGCGGCGGGTTGGAAGACCAAAGAGTTGATTTGGCAATCTGGGAGTTCAGCTTGGCGAGTACGGCGCAGTAGTTGTCGGCATTCACGTCGCCTGCCGAATTGATCGAAGTCTGGCATTTTTCTTTGCACAAACCTTCATAATAAAAAACGGTAATGTCGGCTGAGCCTGGTTTCCAGAGGCAATCCTTAAAACACGTGGTCGTCGTAATCCATGGATCCATCTCGGCAGGCCCCACGCATCCCAGTATTCTGGGCCCGCATGGACATGGCCCCGCTTTGACGAACTTAATAATCACGTCCATGGGTTCTTTGCAGTTGTTCGTTGGAGCCCAGCATTTGCCGTCTACGCAACAGCCGCAGCCTTGTCCGGCGTCGCAGGTGGTGGTGCTGGGGGCGTTGGTCACGACCCCTTTTCCGTCGCACACCTTGCAGGTGTAGTCGTTGGTGTCGCCGGCGCATTTGATCGGCTCGGTGCCGGCCGGGAGGGGATCCCATCCGCCTTTGCCGCTATTCTTGTAGACGTCCCACACCTCGCAGGGGCGGCAATTGGTGTTGTAGTCGCGGGTATCGCCCTGGGCCGTTGGGCGCACGGCGGGGGCGCCGTCCGGGGTCCAGACGGTGGTCCACGTCTGGGCGGCGAGGTCGGGGGCGGCCCCCGCGAAGAGCAGCAGGGGGAGCCATAAGTACAGCCGGTTACGGGACGGGGGCATTGGTGTCGCCCTCGTTGGAATAGGCCTCCAAACCCCGCATGTAATATTGCAGATTGCGCAGAGGCGAACCGGACAATACTTTCTCCCATTCCTTCAATTGCGGGAGAGTCTCGACTGCCCGAAGATGGTAAAGGGCAAGAAAAGCTCTTGGGAGGAGGACATCCGCCTCTTGCCGCGCCTGGGTTCCTTCTTGTTCAAGGGCAGGGAGCATTTCTGCAATGAAGCGGACGACGGCCTTGCCGGCCGGCACCTCGGGGAATCGCCGGAATTCCGGCAGATGCGCCAGCGCCGTCACCTTTTCGGCGGCGAATTTCGCATGTTCGAGTCGAAAGACCACAAACTCAAATCCAGAGGGATCGTTGAGCTTGGCCAGCAATGCTGCCGCGTTCAATCCAAACATATTGTCACCTTGGCGGACGGGTGGCGTCGCGGTGAGCTGTTGAATAACCATTTTCGCCGTATCTGCTGCGATCGCAGAATCGCACGAGACAAGGGCTTCCGCCGCAGCAAGCCGAATCGCGAGTTCTGGATCGCGAGATGCCGTGCGCAAGACATTCAAATGTGGCGTCGGGTTTTTCGCCAGGGTCTGAATGGCTGCCAAGCGGACAATAACGCTTGCCTCCAAATTAGTCGCAACGGATGCCGCCGTGTATTCATCCCCTGTGATGGCCGGATCTATCGTGATGGAAATAACGCCATTGCTGTCTGAAACCCCAGACAAATCCAATCCGAAACAGGCGGAGGAACAGCCAATCAAGATAAGGACGAATAGGAATATGTTCTTCATTTTATCTCCTTGTACCGATTAGGGGCATTTCCAGCCGTTTTCCGCGGCCATCAGTTGAATTTTGTTCGCGAGGTTCTGAAGGCAATCCGATTCGGCCCGGTATGCTTCTTCCTCGCCCCGGCCGGGTATCTGCCACGCAAAAAGAAAGCCCGGATAGTGATTCAGCATGATTAAAGCCACCGAATGGAGCATTTCTGCGCGGGCCTGGCTTTCCGATCGAGTTGTTTCGCAGGCAAAGGGAATGGATATTTGTCGAATGTCATCTTGAATTAAGTTCCAGTAAAAATCCCACTCTGTGGACAGTTGCCCAACATGGATGTTTTCATGCGTCTGCAGGCACTCTTTAAAGCAAAACGATAGTTTGTTTGTACTGGCGGTGGAGGGGGGCATATTGATTTCGCCAATTCGTTTATTAATCGCATTTGAGACCGCGCAGTAGTTGCTTTGATTAACATCATTGGTGGAGTGTATAGCATTCTGGCAATTATTGGGGCAGAGGCCTTCAAAGTATTCCAGCGTGACGGAGTTCACTATAGGTATCCATGTGCAGTTCTGAAGGCACACCGTCACATTTGGCATGGGAATTGGATAACTGGCTGGCGCAGTGCAACCAAGTTCGGTCGGACTGGTGCAAGGGCATGGTCCTGCCTTGACAAAGGATGCCGTTGGCGTTGGCAGGGGATTTGGGCAATTGTTGGTGTATTCGACGCAATTGCCGCCTTCGCAACAGCCGCAATTGCCGCAAGCGATTATATTTGTTGAGTTGGTCACGTCCCCCGCGCCGTCGCACACCTTGCAGACGTAGTCGTTGGTGTCGCCGGCGCAGACGGTTGGTTTCGTGCCCTTGGGATAGTAGGTCCATTTGCCTTTGCCGTCGCCGTAGTCTTCCCACTCCTTGCAGGGATAGCAGTTGGTGTTGTAGTCGCGGGTGTCGCCCTTGGCCGCTGGGCGCACGACGGGGGCGCCGTCCGGAGTCCAGACGGTGGTCCAAGTCTGGGCGGCGAGGTCGGGGGCGGCCCACGCGAAGAGCAGCAGCGGGAGCCAAAAGAACAACCGGTCATGGGGCAGGCGCATGGGTTATCTCCTGAGTTTGCATGGTTCCAACGATTCCGCAAGTGAGAAGGGGGGCTTGGGGGTGGTCGGTGTGGATGCGCAGGGATTCGTCGATGCGCCCGGCGGGCCAGGTGTTCGGCATGGTGAGCGATAGACGGTAAGCGCTGGAGGATACGCGGGCGACCTGAACGGCCAAATCGGGATGGCTGGCTTCGACGGACGTGATTTGGAAGGGGGTATGTTGTTCGGAAAGGATTTCGACGGTACGGGCGATGGGTTGTCCTTGGGGCGCGGAGAACAGATAGATGATGGAGGGGAAGATGGCGATGGGCCGGATGGCGGTGCCTTGGACGGTGGCCCGAATCTCCGGATGGTCGGGGTCGTTGGATCCGATGGCGAGTTGTTTGCTTTGCGGTCCGCTCCTGTTTTTCAGGGAGAGGGTGGCGACCAAGGGAGTTTCTTCGCCGGGAGCCAGTTCCCGCTTTTCGAGGGCGGTGGTGGTGCAGCCGCACCCGGTGCGGACCTGGGAGATGGTTAGAAGCCCGTCGCCCTCGTTGCGGAGGGTGAAGATCGCCTGGACGGATCCGCCGCTGGGGGCCTCGCCGAAATCGAAGGTTTCGGGGGCGACGACGAGCTTGGGCGCGGCGCGGAGGGCGGGGATAAAACCCAAGAGGACCAACAAGATCGACGGGAGGGGTTTCAAGGGTTGGCCTCGCGTTGCCGGATTTGGTCGCGCAGCCGCTGGAAGTCCGCGATGGCGGGCTGGACCAGGTGCGGGGCCTCGGTGAGGACGTTCATTTCAATGCTGCCGTAGGTGCCGGAGAGGGAGAGGTTGGAACTGCCGAGCAGGAGGAGGCGTCCATCCACGATGACGAGTTTCTTGTGGAGGGCCTTGTTGGTGCCGCTCCAGAGGAGGGCTTGGATGCCGTCGCCGGAAAGTTCGGCGGCGAAATTGGCGTTGGCCCGGCGCATGGCGGGCGGGGAGGCGTTGCTGTTTTCGGCGAGGATGGCGACTTCGATTCCGGCGGCGGCTTTTTCGCGGAGGGTGGCGTAGAAATCCTGGATGGGCGCGGCGCGGCTGTCGCTGAAATAGTAGGCGGAAATCCAGATGGAGTTGGTGGCGGAGCGGACCGCTTCGAGGAGGGCTTTTCCGAACGGTTCGGCGGCGAGAAGGCGGATGTCGGCGGGGACGGAACCCTTGCACAGATTCCGGGCGGCGGCATCGAGACCGAGCAGCTTGGAGGCCTGAACCGGGTCGGCATAAAGGACGTAGGCGGTGGCCTCGCGGGGGATGCGCTGGATTTGCGCGGGGTCGTCCGCCGGGATGAGGACGTATCCCGCGGAAGTGTTTTGGATGATGTGCCCGGAGCGTTCGCGTCCGTCGCGGAGGCGGATCACGTCTGGCGCCGTCGCCGATTGGGCGATGGCGAAAGCCGGGGCCAGCAGGTAGAACGCAAAGAGGATGCGGCGGACGTTCACGGCGTTTCCTCGGGGTCGAGTCGATCGAGGAGGGCATCGCGTTCCTTGCCGGACGCGTTTTCCAATTGCCGCAGGGCGCGCAATTCCTCCTGCCATTGGGCGGGAGCGCGCATGTCGCGGATGGATTCGCGGTTCAGGACGTGGTCGGCCAGCCGCCGGTCCTGTCGGGGCAGGACGATCAAGACGCCGGATTCGAGGACCTTCTGTCCGGAGAGGGCGCCTTCGGACCAGTTGTGGGAGCCGATCAGAACCTTGGCGAGGTCCACGACCACGACTTTTTCGTGCAGGGATACGGCGGGGACGTGCAAGCGGACGTCCACGCCTTGGGCGCGGAGATTTTCGGCCCAGTCCAGATGGATCCGGTTCATGGTGACGGTTTCGGGCAGGGGCATGTGGAGAAGCAGATGGACGTAGACGCCGCGCTGGACGGCCTGCGAAAGGGCGGTGGTGAGCCGATCGAGGTTGGGCTGGTCCTTTTGCGGCTCGCCCATGACGTACATGGAGGCGAGAACCGATTGGTGGGCGTTTTGGATCAGGTCCAGCAGGACGGGGAGGTATTCCCCGTCGGCGACATAGCGGGCGGAAGCGGAGAGGAGAAGGTCGTCGCCGGCGACGTCTTGAAGGCCGGCCGGCCAATTGGTGCGGGGGCCGGTGGGAGGCAGGCCCATGGGGAATTCGGCGACGGCAGCGGCATTGGATGGCGCGGGGACCGGCAGGGCAACGGGTTGGAAGGGGGTTGCGGCGGCATGGAGGGTATCGAAATGCCGGGTATAGGCCCGCGCCAGATCGGCGGACTCGATGAGAACCAAGTCCTCGATGTTGTGGGCGAAGGCGGATTGCGACCAGTTGGCGGAACCCGTCCAGACCTGGATTTCGTCCAGCACCAGCGCCTTCAGGTGCATGCTGAACTTTTCGCTGCCCAGCCAATCGATTTGCACTCCGGCGGCGGCCAGCGTTTCCAGGACGGAGCGGGAGTCGGCATCCAGCATTCCGGAATCGACCAGCAGGCGGACCGGCACCTTGCCCTCGGCCGCTTTTCGGGCAAGGGCGTCGATGAGCGAGGGCTCGACCAACAAGTACATGGCGACATCCACCCGCTCTTGGGCGGCTTGAATGTTGGATATAATGGTTTCAGATGCCAGCAACCCGTTGTCGGCGGCGGAATCGGCGGAGAAAAAAACGCGGGCGGTCCGGATGGAACCGAATCGCTGGAGGCGGGGAGCGGCAAATGCCAGAGTCGTCGGTTTGCCTTGGGGAAGGCCGTCGGGTTTGGAATCGATGCGCTCGGGTCCTTCCTCGCCCGTAGGCGCATGATAAGGAATGGAGAGGGGCAGGAGCCGGTCCAAGCGGGCGCGATAGGCTTGGGCCAGCGATGCCGATTGCACGACCAGACTGTCCTCCACGTTGTTGTCGAATCCGCGAGCCGTCCAGTTGGCGGCTCCGGTGACGACGACATCGTCATCCACGACGGCGCATTTGAGGTGCATTTTGCCGTCGGGGACCTGAACCACATAGACCTCGACGCCGTTTTGGACAAGCCGGTCCAAAACATGGCACTCGGCGGGAGCGGTGGAGGCGGGGTCCATGAAGCAGCGGACCTTGACCTTCTGCCGGGCCGACAGGAAACAGAGGGTGTCGATCAGGTCGGTATGGCTCAGGAAGAATGGCGCGACGTCCACTCTGCGCTTGGCGGAATGGAGCGTTCGGATGATTTCAGAAAGGGAATCCCCTTGCGGCGAGAAGGCGACCGAGACGCCGCGGACATCCAAAGACGTTGCGGCGAGAGAAGAAAACGGAAGAAGAGAGCTAAGGAAGAAGACAAATGGGAGAAGCCCTCGCACTACGCAGCTTCCCGGGATGCCGAGATGCGAGATGCGAGATGCGAGATGCCAAAACCATTCATATAGGTTGGGAGAGAAAAATTGATTATACAAGGCAATCCATGTTCGAATCGCGTTAATGCGCAGAGGGAAAGGATGCTGCTTGCAATGCTTGCGAGGGACGGCGGGGGCGGGTAGGATGCGGGGCAGTCGATTTTCGAAAGGATTCCAAGCTATGACGATCCGCACGCGTTTTGCGCCCAGCCCGACGGGCAACGTCCACATCGGGAACATCCGGGCCGCGATCTACAACTGGCTGTTTTCGCGCCACGAAGGCGGGGAGTTTTTGCTGCGCATCGAGGATACCGACTTGGAGCGCTCGACGCCCGCGGCGGTGAAGACGGTGCTGGATTCGCTCTCTTGGCTGGGGCTGACGTTCGACGGCGAGCCGCTCTTCCAGAGCACCCAGCGCGCGCATCACCTCGAAATCGCGGAGATGCTCCTGGCCAAGGGCGCGGCCTACCGGGAGGACAAGGGCGGCACCGGCAAGGGCGAGTGCATCGTGTTCAAGATGCCGGGCACGGACATTTCGTTCCACGACGAGATCAAAGGGGATATCTCCAAGAAGGCGGAGGATCTCAAGGATTTCGTGATCGTGCGCTCGGACGGCTCGCCGGTGTTCCACTTGGGCAACGTGGTGGACGACGTCACCATGGGCATCACGCACGTGATCCGCGGCGACGACCACGTGGAAAACACGTTCAAGCACGTGGCGATGTATGCGGCCATCGGCGCGCCGATGCCGAAGTTCGCGCATCTGCCGATGATCGTGAACGCGCAGGGCAAGCCGTATTCCAAGCGCGACGGGGCGGCCTACGTGGGCGAATTCCAGGAGCGGGGTTTTCTGCCGGAGGCGCTGTTCAATTCGCTGGCGCTGCTGGGGTGGAGTCCGGGCGAAGATCTCGAAGTGATGAGCCGCGAGGACATGGTGAAGCTGTTCACGCTGGACCGGGTGCGCAGCGCGCCGAGCCAGCTCGACATGACGAAGCTGCTGTGGATGAACGGCGAGCACCTGAAACGGCGCGGGCCGAAGGAGATCGCCGCCGGCTGCCAGGCGGCGCTGAAGCGGCAGGGCTTGTGGCGGGACGACGTCGATCCGGCGTATTTCCGCGCGGTGGTGGCGTGCATGGGCGAGCGCATCCGGCTATATTCCGATTTGGGCGAGCAAGCGGCATTCTTCTTCAACGAGGAATTTTCCTACGACGAGAAGAGCGTGAAGAAACGCCTGCTGAAGGAAGGCGCGCTCGGCATTCTGCGCGAGGAACTGGTGGCGCTGGAGGCGGTCGAGCCGTTCACGGCGGCGGCCACGGACGCGGCGCTGCACGTGCTGGGCGAGCGCACCGGCCGGCAAATGGGCGACCTGGTCCATCCGGTCCGCGTGGCGGTCTCCGGCACGGGCGTGGGCCCGGGCCTGTTCGACATGCTGGCGACGATGGGCAAGGAACGCGTCTTGAAGCGCATCCGCCGGACGCTTTCGATCTACGGCGGGTGAGGAATTCTGCGGAATGATGCGGGTGCGCACCCTTTTTCCATTTTACGGAAAAGCCGCGGCTGCGGCGGTCGGCGCGATTCTGCTGGCGTGGGGTGCGCCGGGATGCCAGAGCGCGAAAAAACCGCGGCTGGACGTCACGCGGTCCGTCCATTGGAAAACGACGGCGTCGGATTCGGAGGCGGGGCACGGTCCGGCGTTGGCCAAGGACGGGAAGACGAACACCTGGTGGCGCAGCGGGACCGGCGAACCGCAGTGGATCGAGGTGGACATGGCCCGCCCGGCGATGGTCTGCGGTTTTTCCCTGCATTGGGGCGAACCCCATGCGACGGCCTATTCGATCCAGACGCGCCTGGATCGGGAACAGTGGGCGACCCAATACGAAACGACGAACAGCGACGGGGGCTGGGACCAGACGTCGATCGATCCGACCGAAGCGCGCCACGTGCGCGTGACGGTGCGCAAGGGCTTGCAGGGAACCGGCGCGGCGCTGTGCGCGCTGGAAATCAAGGGGCTGGCCGACCAGCCGCAGGCGCGGGTCAACGCCGCGGAAGATCCGGAGGCCGCATTGCTGGACGGGAATCCCGAAACGATCTGGCGCTGGACCAATGGATCCATGGCGACCGTCCAGTTGGATTTGAAAAACGCCAAGCCGGTCGGCAGCGTCCGGATCGACTGGGGTCCGAGCGGGTTTGCCTCGAACGTGGTGGTGGAAGTGTCGACGAATGGGACGAACTGGATCTCGATGGGCCGCATCCAGGCGCAAGCGGGAGATTTCGGCGTGCTGATGGGGGAAGAGGCCCGTCCGGCGCAATTTGTGAAGCTGTCCTTCTCGGGGACGTCGTCGAAAGACGGATTCGAAGTTTCGGGAATCACGCTGCGCGGGGCGGAAGGGGCGGCGCGGCCGTGGGCGATGTACGAGCTGGCGGCCGAACATGCGCCGGAAGGAATCTATCCGGACGCCTTTCGAAAACGGCAGAGTTACTGGGCTTTGGCGGGCGGGCCCCGGCGGGGCGATGCGGAAGCCCTGCTGGACGAATGGGGCACGTTCGCGCCCCGGCAGCATGGTCCGACGCTGGCGCCGCTGATCTCGTCGGGCGGCGAAACGTTTTCGGCCCGCCAGGCGGCCGAGGTGGAGCATCGGCTGGGCGGCGATGGAGCGCCGATGCCGGAAACGACGTGGGAAATGCCGTCGGGACTGTCGCTGCGGATCCGCGCGATGGCGCGCTCGGGCACCCGTCCGCCCAAGGCCTGGGTGCAGTACGAGCTGGCAAACGATTCGATCATGGCCCAGACCGGCCGGCTGTGCTGGGTGGTGCGCCCCGTCACCCTGCCGCCGCCCTGGGCAGGCGGCGGCCTGTCGCCAATCTTTTCCTGCCGCGCGTCCGAAACGGCCGGCGGC
This sequence comes from Kiritimatiellia bacterium, assembly GCA_050176815.1. Taxonomy (GTDB): domain Bacteria; phylum Verrucomicrobiota; class Kiritimatiellia; order CAIQIC01; family Lenti-01; genus Lenti-01. The sequence continues at coordinate 42,080 of JBFXHR010000015.1, forward strand.
TGGCGGGAAATCCGCGTGAATGGAACGCCGCTCTTCGCGGTGCAAGACGCGAACATGCCGTTTGGAACCGCGCCGTTCGATGGCGGAGACGTGGCGGAATATTTTTTGCGCGGGGAAACGCCGCCGATGCAATCGGCGGAGGACGACAACGGGTTGGTTTCGGCGGCGTGGTGGCTGGACTTCGCGCTGGACCCCGGGGAAAAAACCAGTGCGGTGGTGGTCGCCCACGCGCAGGGCGGCGGCCGTCTTCGTTCCGTCGAATGGCCGGAAAGCGCGGGCGAGACGGCGGCGGAGGCGTTCGACCGGGAATGGGTGGACGCGTCGTGGGTTTGGCGCGGCGAAACGAGCCGCTGTTTCCCCAAGGTGGCCCGGCCGGATGCGATGGATTGCCTGCGGGCGCAGGCGGGTTGGTTGCTGGGGATGCGTTCCCTGGGCGGCGGGAGCGAAAGCGGCGATCTGGAGTCGCTCAGCCTGCGGGTGGCGGCCTTGTTGCGGGCGGGGCAGACCAACGCGGCCCGGGATTGGATCGAACGGGTGGCGGCGGGCATGGAGACGAATGGCCGGGTGTCCGCCGCCTTCCGTCCGCCGGACCCGATTTCCGAAGCAGAGGGGGGGCACGCCCCGCAGGGGCAGTTTGCGTTCATGGCGATGGAATACTATCGCTTCACGCAGGATATCGCGTTCCTGCAGGAGACCTATCCGAAACTGATCCGTGCGCTGGCCTATCTGCAGGGATTGCGGGCCGGGGCGGAAGACCTGTTGCCGGCGTCCGGTGCGCGGACGGGAAGCGCCACGCCGACGCACCGGTATTCCGACCACTATTGGGCGCTGTTGGGCTGGAAGGAAGGGCTGAACGCCGCTTCCATTCTCGTGCGCACGAACGACGCCACCTGGGCCAAGGAGCAATACCAGACTCTTCGATCGGCGGTCCGCCACTCCCTGCGGGAACACATGGAGCGGATGGAAGCTTCGTGGATTCCCGCCTCGGCCGAAGAGGATCGGTTCGATGCCGGATCCGTGGCGCTGATGTTTTGGCCGTGCGAAGAAACCGATCTGGTGGAGCCCCACAAACTCCAAAGCAGCCTGGATTTCTTCTATGAAGAGTGCCTGGTTCGGAACCGGTCGGGGGGCATTCCCTCGGACGAATCGCTTATGCTGGTTCCCTTGTCGGGCATGGGCCGGGGCGATTATGCCCGGGAAGTTCTCTATGGCTTGCTCGAACGGCGCATTCCCCGGGGCTGGCATCTTTGGCCGGAGGCCACGGGGAGCGATCCCCGGCAACCGGGACTGGCCGGCATGATGCCCAGCGCGCGGGCGGCCGCCGCTTATTTCATTGCCGTTAGGGGACTTGCGGCCCGCGAAGACGGCAAGCGCCTCGACCTTTTTTCCGGCGCGCCGGCCGAATGGCTTCAACATGGGGAGGGGTTCAAGGTCTACGGCATGCCCACCATGTATGGACCGTTGGATCTGACGGGTCATTGGCATCGGGAGCGGTTTGCGGTGGAAATCGGCGGCGACGCTCGGCCTCCGGAAGGCTATCGGATCTGGTGGCCGAGGCAGATGATGCCGGAACGGGTGCTGGCCAATGGGTCGCACCTCAAAACGTTCGATGCGCAAGGGGTGGATTTGCCGCACGACTTCCAAGGACGGGTCGAAGCGTTTTTCCCGGTTTCGGCCCCTTGGCCGCGGGATCCCTGACTCGCGCCCGGAGCCGGAACGGGTCATGAAAATCGCGTTTGCCCCCCTTGTTTTTCTTGACGCAACTTGGCGGGGAGACTTATGTTCCAACTGTTCGCGGGTGCTGTAGGCAGTCCGCATGGAAGGCGAGGGAAAGATGGAAAACTTGACCAAACGCAACTTGGCGATACGCATCGCCGAAGAATCCGGCCTGACCCAGCAACAGGTCGTGGCCGTGATCCAGAAAACGCTGGATGCCATCGTGGATGCCTTGCGCGAAGGACAGACGATCGAATTCCGCAAGTTCGGCGTCTTTGACGTTCGCGAGCGGCGCCAGCGCATCGGCCGCAATCCGCACAAGCCCGACCAAGTCGTCGTCATTCCGGCCCGGAAGGTCGTCCGCTTCCGTCCGGGAAAAACGATGAAGGAAATGTTCAAATAGGCCCCGGGGAAGAGGCCTGATTCCGTTTGATTTGCGCGCGCGGATTCGCGTGCCGCAAAGGGGTTTCATATGTCTGCCGCCCACCAGCCCGTACAGGGGATGTCCGATATCGCCGCGCCGGAGGTTCGCCTCTGGCAGCGGATCGAGCAGTTGGCCCGCGAGACGCTGGCCCGCTACGGGTTTGAAGAATTGCGCACGCCCGTGGTCGAGTTCGAATCGGTGTTCACGCATTCGCTGGGCGAAACGACGGACGTGGTGCAGAAGGAGATGTACGTCTTCGAGAAGGGCGGCCGCCGCCTGTGCCTGCGACCGGAGGGCACGGCCGGCGTGATGCGCCACGCGGCGGGGCTGGGCGCGCAGGAGACCGACGGCGCGCGGTGGTACTACGTCGGGCCGATGTTCCGCAGCGAGCGGCCGCAGGCCGGACGGAGGCGCCAATTCCACCAGTGCGGCGTCGAGTGCCTCGAACCGCCTTCGCCGCTGGTGGACGCCGAAATCCTCGCCCTGCAGGTGGATTTGCTGCGAGCCTGGGGGCTGGGCGACTGCACCGTTCGCCTGAATACGCGCGGGGAAATCGGGGGGCATGCCCGCGTGGCCGAGGGGCTGCGCGCGGCGCTGGCCCCCCGCGAAACGGAACTGTGCGAAGATTGCCGCCGGCGGATTTCCGAAAACGTGCTGCGCGTGCTCGATTGCAAGAACGAAGCCTGCCAAGCCATCGTGGCCCGGCTGCCGCCGCTCGCCGATTTCATGGGCGAGGCCTCGCGCGCGTATTTGGCGCAGGTGGCGGCGCATCTCGACGCGCTGGGGTTGCCGTATCGGATCGATCCGCTGCTGGTGCGCGGACTCGACTACTACGAACACACGATCTGGGAAATCGCCAGCACGGCCCTGGGCGCGCAGAACGCGGTGGCCGGCGGCGGGCGCTATCGGATCCGGCTGGGGGACCGCGAACTGGCCGGCGTGGGGTTTGCCATCGGGCTGGAGCGCGTGGTGGGCGTGTTGCAGGCGCTCGGCCGCGACGCGGCGCTGGCCGAGCCGCCGCCGCCGCTGGCGTGGTTCGTCGGATTGGGCGAAGCGGCCGTGAAACAAAACCTGGCGCTGATGCAAACCCTGCGCGCGGCCGGAATTTGCTGCCGCATGGCCCCGGGGGGCAGCATGAAGTCGCAGATGCGCGCCGCCAACAAATCCGGGGCCGCCTGGACGGTCATTCGCGGCGACGACGAACTGGCGCAAGGCGTCGCGGCGCTCAAGGACATGGCCACCGGCGAGCAGCAGACCCTGCCGCTGGATCGATTGGCCGGCGAACTGTCCGCACACTGCGCCGCCCGCCTGCCGTAAGGCCGGGGGAATCAGGCGGGGGGCGGTTGGTTTTCCTTCAGGATTCCGATCAGACTTTGGGCGAGGGGATGGGGATTGTCGACGACCAGGATTTTTTTGCCGTCGCGGCGAACGAGTCCGGCGTCCCGCAAGATTGCGAGATGCCGGTTGAGGGCATCCCGCGACATTCCGGACGTTTCCTGCAAGACCCAGGAGGACGTGGGGCCGACCAGCAGCAGGCGGAGGATGGAAATCCGCCGCGGATGGGAAAGCGCCGTCGCGATTCGGATGGCGGATTCATCCTCGGAAGGCGGAAAGAGGCGGAACACGTCCTGCATGGCGCGCAGAAGGGGTTCGGCCGTGGGAACCAGGCGGTCCGGCGCCGGCCGATAGAACACGTGGATCCCGGTTCGATTGGCTTGGATCAGGCCGCGCGATTGCAGGCGCCGCAGTTCCTGGCTGGTTCGCGGAACGCTGATGCGCAATTGCGCCGCCAGGCCGGTCACCGTTTGATCCGGGGTTTGGGCCACGGAGCGCAACAGTTCGAGCCGGGTCTTCCCCGCCAAGATGCGGCAGGTTCGCCAAAGAGTCGGATGCAACTTTCCCATAAGAACCTCGTTCAATCATTTTGCGCAAGGTTAATTAATCCTGCATCGATTTACAATCCAATTCATCTTGAAATTCGAAAAAAGCAAATTGAAAACGGCATGCAGAGTTAATTAAGTCTAATTTGTTTTTTCCGGCGCGATGCACTCCACCGGATGGGACAATTCACGGCTCCGGTGAGACATTGTGTCTCGTTTGCCTGGTTTCAAAGAACCATTGAATTTGATTTGGATAGAAGTAACAATTTGCAGTGCATGGTAATGTAAATAATTACAGTTTATTGGCACGCTTGTTGCATAATCTCTTGTGTAGATTTGTAATTTTCGGAAATTTCATGAAAGCGAGGATGCAACATGTCTAAAGTTCTTGGAATCGATTTGGGGACGACGAATTCCTGCATGGCGGTGATGGAAGGCGGACAGCCGACGGTCGTTCCGAACGCGGAAGGCGGGCGCACGACGCCGTCGATCGTGGCGTTCACGAAGAGCGGGGAGCGGTTGGTGGGCAGCGCGGCCAAGCGGCAGGCGGTCACCAATCCGAAGCACACCGTGTTTTCCATCAAGCGCTTCATGGGCCGCAAGTTCGACGAGATGCCGAACGAGATCAAGCGCATGCCCTACGAGGTGGTCCGCGCGCCGAACGGCGACGCCCACGTGAAGATCGGCGACAAGACCTACTCGCCGCCGGAAATTTCCTCGATGATTTTGCAGAAGATGAAGGCGGACGCCGAGGCGTACCTGGGCGAGACGATCACCCAAGCGGTCATCACCGTGCCGGCGTATTTCAACGACAGCCAGCGGCAGGCCACGAAGGACGCGGGCCGCATCGCGGGGCTCGAGGTGCTGCGCATTATCAACGAGCCGACGGCGTCTTCGCTGGCCTACGGCCTCGACAAGAAGAAGGAAGAAAAGGTCGCGGTGTACGACCTCGGCGGCGGCACGTTCGACATCTCCGTGCTGGAGATCGGCGACGGCGTCTTCGAGGTGAAGGCCACCAACGGCGACACGCACCTGGGCGGCGACGATTTCGACCAGCGGGTGATGGATTGGCTGGTGGCCGAATTCAAGAAGGAGCAGGGCATCGACCTGTCCAAGGACCCGATGGCGCTGCAGCGCCTCAAGGAAGCCGCGGAAAAGGCGAAATGCGAATTGTCGAGCGCGCAGAGCACGGACATCAACCTGCCGTTCATCACGGCGGACGCCAGCGGGCCGAAGCACCTGAACGTGGCGCTGAGCCGCGCGAAGCTGGAGCAGCTGGTGGGCGATCTGATCGACCGCAGCATGGGGCCCGTGGAAAGCTGCCTGAAGGATTCCGGTTTTTCGAAGGACAAGATCGACGAGGTGATCCTGGTCGGCGGCATGACGCGCATGCCCCGCGTGCAGCAGGAAGTCGAAAAGCAGCTGGGCAAGGAGCCCCACAAGGGCGTGAATCCGGACGAGGTCGTGGCCGTCGGCGCCGCGATCCAGGGCGGCGTGCTCAAGGGCGAAGTCAAGGACGTGCTGCTGCTGGACGTGACCCCGCTGACGCTGGGCATCGAGACGCTGGGCGGCGTGAGCACGGCGCTGATCGAGCGCAACACGACGATCCCGACGCGCAAGAGCGAAATCTTCAGCACGGCGGCGGACAACCAGAACACGGTGGAAATCCACGTGCTGCAGGGCGAGCGCAAGATGGCGGGCGACAACAAGAGCATCGGCAAGTTCCATCTGGACGGGATTCCGCCGGCTCCGCGCGGCATGCCGCAGATCGAGGTGACGTTCGATCTGGACGCCAACGGCATCCTGAAGGTCAGCGCGAAGGACCTCGGCACGGGCAAGGAGCAGAAGATCACGATCACCGCCTCCAGCGGCCTGAGCAAGGACGAGGTGGCGCAGATGGTGAAGGACGCCGAGGCCCACGCGAGCGAGGACGCCCAGAAGCGCGAATCGGTCGACGTGAAGAACCGCGCCGAGGCGATGGCGTACGAGACCGAGAAATTCCTGAAGGAAAACGGGGAAAAGATCCCGTCCGACAAGAAGATGAAGGTCGAGAACGGCATCCAGGCGCTGAAGGACGCGCTGAAGGGCGGCGACGCCGATGCGATCAAGAAGGCGAGCGAGGCGCTGACCGCGGACATGCAGGCGGTTTCGGCCGATCTGTATGCGCAGGCCAAGCAATCGCAGCCCGGCGCCGGCGCGGCCGGCGGCGGCCAGCCCCCCCCGCCGCCGCCGAACGCGGGCGGCCAGGCCGACGGCGACGTGATGGACGCCGACTTCGAGATGGTCGACGACGACAAGAAGAATTCAAAATAAAGCAAACCGGCCGGCGCGGCGCGGACGACGTTCCGCCGCGGCGCCGGCCACAACCATGAAACAGGAGACGAGTCAGATATGAAGATCCAACCGTTGGGAGATCGCGTGCTGGTCGAGCCCGCGAAGGAAGAGGAAGTCAAGAAGGGCGGGATCATCATTCCCGACACCGCGAAGGAAAAGCCCCAGCAGGGCAAGGTCATCGCGGTCGGCACCGGCAAGATCGACGACAACGGAAAAAAGATTCCGTTCAACGTCAAGAAGGGCGACAAGGTCCTGATGCCGAAGTACGGCGGCACGGAAATCAAGCTGGACGGCAAGGAATACCAGATCATGCGCGAGGAAGACATCCTCGGCATCCTGGAAGACTAATCGAAAAGGAGCAGAGAAGGCATATGTCGGCAAAACAGATTGTATATGATTCGGAAGCCCGCCAGCTGGTGCTGAAGGGCATCGAGAAGCTGAGCAAGGCGGTCAAGAGCACGCTGGGGCCCCGCGGCCGCACCGTGGTGATCGAGAAGAAGTTCGGCAGCCCGACGATCACCAAGGACGGCGTGAGCGTCGCCAAGGAGATCGAGCTGGAGAATCCGTTCGAGAACATGGGCGCCCAGATGGTGCGCGAGGTCGCGAGCAAGACGAGCGACGTCGCCGGCGACGGAACGACGACGGCGACGGTGCTGGTCGAGGCCATCTACCGCGAAGGCCTGAAGAACGTGACGGCCGGCGCGAGCCCGATGGAAATCCGCCGCGGCATCGACTTGGCCACCGCGGCCGTCGTGTCCGCGCTGGAGAAGCAGAGCAAGAAGGTGAAGGACAACGAGGAAATCGCCCAGGTCGGCACCATCTCCGCGAACGGCGAGAGCACCATCGGCAAGATCATCGCGCAGGCGATGGACAAGGTGGGCAAGGACGGGACGATCACCGTCGAGGAAGCCAAGGGCATCGAGACCACGCTGGACGTGGTGGAAGGCATGCAGTTCGACAAGGGCTACCTGAGCCCGTACTTCGTGACGAAGGCCGAGACGATGGAAGTGCTGCTGGACGACGCCTACATCCTGCTGTTCGAGAAGAAGATCTCGAACCTGCAGGATCTGCTGCCGGTGCTGCAGAACGTGGCGAAGAGCGGCAAGCCCCTGCTGATCATCGCCGAGGACATCGAAGGCGAGGCGCTGGCCACGCTGGTGGTCAACAAGCTGCGCGGCACCCTCCAGGTGTGCGCGGTGAAGAGCCCCGGCTTCGGAGACCGCCGCAAGGCCATGATGGAAGACATCGCCGTCCTGACCGGCGGCAAGTTCATCAGCGAAGACCTCGGCCTCAAGCTCGAGAGCCTGTCGCTGGCGGACATGGGCCGCGCCAAGCGCATCACGATCGACAAGGACAACACCACGATCGTCGAAGGCGCCGGCAAGCACGTCGACATCCAGGGCCGGATCGCCCAGATTCGCCGGCAGATCGACGAGACGACCTCCGACTACGACCGCGAGAAGCTCCAGGAACGCCTGGCGAAGCTCGCCGGCGGCGTGGCCGTCATCAACGTCGGGGCCTCCACCGAGACGGAGATGAAGGAGAAGAAGGCCCGCGTCGAGGACGCGCTGCACGCCACGCGCGCGGCCGTCGAGGAAGGCATCGTTCCGGGCGGCGGCGTCGCGCTGATCCGCGCGCAGTCCGCGCTGGACGACGTGCGGGCTTCGGGCGAAGCCAAGATCGGCGTCGAAATCGTGCGCAAGGCCTGCGAAGCCCCGCTGCGCCAGCTGACGGAAAACGCCGGCGTGGACGGGTCCATCGTCGTGCAGGAAGTGCGCAACGGCAAGGGCGCCTACGGCTACGACGTGGCCCAGGGAACCTACGGCGACATGATCAAGGCCGGCATCATCGATCCGACCAAGGTCACGCGCAGCGCGCTGCAGAACGCGGCCGGCATCGCGGGCCTGCTGCTCGTGACCGAGGCGATGGTCGCCGAAATCCCGCAGAAGAAGGACGCGATGCCTCCGATGCCGGGCGGCGGCGGCATGGGCGGCATGGGCGACATGTACTAGGCCTCTCGGCCGGGGTCCACGGCGGGGCGCGCGGAAGCGCGCCCCGCCTTTTTCATGTCGTTTTCACGTCCAGATGTGCGTTGCCACCCGGAACGCGACGTGGTAGAAAGCGGTTTCGAGGGTCGGAACGTTTTCCGGCCGAAAGGAACGGAGCGAAGTTTTCCGTCGAACGGAGGCTTCAGAGTGGTTTCCCGCGCCGGGAAATCCGCAATGAAACGAGCATGAGCATGGACGACGAGGTCAGCCCGGAGAACGGGACGCAGGAAAAACCGGAACTTGCGCTGGATTTGAATTTCGTGCCGACCTGGGCGCGGAAGCCGCCGGAGAATCCGTATGCGGGCCGCGAAGGTTCCGGAGAGGGGGATCGGCGCCATGCGGGGTCCCGGGACGATCGCCGGGGGGGCTGGGGCCGGCGCGAGGGCGTCCGCCGTCCCGGACCTCGCCGCGACGGCGGGCCCGCGGGGGGCGGATTCCGCCGCCCGGAAGCCGGAGGCCGTCCGGACAGCCGTTTTCCCCGCCGCGAGGGGGGAGGGGGCTTTTCCGGGCCGCGCCGCGAGGGTTTTCCAAGGCGGGACGGCGCCGACCGGCGTCCGCCGCGCGAAGCCCTGCCGCGGCTGGACGTCAAGGTGACGTTCCTGCCGGATCGCGAGCGCTTGGCGCTGGTGGTGCGGGACATCCAGGCCAGCCGCCGGGCGTTTCCGCTGGTGGAAATCGCCAGCCGCTTCCTGGGGCGCGAGGATTCCTATCTGGTGAAGCTGGAATTGCCGCCGCCGGCGGAAGGCGCGCCGCGCCAAACCTTCGTGCAATGCCTGGAATGCAAGCGGGTGTTCCGTTCCCGCGCCAACGCCGAAGCGCACGTCCTGAACGACCATTTGGACACGTATTTCGCCATCGAAGAAACCGAGACGGAAGCGCCGTCGGGCGCGTTTTCCTGCGTGGCGCGGTGCGGGCTGAGCGGGACGTTGCTGGGCCCGCCGAACTACCACGGCTACAACGAAAAAATCCAGGAACTGTGGGCGTCGCGTTTTCCGCACATGTCGAAGGCGGAATATCTCGGCCACGTCGAGACGGTGCGCGACGAGGCGCTGATCGAGCAGTGGAAGGATTTCCTGCGGAAAAAGACCGTCTATCGCCTCAAGGAAACGCCGGAAGGGCAGGCGTCCGCCGCGATGACGCGCGCCGAGGCGCAGGATTGGATGCGCGGGGGCAAGGTGAATCCGCTGCTGCGGGAATCGGGGCGCTGCATGCTGCCGGCGGCCCAATCCCGGAAATTCGACGACGGCGCGCTGCGCGCGGCGGTGTCGGCGGCGTGGCAGCGGGAGAGCCGGTTTCCCCTGACGCTGCTGCTGTCGCTGCGTCCGGCCTTCCGGCACATGCACCTGTATCTGTTCAAGGTGAACGCCAAGGAAACCTACGTGACGTCGGTTTCGCCGAAGCCGGTGGAATGGGCGACGGCGCCGGCGATCGTGAAGGAAATCGTGTCGTTTCTGGAAGCCCATCCGGGAAGCACGCGCCAGCAGGTGCTGGAGGGGCTGCGTTCCGGCGCGGATCCGGAGTCTTCCCAGGCGTGCGAGTTGCTGCTGCATCTGGGCAACCTGGTGGCCAACGGCGGCGCGATCGAGTTTTTCAACGCCACGCTGGCGCTGCCGGGCGGCGGCGCGCGCGCCGAGGCGAAGAAGGAGGCCGGCGGCGAGCCGGCGGCGGGCGATGCGCCCGCCGCGGACCCTGGGCCCCCCGCGGATTCCGTTTCGAAGCCGGCGGACGAATCCGTTGCGGAGGATGCGAAGACGGAGCCTGCCGCCGCGGAACCCGCCGCGGCTCCGGACGGCGCCGGAACGGCGGAAGAAGAGCCCAAGCCGGTGTAGCGCGCATGGGCCTGAAATACGCCATTCTGGGCGACATCCACGCCAACTGGGAAGCGCTTTCGGCGGTGCTGGCCGACGCGGCCTCCCAGGGCGCGACCCACTACGCGTGCGTGGGGGACATCGTCGGCTACAACGCCGATCCGGAGGCGTGCATCGAGAAGGTGCGCGAACTGGCCGGCGACGCGGTGGTGCGCGGCAACCACGACCACTATTGTTCCCGGCAGGAGAACCTCAACGGCTTCCATCCGCTGGCGGCGGACGTGGTGGACTGGACGCGCAAGCGCCTGAACGACGACCAGCGCGCCTGGCTGGGCAACCTGCGCTATTCGCGCACGGTGGAAACCTTCATGCTGGTGCATGCCACCCTCGACAATCCGGAAATGTGGGGATACGTCTTCGACAAGCTCGAGGCGGAGGCGAATTTCGCCTACCAAATGTGCTCGGTGTGCTTTTTCGGGCATACCCACGTGCCGCTGGCCTTCGAGAAGGCCGGGATCGTCCGCGGCGGGCTCTACACGAAGCTGCGGATCACGGCGGGGCGGAAATACTACGTCAACGTGGGCAGCGTGGGGCAGCCGCGCGACGGCGACCCGCGCGCGGCCTATGCGATCTACGACATGGCCCAGAACGTGGTGGAACTGCGGCGCGTGGAATACGACATTGCGGCGACGCAGGCGAAAATCCGCGCGGCGGGACTGCCCGAACGCGCGGCTTCGCGGCTGGAAATCGGCCGGTAGGCCGGGCGAAAGGACGCGGGAATGAAAAAAGCGACGGGAATTTGGATGGTGGCGCTGTGGGGCGCGGCGCTGGCGGCGCCGGCCCAGGTGGAGATCTCCTGGGCCTTGGCCAACGGCCGCACCGTGCTGATGGAGCCGATCCGGGCCACGGTGCGCATCGCCAACTATTCCGGCAAGAACCTCGATCTGTCTCCCCGGGGAAACGCCCGGCTGCTGTTCGACGTGGAGGATCGGCCGAGTTCGACCCTGCCGTTCACGGGCCAGCCGCTGGTGAAAAACGCGCTGATCGTGCCCGCCAGCGAGACCCGCGAGGTGGAAGTCGATCTGCTCGACGGCTATCGGATCGTCCGTGGGCAGTCCTACACCATAACGCCGGCGCTGGAATTCGCCGGGATGCGCTTTTTCGGCCCGCGTCTTTCGCTGGAGGTGCAGCCGGGCATCGAGCTGCTGAAGCGCGACTACGGCCTGGCGTCCGCCGGCACGGCGCGCACGGTGTCGCTGCGCCTGATCAACCGCGACCGGAACGACCGGATTTTCTTCCGCATCGACGATCCCGCTACGGGGTATTGCCTCGGCGTCTACGAGCTGGGGCGGGTCATCCGTTTCTTCGTTCCCCGGCTGGAGCAGGACCGCGACGGGCGGTTCCACGTGCTGCACCAGAGCGCGCCCGACCGTTTCGTGCATTCCGCGTTCGACTACGACGGCCGTCCCCAGTCGGCGGCGTTCTTCGCGGCGGAAACGGGAAGCATCCGGCTGGTGCGCGACGAGTCGGGCGGAGTCGCCGTGGTGGGCGGCTCGCCGTTCGAGGCGGATCCGGACAACCCCGGGATGCTGGTGGCTCCGGCCCCGCCTCCGGCGCAGCCCTACACGCTGGACACGCGGAAATTGACGGCAAAAGAAAAGCCCGCGGCGCCGGAAAAGAAGCGCGGCAAGAAGACCCTCGAGTAATGCAGGAGGCCAACCACTTTCTCGGCCTGGCGTTGGCCGCGCTGGGCGCCTTGGGCATGCTGGCCGGCGCCGCGGCGCTGCGGTTCCCCGGCGCGCTGCGCGCCGGATTGTCGGCCTTTCCCCGCTCGAAATGGCCGGGGTGGATGCTGGCCGCGGTTTGCACGTTTTGGGTGGCGTGGGTCGTTTCCCATGCCGCGCTCGGCCGGTTTTCGTTCGTCAAGCCCTATGTCCCGGTCCTGGCCGTGCTGACGTTTGCCGCCGTCGTTTATTTTCTGGACGAACTGCTGTCGCCGCGCGCGCTCGGCGGCCTGCTGCTGCTGGCGGCCAATCCGATCCTGAACGGCGTGCGCTGGGCGGATTCCGCCTGGCGGTTCGTGCCGGCCGCCATCGCCTACGCCTGGGTGGTGGCCGGATGCGCCTTGATGCTGCATCCCTGGCTTTTCCGCAAGGCGGTCGAGCGGGTTCTGTCCGCGCCCGCCGCCTGGCGGCTTCTGGGCTGGGCCAAGCTGGCGGGGGGCGTCGTGCTGCTGGCGGCCGGACTCCGGCAGTTGCGCTGAGGGGGCCATGCCGGATCCGATCCGTTCCCATGCGCCGCGGTTTCTGATATTGCGCGGCGGGGCCATCGGCGATTTCATCGTCACGCTGCCCGTGCTGCAGGCTTTGCGCGCGCAATGGCCGGAGGCCCACGTCGAGATCTGGGGGTATCCGCACATCGCGGAACTGGCCGTCGCCGGCGGATGGGCGCAAGCGGTCGTGTCGCTCGACCGCGCGGAGATGGCGCGGTTTTTCGTGCCGGAGCCGTCCTTCACGGATGCGCAGGTGGCGGCGGTCCGTTCCTTCGATCTGGTGTTCAACTACCTGCACGATCCGGTGGGGCAGGTGCGCAGCAACCTGCTGCTGGCGGGCGCGAAGCAGGTGCTGTCCGGATCGCCGATCGTGAAGCGCGGCCCCGCCGTCCCGTTTCTGCTCGAGCCGCTGCAGGCGCTGGCGCTCTACGACGTGGACCTCGTGCCCGAACTGGACCTGTCCGGCGAAGCCCGCGCCGCCGCGCGGAAGCGGCTGCGCGACCTGGGGCTGAAGCCGCGTCCCGTCGCGGTGCATCCCGGCAGCGGGGGGGAAGCGAAAAGGTGGCCGCTGGAGCGCTTTCTGGACGTCGTCCGGCGGTTGCGGGAAAATCGGCGGGACGTGGTGGCGATCGTGGGCGAAGCCGATCGGGCGGAGGCCGCCGCGCTGTCGCGCGACATGCCCGATCTGCCCGTGCTGGCGAACTGGCCGCTGGTCGAATTGGCCGCGGCGCTGTCGGAGTGCGGGTCGTTTTTGGGAAACGACTCGGGCATTACGCATCTGGCCGCCGCCGTGGGGCTGCCGGTGGTGGCGCTGTTCGGGCCGTCGGACGCCGACGTCTGGGGGCCGCGCGGCCGCGGCGAAATCCGGATCCTGCGCGCGCCCGAAGGCGAGCTGGAGCGGTTGGACGTCGCCGCCGTCTGGTCCGCGCTGGGGGAGACCTGAAATGGTTTGCGCGGCGGGGCGGGGTGCGGTACAACCCTTCGCCGACAGGAACTGCAGCATGAAACCGGATTCTTTCTACGTCACGACGCCGATCTACTACGTGAACGACCAGCCGCACCTCGGCCATGCCTACACGACGGTGCTGGCCGACGTGCTGGCGCGCAGCCAGCGCCTGTTCGGGCGCGACGTGTGGTTCCTGACCGGCACCGACGAGCACGGCCAGAAGGTGCAGGAGGCCGCCGCCAAGCTCGGCGTCGATCCGCAAACCCACGCGGACCACATGGTGGTGCGCTTCCAGGACGCGTGGAAGCGCCTCGAAATCCGCAACGACGACTTCATCCGCACGACCGAGCCGCGCCATAAGACCATCGTGCAGGAAATCCTGCAGGATCTCTACGACCGCGGCGAAATCTACCGCGACGAATACGACGGCTGGTACTGCGTGCCCTGCGAGCGGTTCTTCACCGAGAAGGACCTGGTCGACGGCAACTGCCCGGACTGCGGGCGCCCGGTGCAGCGCGTGCGCGAGGCCAACTATTTCTTCAAGATGAGCCAGTACCAGGACTGGCTGGTGGACTACGTCCAGACCCATCCCGAATTCATCCAGCCCGAATTCCGCCGCAACGAGACGCTGGGCTTCCTGCGCAAGCCGCTGCAGGACCTCTGCATTTCGCGGCCCAAGTCGCGCCTGTCGTGGGGCATCGAGCTGCCGTTCGACCCCGACTACGTGACCTACGTCTGGTTCGACGCGCTGGTCAACTATATCAGCGCCGTCGGCTACCGCCGCGACGCCGCGCAGTTCGCCCGCCGCTGGCCGGCGATCCACCTGATCGGCAAGGACATCCTGACGACCCACACGGTGTACTGGCCGTGCATGCTGAAGGCGATGGGCGTGGAGATGCCGAAGACGATTTTCGCGCACGGCTGGTGGATGATGGGCTCGGCCAAGATGAGCAAGAGCCTCGGCAACGCGGTGAATCCCATGGACCTCATGGAGCGCTACGGCGTCGATCCGTTCCGCTACTTCCTGATGGCGGAGATGGCGCTGGGGCAGGACGCCTCCTTCACGGAGGACGCGTTCGTCCGCCGCTACAACGCCGATCTGGCCAACGACCTGGGCAACCTGCTCAACCGCGTGGTCAGCATGATCGGCAAGTATTGCGAAGGTCGACTGCCCGCGCCGCCGCCGGGCACGTTCGCGCAGGGCCCCGCCGCCGACCTGTTCAAGCAAGCCGCCGCCGCCGCCGCGGGCCTGAAGGCCTCCGTGGAGACTTTCGCGCTCCACGCCGGCATCGCGCAGGTGATCGACGTCGTGCGCGCGACCAACCGTTTTCTCGAAACGCAGCAACCCTGGACGCAGGCCCGCTCGGCCGATCCGGGCCCGCTGCATGCCACCCTGTACGCCGCCGCCGAATCCCTGCGCGTCTGCGCCGGCCTGCTCCTGCCGCTGATGCCCGGCAAGATGGCCGAGCTGCGCGCCGCCCTTGGAATGGAGAATGCCATGACCGTGAATCCCGACGAACTGACGAAGCCCGAAGTCCTCAAGCCCGGCGCGCCCGTGGGCGCTCCCGGCGCGCTGTTCCCGCGCATCGAGGCGCCGACGCCCGAAGCGGCAGTCCAGGTTCCCGAGGCCAAGAAAACAACGGCGCCCGGCACCCTTGGAAACCCCGAAGGCATCATTACCTACGACGATTTCGCGAAGGTGCAGCTGCGCACGGCGAAAATCATGAGCGCGGAAGCCATCGAAGGCGCGGTGAAGCTGCTGAAGCTGAGCGTGCTGATGGGCGACGAGCGCCGGCAGATCGTCGCCGGCATCGCGCTCTACTACAAGCCCGAGCAGCTCCTCGGCAAGACGGTGGTGGTGGTGTCGAACCTCGCGCCGATCAAGCTGCGCGGCGTGGAAAGCCAGGGCATGCTGCTCGCCGCCAGCAAGGGCGAGTGCCTCCGCCTCGTCACCGTCGACGGCGACCTCTCCAGCGGCGCCGTCGTGAAATAGCGCGCGGTTTTACGTACTGGCGGTGTCAAACATCAAGTGCACGAAAGTTCGGCATGCAAGGCTTCGGCGGGGGTCCGATAGCCCAGGCACCTCCTGGGCCGGTTGTTCAATAGCTCCTCGACGCGGCGGACGT
>JBFXHR010000016.1:0-57487 GCA_050176815.1 Kiritimatiellia bacterium
GCGTCGGGGCGGAGCTGGGCGGCCCGTTCGGCGACGGCGAGGCCTTCGGCGACGTGCGCGCGGCGGAGGTCGGGGAGTCGGGAGTGGGCGGTGGCGAGGGCGTCGGGGGCGTCGGGGTCGTCCGGGAAGAGGGCATCCATGCGGCGAAAGACCTTGAGGGCGTCGGCGGGGCGGTTTTGGTCGAGGAGGGCGCGGCCGAGGCCGAGGAGGGCGGGGCCGTTGGAGGGGCAGAGGCGGAGGGATTGGGCGTAGAGGCGGGCGGCGGCTTCGGCGGTGGCGGCGGCTTCGGCGGTGCGGTTGAGCCGTTCGGCCTCCGGGGGCAGGGGGACCGCGCGCCCATCGGCGGCGATGGCGCCGGCCGCGGCGGCGGCGAACAGGCCGGCGGCAACGAACGAACGGCGCATCGTCACTCCTTCAGGCGGACGGTGGCGTGGGCGGGTTCGGCGCGGACGAGCACGACGCCGTTGGGGAGAACGGCGCGGAGGGGTCGTTTGGCGGGTTCGTCGTTTTCGATGTCGGCGGCATCCACGAAGAGGCGGACGTCTTCGGCGGCGAGGTCTTTCATCAGCTCGGGGCGGCCCTTGACGGTGAGGGTGGCGGTTTCGGGCTCGATTTCGACGCGGACTTTGCGGCCGGTCGGGAGCATGGGGTGGATGGGCAGGTCGGGGAAGAGGGAGCTGACGGAGCGCTCGACGATGGCGATGTCGACGGTGACGTTGGTGGGATTTGCGAGGACTTCGCCCATGTGGTCGCCGAGGACGAGGGAGAGGCGGCGCTTGTTGATGGAGCGGATGCGGCCGTCGAGATCGATGGGGAAGGTGCGGACGGATTCGACGTCGGCGAGGCGGAGGGCGGGGCCGGAGAGCTCGACGGCGGCGGGGGTGACGACGACTTTTTCGATTTCGTAGCCGTCGGGGAGGAGGTTTTGCGTTTCGAGCTTGACGGGGACCTGCTTGGCGATTTCGCGGTCGAGGCGCACGGTGACGGCGGCCGGGCGGATGAAGTCGATGCGGGCGCTGCCGGGGGCGTTGACGTTGGCGGCGCCGAGGACGACGACGCGGGGGGAGGCGTCGGTATGGTCGCGGGCGTCGATGGAGGCCTTGATGAGCTCGCGGTTGAGGTAGCGCAGGTCGTCGCGGGTGCCGAGGAAGGCGACGTCGATCGTCTTGGCGGACACGTCCACGACGCTCCAGTCCGGCGGGGGCTGGATGGCGAGGGGGATGTCGGTGACGAGGGTGGAGTTGCTGGTGGCGGCGCGGACGGCGTACCAGACGACGACGGCGACGGCGGCGGCGACCAGGCGGGTGCCGTTGCGGGTGGCGAGGAACTCACGCGTTTTTCGGAGGATCTTCAAATTCGCGCTCCATCAGTTCTTCGGTGCGGGCGAGGGCGGCGGGGGTGAGGTCGAGGTTCTGGCGGAGCCGCTGCCAGCGGTTCTGGGTTTTGGCGTCGCGGAGGAGGACGGAGGAGAGGATGCGGCGCAGGCGGGCCTCGTCGAGGCCGCGGATGAGGCGCCCCTTGTAGGCGAGGGAAATGGCGCCGGTTTCCTCGGAGACGACGACGACCAGCGCGTCGGTTTCCTCGGAGAGGCCGACGGCGGCGCGGTGGCGGGTGCCGAGCTTGCCGATGTCGCGCCCGGACAGGGGGAAGACGCAGGCGGCGGCGCGGACGCGGTCGCCTTCGATGACGACGCCGCCGTCGTGGAGGGGGGTGTGGGGGAAGAAGATGGTGGCGAGGAGTTCGGCGTTGACGAGCGAATCGACGCGGGTGCCGGTTTCCTGGACGGCGCGGGTGCCGATTTCGCGCTCGATGGCGATCAGCGCGCCGATTTTGTCGGCGGCGAGGCGCGAGACGGCCTCCACGATTTCGTCGAGGATTCCGCGTTCGCGCAGGGAGGTGGCGAACACGCGCTGCTTGCCGAGTTCGGCGAGGGCGCGGCGGATTTCCGGCTGGAAGATGACGAGAAACGCGACGACGAGGTAGACGGAGAACTGCTGCAGCAGCCAGTTCAGGGTGTCGAGGTGGAAGATGCGCGTCAGGACGAGCATGGCGATCATGGCGGTGACGAACCCGAGCAGGACCTGGGCGCCGCGGGTGCCGCGGAAGAAGAGGATGGCGTAGTAGAACAGGACGGAGAGCACGAGCATCTCCAGCAGGCCGCCCACTCCGGGGTTGGGAATTTGCCGGAAGATGTCCGTCCACGCGGGGTTCATGGGGACAATTTGCCACGGGGGGATACGGCGCGCAAGCGCCAAAGCGGTTTCCGGATTTTGGAAAAACCGGCGCCGTGGGGTAGAATGGGGCCATGCAATCGAAAATCCTTTGGATGGCCGCGGCGCTGGCGGCGGCGGGAGCGGGCGGAACGGACGGGGAAACGGTCCGGGTGTTTTTGCCGGAGAAGAAGGAGGTGGTCGCCGTGGAGAAAATCGTCAAGACCGATGCGGAGTGGCGGGCGCTGCTGACGCCGGAGCAGTACCGGGTGACGCGCCGGCAGGGAACGGAACGGGCGTGTTCGGGCGCCTTCCACGAGACGCACGAGCCGGGGACCTATTCGTGCGTGTGCTGCGGGCTGCCCCTGTTCGCTTCGGACGCCAAGTTCGATTCGGGCACGGGGTGGCCGAGCTATTTCCAGCCCGTGGCGGAGGAGAACGTCGCGCGGCGGGAGGACCGCAGCCTGTTCATGGTGCGGACGGAAGTGAGCTGCGCGCGGTGCGACGCGCACCTCGGGCACGTGTTCGAAGACGGGCCTCGGCCGACGGGGCTGCGCTACTGCATCAATTCGGCCGCGCTGCGCTTCGCGCCGCGCCCGAAGGCCAAATGAAGCGGGGGGACGGGCGGGCGCGGGCCGCGGGATTCCCGCCCGTCGAGCCGAAGCGCGCGCGCGTGCTGATCCTGGGGACGCTGCCCGGCGCGGAATCGATCCGGCGGGGCGAATACTACGCGCATCCGCGCAACGCGTTCTGGCCGATCGCGGGCGCGCTGTTCGGGGCGGGGAGGGAACTGCCCTACGCGGCGCGGCTCCGGACGCTGGCGGCGCGCGGCGTCATGCTGTGGGACGTGCTGCGCGCGGCGGACCGTCCCGGCAGCCTCGACGCGGCGATCCATCCGCGGCGGCAAACGGCGAACAACCTTCCCGCGCTGCTGGCGCGGCATCCGGAATTGAAGACGATCGCGTTCAACGGCGGTTCGGCGGAGGCGCTTTTCCGGCGGCACGCCCTGGAGAAATGCGGGCCTTGGCTGGCGGGCGTGGAACTCGTGCGCCTGCCTTCGACCAGCCCGGCGCACGCGTCGCGCAGCGCCGCGCAAAAGCTCGCCGTTTGGCGCGCGGCCCTGGGCGGGACCGCGCCGCCGGGCGCGAACGGGAAAACGAGGCGGGACATTTCTTGACAATCGGGGCGGCCTGCGGTCCAATCCGCCGCAGGAGATTGG
Organism: Kiritimatiellia bacterium; assembly: GCA_050176815.1. Taxonomy (GTDB): domain Bacteria; phylum Verrucomicrobiota; class Kiritimatiellia; order CAIQIC01; family Lenti-01; genus Lenti-01. Next base: position 3,430 of record JBFXHR010000016.1, read on the forward strand.
ATTACACACGGAGGTTTCTATGGCATCCAAGGGCAACGTGATCGGCATCGTGGCGTGGGTTCTGGTGGCGGTTCTGGCCATCGGCGCAGGATTCCTGGGTTTTCTGAACCAGAAGCAGTCGAAGAGCGCGGCGGGGCTGCGCGAGGCGCTGGTGCAGGTGGCCCAGACGGCGGGCGTGCAGGAATGGAAGGCCGCGGAACCGGCTCCGGCGGAAGCGCCGGCGGAAGGGGCGGAAGCGGCCCCGGCCGAGGGCGCGGAGACCGCCCCGGCGGAAGCGCAACCCTTGACGGCCGACGCGCTCCGGGATGCCTCGGCGCTGTCGGAAGTCCTCCAGCGGGTGCAGACGGCCATCCAGGGGACGCAGCAGGAATTGACGACGACGAAAGACGCGCTGACGGCCTCGCAGACCGAAGCCTCCAACGCCAAGGCAGAGGCGGCGTCGCTGGCGCAGCAGGTGCAGGAACAGACCGCCGCCGGCGAAAACGTGAAGAAGGAATTGGCGGCGCAGGACGAGGCGCTCGCGGCGGCCAAGGCCGAAGCCGAAAAAGCCGCGCAGGACGTCCAGGCCGCGCAGGAAGCCGCCGACAAGCAGAAGGCCGAACTGGAAGGAACCATCGAAGGGCTCAAGGCCCAGATGGCCGAGGAAACCGCCCGCCTGCAGGCGGAACTCGAGGCCGCCCGGACTCCGCCGGCGCAGGACGCCGCCGCGGAGGCGCCGGCGGAACCGGAACCCGTCAAGGAAACCAGCCGGGTCGTCGGGCAATCCGAAATGTTCACGCTGATCCGCTATGCCGAGGACCAAAGCCTGTTCCTCCAGTTGCGCGACGGGCAAACGCTGACCTATCGGGACGTTCCGGCGGCGACGGCGGCCGACCTGATCGACGCCGGCGACAAGCTGGACCTGAGATACCGCTTCAAGATCCAGGACCAGTTCAAGAGCCTGCCGCCGGACAGCGTCGTCGTGCGCAAATTCTGGGCGTGGCAGCGCCGCCATCCCGGCCGCGAAGAGGTTCGCGCCGTCGAGCCCGCGGTTCCGGCGGAACCGGCGGCGGACGAAGCGTCGGCGGAGGAAGTCGCGCCGGCGGAGGAACCTGCGGCGGCGGAGGAAGCCGTTCCCGCCGGGGATTGAGTCCGAAGGTTTGGAAAAGGCCGAAGGGCCGGGCTTGCGCCCGGCCCTTTCCGTTTCGCCGGCCGGCGGAAACGGATTGAACGGGGCGGGGACATGGAGTACATAACGGGGGCTTTCAAAGGAGTCCGAACATGAACGACAACCCATCGAACGGAAACTTGTTCCAGGGGCTGGTGATTTCGCTGGCGGCGGCCGCGATGCAGCATCTGGGCAAGACCCTGAATCCCCTGACGCGCAAGATCGAAAAGAACATGGACGCCGCGCAGTCGACGATCGACCTGCTCGACATGCTCGCAGCCAAGACGAAGGGCAATCTGGACGATGCCGAAGCCAAGCTGCTCCAGGGCATTCTGGGGGAATTGAAGCTGAACTACGTCGAGACGATGAACGAAAAGCCCGCGGAAGCCGCCTCCGGCGAGCCAAAGCCGGAATCGGCCGGCTGATTCCATGGGTGCGCGCTTTTTCCGGCCCAAGCGCCTTTGTACGCTGGCGCTGCTGGCGGTCTCGGTGGCCGTCGGGTTCTGGTGGGTGGGCCACGCGCCCTACGACCCGCTGGCGATCTACCGCCCCATTCCGGCGTCGGCCACGATGGTCGGCCGGCATCTGGACTTGCCGGCGCGCTGGAACGATTTGCTGGCGAATCCGCTGGCGCTGGCGCTGATGCGGACCGCGGGGGTCCGCACGGAGGACGCCGCCCGGCTCGCGGAAGACGACGAATCGCGCAAGTGGTTTGAAAAACTGGCCGGGCGCGAAGGAACGCTGGCCTATCTGCCGGGCCGTTTCGGAGGCGCGCCGGCTTGGATGGCGGTCAGCCATCTCGGCGGCCAGAGCCAGAAGCTGCGCTGGCAACTGTCGCTGTTCAAGGTGCCGGGCTATTCGCGGATGGACCCGTTTCCGGGGCATTCGGTGTGGCGGGTGGAGACTCCGGATCTGGATCCGGGCCAACAGCTGGTGATGGCGTTCGGCGAGGGCATTCTCATGGCTTGCCTTTCCGAAAACCCGTTGGCGATCGCGGAAGTGCTGGGGGCCGACGACGGTCCCGTGCGGCGTCTGATGGAGGAGGACCCGTCGTTCGCGGATTTCGCGGGGCAGGACGACCGGAGCGTTCCGGATCGCCTGTGGTTTCGCGGCGATCCGGAGTGGGCCTCGACCGGCATTGCCGTGGAAATCCCGGTGCTGCGCGGCGACGCGATGTCGCTGTCCGCTTCCGCGGAAGGGGCCGAATGGCTTCCCGAAGACGACGAGGGTTCCGCGGACATGGATTCCCTGGCGCGACTGCTGGGCGTTGCGCCGTGCGCCGTGGCCGGGGTGCGGCGGGACGTGCTGCAGAAGCTGTTGGAACAGCCGTGGCTGCGGGGCGATCTCCGTCACGCCGCGCGGATGGTTTCGGAGGTGGCGACGGGCCGCGTGGCGGTGGCGTTCATGGATGGCGATCTGGGGGGGCATCTGGCCTGGGGCGCGATGCGTTCGCTGGGGCTGTCGGGCCTGCGCGTGCCGACGCTGGTGCTGGCGACGCCCGCGCCGGATCCGGCGGCGGCCGGAGCGGCCATCCAGCGGATTCTCGATTCCAGCAATGCGCGCTACCGGGCCGCTTTCCTGATCCGTCCGGTCACGACGTCCGCCGCCACGCTTTGCACGCTGGAAAGCGCGGGCGGCAACGAATGGGTGGACGACTTGGCGCCGTCGGATCGGCCGGCCTACGCGGTGCTGGACGGCTGGCTGTTGGCGGCGAGCAATCTGGACGCCTTGCGGAAGCTGGCGGAGCGCGCGGCCGGGGGCGCGGTCGGGGGCGCGGCCGCGCGGCCGCCGGGCGCCTGGGCGGCGCAGGCGGATTCGGCGTCGGCGCTGGCGGTCTGGCTGGATTTGGCGCGCAGCGGCAAGACGGCGCGCGACGCGATGGCCATGTGGTCGATGGCCCAGACGTTCCTGGACAGCGGCGGATCCCGGGACGCGCGCGAAAGGCTCAACGAGATCCAGACGTGGATCGATGCGTTCGTTCCGTTCGGCGAGGCGCGGGCGGACCTGTCGCGGCGGGGGAAGAAGACCGTTTGGTCCGTGGATTTGGGATTGTCCGGCGCGGCGGCCGGGGAGTAGGATGCTTTCACCATGAGCGACACGCTGGTCATCGTTCCGACCTACAACGAAAAGGAAAACGCGGCCGCCATCGCCCAGGCCGTTTTGGCGGCCTGTCCCGAGGCGGAACTCCTGTTCGTGGACGACAATTCGCCGGACGGCACCGGGCAACTGGCCGACCGGCTCGCGGAGGCGAATCCGCGCATCCACGTGATGCACCGAACGCAGAAGCAGGGGCTGGGGCGGGCGTACCTCGCGGGGTTCCGCTGGGCGCTGGAACGGCCGGAGTACCGGTTCGTCATGGAAATGGACGCCGATTTTTCGCACGACCCGAAGGCGGTGCCGCAGTTGCGCGCGGCGGCGCAGGACGCGGATCTGGTGCTGGGTTCGAGATACGTGGGGGGCATCCGCGTGATCAACTGGCCGCTGAACCGGCTGATTCTGAGCACGGGCGCGGCGCTGTACGTGCGGCTCATCACGGGCATGCCGTTCACGGATCCGACGGGCGGATTCAAGTGTTTCCGCCGCGAGGTGCTGGCGGCGATCCCGCTGGACGACATCCATTCCAACGGCTATTCGTTCCAGATCGAGATGACGCACGCGGCGTGGCATCTGGGATTCAAGATCGCGGAATCGCCGATCACGTTCGAGGAGCGCCGCGAGGGGCAGTCGAAGATGAGCGGCGGCATCATCAACGAGGCGCTGTGGATGGTCTGGAAGCTGCTCGCGCGCTGCGGATATCGGCGCCGGCCGCGCGGCGTGCATCCGCAGAGCGTGGCGGCGCAACGGGCGTCCGGATGAAGACGCTCCGCACGCTGGCCCGCCTGCTGCGGGTGAAGCAATGGACGAAAAACGCCGTGGTGTTCGCGGCCTTCGTTTTCGCGCTGGGCGACCAGCAGCAGGATCTGGCCGCGCGGGAATGGTGGAAGGTCTGCCTGGCGGCGCTGGCGTTTTCGCTCGTGTCGAGCGCGGTCTACGTCCTGAACGACCTGCACGACGCGCCGCAGGACCGGCTGCATCCCATCAAGAAGAACCGGCCCATCGCGGCGGGCGAGGCGGGGCCGGTCCTGGCGCTGGGGCTGGCGGCGGCGCTGCTGGCGGCCGGGCTGGGCGGGGCATGGCGCCTGGGCGGGGGCCTGCTGGCGGTGCTGGGTTCCTATCTGGCCTTGCAGATCGTCTATACGCTTTGGCTGAAGCGCATCGCGCTGGTGGACGTGATCGTGATCTCGATGGGCTTTGTGCTGCGCGCGCTGGCGGGCGCGGTGGCGATCCACGTCCGGATCAGCCCCTGGCTGCTGGTCTGCGCGATGCTGCTGGCGCTGTTTTTGGGGCTGTGCAAGCGGCGGCACGAGAAGGTGAACCTGGCGGGACAGGGCACGCGCGCGGCGCTCGACGGCTACGACGAGCGCCTGCTCGACCTGCTGGTCACGATGACGGGCACGGCGGCGCTGGTTTGCTATTCGATCTACACCCTCTGGCCCGAGACGATCGCCAAGTTCGGCACGCCGTGGCTGGGGGCGACCATTCCCTTCGTCGTGTTCGGCCTGTTCCGCTACATGGATCTGGTCTACCGCCAGGACAAAGGCGACCGCCCCGAGCACATCCTGCTGACGGATTTGCCTTTGATGGCCGACGTGGCCCTGTATGGCGCGACGGTGCTGGGGATCCTGCTGCTGCGCTGATCCCCGGCGCGCGCGTCAGCGCGATTCCAGCGAACGGTCGAGGATGGCGAGGGCCTGGTCGATCTGGGCCGGGGAGACGACGAGGGGCGGGACGAACCGCAGGACGTGGTCGCCGGTGGCGATGCACAGCAGGCCGTTTTCGCGCAGCTTGGCTTCGATGGGCTTGGCGGGGACGTTCAGCACGAGGCCGATCATCAAGCCGACGCCGCGCACGGTCTGGATGCAGGCGTGTTTCGCCGCGAGCTTCCGGAGGCCGTCCATGAACCACGCGCCCATTTTCACCGTGTTTTCAAGGAGGTGCTCCTTCTCGATGGTCTCGAGCACGGCGAGGGCGGCGGCGCTGGCCAGCGGGGTGCCGCCAAACGTGCTGGCGTGGTTGCCGGGCTGGAAGACGTTGGAGAGTTCGGGCGTGACCGCGGCGGCGCCGATGGGGAAGCCGCCGCCGAGGGCCTTGGCCATGGAAAAGCCGTCGGGCCGGATGCCGTAGTGCTGGAAACCGAACCATTTTCCGGTCCGGCCGATGCCGGATTGGACTTCGTCGAAGAAAAGCAGGATTTTCTTTTCGTCGCACAGCGCGCGCAGGCCCGCCATGAATTCGGGCGTGGCGGGGACGATGCCGCCTTCGCCTTGGACGGCCTCGCACAGGATGGCGACGGTGGCGGGGGTAAGGGCGGCGCGGACGGAGCCGAGGTCGTTGAACTCGGCATAGGAGAAGCCCGGCATGAGGGGTTCGAAGCCCTTCTGGTACTTGGTCTGGCCGGTGGCGGTCATGGTGGCGAGCGTCCGGCCGTGGAACGAGTTTTTCATGGTGACGATCTCGTAGCGGCCGTCGAGGGACCCCCACTTTCGGGCGAGCTTGAAGAGGCATTCGTTGGCCTCGGCGCCGGAATTGCAGAAGAAGACCTTGCCGCCGAGGGCGAGGCCGGAGATCTTCTGCGCGAGGCGGGGCTGGAGCTTGTTGTGGAAAAGATTGGAGCAATGCATCAAGACGCCGGCCTGCTTCTGGATGGCGGCGACGACGGCGGGATGGCAATGGCCGACGTTGTTGACGGCGATGCCGGCCATGAAGTCGAGATACTCCTTGCCGGTTTCGTCCCAGACGGATACGCCTTGGCCGCGCACGAGGACGAGCCCCGGCGCGTAGGTGGGCATGACGAATTGGCCGTGGAGTTCCTTGGGGCTAGGGTGCATCGTTGACGATCTCCGTTCCGACGCCTTTGTCGGTGAACAGTTCGAGAAGCAGGGAATGCGGCAGGGCCGCGTCGATGACGTGGGTCTTGCGGACGCCGGCCTTGAGGGCCTTGAGGGCGCCGCCGATCTTGGGCAGCATGCCGCCGCCGATGATGCCGCGCTCGATGAGGCTCTCGACCTCGGAGAGGTGCAGCGTACTCATGATCGAATTGCGGTCCTTGGGGTCGGAGAGCAGGCCGGGCACGTCGGACAGGAAGACGAGCTTCCGCGCCTGCAGGCGCTCGGCCAGGCCGGCCGCGGCGGCATCGGCGTTGACGTTGTAGATCTGGCGCGAGGCGTCGGCGCCCAGCGGCGTAATGACGGGGGTGATGTCGGATTCGAGGTAGGCCTTGACCGGCTCGGCGTCGACGTCCGTGATTTCGCCGACGAGGCCCCAGTCGAGGGTTTCGCCGGTGTCGGGATCTTCGGCGGTATGCTTGCGGACGGCGATGATGTCCTCGCCGTGGATGCCGCGCGCCTTGCAGCCAAAGCCGTTGAGGATGGAGACGAGTTCGGGGTTGACCTCGCGGTTCAGCACCTGCTCGACGATTTCCATGGTCCGGGCGTCGGTGACGCGCAGGCCCTTGACGAAATTGGCCTGGAGGCCTTGTTTCTTCATGCGGGCGTTGATGGCCTTGCCGCCGCCGTGGACGATGACGGGCCGCATGCCGACGCAGCCCATGAAGGCGACGTCTTCGAGGATGTCGCGGACGATCTTGGGATCGTCCATGGACGAGCCGCCGAACTTGACGACGACGGTTTCGCCCCGGAACCGCTGGATGTGCGGAAGAGCCTCGATGAGGACGCTGGCTTTCTGGATGGCTTGTTTCATAATCGGAGGCGCATTATCCGCCCGCAGGAGTGCGGGGGGAAGAAAAATATGAAAAGATCAATATTCAATAACCAATATCCAACGTTCAATTTTCAACTGAAAACCGTGAACCGTTGAACCGTGGACCGTGAACTTGCCCGGCCTACTTGTTGATTTTGACGTATTCCTCGGTGCAGTCGCAGGAATAGACGGTTGCCGCGTGGCGGCCGAGGTGGAGGTCGATCGCGATGGCGAATTCCTTTTGGGCGACGATCCGGGAGAGCTGCTCGATGGACGCGCCGGCCTTGACGCCGTTTTTCACGGCGAGCAGGCGGTCGTAGCGGATTTCAACCTTGGTTTCGTCGACCCGGGCGGAAGAATAGCCGAGGGCGTCCATGAGGCGGCCCCAATTGGGATAGGTGCCGACCCAGGACGTCTTGACGAGGAACGAATTGGCGACGGATCGCGCAGCGGCTTCGGCGTCGGCGGGCGTGCGGGCGCCCAGGACGCGGACGGCCACGAGTTTCTGGGCGCCTTCGCCGTCGCGGACCATGGCCATGGCGAGGCGGAAAGCCACGCCTTCGAGGGCGGCGACGAAGGCCGGCCAATCGCGGTGGCCGGGCTTGAGGGCGGCGTTGCCGGCGCGGCCGTTGGCGAGCATCAGAACGGTGTCGTTGGTGCTCTGGTCGGCATCGACGGAGATGCGGTTGAACGATTGGTCCACGGCGGCCTTGAGGGCCTTCTGCATGGCGCGGCGGTCGATCTTGGCGTCGGTGAGGAGGAACGCGAGCATGGTGGCCATGCAGGGCTGGATCATGCCGGAGCCCTTGGCGATGCCGGTGAGGCGGCAGGGGCGGCCATTGGCAACGAAGGGCACGGTATAGCGCTTGGGCACGAGGTCGGTGGTCATGATGCCGCGGGCGGCGGATTCGCCGCCACCGGGGACGACGGCGCGGGCCAGCTTTTCAATGCCGGGCAGAATGACGTCCATCCGCAGGGGCACGCCGATGCGGCCGGTGGAGCAGACCAGGAAGGTTTCGGGGGCCACGCCGAACTGCTTGGCGGCATGGACGGCCATGGTTTGGGCGTCGCGGTAGCCTTGCTTGCCGGTGCAGGCGTTGGCCTGGCCGCTGTTGACGACGATGCCATGGGCGATGCCGACGGCCGCGACGCGTTCGGCATCGAGCCGGACGGTGGCGGCCTTGACTTGGTTGGTGGTGAAGGTGCCGGCCAGCGCGGCGGGGGAATCGGAAAAGAACATGGCCATGTCGGGCTTGCCGGAGGCCTTGAGGCCGGCGACGGTGCCGGCGGCGCGGAATCCGGCGGGAAGCGTGGCGGCGGCGGAAAATTTCAAATGGTTTTTTTTCATGATGGGCCTTTCTCGGGGGCGGAGTATAGGAGTTTCGGAGTCGTGGAGTCTAGTGAGGAATGAAAGGGGCGGACCTGATCCGCGGAAGCCCGGCAAGAGCCCAAGCGATCCGCATTTGCGGGAAAACAAGATGGAATGCAATATGGCCAATGGAACTCTCGGGATGCGGCGCGGCCCACTTTAGCGTTGTGCGCCAAAACGGCCGCGGCCTAGTATGGCCCCCGTCATGCTGCAATTTTCGGACAAGGTGAAAACGAAGCTGGCGGCGCTGCCGGACCAGCCGGGCGTCTACCTGATGCGCAACCGGCAGGGGAAAATCATCTATGTCGGCAAGGCGGCCAGCCTTCGCCACCGCGTGTCGTCCTATTTCCGCCGCAGCACGTTTGCCAGGGCCGATCCCAAGCTGCGCGGGCTGATTCGCAGCATCGACGACTTGGATTTCGTGCCGCTCAAGACCGAGGCCGAAGCCCTGCTGACCGAAAGCCGCCTGATCAAGGACTACCGTCCGCGCTACAACGTGTCGCTCAAGGACGACAAGCGCTTCCTGCTGCTGCGGGTGAATCTGCAGGAGCCGTTCCCGCGCTTCGACGCCGTGCGCATTCGCAAGGACGACGGCGCGCGCTACTGGGGCCCCTATGCCTCGTCGGCCTCCGCCTGGGCTTCGCTGGAGTTCGTGGACAAGCAGTTCGGCCTGCGCCGGTGTTCCCCGCGCGAGCCGGGGCCCGACGACCACAAGCACTGCCTGAACGATATCGTCCGCTTCTGCTCCGCCCCCTGCATCGGCAAGGTCGCGCCGGAGCAGTACCGCGAGCGGGTGCTGACGGCTTGCGCGTTCCTCGACGGCGAGCGCCGCGAATTCCTCGAAGCCTTGCGCCGGCAGATGGCCGCCGCCGCCAAGGAACTGAAGTTCGAAAAAGCCGCCGCCTTGCGCGACATGTACCTGCTGCTGATCAAGGGCATCCGCGAAAAAGCCCGGGGCCGCAAGAGCCTCCATCTGAAGCGGGAAGAGGCCCGGAAAGGCCTCGCGGAACTGCAAGAACGACTTGGCTTGGCGCACCCGCCCGCAGTCATCGAGTGCTACGACATCTCCAACATTTCCGGCACGAATTCCGTCGCGAGCCGCGTGGTCTCGGTGGAGGGCATCCCGACGCCAGCGCGCTATCGGACCTATCGGATCAAGACCGTCGCGGGCGCGGACGATCCGGCCTCGATGGCCGAAGTGATCCGCCGGCGATTCACGCGCGCACTGGAGGAGAAGGAAAAGCTGCCCGATCTGGTGCTGGTGGATGGCGGCATCGCGCAGTTGCGCGCGGCGCGCGCGGAGCTGGATGCGCTGGGCTTGAAAAGCCAGCGCGTGGCCGGCATCGCCAAGCAGTTCGAAGAGCTCTACCACGATCCGGAAAACGAGTCCGCCCCGCTGCGGTTCAAGGCCGACTCGCCGGCCCTGCGCGTGCTCCAGCAGATCCGCGACGAGGCGCACCGCTTCGCCTTGACCTACCACCGCAAGCTGCGGTCGCGGCGGATCCAGGAATCGGTTCTCGACGACGTTCCCGGCATCGGCGCCAAGCGCAAGGAAAAGCTCCTGGCGCATTTCGGCTCGGTCGACCGCCTGCGCCGCGCCTCGGCGGAGGAAATCGCCGCCGCCCCCGACGTCGGCCCCAAGATGGCCGCCCTCCTGCACGCCGCGCTGCACGGCGGCCCGGGCTGAAAACGGGCGTCGCAAAATGCGCCCCGAGGGTCGGCACTTCCATCTTTACGGAGGGGGGGGGGGCATGGGATGATGCCATGGAATCGGTGCGTCGGACAACCTGAGGAGTTTGCACATGAAGCCCATCCTGTCGGAGCCGGAAATCAACGCCATCATCTACGGGATGCACGGCGCGCCGTTTTCGCTGCTGGGGATGCACGAGACGGGGGCAAAGAAGCCGGGGACGGTGGTGCGCGCGTTCCGGCCGTCGGCGACGAAGGCGGAATTGATCCGCAAGGCCGACGGGAAGGCGTTCGAGATGCCGCGCATCCACGAGGACGGCCTCTACGAGCTGTTTTTCCCGAACGAGAAGCCGTTTGCCTACCAGTTGCGCCTGACGTGGTTCGACAAGACGACGGCCGAGCTGGAGGATCCGTACCGGTTCCCGTTGCAACTGACGGATTTGGACATGTACCTGCTGGGGGAGGGGACGAATTTCCGGGCGTACGGCAAGATGGGCGCGCACCCGATGGTTCTCGACGGGGTGGCGGGCGTGCATTTCGCGGTGTGGGCGCCGAACGCCATCCGCGTGAGCGTGGTGGGCTGGTTCAACAACTGGGACGGGCGCATCCACCCGATGCAGCAGCGGGGCGGTTCGGGGCTGTGGGAGCTGTTCATGCCGCACCTGAAGGCGGGCGACCTCTACAAGTTCGAGGTGAAGGGCCACAACGCGTTTCTCGCGCAGAAGGCGGACCCGTATGCGTTCGCGTCGGAGCTGCGCCCGCGCTCGGCGTCGATGGTCTGGGACGTCGCGAAATACGAGTGGGAAGACGCGGAGTGGATGGCGGCGCGCAAGCAGAAACATTGGCTGGACGAGCCGATCAGCGTGTACGAGGTGCACCTGAGCTCGTGGCGGCGCAATCCGGACGACGACAACCGCATGCTGAGCTACCGGGAGCTGGCGGACACGCTGATTCCCTACGTCAAGAAAATGGGCTACACGCACATCGAGACGCTGCCGGTCAGCGAGCATCCGTTCGACGGCTCGTGGGGCTACCAGACGATCGGCTACTATTCGCCGACGTCGCGCTTCGGCACGCCGGACGACTTCAAGTATTTCGTGGACCGGTGCCACCAGGAGGGCATCGGCGTGGTCATCGACTGGGTGCCGGCGCATTTCCCGAAGGACGGGCACGGGCTGGCGTATTTCGACGGCACGCACCTGTACGAGCACGACGATCCGCGCCTGGGCGAGCACAAGGACTGGGGCACGTACATTTTCAACTACGGCCGCAACGAGGTGAAGGCGTTCCTGCTGTCCAACGCGGTTTTCCTGGCGGACGTCTACCACGTCGACGGCCTGCGCGTGGACGCGGTGGCGTCGATGCTCTACCTGGACTATTCGCGCAAGGAAGGGGAGTGGATTCCCAACAAGTTCGGCGGGCGGGAAAACCTCGCCGCGGTGGAATTCCTCAAGAAGTTCAACGAGCTGGTGCACGCGGAATATCCCGGCTTCCTCACGTTCGCGGAGGAATCGACGGCGTGGCCGATGGTGTCGCGCCCGGTCTACCTGGGCGGGCTCGGGTTCGACCTGAAGTGGAACATGGGCTGGATGCACGACACGCTCGACTTCATGCAGAAGGACCCCCTGTTCCGGAAGTACCACCACCACGAGATGACGTTCTCGATGATCTATGCGTTCAACGAGAACTTCATCCTGCCGTTCTCCCACGACGAGGTCGTGCACGGCAAGGGGTCCATGCTGGGCAAGATGCCCGGCGACATGTGGCAGCAGTTCGCCAACCAGCGCCTGCTGTACGCCTTCATGTTCGCCCATCCGGGCAAGAAGCTGACCTTCATGGGCATGGAGATCGGCCAGTGGCGCGAATGGCAGCACAACGAAAGCCTCGACTGGCACCTGCTGCAGTACGATTCGCACGCGGGCCTGCAGCGGCTGGCGCGCGACCTCAACGAGATGCTCAAGGGCTTCGGATGCCTCCACGAGATCGATTTTTCGTGGGAAGGGTTCGAATGGATCGACCTGAACGACTGGGAAAACAGCATGCTCTTCACCCTGCGGAAGGGGAAGGATCCGAACGACCTGATGGTGTGCGGCTTCAACTTCACGCCGGTGCCGCGCACGGGCTACCGCATGGGCGTGCCGCGCATGGGCACCTACGAGGAGGTGCTCAACACCGACGGGACCATCTACGGCGGCAGCGGCATCGGCAACCCGCGCTTCGTCAAGGCCGAGCCGCAGGAGTGGCAGAGCCGCGCCCAGTCCATTCCGGTCGTCGTGCCGCCGCTCGGCGCCGTGTTTTTCCGCTATCGCCCCGACATGGAGGGGCACGTCTAGGCCTGCGCGCCCCGCGCCGGCGGACGCCGGCCAAGGATTCCGATGAAAACAATCGCCCGAAACGTCAAATGGCTGCTGGTGGGGGCCGTGCTGGCCGCCAACCTCGCGGTGGGCCACCGCCTCTATTCGCAGGAAGTCGCCGCCGCCGGGGAGAAGGCCGCCGAGGATTCGCCCTACGAGATGTACGAGCTCTTCTCGAAGATCGTCGAGCAGGTCCGCGCCCACTACGTCGATGCCGACAAGAGCACCTACCAGGAGCTGATCGATGGCGCGCTCAAAGGCATGCTGCAATCCCTCGATCCCCACAGCCAGTTCATGGACCGGGAAGCGTTCACCGCCATGAAGGAGGACACCGCCGGCAAGTTCGGCGGCCTGGGCATCACCATCGGCATCAAGGACGCCGTCCTGACGGTGATCGCCCCGATGGAAGATACGCCCGCGTTCCGCGCCGGGCTCCTGTCCGGGGACAAGATCGTCGAAATCAACGGCGAGAGCACCGACGGGCTGGCGCTGGAGGATGCCGTCAAGAAGCTGCGCGGCGATCCCGGCACGAAGGTGAAAATCAAGATTTTCCGGCCCAAGACGCAGCTCATGAAGGAATTCGAGCTGGAACGCGCCGTCATCAACGTCCCCAGCATCAAGGACGCGCGCGTGCTGGACGGCGGCATCGGCTATGTCCGCATGCTCCAGTTCGGCGAAGATACGGCCGACGACCTGCAGGCCGCGCTCGACACGCTGGAAACCCAGAAGGTGGCGGCGATCGTGCTCGACCTGCGCAGCAATCCGGGCGGCCTGCTGACCGCCGCCGTGGACGTGGCGCAGAAGTTTCTCAAGCGCGGGGATTTGATCGTGTTCACCCGCGGCCGGGACAACCGCATGGAGCGGTCCTACCGCGCCCGCGCCCGCCATACGTTCCCCGACGTGCCGATGGCCGTGCTCATCAACGGCTACAGCGCCAGCGCCTCGGAAATCGTCGCCGGCGCCTTGCAGGACAACCGCCGCGCCGTGCTGGTGGGCGAGAAGAGCTTCGGCAAGGGGTCCGTCCAGAGCGTGCTGCCGCAGGACGGCGGCACCGCCATCCGGCTCACCACGGCCAAGTACTACACGCCCAGCGAACGCGTCATCCACGACGTCGGCATCGAGCCCGACGTGGTCGTGCCCATGTCCGTCGAAAACTGGCGGAACATCCTGCTCGCCCGCAACCGGGCCGAAGAAAAGAACGGCGACGACGCCCCGGTCGCCGCCGACGAGGGGTGGGTCGACGAGGATGGCGCGGAATTGCCGGAATGGCCGGCCGGCAACGAGCCGGCGGATCCGCTGGTCGATCTGGACAAGGTTTCCGATCCGCAGCTCGACCGCGCGTGCGACGTGCTGCGCGGCATCCTGGTTTTCCAGGAGCGCTGAAGGCCGGGCCTTTCCGGGATGGCTCTCCCTCCATGATCGTCCTCGGCATCGAATCCTCCTGCGACGAGACCGCCGCCGCCGTCGTCCGCGACGGGCGCGAGGTGCTGTCGTCCGCGGTCCACAGCCAAATCGCGAGCCACCGGCCCTACGGCGGCGTGGTGCCGGAAATCGCCTCGCGGGAGCACGTCGGCAACTTTCCCGTCGTGGTGGCCGAAGCACTGGCCCAGTCCGGCGTCGGGTGGAAAAACGTCGATGCCATCGCGGCGACGCACGGTCCGGGGCTGGTCAGTTCGCTGCTGATCGGGCTGTCGGGCGCGCGGGCGCTGGGGCAGGCGCTGGGCAAGCCGGTATGGGGCGTCAACCATCTCGAAGCGCACGTGGCGGGGATGTTCCTGGATCCGGCCGCGCCGCCGCCGGCCGAATGCTGCCCGGCGCTGGTGCTGCTGGTGTCGGGCGGACATTCGATGCTGCTGGAGATGCTCGCGGTGGGCCATTACCGCATCTTGGGCCAGACCCTCGACGATGCCGCCGGCGAGTGTCTCGACAAGGGCGCGAATCTGCTGGGGCTGGGTTATCCCGGCGGGCCGGTCATTGAGCGCGCGGCGCAGGGCGGGAATCCGGCCTTCGTGAAATTCCCGCGCGGCCTGGAGCACGCCAAGAACCGCAAGACCGACAACGGATTGGACGTCGAAACGTGCTTCAGCTTCAGCGGGCTCAAGACCGCGCTGCTTTACCACCTGAAGAACCATCCCGGCGATCGGGAAAACCATCTGGCGGATTTGGCGGCGTCGTACCAGGAAGCCGTGATGGACTCGCTGGCGACGCGGGCTGGGCGGGCGCTGAAGGCCACGGGCGCGCGCACGCTGGCCTGCGTGGGCGGCGTGGCCAAAAACGCGGTCTTGCGCGCCAAGCTGGAGGCGCTGGTCCGCCGCCGGGGGGCGGCGCTGCGCCTGACGCCCATGGCCTATTGCACCGACAATGCCGCGATGGTCGCCGCGGCCGCCGGCCTGCGCGAACTCGCGGGCATCGGCAATCCCCCTGCGGTCGAAGCCGATCCCAGCCTGCCGCTGGCGGAAGAATAGAAAGCCTTTAACGCAAGAGACGCAAACGGCGCCAAGGTTCGCAAGCGCCGGAAAAATCCCGCTGGCTTTTCGTTGGCGTTTCTATTGCGCCGCTTGCGCCTTTTGCGTTAATCGATTTTGGGTTTGGCCGTTACCCATTCAACGGGCTTGCCGTCGATTTCCCATTTGACGAGGGTGGCGCGCACGGGGCCGAAGCGGCTTTGCACGTCGGCGAACAGCACGGCGGGTTTGGCCGTGGCGACCCACACGGATTTCGGCCGGTTGCGCGAGAACAGGGTGGGGGATTTGGAGATGGCATCCACCGGAACGGCTTCCATCCGGCCATGGGGCGTGCGGAGGATCTTGGGCTTCCCGATCTGGATTTCCAGATCGTGGACGGCGCCGTCCATGACCAGCTGGTAGTCGCCGCCGACCTTCAGCGGCCCTTCGCCAAGAGCCGCGCGCAGGTCGAAGAAAAAGGACACCAGGTCGCGCGATCCTTTCGGAACGATGGACTTGTGCGCGGCCTGGCGGAGGGCGTTGCTCCACGAAGCCAGCCCTTGGTCGGGCCACAGCACGAGCACGTCGTCCTGGCGAAAGTCGTTTTCCGTCACTTTCTTTTGGATGGTATGGCGCGGGCCTTCCGGCGTTTGCTCGATCGCGCATTCGATGGTCGTGTCCACGGGATAGACCAAGGCGATCCACGGGCGGTTCCAGAGGCGCAGGGTGCGGACCAGGCGATCGGCAGCTTCGCCCTCGCTTCGGATCGTCATGGTTCCCACGGAAACCCCCACCCACGTGACGTTGTATTCCATGAATTCGGTGCCCGCCGCGCGGGCGGCGGAGGCCGGGAAAAGCAGGGCCAAGATCAGGAATGGGAACATGGCGCGAATCGGGTTCATGGGCTTGCCGCGCATCATGCCGGAGGCATCCCCGGCTTGCAAGCGCCGGGGGAGACGTGAGACGCTGTTGGCCAATACGGGAGAAACGACCATGAGGCGATGGACGACGTGGATGGCGGCGCTGGGTCTTGCGGCTTGCGCCGCGCGGGGCGAGACGGTGCTGGAGCGCGTGCTGAAGCCGTACGAATCGATCCAAAGCCTGAGCGGCGAGATCCGCCGGGACACGCCTTTGCCGGACGGCCAGACGCTGCGCATGCTCAGTCGGGTCTATTACCAGCGGCCCGACAAGCTCCACGTCGAAAATTTCAGCCCGGTCAAGCGGCGGATCGTTTCCGACGGCACCGTGTTCCGCAGCTACACCGAGGGGGCGCCCAAGGGATTTTCCCGGCCGGTCGCCGACTTGAACGAGGAGATGCTGCGCAACCTGCGGATGGTTCCCGGTTCGGCGGCCAACATGCTCGAAGTGCTGAAGGGTTCCGCCGAAGTTCCGCTGGAGCCCACGGCGGAGTATCCGGTCCGGGCGGGATACGACAACGGCAAGTCGTTCGCCATTTTGAACTTGGATGACCAGGGCCGGTTGGCTCGCTTTGAAATCTATGGATCGGCCGCCCGGACCGATCTCCTGACCCGGACCGATTTCTCGGCGTTCCAGGAAGTGGCGGCCGGCGTTTGGATCGCCGGTCTCCAGCAGTCGCAGATCACCGTGCAGGGCATGGAGCGCACGGAAACCACGCGCGTGGACAACCTCGCCGCCAACGGCGAGATCCCCGCTGCGCTGTTCCGGGCGGAGGCCTTTTTCCCGGACGTGGAGTTCGTCGATTCGTTCGAAAAAATCGGGCCATGATTTGAAGCCGATTGACATGGGCGCGCCGCCCATGAGAAGCTGTACGCCAAAGGAAAGAAATCAACCACAGGAGGACATGCGCATGAGGAAAGGGATTGCGAGTTTGATGGTCGGCTTGCTTGTGCTGATGGCGGTGGCGCCAGCGGCGAATGCGGCCGGCCAGGGAAAAGGCCGCGGTGGATTCATGGGCTTCATCGCCGGGTGCTGCTTTGGCGTCCGCGCGGGATCGGCCTACAACGACGGCAAGGAAATCCATTTCCGCGAATGGTGCACCATCATTCCGTACGTGGGCATCGTTTTCAGCATCTGGAACGGCATCGATTGCGCCGGAGGCAAGACGACGTCCGATCTGGCCGCCCAGTATGGCGCGACCTACTACTAAACCGACCTGAACAGGAGAATCCAAAAATGAAGAAATTGGTTGCGAGTCTTTTGGTGGTGTTGTTCGTGCTGGCGACTTTCGCCCCTGCGGCTACCGCGGCGGGCGGAGAAGGCGGGATCATGGGCTTTTTCGTCGGCTGCTGCTTCGGCATCCGTTCCGGCGCCGCCTTCAACGACGGCAAGGACCTGCACTGGCGCGAATGGGCCCTGATCATTCCGATCGCCGGCATCGTGGTTGCCGTCATCAACGGCATCGACGGCATGAACGGCCTGACGACGAAGGACATGGCCGCCCAATACGGCGCGAATTTCTACTAAGCCGATGTCCGTTCCGCGGACAGCCGCGCAAAAGATTCCGGGCCTTGTGCCCGGAATCTTTTTTTTCGCGCTGGCGCTGGGCGCCGCGGCGGGCTCCGGCTTGGATCTCGCCGCGGAACTGTTTGGCGAGGGCCAATGGGCCGCCGCGCGCACCGAGAGCATGCGCGCGCAGGCGGAAGCCGCCGGGGCCGAGGCGGACCGCGCGCGCCTGCTGGCGGCCGTCTCCGCGCTGCGGTTGGGGCTCGGACGCGAGGAAGCCAAGGCGGCGCTGGCCGCGCTCTGGCGGGCGGACTCCGCCGATCCGGAAACGCGATGCATGGCGGCCTACGAATTCGGACTTGCCGACCGGGCCGACGGGGGAACCCATGCGCCCGCCGCGTGGGAATTCGCCTATCTGCAGACC
Organism: Kiritimatiellia bacterium; assembly: GCA_050176815.1. Taxonomy (GTDB): domain Bacteria; phylum Verrucomicrobiota; class Kiritimatiellia; order CAIQIC01; family Lenti-01; genus Lenti-01. Next base: position 21,080 of record JBFXHR010000016.1, read on the forward strand.
CGCGACCCGCCGCTGTTCTGGCGCGCGGGCTGTTCGCTGTATTTCCGCCTGAAGGCCGACAAGGCCCTCCGCCGGTCGAAGGCGGCGATTTGGCAATCGCTGCAAAGCTGCCGCGACGCCTGGCCGCCGGAGGTGTGGCGCGAATGCCGACCGCGCAAGAAGGCGGGCGCTTCCGCGACCGCGCGGCCCGGCCAATGGATCGTGGCATTCTATCGCGCGCAAATCGGTCCCGCCATCGGGGCGCGCTGCGACCTGCAACCGAGCTGTTCCGAATATTTCCTGCAGGCCAGCCGCGCGCACGGGTTGCTCGGCGTGTCCATCATGGCCGATCGTTTTGTCCGCGAGCCCTCGGTGGTGTCCGCCCGCGAGAAGCCCGTCGAGATGCCCGACGGCCGCATCCGCTATGCCGATCCCGTGTCCGACCACGACTTCTGGATGGAGAGGGAGAGATGAAAAAGAAGATTCGCCCGTCGACGGATTCCGGCAACATGGAGTGCGGCGCTATGCGCCGCTCTGGAACGGGAAAAGCGGGGCGAAGCCCCGCCCTCCAAATGGGGAAGCGCTGTGCCGCGGCCGTTGGGATTTTCTGGGGCGTTGTTTTCGCCTCGCGGGCGGCGGAGCCCGCGCGGCTGGCGCTGGAACTGGGCACCGAAGGCCAGCGCGAGGCCGCCGCCGTCGAATTCCGGCGCCTGGCGCTGGCGGAGAGCAACGCGGAGAACGCCGGGCGTTGGTTCTGGCTGGCCGCGCACGAATACGCGCAGGGAAACCAATGGGAGCTTTCCGGCCGGATGCTCGACCGCGCCGAAGACGCGGCGCCGCTTTCGCTGTCCGTTCCGGTTGCCTGGCGGCGCGCGGAAAACGCGATGCAGGAAAAGGATTGGACCGCCGCCGCGTTCCACTTCGACAGCCTCCGCCTCAAAGCCGATGCGGACGACTTGCGCGAGTTCGCCGCGCGCGGTTCCGCCGCGGCCCGCTTGCGCGAAAATGACGTCGCCGGCGCGCGCGGGGCGCTGGCGGATGCGCCGGGCGATCTCGGTTCCGCGCGCGAGGCCATCGACCGCTACGCCGGACGGCGCGACAAAAAGCCATGGGTGGGCGGCGTCTTGGGGCTGGTGCCGGGTCTCGGCTATGCCTATTCCGGCGAGTATGCCAACGCGGCGCGCTCCATCCTTCTCAACGGCCTGTTCCTGTGGGGCATGGCCGAGACGGCGGACGACGACGATTGGGGCGTGTTCGCGGTGCTGACCTTCGCGGAGTTCACGTGGTATTCCGGCAGCATCTACGGCGGACTCGACGCCGCACACCGCCACAACCAGCGGCGGCTCGATGCGGCGGCGGACGAACTGCGGGGCGAGCGGCGCCTGGCTCCCGACCTCGGGCAAGTGCCGCTGGTTTCGTTGAAATTCGATTTTTGATCCGTCAGCGGCGCGGCGCGGGCGGCCGGGACGGGGCCGGGGGGGGCGCTTTCGGGGCGGAAGGCTTGGACGGGGAGGAGCCGCGGGAATGGTGCGAGCTGGTTCCGGCGTCGATGGCCCAAAGCAGCAACTCCGGATGGGCCAGGACGACGAGGGCGGTTCCGGCGGCGAGGTCCAGCGCCAGGGCCGGCGGCGTTCCGAGGATCCGGAGCTGGACGTCGAGCGCCTTTTGCCACTTGTCCTTCTCGACAAAATAGCCGGGAGCCGCCTCTCCGGAATAGACTTCGTACTCCAGCCCTTTTTTCTGCAGGGTTTCTTCCGTGGTTTGGCCGGCGGGAACCCAGATTTTCTGCCCGGGATCGGTGCATTCCCAGAGATGGGACGTCGCGCAGGCCTGGCCCAAAGCCAAGAGGCCGACGAATGCGCCCATGGAAATGCGTTTCATGGCTTCAGGCTACGCCGCCGGATGGGGGAGTCAAGTCCCGCAACGCGCAGGGGATTACCACACCACCACGTCGGAAGGCGATTCCGCGCGGCGGGGCGCCCCGGCTTTGGCCGCCGGCTTTTTCTGGGTTGCCGGCGCCGGCCGCGCCGGAGGTTCTTTCTTCGGCGCCGCCGTGGCGGGAGCCTTGTCGGGCACCGGCTGCGCCGGGGCGGCGGATGCCGCGGCGGGGGGTTCGGCTTTCGCCGGGGCCGCTTCGGGCGTGGATTCCGGCAAGTCCAGATAGACGAAACGCGCGCCGACGGGGAAGTGGTCGCTGTAGCCGCCTTGGTAGAATTCCTGGTTTTCAAAAGTGGGGACGGGGGCGCCTTTGTCCCGGCCGCGTTCTTCCACCATGAATTTCGGCCGGTCGATCCGGAACAAATCCTGGTCTGGTTCGATGTCGGTGCTTTCCAGAAGGGCGCCGGAAACGATGATCTGGTCGTACATCCGCCATTCCGTTTCGCCGGCGAACGAGTGGGAGAAAGACCCCTGCCCCTTGGCCGATTTCGCGGCGGAGAGGTTGTAGAGGTTGGTCGCCACGTGGTCGGTCCGGGAAAAGTAGGGGTCCACGTCGAGCACGTCCCGGATGGAACGGTTGGAGGGCTCGTCGTTGAAGTCGCCGAGGATGACGACGCGGGCGGCGGGTTCGCGCTGGAACAGGCGATCGGTGGCGAGGGCGAGGACACGGGCCGCCTCGAACCGGTTGGCTTCGGACTCCCGGACGCCGCCGCCGCGCGAGGGCCAATGGTTGACGAAGACGTGGAGTTTCTGGCCGTCGTGGTCCTCGAAGACGGCGTGGAGGATGTCGCGGGTGGTGTGGTTCCATTTCAGGGAGACCTTGTAGGCGTGGGACTCCAGCAGGGAGAAATGGTTCCGGTTGAAGATCATGGCCGTGTCGATTCCGCGGGGATCGGGCGAATCCACGTGGACGATCCCGTACGATGGGCCCTCCAGTTTATCCACGAGGTCGCGGATGACGTCCTCGTTTTCGACTTCCTCGATGCCGAGGATGTCCGGGCCTTGGCCTTTGTTCATGCCGGAAATGACCTGGGCGAGGTTGTCGAGCTTGGTCTCGTAGCGCTCGCGGGTCCACCGGGTGACGGGATTGTGGGGGAGAAACTCGTCGTCGCCGTCGTTGTCGGGGTCGTCCAGGGTGTCGTAGAGGTTTTCGACGTTCCAATTGGCCACGTAGAAGGCGGCGGGAACCGGGGATGCGCCGTCCGCCGCGGCCGACGCGGCGGAGCCGATTCCAAAGGCGAAGAGCAGGGCGGCGAGCAGCGGGGAAACGGGAATGGATTTCATGGGGGGAATCCTTTCAGATTCGGTCGGGGGTGTCGATGCCAAGGAGCGAGAGGCCGCGGCGGAGCACCTGGGCGACCAGGTCGCACAGGCGCACGCGGCTCTCGCGGAGGCCGGCCTCGGCCTTGAGGAAGGGCACGTTCTGGTAGAAGGAGGAGTAGGCCTGCGACAGGTCGTAGAGGTGGTCGGCCAGCAGCGAGGGCTTTTCCTGCCCGGCGGCTTCGAGGACGGCGTCGGCGTAGCGCGCGAGGCGCAGCGCGAGGCGCCGGGCGAAGGGGGAGTCGAGGACGATGGGTTCTCGCCGCCAGTCGCAGCCCGGGAAGCGCTCCGCGTGCTTGTCGATGACCGAGGCGATGCGGGCGTAGGCGTACTGGAGGTAGGGCGCGGAATTGCCGTCCATGGCGAGGGCCTTTTCCCACGTGAAGGAGACGGCGGACTGCGGGTTCTGCGAGAGATCGGCGTATTTGACGGCGCCGATGCCGACGGCGCGGGCGACGGCCTGCTGCTGGTCGGCGGGCATCTCGGGGGAGGCCTGTTTCACGAGGTCCAGCGCGCGTTTTTCGGCTTCGTCGAGCAGGAGGTCGAGCTTGATGGCGGTGCCCTTGCGCGTGGAGAGCAGGCCCTCGGGCAGGCGCATCAGGCCGAACCAGATGTGGCGCAGCGGCGTTTGCGCGCCGGCCTTCTTCGCGAGCGCGAAGAATTGGCGGAAGTGCAGCTGCTGGCGCTCGTCGGTGACGTAGAGGATCCCATCGGGATGGAATTCGGCCTCGCGCGAGAAGACGGTGGCGACGTCGGTTGCGGCGTAGTTGTAGCCGCCGTCGGACTTGCGCACGATGCAGGGCGGGAGCTTTTCCTCATCGAGGAACGCGACGAGCGCGCCTTCGCTCTCGCGCACGAGGCCGAGGGACTGGAGCTTTTCGACGACGCCGGGCAAGGCGTCGTTGTAGAACGACTCGCCGCGGACGAGTTCGAAGGAAACGCCGAGGCGGCCGTAGATGCGGTTGAATTCGATCATCGAGAGATCGATAAAGGTCTGCCAGAGGGCGCGGTTTTCCGGATCGCCCGCCTGCAGCTTGACGAGTTCGGCGCGGGCCTGGTCCTTCCAGGCGGGGTCTTCCTCGCATTTCTGGTGCGAGAGCACGTAGACGCGCTGGAGCTCGTCGACGGGCGCGACTTCGAGCGCGGCGGGATCGAGGAAGTTCCGGTAGCCCATGATCAGGATGCCGAACTGCGTGCCCCAGTCGCCGAGATGGTTGTCGCCGAGCACCTCGAAGCCGAGCGCGCGGTGGATGCGCTTGAGGGCGTCGCCGATGACGGTCGAGCGGATGTGCGCGACGTGCATCGGCTTGGCGACGTTGGGGGAAGAGTAGTCGAGGATGAGGCGCTTGCCGGCGCCGGGCTGCGGCACGCCGAGGAGCGGGTCGGACTGCACGGCTTCGAGGTGGCGCGCGAGGGCGGCGTCGGACAAGGTCAAGTTGATGAATCCGGGACCGGCGATCTCGGCTTTGGCAATCAGGCCATCCGCCGGAAGCTGCGCGACGGCCTTTTCGGCGACGGCGCGCGGCGGCTGGCGAAGGACCTTGGAGGCGGCCATGGCGCCGTTGCACTGGTAGTCGCCAAACGATTCGTCGCCGGCGGGCGTGGCGTCAAGGGGCAGCGCGGACAAATCGGTTCCGGGAAAGGCGGCGGCGAACGCGGCGCGGACCTGGGAAGACAGGATTTCTTTGATGGTCTGCATAAAACCTATTTAACAACGAAACGCGCGAAATGCACGAAAGGAAATCGAGGGTGCGTCAGCCTTCGGCAAATTCGCTGGGGTGGTCGGGGTAGGTGGGCAGGACGCGGATATGGCCAAGGCCGGCGGCGGCCAGGCGGCGGCGGACAGTGAGGAGGGCCAAGTCGAGATTGTTGCATTCGCGGCTGAGATGGGCGAGGAAGACCTGCTGGAGGGTGTCGCCGGCGATGTCGGCGAGAAGTTCGGCGGCGGTTTCGTTGGAGAGGTGCCCCTGGCGGCCGAGGATGCGCTGTTTGAGCGACCACGGGCGGAAGGAATTGTGCAGCAGGGTTTCGTCGTGGTTGGCCTCCATGACGACGAGTTGGCATCCGCGCAGGCGCTCGCGGGCGAGCTGCGTGGGCATGCCCAGGTCGGTCGCGATGCCGACGCGGGAAGATCCGCAACTGAGGATGAAGCCGACGGGATCATAGGCGTCGTGGGGGAGCGGGAAGGGCAGGACGTGGATGTCGCCGATGGCAAAGGGGGATCCAGCGCTGAACAGATTCCATTCCAGGCCTTTGGCATTGCGAATGGCGCGGGCGGTGTCGCCGTTGGCGTACAGCTTGAGCCCGTGCTTTTTGTGGAGGTTGACCAGGCCGACGACGTGGTCGGAATGCTCGTGCGAGACGCAAATGGCTTGGAGCTTGGCAGGGTCGAGTCGGGCCGCCTGCATGCGTTTGAGGGTTTCGCGCGCGGACAGGCCCGCATCCACGAGAAGGGCCGTGGTGGCGCTTTCGACGTGGATGCAGTTGCCGCTGCTGCCGGAGGCGAGCACGCAGACGCGGAGTTGGGCGGGGGGGGGCATGGGGGCGTTTCGGACGGAATATTCAACATCCAATATTCAATGTCCAATATCCAAATGGGGACAGTCAGGAGGGGGCGCCTTCGGGGGCGGCTTCGTCTTTTTCCGCAGCTTCGAGGGGGGATTCGGCGGGCGCCTCGACGGCCTTGCGGCGCTTGAGGAATTCCCGGGCGAGCTGGCGATAGGCGGCGGCGCCGGTGCAATTGGTGTCGTAGGCAATGATGGGCAAGCCGTGGGAGGGGGCTTCGGCCAGGCGCACCGAGCGGGGGATGAGCGATTCGTAGATTTTATCGGGGAAATGGGCGCGGATTTCGCCGACGACTTGCTGGGAAAGGTTGGTTCGCATGTCGAACATCGTCATGACGATGCCTTCGACGGCGAGGCGCGGGGCAGCGCCGGAATCGTGCAGCTTGGCCACGAGGTTGAGGATCACGCTGATGCCTTCGAGCGCGTAGTATTCGCATTGCATCGGAATCAGGAGCCCGTCGGCGGCGCAGAGGGCGTTCATGGTGAGGATGCCGAGGGAGGGAGGGCAGTCCACGAGGATGAAGTCGTAGCGGTTTTGCGCGGCCAGGGGTTCGAGGGACATCGTCAGCCGCTGCAGGTAGTGGTCGGCGCGGGCGACGTCGATCTCGGCGCCGGCGAGATCCACTTCGGAGGCGACGAGGTCCAGCCGGGCGTCGGTTGTTTTCTGGATGATCTCGCCGAGCGGCTTGTCGCTGAGAAGGATGTCGTAGATGCTGGCTCCTTCGGTTTTGGCGAGGCCGAGGCCGCTGGTGGCGTTGGCCTGCGGATCGAGGTCGATCAGGAGCACCCTCTTGCGGCGCTCGGCGAGGCAGGCGGCGAGATTGACGGCGGTGGTGGTTTTGCCGACGCCGCCCTTCTGGTTGGCGACGGCGATGATGGGTGTGGGCATGCTCGGATCCTTTGTCAAATGGTCGGAGGGCATTATAGCCGCCCGCGCTCCTGCGCAAACCTTTTTCGCAGGCGAAATCCGGTGGCGAAATCCGGCGATCGGCGGGAGAAAACGCCCTGCGGAATTCCGGGTACTGTTTTATAAAACAATACCCGGCTGTGGTTGGGAGAGGGCTTTGCGATCCCGTGGTGCGGGGGCCAAAAGTTCAGCGGACGAGCAGGACGGGCATGATTCCGCTGGAAACGAGATGGGCGGCGACGCTGCCGATGAGCCGGTCGTAAATCCAGCCGTGGCCGTGGGAGCCAAGCACGACGAGGTCGCAGGCGAACTCGGCGGCTTTTTCCATGACGCGGGTGGCGGGGGCGCCGACGGCCGTGATCGCCGCCGCCGCGCAATCGTGGGCGCGGGCGATGCAGTGGGCTTCGATGTTGATCTGCTGGGCGCGGGCGAGTTCGTTCTCCGTTTCGGCCACGGTGAGGATGACGAGCGGGATCTTCAGGGCATTGGCCAGATCGATGGCTTCGCGAAGCGCGTGCCCGGAGGAGGGGGAGCCATCCGCGCCGATCAGGATTTTGCCGATGGGCCGGAAGGCCGCCGGCGTCACGAGGCAGGGGCGGTCGGCGCGGCGGATGAAGCGTTCCATGGTCGAGCCGGAGATGTCGGGCGCGGTCTTCGAGTGTTCGCCCTGGCGGCCGAGGACGACCAGTTCGGTGCGGGACTGGATGTCGGCCAGGACCTGGGCCGGATGGCCGAACTCGAGGGCGGCGACGAGGGGAATGCCGGCTTTCTCGGCGACGGCGGCGGTTTCGCGCAGGAGAGTTTCGCCTCGAGCGCGGAGCGCCTGCTGGAGGCCGTTAACCGCGGCGGGATTCCAGGTGATGACGCCCGACTGCGGGGCGACCAGCGGGAATTCGAGCATGCGGGAATCCACGACATGGACGGCTTCGAGGCGGGCATCGAGGCGCTGGGCCAGATCGATGGCGTAGTCGCGGGCCATATCGCCGCCGGGCGAACCATCGACGCAGAACAGGATATTTTTGATCATGGGCGCACCTCGTGTTGGATGTCGATCCCCATGATGGCGCGTCCGGCGGCGCTTGGCAAGGGCGGAGGTTAGAGAAGATGGACGAGGGCGTGGCGAAGGGCGTCGGGGGTCCATGCGCGGCACAGGAAATCGGCGCGGGGAATCAGCGGCAGGCCGGGCGGCACGGGCAGGACGGCGGGCTTTTCGAGGAGGGTGTAGAAGCGGCAGTTGCGGTTGACGGTTTTGATCGCTTCGCCGGCCTTCGAGAGGAAAGATTGCTCGGAATAATCGCAGTGGCGAGGTCCGGGGCAATGGCCCTGCCGGGCGGCGCGGGGGCAGGATTCGGAAATGAACAGCGGCGGGTCGCGGTGGACGGGCCAGACGAGGGCGAACGGATGGCGGGCGGCGAGGAGGGCGACGTTCTCGGCGGTATCTTCGGGCGAAACGGCGAAGCGCGAAATCCCGTGCCCGCGCAGTTCGGCGAGGGCGGCGGAATTGAGGGCATACAGCGGCCAATCGGCGGAGAGGTCGAGGTCGTCCGCGCGGGGAATGGATTCCAGCGCGGAAAGGTTCGCGGCTTCCCATCGGCGGTGGCCGGCGTCGAAGAAATGGCGGATCTGGGCCTGCAGTTCCTCGCGGTCCCACGCGCGCGCGATTGCCGGCAGCGCGAAGCGGACGGCAATGCGTTCCGGCAGCCGCGCGAGGACGGCTTCGATTTGTTCGATGCGTTCGCGGCCGAGCTCGACGATCAATTCGGCGACGCGCGGCACGTCGCCGCCGGGGAACGCGGCGAGGAGGACGGAGGGCTGGTCGGTCTTCAACAAAAACGCGGGCGTTTTCGTTGGGGAATTAAGAATTAACAATGAAGAATGAAGAATGGAAAGAGAGGATATTGCCTCTGCGATGTGCTTTTCCCGCACGGACCTGAGATTCTGTTCAAGGGCGGAGGTGAGGTCGCGGCGCAGGGCGTTGAGCTGCGAGACCGGAATGAAGAGGGCGGGGCCTTCGTGGGCAAGCCGGTGCAATTCGAAGGGCGTGTCGCCCAGCTTGGAGAAAGCGGTCTGGAAGGCGCCGGGCACGGCGTCGGGATTCTTGGCGGCGGCGAAAGGGCCTTCGAGGACGGCGGTCGCGGAAAGGGCGTGGCCGTCGGCCCGGGCGGTCGCGGCGACTTCGGCGCGGTCGGTAGACAGGACGATCTTCACGTCCATCGGGAAACGGCGGCGCAGGTCGCGCGGGTTGGGGACGTCGAAGCGGTAGCGGCGTTTGACGGCCTGCGAGGAGGCGAGGAAAAGTTCGGTGCCGTTGGGGATGCGCGGGGCTTCGGGCGGCAACGGGACCTGCAGGAGGCGGTTGGCGGGGGCTTCGAAGACGCGGCGGCCGTTGGGCAAAAGAATTTCCTCGACGGCGAAACCGAACGGCCGCGTTTCGCCGGGCAGTTCGATTTGGAGGCCGTCGTGGACTTCGAGCGGGAGGGACGTGCGGAACTGGAGGAAACCGCGGCCGGCGTTTTCGACGCGGCCGACGGGCGTGCCGCGGTGGCCGGTGGCGTCGGGATCGATGACGTCGCGGTTGGCCTTGGATTTCAGGTAGAGGTCGGTCCACGGCCGCGAGAAAATGGTGCGCAGGTCGTCGGCGCACTGTTCCCGCTCGCCGGCCTTGAAGGTGCGGTCGAGGAGCTTGCGGTGGTAGTGGACGGCGGCGGCGACGTAGAGGGGCGATTTCTTGCGTCCTTCGATCTTGAGCGAGGCCACGCCGGCCTGGACGAGATCGTGGATGGCCTCGCCGCCGGCGAGATCCTTCATGGAAAACACGAGGCCGGGCCGGACGGGGGCCGCGCCGGGTTCGCAGATGGGCTGGAAGGCGTCGCGGCAGGGATAGGCGCAGGAACCGCGATTGCCGGAACGGCCGCGCAGGAGGGCGGAATAGAGGCAAAGGCCGGAGTAGGAGTAGCACAGCGCGCCGTGCAGGAAGGTTTCGATTTCGCCGGGGGCCTGCCGGGCGATGGAGCGGATTTCGTCGAGGGTGAGTTCGCGGGCGAGGGTCACGCGCTGGAAGCCGAGGCGGGCGGCCGCGCGGACGCCTTCGAGATTGTGGATCGCCATTTGCGTGGAGGCATGGAGCCGGAGGCCGGGAAAGTGCTTGCGCGCGAGGCGGGCCACGCCGAAATCCTGGACGATGACGGCGTCGGCGCCGGCTTCGGCGCAGAGGGCGAGAGACCGGATCAGGTCGGGCAGTTCGGCCTCGCGGACGAGGGTGTTGAGCGTGACGTAGACGCGGCGGGGGCGCGGGAGCGAGTGGGCGTAGGCGGCGATTTCCTCGAGTTCGCGCGCCGAGACGTTGACGGCCTCGGCGCGGGCGGAGAATCGCGGCAGGCCGGCGTAGACGGCGTCGGCGCCGAACGCAAACGCGGCATAGGCCGCCGCGCGCTCGCCGGCGGGGGCGAGCAATTCGGTCTTGCGGGCGGCGGACGTCATGGATTGTCCTGCACGTCGGCGGCCAGCGCGGCCTCGACGTCGCGGGCGATCTGGGCGGAAGCGGCGGCGGCGTCCGGAAAATCCATATGGCCGCGAAGCCGCCGGGTGAAGGATACTTCGACGGCTTGGCCGTAGAGATCGCGGGAAAGTCCAGGCACGTGGATTTCGACGATCGTGCCGAAGTGCGCTTGCGCGGGATCGGCGGGATCGGGCACGAAGGCCGCGCCGGGGCGGGGCCCGTCGGGGAGATGGAGGCGCGCGGCATAGATGCCGGGCGCGGGGCGGATGGGCAGGGCGGGGCGGACGTTGGCGGTGGGAAAGCCGAGCGTGCGTCCGACGGCGCGGCCCCGGACAACGGAGCCGGCGAGGGCGAATGGGCGCCCCAGCATGGCCCGGGCGAGCGGCAAGTCGCCCGCCTGCACGGCGGCTCGAATGCGGGAACTGGAAATCGGCAAGCCATCCCATTCCACGTGCGGAACGACGCGGGCGCGGCAACCGACCTTGCCGGCGAGGACGGGCAGCGCGGCGGAATTGCCGGCGCGGTCTTTTCCGAAGGTGAAATTTTGGCCGACGGCGATTTCGGCCAGGGTCGGGAATTCCAGCTTGAGGAGGGCGAGGAAATTTTCGGGGCCCATCGCGGCGAATTCGCGGGTGAAGGGGATGACGTGGATCTGTCCGATGCCGCAGGCGGCGATGAGCGCCTGGTTCTGTTCCGGGGTGGCGAGCAGGAGGGGGGCGCGGACGGGGTCCAGAAGCCGGGCGACGTGCGGGGAGAAGGTCAGGCATCCGGACGTGCCGCGCAACCGTTGCGCGGATTCGACCGCGGCGCGGAAGACGGCCTGGTGCCCGCGGTGCACGCCGTCGAACTGTCCGATGGCCAGCACGAGCGGGGCGGAGGCGTTCGAATGGCCCGGTGTCGATGGCATATCGCTGGAATATAGCACGCGGGGGGGCTGGCGCAAAGCGGTCGAGGCGAACAAGGCGGGGTTGCGGTTTGCCTGCGGGGACTGGGTTTCGCTACGGGCGTTCGGGAACGCGGAAGGGAAGTTCGGTCTGGGACTGGCACTGCATGGCCGTGCCGTCGCGGACGACGAGCGTCAAGACGTGCGGGCCGGGTTCGAGGGGGGAGAGGTCGAGGGGATATTCGATTTCGAACGTGCGGGCATCGCCGAGGTGGAGGGCGGCGGCGGCGCGGCCGACGTCGCCGTCGGGCACGAGGCGGTTGGTGCCGGCGGTTGCGCCGACGTAGACGGCGTTGGCGAAACCTTGTTCGGTGGAGACGGAGAAGGGCAGCGGCTGGCCATCTTCGCCCCGCGGCTGGCGGACGGAAATCTCGATGCGGTCGGATTTGGCGGAAGCGGTGATTTGCCCGTTGCCCGAGTAGTTGATGGCCCAGGCCAACCCGGCGGCGGCGGCGAAGAGATCTTCGTCCGGAGCGACGGCATAGGAGAACCGGTTGGTGCCGATTTGCGCGACGAGCTCGTTGCCGACGGGCACGAAGGGGCGGACGACGGGGGCGTGGAGCCGGCCGTCGAGATAGAGGTCGAGGAAGACGGGCGGTGCGCCTTTTTCGTGGGCGGCGGCGGAAATCTGCAGCAGGACTTCGCCGTCGAGTTCGGCGTTGCGGGCGGGGGATTCGATCCGCACGGAGGGCGGCGCGGCGAAGGGGGCGGCCAGGGGATCGCCGACCCAGATGCCTTGGTAGGGATTGCGCACGGACATCGCGAGGGCTTCGCCGGCGCAAAAGCCGCGGGCATACCAGAACGCGACCATCGGGTCCGGGAATTTGACTTCGAAGGAACAGGGTTCGGACACGGTTCCGTAGGAGGCGGTGGCGCCGAGGCGCATCCAGTCCCACACGCTGCTTTGCCCGAGGCACGGGTCGGGGATTTGTCCGGCGCAGGAAGTCAGGTGGTCGCCGATGGCGCCGGGAGCGAAAACGGCGCCGGCCAGATTGGTGGGCAGATAGGCGAGGCCGGTGAGATAGCCGAGGATGGGGCGGGCCGGAACCGGGCTGGCGCCGGGATGGGTCTCGATGGCGTTCCCTTTGCCGAAGAGATGGAAATGGCGCGCGACGACGGGATAGGTGCGGTGGCGGACGTTGCGCGCGCCGTCGCCGGACCCGTAGAGGCAGAAGACGCCGTCGGGGAAGGAGGCGTTGGCGGCCACGGCGCGGTCCACGACCTGTTTGGCGGTGTCGAGGTCGGCGGCGGTGAGGAGGAAGGGAATGGGGGCATTGGTTCGATTCCAGCCGGCGGCGGAGGAGTAGGCAGTCTCGGCGGCGTAGTACTGGTTGACGGACTCCGGCGCGACGTTGCATTGCGGGGCGTCGGGGGCCGGGGACTTGAACCCGTAGAAGAGCGCGGCGGTGATGCCGTTGGCGTTCTCCACGCGCGAGGGGATGTCCATGCACAGGACGAGGAAATGGATTTGGCCGTCCAGCTTGTGGCGGGCGAGGTGGTCGATGATGGGCTGCCGGATTTCGCTTTCGAAGAACTTGCGCGAGATGGAGGGCGACCGGGGATCGGTTTTGACCGTGCAGACGTGGGAAGGCGGCAATCCGTGCTTTTCGGCGTAGTAGGCGCCGAGCGCGCGGGAATCGCGGCTCGCGCCGTTGACGACCACGAGCGTGTCCATGGGGCCGGCGCCGGCGAACGCGAGCGCGGGCAGGAGGACCGGCGCGAGAAATCGGAAGAAACGGTTCATCATGTGGGGAACTATTGCGGATGGCGGCGGAAAAGACAAGCCGCCGCGCGGAAAGGACACGACGTGACGGTCGGGGCGGAGGATTCGATCTCCGTTCCGAACGCGTTGGCTTGCTCATCGGCCCGGCGCGGTGCGGAAGGGAACGCGATCCGCCGAATGGCGGGGGGCGCCCCGGGCGCCCCGTCGACTCACGGAGAAGGGGGTTCGGGCATTTCGATCAGGTCGGGAGTGGCCGGTTTCACGGGAACCAGGCGCCATTCGTTTCCGTCGGGCACCATGCGGTGCAAGGTGGCTTTTCCGGTGAAGCGGTAGTAGCGGTAGAGCCAGTAGGTGCGTCCGGGATGGCGTTGGATCATGCGGACGTTGCGCTCGCGGAGATTCCGCACGTACAAGACGTCGCCCGTCGCGTCGAGCCGGTTCCGCATGAACCCGGTGGCATAGTAGTCGTTGTAAATGCCTTTTTCGTTGGGTTTGCGTCCGATGGCCTCCATGAACACGACGGCATGGGCGATGCCGTAATCCCGAACGACGCGCGGCAGCACGTCTTCGACGTCGTAGTAGCTCTGGTCGTAGCGCTTCCAATAATCCGGCGCGCCCACCGCCAGGAACAGGGTGCCGGAAACCAGAAGGAAGGCGGGGAGCCATCTCCACCGGATGCGAGAGGCCAGGGCGTCCCGCAAAGCGAACCAGCCGCGCGCGGCGAGGACGAAAAGGAAGGGAAACGCGGCGGAGAGATAGCGGCCGGGGACGCAATTCTCGTAGTACCAAAAGCAGGCGTACGCCAACAGCAGCGCCGGCATGGGCAGCAGAAGCAGGATTCCGTTCCCGCCCGCGCGGCCCAGCACGAACGGCAGCATGACCAGCAGCAGGGCCGGGATGGGCCATCCCAGCAGATGATCGTTCAGCACCCGCAGGCGCCGGAAGACGTAGTCGACGCCAATGGCGGGCGTGTGGATGCGGGCCTTGTCGAGCCTTCCGAACCCGAAGTGGCCCCGGGCCCCCATGCCGACGACGTGGCCGGGGGTGCGCCAGTCGCCCGTGGCGGCCTCTTGGTAGGCGAGCAGGAGGGCGATGGCCACCAGGGCCATGGCCAGTCCGGCCGCGATGCCTCGCCCACACCGCCGAAACCGGTTCGGCGGGAAAAAAAATCCCAAGGCGAAAATCGCGCCGATCAGCGCTGCGTCCAAGGGGCGGCACAGGAAGGCGATGCCCCACGACACGCCGGCCAGGCCGCCCCAGATCCATCGCGCGGTTTCCCAGAGTTTCCGCAAGCCCAGCAGGCACAGGCCGCAGGCGAGGGCCGTAGGAACGTGCGACAGATGCAGCCCGGAAAGCACCGCCACCAGCGGCGAAGGGAGGGCCAGCAAGGCGGCGACTCGGCCGGTGCGATCGCCGTAGAAATTCCGGCCCAATTCGCCGATCGTCACCACCAGCAAGCCGCCCAAAATCGGATTGACCAACCACGGCACGCCCAGCCAGACCCCGGGCGTCAACAGCAGGGGCCAGCCCGGGGGATACATGGCGCACCAATGGCCGAGCCCGGCTTGGTTGCCCAGCACGCCAAGCGCTTCGAAGAACGCGGCGTCTTCCGGCAGGGGAAGCGCGATTTTCCCGAGCGCAAACAGCCGCGCCTGGAAAAGGGCCGCCGAGCCATCGTCGATCCGGGGAATTCCCTGGAAGACCAGGCGCGCGACCAGGGCGTAGGCCAGGCAGGAAACGGCGAACACCCCCCCATTGAACCGGAGCCGCGGCACGCGGAAGAGCGCCTCGGCGATGTCCCGGAGTCGATCGCGCCGCGGGCCGGAAACCGCAAAGGCCGCCAGCAGAACGACCGCGCCGGTCTGCCAGGGGTGGGCCGCGACGGCCCGATGGATGGGAACGCCCTGTCCCCCCAGGAAAAAAACAAGTCCGGCAACGGCCAGAATCCGGCTCCATCGGTTCCCGGTTTTCGCGCCGGGTTCCCCTCCGCTTTTCTCGGTCATGGGCCTCCCTCCGGAACGGGAAGCGGTACGCTCCCCGCTGGCCTGGGGCGGTAAAACTCGAGGGTGGGGGCCACGAAATAGCAGCGGAACATCGGATCCAGCTTGCCATACCCATCCCGGTTGAGGAAAGGCGAGTCGAAGCGGGCGACGAGATCGTACCGCTCGGGACGTTGGCGCAGGCGTCGGTACGGCTGCTGGATCTTCCGATTTCCATGCCGGTCGTGGCGCAGATAGAGCAGGGAAGACACTTGGATCAAATCGTTTGTCCCTCTGCGGTGGAGGATGAACAAACGGCTTTCGTCTTCGGATTTCACCATGCCTGGGGTATTCCTTGGAAACGCAAAATAGGGTGTCCAGCCCATGACGTGGAGGACATGGTCTTTTTGCAAATAGGATTCCAGCCAGCGTTCGGCTGCCACCCGCGTATCGTGCTTGTACCTCCGGGTGGTGGACAGGGTAAAGAGCAGGGTATAGGCGGCGACGGCCAGCAGGAGGACCGCGCCGGCCCGGCGGCGCCAGGATCCGGCGGGTCGATCCAGCATCGGCCCCAGCCACAGGCCGGCGAAAAGCGCGCCGAGGGCGAGCAGCGGGTGGTAATAGCGAAGCGGGACGAGGCTCATGCTGCCGGTCACGAGGAACCAGGCTGCGCCGAAGACCAGAAGGATCCATTTGCGGGGATCCTTCCTCCGCGCAAAGGAAATCGTGCCGGCGACGGCCGCGAGATAGAGCGGCAGTCCGAAGCTGAAGGGCCACGCCGCGGCCAGTTGATAGACGCCCCGGCGGTATTGCCAGCCGGCCGCCGGCACGCTGAAGCCAACGTGACCCCCCTGCGTGTGGCTGTGCTCGTAAGCCAGCGCCTGAAGCGTGTCGCCCAGCCGGAGGAAGCTGAAGGGCGTCACGACGAAACACGCCGCCAGGGCGCAGGCCGCCGCGATCAGCAGCAAGCGGATCCGGCCTTTCCAGGACAGGTCCGCCAAGACCACGGCGACGAAGGGGGCCAGGCAGACGAGGGTGGCCGTGTACTTCGATCCCGTGGCCAGTCCCGCGCAGAGGCCCGCCAGGATCGCGAGGCGCGGCCGGGGCTGCTCGAACAGCCGGACCGACATCAGCAGGGCCAGCAGGGTCCAGAAGTTCATCATCACGTCCGTCACGGCGACATGGCTGTCCCATACGTTCAGGGGGAGAATCGCCATCCACAGGGCGGCCAGGAGGGCGCTCTTCGCGTTTGGGCCGAGGCGTCCCGCGAGAAAGAAAACCACCAGGATGGTCAAGGTCCCGTAGGTGGCGCTGATCGCGCGTCCGGTTGCGTAGGCTTTCCAATCCGGCCGGTCGGGTTCCAGCCATTTCGCGGCCCCGTGCAGGAGGGCGGTGCTGTAGCAGAGAAACGACGGGTAGTTGAGAAACCCCGGATCTGGATTTTGCCACGACACGGCCAAGGCGTGGGACACGACGTAATCGTGTTCGTCCGGATGGAGATCGACCCGGTCCGGAAGTCCCCAGGCCAGCCCCCAGAAGCGCAGCAGCAGGCCCAGGAGCACGATGCCGGCCAGCATCAGCCCGGTGCGCAACCGAACGCCTGTTTTCGTGGAAGGCAAGCGAGAATCACCTTTCTGGAGCATTCCCGGCTTCGACGGGGCCGGACAGGGAGACCTGGACGTCCAGGCTCCCCCGGATTTCGCCGGGTTCAACCGAGTCGAGGATCCACCCTGCCCGATGGCGGCGAAAAGGGCTCGCGGTCGGCGAGGCGTCCACGCCGGGCCGGTCGGCTTGCCCCCGGAGAATGGCGACGTGTTTCATGCGGACGTCCTAGAGCATCAGGTCGCCCGTGCGGGGTTCCACGAGGAACAGTTTCAATTCTTCGCCCTCCGGGACCATGCGGTACAGATAGGCCTTTCCCTTCCGGCGGTGGTAGCGATACAGATAGGCGTCGCGTTCGGGATGCTTGCGGACCAGTTCCACGTTCCGTTCGCGCAGATTCCGCACGTAAATCACGTCGCCTTCCAGATCGAGGTCGTTGCGCATGAATCCGGTCGCGTAGTAGTCGTTTTCGGGGTCGGGATGGGTCCGGTCGATGCGGATGGCATCCATGAACACGAGGGCGCGGGAGATGCCGTAGTCGCGGACCACGCGTGGCAGCACGTCCTCGACGTCGTAATAGTCCGCATCGTACGGCCGGAAATGGAAAGGCGCGCTCACGGCGAGGAACAGCGTCCCGGAAACCGCCAGAAAGGCGGGGGCCCGCGCCGCGATGCGGCAGGAGCCGGCGGCTTCCCGCAACGCGAACAAGCCCCGCGCCGCCAAGAGGAAGAGATACGGCGTGGTCGCGGAAAGATATCGCGCGGGGAAGCACCATTCGTAATACCAGAAGAAAGCGAAGGTCAGCAAAAGCGCCGGCATCGGCAGCAGCAGCAGGCATTCCCGGACGCGCGCCCGCCGCAAAAGGAACGGCAGCAGGACGACCAGCAGCGAAGGCACGGGCCAGCCCAGGAGGTTGTCGTTCAAGGCCCGCAGGCGCTTGAAGGTATGCTCGAGACCGAGCTCGGGCGTGTGCGACTGGCCTTTGGGGAGCGGAACGAAGCCCATTTTGCCGAAGTCCCCCATTCCGATCGCATGGCCCGGCGTCTGCCAATCTCCGGTCGTGGCCTTCTGGAACCCCATCAACGTTCCTGCCGCCAGTCCGGCGGCGGCCAGCCCGGCGGCGATGCCCAACCGGCAGCGCCAAAGCCGCTTTGCCGGAAACAGGAACCCCAAGGCGAAAATCGCGCCGAGCACGACGGCGTCCAACGGCCGGCACAGAAAGGCCACGCCCCATGCCAGCCCCGCCGCGCCGCCCCAGAACCATCGGGCGTTCGCCCACAGTTTTTGCAGGGCCAACAGCGCCAGGCACAGGAAAAGCGTCGTGGGGACGTTCGACAGATGCAGCCCGGACAGCACGGCCAGAAAGGGCGAGGGCAAGGACAGCAAGGCGGCCACGCGTCCGGTGCGGTCGCCGTAAAAACCGCGCCCCAGTTCGCCGATCGTCACGACCAGCAGGGCGCCCAGAAGGGGATTTACCAGCCAGGGAACGCCCAGCCAGACTCCGGGCGTCAACAGCGCCGGCCAGCCCGGAGGATACATTCCGCACCAGTGGGCCAAGCCCTCCTCCTCGCCCAACACCGCGAAGATCCGGAAGAAGGAGGCATCCGGAGGCACGGGCAAGGTCAGCGCGCCGCGGGCGAAAATCCGCGCCTGGAAAAGCGACGCCATGCCGTCGTCGACGCGCGGGAGTCCGTGGAACACGAACCCGGCGACGGATGCATACGCCAGCAAGGCCACGGCAAACAGCCCCGCGTTGAACCGGAACCGCGGCCAGGCGCAAATCCGCTCGAATCCGTCGGCCAGGCGTCCGTAGAACCGGCCGGACACCGCGAGCGCGGCCAGCAAGAGAACCCCCGCCGTGGCCGCTGGATGCGCCAGCGCCGCGGAATGGATCGGCACGCCTTGCTTCGAAAGGAAAAGAACCAGCGCGGCCAACGCCAGCGCCGCCGAACTCCATGGGGATAATCTGATTCTCAAGGTTGGGGATCCTTTTCGAACCAGACTTCCTAACCGGAATCGTCCGGGATGCCAACCTCAAAACGCGGGGAAACGGATCGGGTCGCCGTTGCCGGGCGGTTGGACGGGGCGTGGCCGCGCCCCCGGGGGATCCCATGGCGGCGCTGGGGCCGTGGCCCCTATTCGGATGCCGGCAGGGCGGGGCCCGCCCCTTGCTGGAGGCCGTCGGCCGGAATGGTCCACGGCGCAATGGCCCGCTCGAACAGCGGAATCCGCACGTACAGCAGCACCGCGCAAGCCAGGAAGGCCATCAACACCAGGACGATCAGCTTCTTCTGCCGGAACAGCCGTTCGGGATGCTGCACCGGGCTGTTGGGCTTGAAGCCGAGATGGATGTAGTAGGCCATCGCCAGCGACACCAGCGGAGTGGCCAGCACCATCTCCACGTGGTAGCGCGCCATGAAGAACCCCGACAGCATTCCGAACAGCGCGCCGTAGAAATAGATGCTCTCCTGCAATCGTTCCTCGTTGTAGTATCCGAACGACCTCCGGTAGTTGGCCGCTTGCCCGGATTCCTTGATGTGCCGGAATTCCGCATACCGCTTCATGCCCATCAGGAACGCCCCGAACATCCAATACGCCAGCAGGATGGACGTCGGCGGCGCAATGGACGCTCCCGCCGCGAACCACCCGATGCAGAGACGGATGGGATTGTTCATCGATTCGCACAGGACGTCCACATAGGGCACGTCTTTCAGGCGGATCGGCGGCACGTTGTAGACCATGCCCGAAATCCAGAACGCCACCATCGTCCAGCCCAGCGGCCGCATCAGGGAAAAGGCCAACGCGAATCCCAAGGCCGCCAGAACCAGCCATTGCGCATAGGCGACCGGCACGCGGACTTCGCCGCAGGCCACCGGGCGGTTTTTCTTTTCGGGGTGGAACCGGTCCTTCGGGGCGTCGAGGATTTCGTTCAGCACGTAGTTGCTGGAGGCGACCAGGCAGGCGGCGGCAATGCCCAGCGCCACGCGGAGGAGCGTCGCCGCGTCGGGCCACCCCGGAATGTAGAAAAACGCCAGCAGGATGCCGGGCAGGATGAACACGTGGTTGGCCCAGTACTCCGGGCGCGAGATGCGGACGTACGGACGTATGGAATTTTTTCGTTGCATGCGGGATGGATTTCGCTTCGTTTCGGTTTCCGTATGTCGTGCGACGATGCCGCCGCTTCCGTCCTCCGGCAGGGAGACAAATAGGCGTCCGCGGTTTCCCGCAGCCGAGCCGCGCCGGAACTCGATCGGGTTCCAACGTACTCTTTTGCCCGGTCGAAAAGCAAGGCCGGGAGTTGGGTTTTCCGGATTTCGCCGCGCGTCCATCGGCCGTCTTCCGCGCCGCGCCGGATCCCGGGGCGCGGGGGGCGCCCACAAAGGATTTGTCCGCCGGGGGCGGGGCGGCTATTCTGCGGGCATGTGGCTGCGGAGGATCATGGCCTGTTTGCTGTGCGGCGCGTCGGCGGCCGGGGCCGACTCGTACACGGGGGCCGCGTGGGCGGTGCATTTCAACCGGCCGGACCAGACGACGAGCCCCGCCCGCATCGGCGAGGCCGAGTTCGCGATCCGCGACGCGCTGCTGGCGCGGATCGACGCGCTGGAGGCCGGGGATTGGGCCTGCCTGGCGACGTACACGTTTTCGGGGACCTCGTCGAACGCGGGGGCGGCGGGGCCGATTCTGGCCGCGGTTTCCAACGCGCTGGCGCGCGGCGCGAAGATGGGGTTCGTGGTGGACAACGGCGTGGACGTCGGCTCGAACTACTGGCCCGGCGTCTCGCTGTCGGGGCTGGCCGCGCGGCCCGGCAATCCGCTGGAGCTGTCGCGCGCGCCGGCGGTGGCCGGCATCATGCACGACAAGATCGGGGTGTTCTGGTACGACCGGGCGCCGGCCGAGGGCTGGGTCTTGGCGGGGTCGTGGAACTTCACGGCCGCGGCGAGTTCGCAGCAATGGAATATCTTTACGGAGATCCAGAACAACGACCTGGCGGCGGCCTATTCGAACGAGATGCGCGAGATGCTCTCGGGCCGCTTCCACGCGAACACGAACAAGTCCCACGCGCACGACGCGACGCCGTTCCGCCTCGCCGGCATGGACCGCGACGGCTGGGTGCGCTTTGCGCCGTATCCCGACGGAAAATACGGCGGGACCAACGCGCTGACGGACGTCGTCGCCGCCATCGACGGCGCGCGGGAGGAAATCTTTTTCGGCCTGAACAAGCTCACGCGGCAGGGCGTGGTGGACGCGCTGGTCCGCGCCTGCAACCGCGGCGTGGTCGTGCACGGGACCATTCCGCGCAGCGACCGCGACGTGCCGGGGGACGACAGCTATGCGTCGTACCAGGCGCTGCTCAACCCGACCAACTACGCCACGCGCAACCGCGTGCGGATGTACGAGGCCTACTACGACGCCGCGCGCACGCGTCCCGACGGCGGCAGCGCGGACCTGGTCCACGCGAAATACATGGCGATCGATCCGCGCGGAACGGATCCGATCGTGATCCAGGGCTCGGCGAACTGGACCGCCTCCGCGCTGGTGCTGACCTCGTCCAACGACGAAAACGTCCAGTTCCTCCCGCACGCGGGCATCGCGGAGGCGTTCGCGGCGCAATTCGCCGCGATGACGGACGGCCTGAAGCCGTGGTGCGCCCTGCGCACCGCCGGGGCCTTGGCCTGGCTCGATTATTGGCTGCCCGACGAGGCTCCGCACGAATTGGTTTCCACGACCAACCTGCTCGACGGGGTTTCCGCGTGGACCAACCGCGCGGCGAACCTGCCGCCCGCGCGCGGCACGAATTCCATTCCGCTGGCGCGGGACGCGGGACGCCGGTTTTTCCGCGTCCGCCCGGTCCCTTGATCCGGAAAATTCCCGCCGGGCCGGCATTTGGGGTTTTCAACTTTCCGCTCGAATGGTAGCTTGCGCCCGGAACAATGGCCGAAGGGAGCGCGGAAAATGGAACACAACGAAAGCGAATGGATCGGCCGGCTGAGCGCGATGGCCACGGCCAGCAGCCTGGTGGACTCCTCCCTCTACGCGAAATACGACGTGAAGCGCGGCCTGCGCGACCTCAACGGCAAGGGCGTGCTGGCGGGCCTGACGCAGATCGGCGACGTGCAGTCGCATCCGGAAGGCGACGAAACCGGGCCCGGACACCTGATCTATCGCGGCATGGACGTCGAAGACCTCGTGGCCGGGTTTCTCGGCGAGGGCCGGCCGGGCTACGAGGAAACCTGCTACCTGCTGCTGAGCGGCGAACTGCCGGACCGCGGGGAGCTGGCGGACTTTTGCGGGCAGCTGGGGGCGTACCGCTCCCTGCCGGACGATTTCGTGCACGACTCGCTGCTGAAGCTGCCCAGCCGCGACGTGATGAACGCGATGGCGCAGAGCATCCTGGCGCTCTACGTGCTCGACGAGCGCGCGGACGACGTCTCCATTCCGAATGTGCTGCGGCAGTGCCTCAAGCTGATCGCGGCGTTCCCGCTGCTGGCGGCCTACGGCTACCAGGCCTCGGTCTACCGCTACGCGGGCAAGAGCCTCGTGATCCACGCCCCCCGGCCGGAGCTTTCCGCGGCGGAAAATTTCCTGCACATGCTGCGCCCCGACAACCGCTACACGCCGCTGGAGGCGCGGCTGCTGGACCTGGCCCTGGTGCTGCACGCCGAGCACGGCGGCGGCAACAACTCCTCGTTCACCACCCACGTCGTCACCTCGAGCCTCACCGATACCTATTCGGCGATCGCCGCCGCGATGGGGTCGCTGAAGGGCCCGCGCCACGGCGGGGCCAACGCCAAGGTCGTCGCGATGTTCGAGGAGCTCAAGCGCGAGGTGAAGGACTGGACGGACGAAAGGCAGATCGAGGACTACCTGTCGCGCCTGCTGAAGAAGGAGGCCTTCGACCGCTCGGGGCTGATCTACGGCATCGGGCACGCGGTCTATTCCGTCTCCGACCCGCGCACGATCGTCCTGCGCGGGCAGGTCGAGAAGCTGGCCGCCGAAAAGGGGCTTTCGGACGAGATGGCGCTGTACGAGCGCGTCGAGCGCCTCGCGCCGGAAATCATCGGCCACGAGCGCAGGATGTACAAGGGCGTCAGCGCGAACGTGGATTTCTATTCCGGCTTCCTGTACCGCCTGCTGGAGATTCCGCCGGAGCTGTTCACGCCGATCTTCGCGATGGCGCGCATCGCCGGCTGGAGCGCGCACCGCATCGAGGAGCTCGCCAACGGCGGCAAGATCATCCGGCCCGCCTACCAGAGCGTGGCGCCCCGCCGCTCCTACGCGCCGCTGGCCGAGCGGGCCGTTTTACGTCGTACGTAAACTATTTTTACGTACGACGTAAAACCGGGGCGCGGGGCATGGGCCGAGGTCCCCGGGCGGGCGGGGGGAGGCTATTTCTTCCGCGCCACGAACAGCCAGTCCCACGGGAAGGGGGCCTGCATCCACCGCGGCGGCTCGGCGAATTCCGAGGTCCACGGGTATTCGATTTTCTCGATCTCCAGCGCCTGCAGGCCTCGGTTCTCCAGGAGAACCAGGACTTCCTCCTTGAGGTAATGCTTCGTCTCGACGCGGTCGATGCGCACGACGCCTTCGTGGACGCGCGGCTTGCGGGTCGGCCGATAGGCGCGGAATCCGGCGCCGACGGCGCGGCCCGGCGCCAGGCCGTCCCGGAGGTTCCATTCGACGAGGCGGAAATCGGTCAGGAAGACGGATTCCAGGGCGGGCACGACCAGGACGAGGTGCGCGCCCGGCCGGAGGTGGCGGGCGACGACGTCGAGCATCCGGCCCCGGTGCGCGATCGAAGGCGAGATGGCGGCGTTGACGCACAGGGCGAAATCGGCCTGGGGAAGCCGCGCCCCCGGCGCGGCCAGATCGAGGGTCCGGTACGACACGTTGGCCAGGCCGGCATGCCGTTCCCGGGCTTTGGCGATGTTCCGGGAGGAGAGATCCACGGCGAGGACCTGGCGGAACCGGCCGGACAAGAGGGGGAGAAAGTGGCCGATGCCGCAGCCGACGTCGGTGGCCGTCTGGCTCTTTTTCCCGTACCGGCGCACCTTGTCCGAGAGGATCGCGGCGCGGTCGTGCTCCAGCACGCTGAAGATTTCGGCCTCGTATCGTCCGGCCATCCGGTCCCAGTAGGTTCGATTCATTTTCTCGCCGCCGCCTCGGCATTCCCGGATCCGAACCTACGCCGGGAGAATGGAGCGAGTCAAGCCGGGGGGGCTGGCCGGAGAATGGTTTTCCGCCGGTTGTGGCGCGGGGCGGGCTGTGGTAGGGTTCGCCGCCGATGCCTGAACCCTTCCAGATGATCGCGACCCCGGAAGCGCTGCGCCGCATGGCGGCGCGGCTCCGGGACGAGGAGTGCCTGGCACTCGACACCGAGTTCGTGTGGGAACGCACCTATTATGCGCAGCTCGGCCTGGTCCAGATCGGCTTGTCCGACGGGACGTGTTTTCTGGTCGATCCCCTCGCGCTCGGCGACCTGGCGCCGATCGGGGAGCTTCTGGCGGATGCCCGCATCGTCAAAATCCTGCACGATGCGCCCCAGGACCTGATGATTCTGCGCCGCGCCACGGGCGCGTCGGCGCGCAACGTATTCGATACGCGGCTGGCCGCGGGCTTCGCCGGGCTCAGCTCCGTTCTCTCGCTCGGAAACCTCTTGTCCGAACGGCTCGGCGTCCACCTCGCCAAGGCCCATACCCGCGCAGACTGGACCGCGCGTCCGCTCGCGCCGGAGGTGCTCGAGTACGCGGCCGACGACGTGCGCTACCTGCCGCAGGTCGCCGCGCTGCTGCGCGGCGGCGCGCGCGCGGCGGGAGTCGAGGCCTGGCTGGACGAAGAACTCGCCGCGCTCGACGCGCCGGTTCCCGGCGAAGAGCAGGTCTTCGACGAAGCCTACCTCCGCATCCGCGCGGCGGCGTCCCTGCCCCCGCGTTCGCTGGCCGCGCTGCGCGCGCTGGCCGCGTGGCGGGAGCGGGCGGCGCGAAACGCGGACCGGCCGCGCCGCTGGCTCGTGGAAGACGCGGAACTCGTGGCGATGGCCGTCGAACTGCCGCGCCGTTTGGACGATCTGCGCCGGTGCCGCGGCGTCGCCCCGCAGACGGCCCAACGCCATGGCGAAGACTTGCTGGCGGCCGTCCAGCGGGGGCTCTCTCTCCCCGACGCGGACTTGCCGCCTCCCGTTTTCCAGCCCAGCCGCGATCCGGCTTTTCGGAAAGCGGTCGATGCCGCGCTCGGCCAAGTCCTGGCCCGGGCCGCCTCTCGCAACATCGATCCGCCCCTCGTCTGCAGCCGAAACGAGCTGGCGATGCTGCTTCACGAGGGCGCGGCGGCCCGGCCCGAAGCCCACCGCCTGCTGCGCGGTTGGCGCGCCGAACTCATGGGCGATGCCCTGGCCGCGCCGCCGACCTGACGGAAGAACGGCTCGCCGCCGAAATGCGGCTACACCTGGGCGCCGTGCTGCTGGAGGAAGTCGGCGACGTCGGGATGGTGGTCCTGGGTGGCCAGCAGGCGGGCGGTCTTGCCGTAAAGGTTCTGGGCGTTGACGTCGGCGCCGCGTTCCACCAGGAAGCGGACGATTTCCATGTTGCCGCTTTTGGCGGCGGCCATGAGGGGCGTCAGGCCTTTTTTGCTGGGGGCGTCGACCTTCGCGCCTTGGTCGGCGAGATAGCGGATGACGTCGAGATGTCCGCCGATGGCGGCCAGCAGCAGGGGGGGGTTGCCTTCGCCGCCGCAGGCATCCAGATCCGCGCCGCGTTCGGCGAGGCATTGGACGATGTCGAGGCGTCCCAGCCGGGCGGCCAGCGTCAAGGGCAGTTGGCCGATCTTGTTCGGTCCGCCCACGGCGACGCCGTTGTCGACGAGAAAGCGGACGATGTCGAGGTGTCCGCCGCTGGCGGCGAGGTGCAGGGGCGGGTTGCCGTCTTCGCCGCGGGCTTCCATGTCCGCGCCGCGCCCGGCGAGATAGCGGACGATTTCCGGGAATCCCTTTAGCGCGGCCCACATGAGCGGGGTCCAGCCGTTTTCGTTCTTGGCGTTGACGTCGGCGCCGCGCTCGGCGAGGTATTGAACGAGTTCGAGGTGGCCCTTGTTGGCGACGGCCATGAGGGGGGTCCAGCCGGTCTTGTTGCGGTGGTTGACGGGGGCGCCGCGGTCCACCAGGTCCCGCACCGCATCCGGATCCGCGGCGTTGGCGGCTTTGACCAGCGCGTCGCCCTTTTGATCGTTCATGGAAAGGCATCCTAGCAGGACGGCACCCGTTTGGCCACCGAGAACGCCAAGACGGCAAAGAGAGAGGGAGCGGGGATTTCTATTTCAGCCAGATGCGGTCGATTTCGAGCTGGAAGGATTCGGGCTTCCCGTTGCCGAAGAGGATCTGGATGCGGGCCATGGTTTGGCCGGGGAAGTTGGGCCGATCCAGGCGGTCGCCGTGGCGGATGGCATGGAAATCGGCAAAGGGGACGACGATTTCTTCCCAGCCGCCGCTGGTTTCGAAGTCGCAGGCGTAGGAATGGCGGGCGTTCTTTTGGGAGTCGAGGCGGAGTTGGTAGCGCTTGCCGTCGCCCTTGAGCCCGAGGTGCACGGCGCGGTAGGCGGAGACGTCGATGGGGCCGAAATCGTATTGCACGGAGGAAAATCCCCCGTCGTTCTCGAGGGAAACGTCGCCGGCAAAGACGGCGTTTCCGGCTTCGTTGACGGAAAAACGCCCTTGCGAGCGCCCGCCCATGACGGCGTCGTCTTCGATTTTCCATCCGCCGATGTCGGCGTCCTGGCTGAACTGGAAAAGGGTATGGTTGCCGGGGACGGCCGAGCCCGTGGGCGGCGCCGAATCGCAATTCGTACAGCCGTTCGCGGCGAGGGCCAACGTCAGAATCAGGAGGATTGTTTTCATGGTTCGAGTCTCCCTAAGGGCCGTCGTTCGATGGGAACGCTACCATGGATTCCGGCCTTTTGCCGCGGGCCGCGGCGCGCCATGGCCGGTCGGGGCGCGCCGTTTCGCGCCGATCAGGCCTCGGGGGCGGAAGGGGCGGGCTCCGCGGCGGGAGCGGCGGCGTCGGGCGGGGCCATGAGGCGTCCGCCGGGCGTCCGGCGCCCGGTGCTCGCGCAACGGTCCAAGATCGGTCCGACTTGGCTGTTGACCCAATCGATCGCTTCCGACGAGATGGTGGCAAGCCCGCTGCGGACCTTGAGCTCTTCCTTGACGGCGGACGTTATGATGAATCGCTTATCCATGGGGTCTCCTTTGATTCGCCAATCGGTGCATTCCCGATCGACGGCCCGAGAATAGCAAAACGCCCGGGGGGCGCCAAACAAGTTGTGCTGATTTTTTCGGGGGCGGTCGGCGCCCGGGGAAAGCCGGTGGAATTCAGCGCGGGGGCGGCGGGGGCACGGCGGCGAGCAGGGCGGCCTTGTCGGCCTGGCCTTCGAGCTGGCGGTCGTAGGCGGACCGGAGGATTTTCGCGAAGTGGGGGCCGGGCACGTGCCCAAGGGCGATGAGGTCGCGGCCGGTGACGAGGGGCGGCGGCAGGACGGGTTCGGCGGCGAACTCGGCTTGTTTCGCTTTCAAGAACTCGTAGACGTCGAGCAGGGCGTGGGAGGAGAGGCAGTCGAGGCGGTGCAGTTCGAGCTCGTCGTCGAACGTGGGCGCGCCCAGCAGGCGGCGGAGCTTGGGCGCGCGCATTTTTTCGGCATCGGCGATGCGCATGTGGCCGGCGACGATGGCGCAGACGTCGTCGGCGAGATCGTGGGGCGCGCGGAGGCGTTCAAGGAGGGCGCGGGCCATGTCGGTGCCGACGGAGGCGTGGTTTTCAAAGCGCCAGCGTTGGGTGCCGTCGGCCAACGTGGCGAACTGGGCGGTGGGGGGCTTGCCGACGTCGTGCAGCAGGACGGCCAACGCGAGGCGCAGGGAGGGCTTTTCCGGCAGGGCGTCGAGCATGAGCTTCGTGTGCGTGAAGACGTCGCCTTCGGGATGGAATTCGGGGGGCTGCTCGACGCCGACCATGGCCTCGACTTCGGGCAGGATTTCCTTCAGGAGCCCTGCGTCGCGCAGGAGCTGGAGGGCCGCGCCGGCGCGGGGCGATTCCACCAGCAACCGGAACAATTCGTCGCGGACGCGTTCGGCGCTGATGCGGCGGATCTGCGGGGCGAGCTTCTGGATGGCGGCGAAGGTGGCGGGCTCGATGGCGAAGCCGAGCACGGAAGCGAAGCGTACGGCGCGCAGCATGCGCAGGTGGTCTTCGGCGAAGCGCACGGCGGGATCGCCGATGGCGCGGATCACGCGCGCGTCGAGATCGGCGCGGCCGCCGACGGAATCGCGGATTTCGCCGGTGGTCGGGTCGAGAAAAAGGGCATTGACGGTGAAGTCGCGGCGCAGGGCGTCCTCGCGGGCGTCCGTGAAGGCGACGGACCCGGGCCGGCGCCCGTCGACGTAGGGCGAATCGGCGCGGAACGTGGCGACCTCGACGGGCTTGCCTTCGTCGGGGACGACCACCATGATGCCAAAGGCCTTGCCGATGGGAAGGGTTTTCGGAAAGAGCGATTCGATGCGGTCGGGCCGGGCGTCGGTGGCGACGTCCCAGTCCTTGGGCTCGCGGCCAAGGAGAAGGTCTCGGACGCAACCGCCGACGAGCCAGGCGTCGTGGCCGTTTTCCCGGAGCGTGCGCAGGACGTCCAGCGGCGCGGATGGAATGGGCGCGTTCAATCTTTCAAATCCACAAAGAGCGGGCAATGGTCGGAGGGTTTGGGGCGGGTGCGGGGGACGACGTCGATGGCGGCGGCGGTGGATTTCCCGGCGAGGGGGGCGGTGGCGAGGACGTAGTCGATGCGCCAGCCGCGCTTTTGGTCCAGGCTGAACGGCGCGCGGTAGTCGTAGAAGGAGTAGTCGACGAGTTCGGGATTGTGCTTGCGGAAGAGGTCCGTAAAGCCGAAGGCGAGGACGTCCTCGAAGGCGTCGCGGACGGCCTGGTGGTAGCAGACGTGGTCCTTCTTGGTCTGGGGATTGATGACGTCGATGGGATGGCGCGCGACGTTGAGGTCACCGCACCAGAACAAGGGCGTGGCGGGGGTGAAATTCTTTTCGAAGTAATTTTTCAGGCGGGAGAACCAGGCCAGCTTGTAGGCATACATGGCGTGGTCGATTTCGCGGCCCTGGGGGACGTAGGTGTTCACGACGTGGAGGTTGCCGAAGCGGGCGTGCGCGAGACGGGTTGGATCGGCAGGCTCCGAATCGAGACCGAACGAGACGTTGTCGGGGACCATTTTCGAGACGATGGCGACGCCGTTGTAGGATTTTTCGCCCCGGAAGGAAACGTGCCATCCGGCAAGCCGGAAGGCGTCGGCGGGGAATTCGGCGTCCTGCACCTTGGTTTCCTGGAGGCAGAAGACGTCGGGGGCGTGGTCCGCGAGCCAGCCGAGGACGGCGTCGAGGCGGGAACGGACGGAGTTGCAATTGAAGGTGGCGATTCTCATGGCGGGGGAAATCCTATCACGCGCGCGCCGGCGCCACAACCGGCGGATGGGCGCATCTGCGATCGGTGCGACTTCAAGCTGGGAGGGCGCTTCCATGACCAGTCATCTTGCCGGAGACAGGTTCCGTCTTCCCCATTCTTCTCGCCATGGGCTATCCAAGGTGTTCCGCACGACAGTTGCATGTCCAAAGCCAGACAACGTTTCCCCATCCCGGATGCGCCCGGCATCGCCACTCGTCCTCAAACGGATTGGTTTAGTAGTTGCAACTACTATAGTCTAGTAGTTGCAACTACTAGATTCATCTGAAGCCCCTTTCCCGAAAGAACGGTCCCGGGCATTGTTCGCGTCCGGCGAGGCTGGATCCCGGCGGCGACCGCAGATGCGCCGGGGGGATGCGCCGCGATTTCCTCGCTGGCGTTGGACGGCGGAGGATGGTAGACGAAGCGGGATGGAACCGTGGGTCGTCTATACCGTTTGCGCCACCGTGCTCTATGGCGGGCTGAATTTCCTGTTCAAGGTGGCGGCGGAGCGGGGGCACGACACGGACGGGCTGGTGAACGTCGTGGGGTTGGCGGTGACGGCGCTGGCGCTGGGGACGCTGCCGTTCACGACGCCGCGTCCGTGGGCGGCGTTCACGGGGCCGGTGCTGGGATTCGCGTTTTTCAACGGGTTGTTTTTCGCGCTGGGGAGCCTGGCGAAATACGGGGCGCTGAAACGGGCGCCGGCGGCGATCGTGTTCACGCTGAACCGGCTGAACACGCTCGGGGTGGTGGCGATCGGATTCTCGTTATTCGGGGAGACGCCTCGGCCGGTGCAGGTGCTGGGGATCGCGGCGGGCTTGGGGGTGCTGGCCGTCGTGGCCGTCGAGCAGCGGGAGCATGTGCGATCCGCGCGGAATTCGGCGGTGGCGGCGGGAATCGTTTTGGCGTTGGGCAGCGCGCTGTTCACCGCGCTGTCCATGACGGTGGGCAAACTGATGGCGGAGACGGCGGAAAACCGGATTGCCTACATCGCCGCGTCCTACGCGCTGGTGTTCCTGTCTACCGGGGCGCGGGACGCCGTGCGCCGGCGCCGGAGCGGGCGGGGGCGGCGGCGGTTCGACCTGGAAATGGCGGGCTTCGGCTTTGCGATCGGCGCGCTGAACTACGCGGGCTATTTCCTGGTCTTGCAGGCGTTCGGCAGCGGGCCGATTTCGCTGTCGCAGGCGATTTTCAGCAGCTCGATCGTGGTGCCGATCCTGCTGTCGCGGTGGGTCTACGGCGAGAAGCTGACGCCGCTGCGCTGGACGGCGCTGGGGCTGGCGCTGCTTTCGGTGGCGTTGATCGGCGCGAAGTAGGCGCCGGCGCCGGGGGGGCGGCCTACTGCAGCGCCTTTTCGAGCTGTTCGTCCTGGGCGAGGCCGAGGTCGCGGGCCAGTTTGTAATGGCGGCGGGCGAGCTTGAGATTGACGGGGTCGATGAAGGCGTAGATCTGGGCCAGGTTGTAATGGCATTCGGGCAGGTTTTTGTCGAGCTTGGCGGCGATCAGGAGGGTTTCGCGGGCCTCCTCGTAGAATCCGGCGCCCATCATCGCCGCGCCCAGGGTGGCGTGGGCTTCCGCGTTCTGCGGATGGTTTTTGGCCAGATCGATGAGCAGGGTGGCGGCTTCGGGATAGCGCTGCAGGCGGATCAGCGAAATGCCTTCGATGAGCAGGAGGTTCATATCGGCGGGCGCGGACTTCCGGGCTTCCTGGACGGTGGCGAGGGCGGAATCGTTGTCGCCCTCTTGCAGGAGCTTGCGGGCGAAGTCGGCGGCCGACATGCCGTGCGGAACGGGCTTGGGCGGAACCGTGGCGGCGACGGGAGACGGGACGAACGCCGGTTCGGTTTCCGCCTTGGCCGTGTCGGCGGGCTTCGGTTCCGGCGCCGATTTGGCCTCGGCCTTTTCGCGGCCGGTCTTTTCGGACTTGGATTTTCGCTGGGCGGCGGCCAAATGCCGCTCGGCCTTTTGCGCGCGGTCCTCGGCTTGGCGGGCGGCCTGCTCGGACTGTTTGGCCTTCTGCTCGGCCTGGTCGGCGCGGAGTTCGGCGTCGTCGAGTTCGGCATCGAGGGTTTTAATTTCCCGGTCGAGGCGTTCGTTCCGCGCGCGCAGGTCGTTGGCTTTGGCTTCCATGTCGTTGAGCGCCTGGTCGAGCTGTTTCTTGGCCTCGAGATCTCTCTGGAGGTCTTGGATGAGGCGATCCTTGTCGGCCAGTTCGGCGCGGAGGCCTTCGAGGGCGGATTGTTCGCCGGCCGTTTTTTCGGCGAGCAGCCGCTGCGCGTCCCCGAGGTCATTTTTCAGTTGTTCGTTCGCGGCGGAAAGGGACTCGACGTCGTTCTGGACGGCCTCGGCCTTGGCGAGGTCCGTTTCGAGCCCGGCGATGCGGTTTTTGAGGTAGTCGATTTCCGCGGAGCGGTCGGCGGGGGATTCGTCGGCGGGGGTGGATTCGGGGGCGGGCGATCCCGCGGCCGCCGCGTTTTCCTGCGGGGCCAGTTCGGAAAGTTCGTCCGCGTCGCCGCCGTCCTTGCGGCGCAGGATGTCGGCGACCTGGTTGTCGCAATAGGTCTTTCGGTATTGGATGATGCGCGGCTCGTGGCCGGGATATTCCCGGGAAATCTGGTCGTAGTAATCCCGCGCGGCCTGGTACTGGGCCAGGGCTTCGTCGAGGCGGCCGGCGTCGAGGCTCTGGTCGGCCTGGACGAGATTCACGTACGCTTCGGTCTGGATCTGGGCGGGATCGGAGAAGGCGGCCGGGGCCGGGGCGGCCAGGCCGCCGGCGCAGGCGAGGGCGCAGGCCAGGAGTCGAATCGTTTTCGGGGCGCGGGCATGTTTCATGGGATTTCCTTCCGGCGGGGTCGTGGAGTCGAAGCGGGCGGTCAGGCCTTTCCGTGGACCTTGGCGGCGACCTTGAGGCGCAGGGCGTTCAGGCGGATGAATCCGGTGGCGTCGTTCTGGTCGTAGGCCTTGGTGGGGTCGGCGTCCATCGTCGCGATTCGGGGGTTGTAGAGGGAGACGCGGCTCTTGCGGCCGGCCACGTAGAATCCGCCTTTGAACAGTCGGACGCGGACGGTGCCCGAGACGTGCTTCTGGGTTTCGTCGACGAGCGCCTGCAGGGCGCGCCGTTCGGGGGCGAACCAGAAGCCGTTGTAGACCATTTCGGCGTAGCGGGGGATGAGGCCGTCGCGCAGGTGCATCACGTCGCGGTCCATCGTGATCGATTCCATCTGGCGGTGGGCGAACTGGAGGACGGTGCCGCCAGGGGTTTCGTAGACGCCGCGGCTCTTCATGCCGACGAAGCGGTTTTCGACCATGTCCACGCGGCCGACGCCATGCTTGCCCGCGAGGGCGTTGAGCTTGCGCATGACTTCGAGGGGCGACAGCTTCTTGCCGTTGACGGCAACGCAATCGCCGCGCTTGAACTCGAGCTCGATGATTTCGGCGCGGTCGGGCGCGTCGGCGGGATCGCAGGTCAGGCGGAACATGTCCTTGTTCTTGGGGGCGAACGCGTCGAGCCACGGATCCTCGAGGATGCCGGCTTCGTACGAGATGTGGAGCAGGTTGCGGTCCATGGAATAGGGCTTCTTGGCGGACGCCTGCACGTTGATCTTGTGCTGGGCGCAATAGGCAATCATTTCGGCGCGGCCGGGAAATTCGTTGCGGTAGGCGTCGATGCGCCACGGGGCGATGACCTGCAGCCGGGGATCGAGCGCGGCGGCGGCCAGTTCGAAGCGGACCTGGTCGTTGCCCTTGCCGGTGGCGCCATGGGCGATGGCGTCGGCGCCTTCCTTTTTGGCGATTTCGACCATGCGCTTGGCGATCAGGGGGCGCGCGATGGACGTGCCGAGGAAGTACTGCCCTTCGTAGATCGCGTTGGCGCGCATCATCGGGTAGATGAAGTCCTTGGCGAACTCGGCCTGGAGGTCGTCGATATAGATCTTGCTCGCGCCGGTGGCGAGCGCCTTCTTTTTCAGGCCCTTGAGCTCCTCGCCCTGGCCGACGTCGGCCGCGAACGCGACGATTTCGGCTTTGTAGTTCTCCTTGAGCCACTGCAAAATGACCGAGGTGTCCAGGCCGCCCGAATATGCCAATACGATTTTCATGCGATGTCCTTTGCTGAGCGCGGAAAGCGCGAAAACGGGAATACTAGGCGGTTTTTGCAGGAAAGCAAGCGGCGGATTATGCTTGCCGCGGCGCCAATCGACCACTACCTCACGGCCATGTCTTCTCTTCGGAAAAGCGATTCGCGTCCGCCGAACAAAGCACCGGCGCCGCCGCGCGCAGAATCCCCAATCGACCTCCTGCGGGATGTGCCCGGACTGCCGCCGACGCCGTTCGACCTGATCGACGAAGCGCGGCTCCTTGCCAATATGGAGACCATCCGCGCGGTCCGCGAGCGCGCGGGGGCCAAGTCGGTGCTCGCCCTGAAATGTTTCTCCGCGTGGAGCGTCATACCGTTGATGAGAGAATACATGGACGGCACCGCGTCGAGCTCGCTCTACGAAGCGCGGCTGGGCCACGAGAAATTCGGCAAGGAAACCCATGCCTATTCCGTCGCGTTCGCCGACGACGAGATCGAACCGCTCCGCGGGTTCGCCAGCAAAATCATTTTCAATTCCGTCTCGCAACTGAAGCGCCATCGCGGGCGGGTCGCCGGCCTGCCGCTCGGGCTGCGGATCCAGCCCGGCGTCAGCCATTCCCATTTCGACTTGGCCGTTCCCGCCCGTCTCCATTCCCGGCTTGGCGCCCGGGACCGCGCGGAGATCGAAGCGGTCCTGCCGCTGCTGTCGGGACTCATGTTCCATTGCCAGTGCGAAAACGACGACTTCGCGAGCTTCGCGCGCCTGCGCACGGCCCAACGGGGGCTGTCGATCCGCGCATTCAATAGCGGACGGAGCGCGCCGGTCCCGCCCGCTTGAATGGGGGGGATGAAGGTCGGTCAGCGGCGGAATTCCCGCGGCACGGGGTCGCCGCCTTCCCAGACGACTCGGCGGAAATGGTCCGGATCCGTGTTGCCTTCGGTGTTGACCAGCAGGATCTGCGATTCGGGCCCGAGCCGCATCTTCCGTTTCAGGTCCGCGAGGCCCTCGTATTCGCAGGCGTACGTCAAGGCGCCCAGCGTCACCGCGCCGGATTCGCCGGAAACGATGAAGGGATCGCCGGCCACGGGCACGCCGTACACGCGCATGCCCTTGGCGGCGACGAAATCGGGGCACGCCAGGAAGAAGTCCGCGCAGCGGCTCAGGACGTCCCACGCCAGCGGGCTGGGATCGCCGCAGGCCAGGCCGGCCATGATCGTGTCCAGCGTGCCGGCGACGGAATGGGGCTGGCCGTCGTCGCGCCGGATGGATTCAAAAAGGCAGGCGGCCTTGTCCGGCTCCACCACGGTCAGCGTGGGCCGCTGCGCGCCGAACAGCTTGCGGTAATAGCCCGCCACGGAAGCCGCGAGCGCGCCCACGCCGGCCTGCACGAAAACGTGCGTGGGCTGGCTGATGCCCTGGCCGGCCAGCTGCTCCTGGATTTCGGCCATCAAGGTGGTGTAGCCTTGCATCACCCAGCAGGGGATGTCCTCGTAGCCCTCCCACGAGGTGTCCGAAATGATTTGCCAGCCGTTGGCCGCGGCGTCGCGCGTGATGGCCCGCACGGCGTCGTCGTAGGTGCCGGAGATCACCTTTACCTCCGCGCCGTACTCCTGGATCGCCCGGATGCGCGGCTGGGACGTGCGCTCGTGGACGTACACCACGCAGCGGAACCCCAGCTCCATCGCCGCCCAGGCCACGCCCCGGCCGTGGTTGCCGTCCGTGGCCGTCGCGAAACAGATGTCGCCGAGCTGGGCGCGCACCTTTTCGCCTTTCAGTTCGGACACCGTCAGTTCCCGGTCGCGGATGCCCAGCCGCTTGCGGAGGAACTGGTAGATGGCGAACGAGCCGCCCAGCACCTTGAAGGAATTCAGGCTGAGGCGTTCCGATTCGTCCTTGACCCAGATGCCGCCCACGCCCAGCAGGGCCGCCAGTCCCGACAAGCTTTTCAGCGGGCTCATGTGGTAGCCGTCGAGCTGGCGGTGCAATTGCCGGGCGATGCCCGTGATGCCCGGCGGCAGCAATCGTTCCAGGGCGCGGCAGGTTTCGGCGCGGCTTGCGCGGGGGTTTTCGATCCATTCCAGGGGCAGTTGGGCGGCCGGTGCATTCATGGGGCGATCCTTTCCAGAAAATCCATGCCGCATCATCGGCCGCGCGGCGAGATAATCAAGCCGAATCCGGGCCCGGCGCCGTTCGCCCCGGCGCACGGGAATATTTTGACAGCGCGGGGGCTTTGGCCTAAACACCGGAACATGAACGTCGAGACGCTTCCCAAGGTCGAACTGCACCGCCACGTCGAAGGCGCGCTTCGCTATGCCACGATGAAGGAATGGGTGCTGGCGGATGGCTTGCAGCCCGCGGACGCGCCGGAAGCGCAGCTCCGGGATTTCATCCTGATCGACAAGCCGGTGGACGGCTTGAAGGTGTTTCTCGAGAAATTCGGGCTGATCCACCGGGTGCTGGCCACGCCGGAGCGCATCCGGCGGATGGCGTTCGAGGCGTGCGAAGACGCGTGGCGCGAGGGCGTGCGGGTGCTGGAGCTGCGCTATTCGCCGATCTTCATCCAGGGGGGGCGGAGGGATTTGGACTTCGACCGGATCCATGCGGCGATTCTGGAAGGCGTCGCGGCCGCGCGAAAGAAATGCCCGATGGCGGTCGGGCTGATCGGCATTCTGGGCCGCGAGTGGGATTTGCCGACGGCGACGCGCGCGGCCGATTTCTTCATCGCGAACAACGACACGTTCGTCGGCATGGACTTGGCCAACGACGAGGCGAACTTCGACGGCAAGCCGTTCGCCGGACTTTTCCGGAAGGCGCGGAACGCGGGGCTGCATCTGACGGTGCACGCGGGCGAATCGGACATTCCGACGTCGAGCGAATCCATCCGGAGCGCGCTGGACGACCTGGGGGCCGAGCGCATCGGGCACGGGGTTCAAATCCACAAGGATCCGGCCTTGATGGAAGAGGTGGCGAAGCGGGGGGTTCTCCTCGAGTTGTGCCCCACGAGCAACGTCTTGACCAAGTCCATTGCGTCCATCGAGGCCTATCCCATCCGGCAGATCCGGGCCGCCGGGGTGCGGACGTGCGTCAACGCCGACGATCCGGGGGTGTTCGACTACGACCTCAACCACGAGTACGGGTTGCTGGCGCGGCTGCACGGCTTGGCGGAAGCGGATTTCAAGGCGATGAACCGCGACGCGCTCGAAAGCAGCTTCCTTCCGGAAGACGCCAAGAGGAAATATTTTCCGGGCTGACCGGTTTGGGGCTTTGACAGGGGCGGGGGGGGCGCGGCATGATGCCGGGCGTTGGAGGAAGCCGATGGACGGGAGCAAGCGCGAATACTGGGCGAGCCGGGTGGGCGTGATCCTGGCGGTGACGGGCAGCGCGGTGGGGCTGGGG
>JBFXHR010000017.1:0-57240 GCA_050176815.1 Kiritimatiellia bacterium
CCCGCCGCAAGAAAATCGACGTCGAAAGCGATCTCTGGCACGCCGTGATCTCCGCCACCGGCCAGCCGCAGGTTTGGGATTAGCTTCGCCTGTTTTCTCGCAAGGGGGGCGACCCCCCATCCGCGATGGCAAGTGCGCCGACACCCCCATGGGCGCCCCCCCCCCCCCGAAGGCCTCATGATGGCATCGGCCAGAACTCCGCCCCCGTGCGCGAACGCATCTGCACCGGCCTCGAACACCTCGGCATCCAAATCGACCTCGCCAAGAACGCCGCGCGCTCCGACGAACCCCGCGCCATCCAGCAGGCCGGCGCCCCCCTCCAGATCCTCGTCCTCCCCACCAACGAGGAACTCCAAATCGCCCTCGAAACCAAACAAATCATCGAAAGCCGCTAAGCCCGCGCATCGCCCCGCCCGTCAATGGGCGCATCGACGATTCGGCGCGCCCCGCCTCGTTTCAGGCCGGGAAGGATAGCCACGCGCTAAAGCGTGGACGACATTCAAACTCCGTTCGTAGTCCAGCCTTCAGGCAGGTTTCGTGCGCCTCATCGTTCATGATGCCCTCCCGCGAACTCGGCTTTATGCTCCAGCCCCATTTCTGCATAAAGCCGACCTCGTGCGCAAGCATAATATGAACGCCCGTTCATTATTCCATGCCGGGCAAGCCCCTACGGTCTGGAGTCCCCCCCCTCCTCCCGCCGCCGCCGGCCGTCTCCAACCGCCCCCCTTTCCGCATAAAGCCGACCTCGCGCATGTCCCGCACCCCGTTCCCCCATCCCTTTCCCCCTGTCTCCCATTCGGCTAAGCCATTGACAACGCCCCCGGCAATGCCTAGCCTAAATCCATATTATATAGGTGAAGACTCCAAAAACGACCCATTTACAAAACATATCAATGCGGCTGTTAAATTATTCGAAGATAAATTGTGCCCGATCATTGGAAGATGATGGCAGCCAACAATCGGGTGCAGAGTGCCTCCACTAAGTGTCGGGTCCCCTGAACCGTGACGTTCGCAGACAAGAAAATGCGAAAGGCGATTATGCCATGATACTGAATACTGTGTATCATCACCCCGTCACACGACCAACGCTCCGCCAACTCTTGGGTCATTGCTTCTCGCGATGCCTGATACTGTTTGTGTTGCTTAGTTCTGCTGCTGGCTGCACAAGCACTTCCGGCCATAGTCTGACAAGTAAATCCGGTCTTAATAGGACATATCAGCCAACGCCAACAGACGCAGTAGTCGTTATCGGCATTGAAGGGGCAACACAAGTCGAGATTGCCCAGGGCACGACCGACAAAGGTACTTGGCGACTGTCTGGTGGTTTACGTCGGTTGCATAACTGGCGCATAGTGAAACCGACTGACGGGTTCGTCGTAGTCCAACTAGATGGAGCGAGTAGTAACTACATGTGCGGCGTATTCTCCTTTATTGTCGATGGCCATTTCCTTTCCGCTGACAGACAGTCTCTCCCTGTATTTCCCGTAGAGCCCGACACAATAACATATGTCGGCACCTTGTCCTTCAAGCACTATGTGGCCGGCGCCCGCACCACTGTGAATATCGAGAACAAATGGAATCCGGATGGCGCGAAACGGTACATGGAAGCAGAGTATCCTCATCTTGCGCCCCGACTCCAATATCGCCCGGTTGAGTTTCAGAAAGCAGGAATGCATTTCTAGGGTGCGAACAACGCCTTCCTGGCTATCGGCGACCCGGGGGTTGCCTCAGCGAGAAGACTGACGTTCGGCAATTCTACAGACAACGACTGAACACACCACCAGAAAGGAGATAGTCATATGACGATACGACGTATTATTGTTCTGATGCTAGGCCTGAGTTTCATCCAACTGGCAGCTCACGCTGGCGAGCCACTAAAAGGGGCCTTCGGTTTCACCCTCGGCGATGTATTTGACCCGACTAACGCAACCAAGGTTGGTTCCGAGATGTGCTATTTTCGCATCGACGAGCACACCTCGACAGAGCGCACTGTGCCAATCTACTGGGTCGCTACGACAAACGCTCCGAAAGTCTTCTTTTCGATCTTCCTGGAGATCACGCCAAAGAGTCACAAGATCTACCGCATTACGGCAAAAGGGAACGAGTTGAGCAAAGAAGAGAGGGAAGCCCTTGAGACAACATTGAGAAGCAGATACACCACATCCGAGAGCAAACCTGCTGACGACAAAGTCATCGATCAAGGAAATCGTTACGTCCGAATCAGGGCCGTGAGGCGTTCGAGCGGATATATCAACATCCCATCCCATGTGATCTCAGAGTTGACCTACACTGACGAGAACTTGCTTAGGCAGGCGCTCAAAGAAGAAGCGGAGAAGACATTCGACAAGTCAACGGGCTTATGAACCGCGCCGAACAATCGG
Source organism: Kiritimatiellia bacterium (assembly GCA_050176815.1). Classification (GTDB taxonomy): domain Bacteria; phylum Verrucomicrobiota; class Kiritimatiellia; order CAIQIC01; family Lenti-01; genus Lenti-01. The sequence continues at coordinate 2,382 of JBFXHR010000017.1, forward strand.
CGGCACCATAAGTCGCTTTGCGCCGCTGGTACGCCGGAACGTTCATGGCATTAAAAAATGAGACGATGAAGACAATCCTGATGGGAAAAGAAGGCGCAGTTAAAAGCACACTTGCCCGGATGATAAATGGCGGGGATTCCGGCGTCCGAGAGAATATGGATGAAGGACCATTATCCCGCCATCCGGCTGCACGCGGCGTCTCTCGACGGGCCGTGAACGCCTTTCGGGCGATCATCCCTATTTCTCTCATGCTGGGCTCAACGCTTTTCTTCGGCTGCGAGGGCGAATCCGGCGACGATGCGGAATCCACCGAGGTCCATCCCATCCGGTTGGAGGCGAAAATCGGCGGGATCTTCGGCCCCTCGTACGAGGTGGTCCTGGCGGGCAGCCATTCCGTGGTCTACGGGTACAACCCGAGCACGTTCACGTCGTACTCGGGCACGAAGCGCGAGACGATCCGCGTCAGCGAGGAAAGGTGGTCTCTTTTCCGCCAGGCTTTGGACGAGGCCAAGGTATGGAATTGGAACAGCGAATACGTGGATCCGGAGATCAGCGACGGCACGTCCTGGAGCCTGGTGGCCGAATATGCCGACGAGTCCATCGACGCGCACGGGCGAAATGCCTATCCCAAGCAAGCGGAGTTCGATCGTTTCCTGCAAGGCGTGCGGGAATTGACCGGCGGCAAAGATTTTCGATGACCGAAGGCCAACACGGGCGTTGATTCGGCCCGCCGGTCTCCGCCTTCTGGGCCAACCGAAGCGTTACGGGGTGCGCAAAATTCGCCACTCCGCCGCTGCGCCCGCCTCCACGTCGCCGCGCCATTCCAGTACGGAGCCCGCTTCCGGCGGCGGCGCGGAGCCTGGCCCCGCAAAGAGCTCCGCCGCGCGGTCGCCGGGCGCGATCGCCGTGAATCCGGCCGCGCCCGATGCCGCGCCCGCCCCCGGCGGCAAGTGGATCCGCAGCGTCACCGTCCGGCGCGCCGCGCACGGTTCGGCGCGGATTCGGGTTTCCTTCCCCGTTTGCCGCAGCGCAAAGGCCGTCCGCGAAAATCCGCCGCACTCGTACGCCATGGAAATCCCGTCGTCTTCGCAGAGGAAGCGCACGGATTCCCCGTCGGTTTCCGGCACGAAGGCGTCCACGACCAGTTCCGGCCACGTCGCCTCGCCCGTCGATTGCCGCTGGGGAATCGAAAAGACCATGCCGCCCCGCCGAACGAAAACCGGAATTTCTTCCAGCGCGCAGCGCGCGCCGATCGTCGCCGGCCCGCGGAGGTTTTTTCCGCTCCACAGATCCTGCCACTCGCCCGGCGGCAGCCAAACCGTCCGCCCGGCGATCCCGTCCCCGCCCGCGGGCTCCGCGACCGGCGCCACCAGCAAATCGTCGCCGAGCAGGAATTGCGTGTTGTCCGCGGCCTCCGGGAAATCCGGCCATGCCAGGTCGCACCGCCGCAGCAGCGGCATTCCCGTCCGGTGCGCCTCGTGCGCGGCCGCGTACAGCGTCGGCAGGAGCCGGTACCGCAGGCGGAAGAAATCGCCCACGATTTTTTCCGCCGCCGCGCCGTATTCCCACGGATAGCGGTGCACTTTCGTCGTGCAGTGGATCCGGGCCACCGGCGAAAACGCGCCGTACTGCATGAAGCGCACGTAGAGTTCCCGATCCGGCTGGCCGTGGTGCCCGCCCAAGTCCTCGTGCACGTAGGGCAGCAGCGACCGGATGCCGCCGTCCACTCCGTTCGCCACGCCCATCCGCAAACATGGCCACTCCGCCACCGTGTCGCCCGTCCACCACACCGGAAACCGGTGCGCCGCTGGATGCGACGGCGCATCCATCCGCCCGTTGTTGATTCCGTCGGCGTTGGACATGATCAACGGACGCCGTTCGGGGCGGAATTCCCGCGTGACGTCGTGGTACAGCCGCATGCCCCAGGTTTCCTTCTCCAGCCCCGGCGCCGGCGCCTGCAAATGGGTATGCCAGTTTCGGTCGAACCACCACAGGTCCACCCCCTGCGCCAGCAGCGAGGTCAAGCCCTTCCGCCGGAACCGCAGTTCCTCCGGGTCCAGCGCGCTTTTGCCCTTGGGCTCCGGATGGTCGTTCAGCATGACCCGCACGTTCCGCTCGTGCGCTTTTCGCACGAAGCGCCCCAGATCCGGAAACAGCGTTTCGTTGACGGCATATCCGCACGACGCGCCCACGCGCCAGTCGGTATCCAGGGTGAAGAGATCGAGCGGAATCCCGCTCTGCCGGAACCGGTCGATCGTCGCCAAGGCCGTGGACTCGTCGTACGGGAAATAGCGGCTGTACCACAGGCCCAGCGCGTAGAGCGGCACCAGGGGAATCCCGCCCGTCAGCCGCAGGAAATCGGCGCGGAAGGTTTCGTAGCCCGACGACGCCGGGAAAAACACGTATGCGTCCGGCGCGTCGTTTGCCAAGTCCCAGCCCGACGTCGCATCCTCTTCTCCCTCGGGCGGCGGCAGGGCCCCGCGCGCCGGCGGCACCGCGCGCGGGGCATCCCCCAGCACCCACGTCGACGGCAGCGCCGAGGGCTCCGGCAGGAATTTCTTCGACAGCATCGCGTTGGAAAGAACGCACGCGGTTCCGCCCCCCGCCGGCTCCACCCGGATGCCTTCAATGCCCCGGGCCTCCACCGGCACGACGACGCGATAATGGGCCGTCGCGATGCAGACCGAGCCATCTTCCCGCGTTTCCGTCGCTTCCGCGCCTGCAAAGGCGCGGGGATTCGCCGTAAAGGTTTCGCGCTCCTCGAATCCCTTCGGCCCCCGCTGTTCGATCCGCACCAAATACGCGCCCAGCGGCTGCACGCGCACGTCTCCGACCGTCACCGACGCCTGAATTCCATTCGACATGACTACACTCCCGGCAAGAAAGAATTGGACCATCCGATCTTTCATGCGCCCCCTTCTACGCCGTCCCGCACGATTCTTCTTCTCATCCGGAAAAAACGAGTTATCGTTTTTTGCCATGAACGATGTTCCCTCCCCGTTTTGCCCCCGGCCGGGTTTCGACGGCGTGGCCGTCTCGATGTCCGACAAGCGCTGGTATCTGCGCCAGTGGCACGCCCACGACACGCTCGAAATCAACCTCGTCCTGAGGGGGTCGGGCCACGTCCTGCTCGACAACCGCCGCTATTCCCTCCGGCCCGGCCATCTGGTTTGGCTGTGGCCGGGCCAATGGCACGTGCCGTCCGAATGGTCTTCCGACATGGCCCTGTGGATCGTCGAATGGCGGCCGAAATGCCTCGGGCGCCTCCGAAAAGCCCGGCGCGGCGACATCCCCGCCCCTGCGGATCCGGCCCACCCCTTCTGCCGGCGCCTCGCCGCCCCGGCCCTCCAGCGCCTCGACGGCCTCCTCTCGTCCGTGGCCGCGCGCTCCCGCGCCGACGCGTTCAACCGCGGCCTCGACTTTGCGCTATTTGCGCTGTGGGACGAATTCCGCGCCGCCGAGCCCGTCGCCGACTGCGCGGCCTTCCATCCCAAGCTGGAGGCCGCCATCGCCCTTCTGGCGGATCCCCACGGGGATTTCTCCCAAGCCGAACTGGCCCGCCGCATCGGGCTTTCCCCCTACTATCTCAGTGCCCTTTTCCAGAAGCAAACGGGGCTGACCATTCCGGCCTACCGCAACCGGCTTCGCCTGCAGGAGTTTTTTCGACGCGTCCACGCCCACCCCGAAATCCGCCTGCTTCAGCATGCCCTCGACTCCGGCTTCGGCAGCTACGCCCAGTTCTACCGGGTCTTCGCCGCCGGCCTCGGCCTGACGCCCCGCCAATGGCGGACCGAAATCCGCGCGCCCGAAAAACCCCAAGGACGAAAGCGCGCCGGGCCCGAAACGCAAAAAGCCGCCCGGGTCCCTTTTCGGGGCCGGACGGCTCGCGAGGATACGGCCGTGGCTTCTTCGCCTACTTGACGTAGGTCTTGATCAGCGCCGGTTTGGCGATCAGCAGGCGGATCCGGGGATGGTCCATTTGCCGAACCTTTTCCTCGGGAACGCCCAGCGCGACCAGGCTGCGGCGGTGCTCCAGCAGGCGGCGGCTCTTGGCCGCGCCGCTCTTGCGGGGGCGGGTCGTATCGTTGTTTCGTGCGTTGCGGGACATGATGCTCTCCTTCACCTTTCCAAATCGTCGACGTTGGCGACCCCAACGGGAATCGAACCCGTGTTACCAGGATGAAAACCTGGTGTCCTAGACCTCTAGACGATGGGGTCGACGGCTCTTCGGCCATGCAAAAGTCGGCGAACAGTAGCCTACCGCCCCTTTCGGCGCAACCAGAATCTTTTGGCTTTGCAGGTTTGCCCCTCTTCCGTAGGATGAACATGCCGAAATTCATATGAAAACCGTCCTCCTCCTGATCGCATCCAATATCTTCATGACCCTGGCGTGGTACGGCCATTTGAAATACCTGCGCGGCGCGAAGTGGCCCCTGCTGGCCGTCATCCTGATCAGCTGGGGCATCGCGTTCTTCGAATACTGCTTCCAAGTCCCCGCCAACCGCATCGGCTACGCCTCCTTTTCCGCCACCCAGCTCAAGATCATCCAGGAAGTCGTCTCCCTGACCGTCTTTTCCGTCTTCGCCATCCTCGTCCTCGGCGAAAAGCTCCGCTGGAACTACGCCGTCTCCTTCCTCTTCCTCCTCGGGGCCGTCTATTTCGCCTTCATGAAAACCAAACCGGTCGGGACCTGACATGCCGCTCCGCTCCATCCCCGTCCTTCTGCTCGCGGCCCTCCTCCTCTCCGCCGCCGCGCGGGAATCCGCCGCCGCCGCGCCGTTCCGGCTCGGCGGCGACGAACGCCTCCTCGTTCTCGCTCCCCATCCCGGCGACGAAACCCTCGGCGCCGGCGGCCTGATCCAGGAAGCCCTCGCCCTGGACGTCCCGGTGCGCGTCTGCTTCTTCACCATGGGCGACAACAACGAAATCGCCTATCTCTTCACCCGCAAGCACCCCGACTCGATGCCCGGCGCCATGCGTTCGCTGGGCGACCGCCGCCAGAACGAGGCCGCCGCCGCCGCCCGCCAATTGGGACTTTCCACCAACGACGTCGTGTATCTCGGCTATCCCGACTACGGCACCCTGGCCATTTGGGAAACCCACTGGCGCACCGTTCCGCCCTTCCGCTCGGTGCTCACCCGCGCCACCGCCGTCCCCTACGACCGCGCCCTCACTCCCGGCTCCGCCCATGCCGGCGAAGACATCCTCGACGACCTCGAAGAGGTGATCCGCGATTTCAATCCCACCCACGTCCTCGTGTCCCATCCGGCCGACCACAACGTCGACCACCGCGCGCTCCATCTTTTCGCCCGCGTCGCCCTCTGGAATCTCGCGGCAGACGGCATCGCCCCCGAAATCCTCGCCTATCCCGTGCATTTCACCCAGTGGCCCGAACCGCGCCGCTACCACCCCATGCGCCCCGCCTCGCCGCCCCACTTCCTCGACGCCGGCACCGGCTGGCTGGAATACGTGCTCGCGCCCTTCCAGGTCTCCAACAAGTTCGCCGCCATCCGCCGCCACCACTCCCAATACCGCTACGCCTCGAACTACATCGATTCCCTGATCCGCAAAAGCGAAATCTTCGCGCCGATCCTTGATCTCGCGCTCCCCGGCGGCGCCGGCACCGCCGACATCGACGAAGAAGACGCCTCCCAGTTCCGCCCCGACGGCGATCTGTTCGGGGAACTCTCCCGCCTGTCCGAGCAATGGACCGCCATCGCCGAACAAAACGCCGCCGAAACCGCCGCGCTCGGCGACGACGACAACGACCTCCTCCTTTGCTCCGTTTCCGGCGACGGCGTTTCTCTGGCCCTCTCCTTCCAGTTCCAGAAACCCATCTCCCCCGCCACCGCGCTTTCCATCCACGTCTTCGGCTACCGCGCCGACGTCCCCTTCGGCGAGATGCCCAAAATCTGCGTCGCGGCCACGCCCAAGAAAATCCTCGCCGTCCGCGATCTCAAGAAAAAGCTGCCCGAGGACTTCGTGGAACTCGTCCCCGGCGGCAGCGACGCCATCGCCCTGCGCGTACCCTACGCCCTGCTGGGCGATCCCGAAAAAATCCTGTTTGGCGCCCGCCTTTCCAAAGGCACGTTGCCCGTGGATTGGGCCGCCTGGCGCGCTCTCGACCTCGCCGGCGCGCCCTGGCCGCCGCCCCCCCCCGCCGCCCCCGCCGTCGAGCCGCCGCCCCCGCCGGCCGGCCCCGGCCCCGCGCCGGAAACCGCCCCGCCCCCCCCGGTTGAAGAGCCGCCGGCGGAACGCCCCGCCGCGCAAACGCCCGCCCCCCTCGTCCCCCGCGTCAACCTGCCGAAGAAACCCATCCCCGAGCGCACCGAGGCCGACGAGCCGGTGATGTGGTGACCCCGAGGCGGCCCATGAGCGAGCCCGCCCTTGCCCCGCGCGTTTTCCTCCACGTCGACATGGACGCGTTCTACGCCTCCATCGAGCAGCGCGACCACCCCGAATACCGCGGCAAGCCCCTCGTCGTCGGCGCCCCCCGCGACCAGCGCGGCGTCGTCGCCACCGCCTCCTACGAGGCCCGCGCCTTCGGCGTCCACTCCGCCATGCCCTCCCGCGAAGCCGCCCGGCGCTGTCCCCAGGCCATCTTCGTCCCGCCCGACATGCCCCGCTACGAAATGGTCTCCGCCCAGATCTTCGCCATCTTCGGCCGCTATACCCCGTTCGTCGAGGGCCTCTCCATCGACGAAGCCTTCCTCGACGTCACCGGCTCGCGGCGCCTCTACGGCCCCGGCGAGGAAATCGCCCGCCGCATCAAGACCGACGTCCTCTCCGAACTCGCCCTGACCTGCTCCGTCGGCGTCGCCCCCAACAAATTCCTCGCCAAGCTCGGTTCCGAATACCAAAAGCCCGACGGCCTGACCGTCCTGCCCTTCGACCGCAAGGCCATCGTCGCCTTCCTGCGCCCGCTCCCCGTCACCCGCCTCTGGGGCGCCGGCAAGGTCACCCGCCAGGCCTTCGACCGCGCCTCCCTGCACGTCATCGGCGACATCCAGGACGCGCCGCTTTCCCTGCTCCAGAGCGTCGTCGGCCCCCACGCCGCCGGCCATTTCCGCGCCCTGGCCTTCGGCGACGACCCCCGTGAAATCGAACTCGACGTCCGCGAGAAAACCATCTCCCGCGAACACACCTTTCTCCACGACGAAAAATCCCGCGCCGCCGTCGACGCCATCCTCTTCGAACTCGTCGAAGACGTCGCCTGCCGCCTGCGCGCCGACGGACGCCTCGCCACCGGCGCCCGCCTCAAGCTCCGCTGGAAGGACTTCGAGACCATCACCCGCCAGCGCCCCTTCCCGCGCCCGACCCGCATCGAGGAGGACCTCCAGGCCATCGCCCAGGCCCTCTTCCGCGACGTCGTCCTCGAACAGCCCGTCCGCCTCGTCGGATTCGGCGTCGCCGGCCTCGTCGAAAACGACGATGCCCGCCAGCTCGACCTCTTCGAGATCCCCCCCGAAACCCGCGCCAAGAAAGAGAAGCTCGACCAGGCCGTCGACCGCATCCGCGCCGAACGCGGCCCCGACGCCATCCGCCGCGCCCGCGCCCTTCCGCCCCGCAGGAAAAAACCGTAGGGCGTTTTCTTCATGGTTCCTGCCGCGGATCCCGCTGTAGGCCGGGTGCCCCCACCCGGCGAAATCCCGCCCGGTCGGGGGACCGGGCCCACAGCAAATCCCCAAATTCTCTACGCCCCTCCCCGGCGCGGGGAATCGCGGCTCCCGCCCCGCACCCGGGTTTTACGTACTACGTACAACTTTTTTACGTACTACGTAAAATCGCCGAAAAAGTTTTACGTACGACGTAAATTTTTCCCCGCCGCTCTCCCCGCGCGCGCCCCGATGCGCCGCATCCGCCTTCCCGCCCCGGCAAACGCCGCGTTGACCCGCCCCCTGGATTCTCCTAGGATCGGACCCGTAAAGGCTTTCCCCGGAAACTTGGAACAAATGAGTCTATGCGTGGCGACCCATCCTGTTCGACTATAAAATGAAAACGATGCATCCATCCGTGCTGACGGTGGCAGCCGTATCCTTACTGGCCGCCGCCATTGCCGCACTACTGGAAATCGGCGCCGCCATCTGCGCATCAGCCACCATGTTCACGCTCTATGGCATGTTTTGGACGGGAGTACTCGCCCCCTTTCTCCTGCGCCATCCGGCGCGCACAAAGTATTTGATATATCTAGGGCTGATGGCCTGTCTGGCCATCCTATATCTCGTCCCGTGGAATACACGCAAACCATTCCTGCGCGATCTCGAAAAAGTGCAAATGGGCATGACGGTCGATCAGGTAGAGGAAATTATGGGGCGATATAAGAAGGGAACTGGCTGGCCCGTGATGCCGGGAACGACCTCCCCAACGGGGCAACTTGCCGATGCCGCATCTGGCATCGCAATGGCAACATCCAACTCGTTGTCGGGGGAACTGGTGATTAGAGATTCCATGACGTATCGGCACAGCGAGAAAGGGGCCTTCAATTCAGACTGGGGTGTTGTGAGATTCAGCAACGGAATGGTCGCCGCAAAAGTATTCATGCCGGATTGAAAAGGGCCGAACTGTGTTGTTGCGAAGTACGCGCCATGGCGCGTCCCAGAACGATGAAGTCCGTCGAAGGGATACGCGAATGAAAACGGCGCTGCGCATCATGACCTGCCTGATCGGCGCGCCCGTGATCCTTTTTGGCGGACTGTTCCTCGCGACGACGGTTGTCGGCTATTTTTTAGGCGGCCCCCGCGAACCCCCTGCGGGAATGGCGTGGGAAGAATTCAAGACCTGGACGGATTCAGGCCGCTGGTTCTGGGAAGCGCTGCTCCAAGCCATCGCGTGCATCGCGATTCCCCTGCTGGCAATCCGGGGCGTGAATCGATGGACCAGAAAATGAATGCGCCGAAAGGGCTCCAGACTGCGCTCTACGTCGTTGTTGCGCTCGGAATCGCCGCGGGCGGGCTCGCCTTGTGGGGAAAACAACGGCTCGACGACCGGAAAATGATTTCCACCATGGCGAACGGGATCAACATCTATACATCCATTTCCTCGAACGAATCCAGCGACCATCGGACTTTCGCGCTCCCGCAAACGACCAGCGGCACGACATTCGCGACAAGCACCGACTATCTGCGGGGCTTGGTCGCTTCCGGCTACATGAACGTGGAATTCGGATTTTTCTCGGCTCCCGGAATCATGCCGCCGGACGGCATCGCCCCCGAACAATTCATCGGCGATTTCAATGCCTGGTGCGTGGTCGCCGATATCACGCCCGGCAGCGCCGATGCCGCCCCCGTTTTATTCACGAGAAATCTTATGCTCGCCGCGCTCGATGAGCGACCTCGGCTAAGCGATGCCCCGCCATTCGGAAAGCGCGGGGCGATCGTCATCCAGAAGGATGCAAAGGGGCGCATTCTCAAGGAAGATGAAATCGAAGGATACTTCTCAGCGCTCGGAATGAACAACCAAGTGCTGCGGCCATGAAAAGCCGAACCAACCGTTGCGGCAAACCACAAGGCATCGGGCCGGCCATCGACGCGGTCCGCCGCGCGGCGGACGAAGCGCGGGAAACGTTCCGGCCGATCGCTTCGCTGATCGGCAAATCCGAGAAGGCGCAGCGGAACCTGGCCCCGGGGACCTGGCAGCATTCAATGCTGCGGGACAACCTCCAGGCGTTGCGCATGGCGTCGGCGCTGATGGACCCCGGCGCCGGCGGTGGGGACCGCGTCGAGCGGCGCGATCTGCAAGATGCCCTCCGCGCGTTCGCTGCGATGATCGGCAAGACCGCGAAAGCCCAGGCGAAATTTCCGCCGGGAACGTCCCACTACGCGCTGCAGCGAAACCGACTCAAGGCGTTGCGCGCGGCGGAAGCGTTGATCCAGGCGGAGCTGGACCCGCGGCGAGTCCAAGAGAAAAATCCGCGCAAGCCATGATGCCGCCTTAGGCGCCGCAGGCCAACGCTCCGAAGCGCGCCGAAGCCCGACCCGAAGCATCCCGCTGATTCCGGCCGCTAGAGCGGATTACGATATTCCGCAGCCTTTCGCCGGCGCGATGGGAATTCGGGTTGTAGGCCCGGTCCCCTGACCGGGCGGGATTTCGCCGGGCGAGGGCACCTGGCCTACTTCGGGATCATGCGGCTACAGGAAAAGTGAAAATGCGCTATCGGGGTGCCGCGGCGCCCTGCGCCGCATCCCACGCGTCGTAGGCGTTGAGCGCGTCGCGCACGAACCCGAACCCGATGCGGGGCAGCCAATACTCCGCCACCTCGATCACGACCGCGTCGCGGCCGCGCAGTTCGGCCAGCAGATCGAGCTGCGCCTTGTCCAGGACGAAATCCGTATCCTCCGGGTAGGAGAACCGCCGGCCGTAGTAATGGAACGTGTCGCGCCGTCGGTACAGTTTATGCCGGTCCATGAACTCGGTCAGCGTGGTTCCAAAGCTGTCCCCGACGAACAGCAAATCCGGCAAATAGGTGCCCGCCTGCGCTTCGACCACCGGATGCACCTGCAGCCCGGCGAGCAGCCGGCCCGACCAGAGATTCACCAGTTCGCCCAGATCGTTGTCTTCCCCGACGATGGTCCGGTTGGTCGACGCCCCCGCGATCTTGACCGCCGGCAAATCTTTCCCCGTAAGCTCGCGCAGGCGCCGCAGGATTTCTTCGACGACGCGCGCCGCGGCATAGTCGTTCCAATGCGTGCCACCGTCGGCGAACAGGCGCGGCGTTCCGGGTTCGGCCTTCCACCGCAGGAAAAGTTCGTGCGCGTCGACCAGGTTCACCCCGTCCCGGCGCAGGAACTCGATGAAATGCTGGTAGTTGCTGCGGCGCGACGGCCGCCCCGCCACGTCGGCTTCCGCCGGCAAAAATTCCGGATAGATTTCCGCCTTGCTCGGCGCGATGACCAGCAGGAACGCGATGCCGTCCCGCGCCAGCCGGTCTTGCAGGCGGCGGGTAGAGGCGCTGACATGCGGGAAACTCTCCCGGTGTTTTTTTCCGCCCGAGTTGTAGGCATCCACGTAGGGTTTCTCGAACAGCATGCCGTCGCGCCCCATCAGCACCTGGGTTCCCCCGTGCAAGGGCAATTCGCCGTACAGGGTGAAGTGGATCTGGTTGGCCGTGCGCACGAGAAGCCCGCGACATCCGACGTGCTGGTTGAGCCACGCGTCGAAACTCGATTGCAGCGTCCCCCTCCACCAGGCGGAGAATCCGACGGCCGGACGCGCCGCGGTGGGTTCCACCCCCGCCAGCGGATAGTCCAGCGGCAGGCGCGTCGCCTTCTGGACCAGCGGCAGGGCCAGAAAGAGACTGAAGAGAATCGCGGCGGCGAGGAGGAAGGATTTCATGGCGTCAGAACCGGAAATAGATGAAGGGATTGAAGCTGCTCGTCGCCAAGTGCTGCGGCCGACCCCGCCAGCAGCAGCGGCAGGAACACAAACAGAAACGTCAGCGAACTGAAGACCATGGCGCGCAACGATGCCGAATCCCCCTTCTTTCGACAAGCCGGAATGCCCCCCGCCCAGTTTCCTCCTTGCCGTTGCGCAAGGGAAACCGGAAACCCACAAACGCATTCCCCCTCTCCTGGACACCCGGCCGCCTGCCCCGCGCGCCGGAAACATGCCCCGGAGCCGGGACATATTTTAGGTTTGGTGAAAACGGTTTAACGCTTTTTCCGAAAATGAGCAGATAAGGCTTGCCCTTGTCCCGCCTTGGGATAAACATACCCCGCGTATGTCGAATCGCCGTTGCAGAATCGCCGTGGGCTCCGACCACGGCGGATACGAACTGAAGACCCAATTGGCCGGCTGGCTCAAAGAGCAGGGCCACAACGTCACCGATGTCGGCACGGATTCCAAGGAGGCCGTCGACTACCCGGTTTTCGCCGCCGCCGTGGCGCGCGCGGTGGCGGCGGGTCGATGCGACCTTGGCGTGATGGTGGATGGCGCGGGCATCGGGTCGGCGATGGCGGCCAACAAGATCCCCGGCGTGCGGGCGGCGGCGTGCTACAACGAAGCGCTGGCCAAGAATTCCCGCCAGCACAACGGGGCCAACGTCCTGACCCTTGGGTCGGGCCAAGTCGATTTCGAACAGGCGAAAGCCATCGCGGATGTCTTCCTCGCCACCGATTGCACCGAAGAGAGGCACCTTCGGCGCGTCCAGATGATCCAGGACCTCGAACGCGGCCGGGCGGGCTCCCCCGTCATGGCGGCCATTAAGGAGATGAAATTGGAACTGAGCCCACAAGACGTCGCGCGCATCGCCGAACGCGTGAAGCAGATCGTCGGCGGCGGAGCCGCGGCCAGCCCCGCGGGCGGCGGCAACCTCGCGCCGGCCCAGTTGGCCCGCATGATCGACCACACCATTCTCAAGCCCGAGGCCACGCAGTCCGACGTGAAGAAGCTGTGCGAGGAAGCCCTCAAGCACAACTTCTACAGCTGCTGCGTGAATTCCTCGTGGGTGCCCTACGTCGCCCAGATCCTGCGCGGCTCGTCCGTCAAGGTCTGCGCGGTCGTCGGCTTCCCGCTGGGCGCCGCCTCGCCGGAAATCAAGGCCCTGGAAGCCCGCCGCGCCATCCGCGAGGGCGCCAAGGAAATCGACATGGTCATCAACGTCGGCCTGGTCAAGTCCGGCAACTGGGAGGCCGTGACGAAAGACATCCGCGCGGTGGCCGAGTCCTGCAAGGACGGCGGCGCGCTGCTCAAGGTCATCCTGGAAACGTGCCTGCTGACCAAGGACGAAATCGCCAAGGCCTGCGAGGCGTCCATGCGCGCCCGCGCCGACTACGTGAAGACCTCCACGGGCTTCAACAAGGGCGGCGCCACGGCCGAAGACATCGCGTGGATGGCCCGCACCGTCGCGCCCAAGCGCCTCGGCGTGAAGGCCTCCGGCGGCGTCCGCACCTACGCGGACGCGATGCTGATGATCCGCAACGGAGCGACCCGCGTCGGGTCGTCCAACAGTGTGAAAATGATGGAAGAAGCCGCAGCCGCCACCGGCGGCAAATAACAAGGAGATCCCATGGCCGACCTCAGAACCTACGTATTCATCGACAGCCTGCAGCCGCAGTTCGCCTCGTTCCTGGCGACCGTGGCGCGCGGCTATCTGCCCACCGAAGGCCAGGCCGCGCTGTTCGTGGAAATTTCCCCGGGCATCGCGATCAACCAGGTCACCGACGTGGCCCTCAAGTCCACGCAGGTCCGCCCCGGCATGCAGATCGTCGAGCGCCTCTACGGCATGCTCGAAATCCACTCGGATTCCCAGGCCGACGTGCGCCAGGCCGGCGCCGCCATCCTGAAGGACCTCGACTTGTCGGAAGACCAGCGCATCAAGCCCAAGGTCTATTCGTCGCAGGTCATCCGCAACATCGACGACCACCAGACCATGCTGATCAACCGCATGCGCCACGGCAACATGATCACGCGCGGGCAGTCGCTCTTCATCATGGAAGTCGCCCCCGCCGGCTATGCCGCGCTCGCCGCGAACGAGGCCGAAAAAGCCGCGAACATCAACGTGCTGGAAGTCATCACGTTCGGTTCCTTCGGCCGCATCTGGCTCGGAGGCGAGGAGCGCGACATCGACGTCGCCTACCGCGCCGCCGAAGCCGCGATCGACGCCGTCGGCGGCCGCGTCGAAGGTTCCGGCTCCAAGCAATAAGCGCATTTAAAACAAAACAAACAACAAGAGGTACTCAAATGGCAGATGCATTGGGAATGATTGAAACCCGTTCCTTCCCCGCTACGGTGGAAGCCGCGGACGCGATGGTCAAGGCCGCCAAGGTCGAACTGGTCAGCTACGAGAAGACGGGCGGGGGCTTCACCTCCGTCATCGTCCGCGGCGACGTCGCCGCCGTCAAGGCCGCCTGCGACGCCGGGCAGATCGCCGCCGGCCGCGTCGGCGAAGTGGTCGCCGTGCACGTGATCGCCCGCCCCCACGCCAACGTGGACGTCACGCTCCCGCTGGGCCGCGCGCCCGCCAAGGGCGGCAAGTAGGCCGTTCGCCACTCGGCAGAAGCCGTCCGCCGCCGGCGGGCGGCTTCCGCCAACCCTTTTCACCGATCCCGTTTTCCCGGAGGCAGCATGAATCTCGGCAAAGTCGTCGGCACCGTCGTTTCCACCCGCAAGGAACCCGTCCTGGACGGAATCCGCTTCCTCCTCGTCCGTCTCGTGGATACCGACGGCAAGGAAACCCCCTCGTTCGTCGTCGCGGCCGACGCCATGGGCGCCGGACCGGGCGAAATGGTCCTCACCGCGGCCGGCTCTTCCGCCCGCCAGACCTCCATGACCGACAAGAAGCCGGTCGACAACGTCATCATGGCCATCGTCGACACCTGGGAAGTCGACGGCGAAACGAAGTACACCAAATAGCGAGGTAGGAACGGCTCTCCGAGCCGTCCGCGCATCCACAGCCCCATCGGCGGGAGTTTGACATGAAATTGACCGACCAAGACATCGAAGCCATCGCGCGGCGCATCGCCGGCGACCTGCGCGGCTCCCCCGCCCCGGCCCCTGCCGCCGCTCCGGCCGCCGCGCCGGCCCCTGCCGCTTCCTTCGCCGAAGGCACGATGGGGGTGTTCAGGACCGTCGACGAAGCCACCGCCGCGGCCAAGGCCGCCTTCCCCGTCTTTTCCGGCCTGAGCCTTTCCAAGCGCGCGCAGATCATCGAGAACATCCGCGTCGTCATGCGCGAAAACGCCACAATCCTCGCCAAGGCGGCCTACGACGAAACCGGCTACGGCCGTTTCGAGGACAAGATCCAGAAAAACCAGCTCGTCATCGAAAAGACCCCCGGCACCGAAGATCTGCTGCCGACCGCCTGGACCGGCGACCACGGCCTGACCCTGATGGAACCCGCTCCCTATGGCATCCTCGGGGCCATCACGCCGACGACCAATCCGACCTCGACCATCATCTGCAACGCCATCGGCATGCTGGCCGCCGGCAACGTCGTGGTCTTCAACGTCCATCCATCCGCCAAGCAATGTTCCATCCAGACCATCGCCTTGCTGAACAAGGCGATCGTCGCCGCCGGCGGCCCGCCCAATACCGCCGTGTGCGTGGCCGAACCGACCATCGAATCGGCCGGGCAACTGATGAAGCACCCCGACATCCGCGTCATCGTCGTCACCGGCGGCGGCGCCGTGGTCAAGGCGGCCATGTCCAGCGGCAAGCGCGCCATCTGCGCCGGCCCCGGCAATCCCCCCGTCGTGGTGGACGAAACCGCCGACATCGGAAAAGCGGCCGCCGACATCGTCTTGGGCGCATCCTTCGACAACAACATGATCTGCGTCGAGGAAAAGGAAACCGTCGTCGTCGCCTCCGTTGCCGACCAGCTCATCCAGGCCATGACGCGCAACAACGCGGTGCTGATCGACAAGTCCAAGATTCCCGCAATGGAACAAGTCATTTTTTCCAAGATGGCCGGCCCGCGCGGACACGCCGAGATCAACCGCAAGTGCATCGGCCAGAACGCCGACAAGATCCTGGCCCAGATGGGCATTTCGGCCCCTTCCACCACGCGCCTCGCCATCGTCGAGGTGCCCGAAGACCATCCCCTGCTCTGGACCGAGCAGATGATGCCCGTCATGCCGATCACCCGCGTGCCGAACGTGGACTACGCGATCGACGTCGCGCTGCAGATGGAAGGCTTCAACTACCACACCGCGCTGATGCACTCGAAGAACATCGACAAGCTCTCCAAGATGGCGCGCCAGTGCAACTGCTCCATTTTCGTCAAGAACGGCCGTTCGCAGGCCGGCCTCGGTTTCGGCGGCGAGGGCTACACCTCCTTCACCATCGCCTCGCCCACGGGCGAAGGCCTCACCACCCCGCGCAGCTTTTCCCGGTGGCGGCGCTGCGCGCTGATCGACCACTTCCGGATCGTTTGATGAAGTCCCAGCCCGCATTCGCTTCGATCGAATTCAACAGCGTGCCCGTCGGCCTGTTTTCCGCCGACGCGCTGCTGAAGAAATCGCCCATCTCGATGATCCGTACCGGCACCATCGGCGCCGGCAAATTCTTGATCTTGCTGGCGGGCACCACGGCATCCGTGGCGGAAGCCCACGAGGAGGCGCTTTTCCACGGCGGGCTCCAGGTGGCCGACGACGCGTTCATTCCCGACATCCATCCGGCGCTCTACGACGCCATTCTCGGCAACGTACGCAAAATGGGCGAAGGCCCGCTCTGGATCCTGGAAACGCCAACCGTCTCCTGCAACGTCCAGGCCATCGAGCGCGCCATGAAAGGCGTCCCCGTCGAATTGGTCGAATTCCGCGCCGGCGATCCCCGCATGGACGGCCGCGGGCTGGCGATTCTCCAAGGCGACCTCTACGACGTCCAGGCCGCGCAGGAAATCGCGCTCGCTGCGCTGGAAACCCGGGGCATCCCCGCCCAGCACCGCGTGCTGACCTCCCCCCACGACGCCCTCCTCCAGCAGATTTCCGTCTCCACGCGCTTCGATCTCGCCAAGCCCCTCGCCCTCGAAGGAGAAACCGCGTCCTAACCGACAAGGGAATCGCCATGCTGCTAGGAAAAGTCATTGGAACCGTGGTCTCCACGCAGGTCTACAAAGGCCTCCAGGGCGTCCCCATGCTGCTCGTCCAGCCGCTGGCCAAGGACGGCGCGGAAAAAGGCGCGCCCGTGGTCTGCGCGGACGGTACGCGCATGGCCGGTCCCGGCGAGCTGGTCTACTACGAAGGCGGGCGGGAAGCCGCCATGACCTTGAATCCGTGGTTCGTCCCCGTCGACCACGCCATCGTCGGCATCGTCGACGGCGTCGAAGCCCCTCAATGGAAAGGCGGCCCGGCATGATCATCGGCAAAGTCATCGGCAACCTCCACTCCACCATCAACCACCCCTTCTACGACGGGAAAAAGCTGCTGGTGGTGGAAAAGATCGAACCGGACGGCAAACCCGCCTCCGGCTACCTCGTCGCGGTGGACCGCGCGGGCGCGGGCGCGGGCGAAACGGTGTTGGTTCTCGACGAAGGAAATGGAGCGCGGCAAGTCCTCGAATCCGCAGACGGGCCGGTGCGAAGTGTGATTGTGGGCATCGTGGACGAAATCGACGTAGCGAAAACCCCGTGAAAACGGGGTTTTCTTATGAGAACCCAATATTCAATGGTCCATATTCAATTTTCAATGTTCAAATGTTCGAAGGGCTGTTCACTTGATAATTGGACGTTGATTATTGGATATTGGATATTGAGATCCTTAAAAACCCACGCCGCGCCCGCGCGGCATAAGAAAGAAGGCGAACGATGAAAGCAGTCCTGATCGTCCTGGATTCCGTGGGCATCGGCAGCGCGCCCGACGCGGCCGAATACGGCGATGCCGGCGCTTCGACCCTCGCGCATCTCGCGGCCGCCGCCGGCGGACTCCAGGTCCCGACGATGCAGAAGATGGGCCTCGGCAACATCCCCGGCCTTCTGCCCCACACCCCCAAGGAAAAGATCCTGGGCGTCCCGCCCGAGCCCAAGCCCATCGCTTCCTACGGCGCCATGCGCGAAATGTCCGACGGCAAGGACACCATCACCGGCCACTGGGAAATCGCCGGGCTCGAAGTGGATCCCGGCTTCTACGGCTTCCCGCCCGTGAATTCGTTCCCCCCCGATTTCATCGCCGCCTTCGAAAAGGAAACCGGCCGCAAGCTCATCGGCAACAAGGCCGCCAGCGGCACCGCCATCATCGACGAACTCGGCGAAGCGCACATGAAAACCGGCGCGCTGATCTGCTACACCTCCGCCGACAGCGTCTTCCAGATCGCCGCCCACGAGGAAATCGTGCCCGTGCCCGAACTCTACCGCTATTGCGACATCGCCCGCCGCCTGTGCGACCCCCTGCGCGTCGGCCGCGTCATCGCCCGCCCCTTCGTGGGCCAGCCCGGCGCGTTCAAGCGCACCGAGAACCGCAAGGACTTCGCCTACCTGCCCGACGAGAAAACCATTCTCGAACGGCTGATCGAAAAAGGCATTCCGGTCTATGCCGTCGGCAAGATCGAGGACATCTACTGCCACCGCGGCATCACCGAATCCGTCCACACCGGCAACAACGCCGACTCCCAGGCGCTTGTCGAAAAGTGGACGAAGGAAAAGACCTCCGGCCTCATCATGGCCAACTTCATCGACTACGACATGATCTACGGACATCGCCGCGACGCCAAGGGCTACGCCAAGAGCCTCGAACGGACCGACCAGTGGCTGGCGAACTATCTGCCCCTGCTCGGCCCCGACGACATCCTGATCCTGACCGCCGACCACGGCAACGACCCGACGTTCAAGGGCACCGACCACACCCGCGAATACGTGCCCCTGCTGGTCTACCGCCCCGGCGAACCCGTCGAATCCCTCGGCATCCGCCGCGGCTTCTACGACATCGCCCAGTCCCTCGCCAAGTTCTTCAACATCCCCGCCATCCCCCGCGGCGCCTCGTTCGTGTGATGAACAGCCGACCACGGATGAACACGGATCAACACGGATGGCTTGATTCCCAATCCGTGTCTATCCGAGGTTGCGATCTAGTGCCGGACTTGGTTGTTGGATATTGGTTATTGGACATTGAATATTGAGATCGGAGACTCCCCATGGTTCCCCAATGGATAATTGAAAAGAAACGCGATGGCCACGTCCTGACGGCGGAAGAAATCCGCTTCTTCATCAACGGCTACACCCAGGGCACCGTTCCCGACTACCAGATGTCGGCCATGGCCATGGCGATCTTCCTCAAGGGCATGACGCCGGAGGAAACCGCCGTCCTGACCGACACGATGATGCACTCGGGCGCGATGGTGGACACGTCGTCCATCAAGCTGCCGAAGGTGGACAAGCACTCCACCGGGGGCATCGGCGACAAGGTCTCCCTCATCCTCGCCCCCCTCGCCGCCTGCGCCGGCCTGGCCGTTCCGATGATCTCGGGCCGCGGCCTCGGCATCACCGGCGGCACGCTGGACAAGCTGGAGTCCATCCCCGGCTTCAACGTCAATCTTTCCGAAAAGCAGTTCATCGAAACCATCCACAAGTGCGGGTTCTCGATGATCGGCCAGACCGGCGAGATCGCGCCCGCCGACAAGAAGCTCTACGCCCTGCGCGACGTCACCGGCACCGTGGCCTCGATCCCGCTGATCACGGCCTCGATCATGTGCAAGAAGATGGCCGAGGGCATCGATTCGCTCGTGCTCGACGTCAAGTGGGGCACCGGCGCCTTCATGCGCACGATCGAAGACGCCACCGCCCTCGCCCAATCCATGGTCCGCGTCGGCAAGGCCATGAACAAGGGCATGGTCGCGCTCCTGACGGACATGAACCAGCCGCTGGGCCGCACCGCCGGCAACGCGCTGGAAATCATCGAGTCCATGGAATGCCTGCAAGGCCAGTACGCGGACGAAGACCTCATGAACATCACGATGGCCCTTACCGCCGAAATGCTCGTGCTAGGCAAGAAGGCCGCCACGGTGAAAGAAGCCACCGGCATCCTGAAGAAGATCATCGCCTCGGGCGCCGCCTTCGCGAAGTTCAAGGAAATGGCCGCGCTTCACGGCGCCGACGTCTCCGCGCTCGACGACCTGTCCAAGCTGCCGAAGGCCTCCATCGTGAAGCCCTACCCCGCGCCCGCCGCCGGTTATCTGGCCAAGGTCGACGCCGAATCCATCGGCCGGGCCGTGCTCGTCCTCGGCGGCGGCCGCCAAAAGACCGACGACCGGATCGACTACGGCGTCGGCACCTCGGGCCTCGCCAAGATCGGCGATCCGGTCGAAAAGGGCCAGCCACTTGTCTTCGTGCACGCCAACTCGCAGGAAAAACTCGCGCAGGCCATGGCCTACGTCGAGAAGGCCTTTGAACTCGCGGATAAGCCCGTGGCCGCCCCCAAGTCTATCGTCGCCCGCATCGCGGGCTGAAATCACCGTCAGAAAGAAAGGAACAACCATGATTATCCGCAAACCGCTTGAACAGTCTCTCGCCGCCGTGAAAAAGGCCTTTCCCAAGGCCAAGCCTCGGCTGGGCATGATCCTTGGCTCCGGCCTCAGCGAGATCGCCGAATCCTTCGAACCCCTCGGCGTCATGTCCTATGAAAAGATTCCCGGCCTGGGCAAGGCCGGCGTCGCCGGCCACGCCGGACGCCTCGTCTGGGGCAAGTCCGCCGGCGTCGAAACCTTCGTCTTCCAGGGCCGCCGCCACTACTACGAAGGCGTGGGCTGGGAAGCCGTCGCCACGCCCCTCTTCCTGCTGAAGAGCCTCGGCGCGAAGGCCGTCTTCCTCACCAACGCCGCCGGCGGCACCAACCCGAAGTGGAAGCCGGGCGACCTGATGATTATCGACGACCACATCAACATGATGGGCGTCACGCCGCTGCTGGGCGCGCACGATCCGTTCTGGGGCCCGCGCTTCCCCGACCAGTCCTTCATCTACGACCGCAAGCTCCGCGGCGCGCTCGCCCGCGCCGGCAAGAAGGCCAAGGTCGCCCTTCGCCACGGCGTGTATTTCGCGGGCACCGGCCCGACCTACGAGACGCCCGCCGAGATCCGCGCCTGGCGCACGCTCGGCGCCGATGCCGTCGGCATGAGCACCGTGCCCGAGGCCATGCTGGCCAACGCGGCCGGCCTGCGCGTCGTCGGCCTCTCCTGCATCACCAACATGGCCGCCGGCATCCTCAACCAGGCCCTGACGCACCAGGAAGTCTTCGAGACTTCCCAGAAGGCCATGGCCAGCATGAAAAAGCTCATCCTCCAGTTCTGGAAAGAACTGGCCAAGGAAACCCTGTAATCGGCTCACCCGGAGGGTTCGCCCTGCCTGGAGATCGAAGGTAGGGCGATCCCGACTCTCCAAGAGGTCGGGACCCGCCGCGCCGGGCTGCTCGGATCAACCACCCACCACAAACGACCAACGAGGAACCCAAAATGTCCCAAAAGAAGAAAGAAAAGAAAGCCGCCAAGAAGTCCCCCAAGAAAGCCGCTGAAATGCAATACCACGTGCACCTGAAGCGGGGCGACGTCGGCCGCTACGTTCTGCTGCCCGGCGATCCCGGCCGCGTGCCGCTCATCGCGTCGTTCTTCGACAACGCCAAGGAAGTGGCCTTCAACCGCGAGTACCGCACCTACACGGGCACGGTGGATGGCATCAAGGTGTCCTGCTGTTCCACCGGCATCGGCTGCCCTTCCACCGCCATCGCGGTCGAGGAACTGATCAAATGCGGCGCGGACACCTTCATCCGCATCGGCACCTGCGGCGCCCTCCAGCGCGAAGTAAAGCTCGGCGACCTGTGCATCACGACCGGCGCCGTGCGCGAGGAAGGCACCACCCGCCAGTACGTGCCCCTCTCCTACCCCGCCGTGGCCGATCTCGACGTCACCTTGGCCCTGCGCCAAGCGGCAAAGAACCTGAAGCTGCCCGCGCACACCGGCATCGGCCACTGCAAAGACGCCTTTTTCATCGAGGACAAGGACATCCCCATCCGCGAGGAAATCGATGCCAAGTGGAATGCGTGGTACAAGTCGAACGTCATCTCGACGTCGATGGAATCCGCGGCCCTGTTCGTCGTGTCGAGCATCCGCCGCGTCCGCGCGGGCGAAGTGCTGGCCACCATCGGCCTGACCTATGCCGACGCCCCTATCATCGCCAAGGTCGGCGTCGAGGAAGCCATCCGCACGGCCATCGAGGCCATCCGGATCCTCGACAAGCAGGACCGCAAGTAATTCTTGCTGCCCCCAAAAAGGCCGCCCGGCGTCCGGGCGGCTTTCTCATTTCCAGAGTTCGGCCAGCGCGCCGAGATCCGCCGGCGAAACCAATGTCCGCCCGCCGCGGAATTCCGCGCGCCACTTTCCGTCCAGGCGTATTCGGGCGCGATAGAGCGTGGCGTAAACGAGGGGTGGCGCTTTTCCGCCGTGACCCCCGACGAGTTCCGCGCCGCGGCGCACATTGTCGATCATCCAGGCCGGCAGGCGGGCGGCGTAGTCGTTGCGCGCCATTTCGCCCTTGTGGCACGCCAAGGCCCGGCGCAAGGTCTTCAACTGCGCCTCTTTAGCGGCCACGAACAGGTTGGGCCGCTCGAGCGGATGCCAATACTCGGTTTCCACGACGTGGAATCCCCCCCCGACGGCATCCATCGCGGCGACGCCCAGCCGATTCGTCGCCCGATGCCTCGGATGCCCGTCCCGCGCATGGGGCATGAACACGACCCCCGGCTTGAGTTTCTCCAGAAGTCCGCGCAATCCCTGCGCGGCGGCGCCTGCCGCCAAAAAACGCACGCCAAACCCCAGCACGGCGCAGGCCGCTTTCAGTTCGTTCTTCCGCTCCGCTTGACGCTCTGGGCAGCTCCCCAGCGTGACCGGAACGACCCATATCCGAAATCCACACTCTTCTTTCAGGCGAAGCGGCAACAATCCCGTTATGCTTTCGTCGTCGGGATGGGGGGCCAAGATCAAAGCATTCTGCGTCATATCTGCTTCTTATCCCTGTTCCTTGCGGCATCGCAAAGCTTTTTGTGGTCGAAACGCTTGAATTTCCGGAACAGTGGAGTAGATTTAACCAAGTATTAACAAATGCGGCTGATGCTTTACAACATGCGGTATGCCACGGGGGCGGGGTTCAAGTTCCATCTTCCTTTCCCCTTCGGCGGCTTTTTCCGGAAGACCTCCAAAAACCTGGATTCCCTGATCCAGTTCTTCCGCGCGCAAAAGGCGGACGTGCTGGGATTGGTTGAAATCGATTCCGGTTCCTATCGGTCCGGCCACCGAAGCCAAGCGGATCTCATCGCCCAGAAGCTGGGCAAACGCCCCTTCTGCCGGTCGAAATACAATCGCTATTCCTGGTGGAGCCACCTGCCGCTCATGCGCAAGCAGGCCAATGCCTTCCTCTGCGGAAAACCCGTCGTGTATGAGCGGTCCCACTTCCTCCGCAAGGGCGTCAAACGCCTCGTGATGGAATTGGAATTGGACAACGTCGTCATTTTCATCGTCCATCTGGCCTTGAGCCGCCGTTGCCGCGAAGCCCAGTTGGCCGATTTGGCCCGCCTGGCCCAGCGGGCGAAAAAGCCCTACCTGATCGCCGGGGATTTCAATGCCTTCGCCGGAAAAATCGAACTGGCGGATTTCATGAAGGCCCTGCATCTCGCCAGCGCCAACCGGTCCGATGCGCCCACGTTTCCCAGCCGTTCCCCCCGCTGGCAGCTCGACTTCATCTTGCACAGCCCCGAAATCCGCGTCACCCACTTCGAAGTGGCCCGCGACGTCCGCCTCAGCGACCATCTGCCGCTGATCTGCGATTTCGAAGTGCCCCCCCCCGCCGCCGTTCCCGCCAGCGCCTGACGCCTCGCGATAGCCGTTGCGCCATCCCGGGCCTTCGGATAGAATGCGCGTACAAAGGAGATTCGCCTATGAAATGCCTCCCCTTGTGCCTGTTGTTTGCGCTATGGGCATCGCCGCTGCTGGCGGACGACATCCGCACCGACTGGGCCTACCATTCCGTCGGCGACGGCAACCGCCTGTCGGAGCGGATTCCCGGGGAAGAAACGGCGTTTCTCGGCAACGGGACCAACCAAATCGCCGACTCGGAAACCGTTGCGCTCTTTCTGCTGACGGACCGCGATTTCGCCGGCGACATGGACGAGCAAATCTACGTGCGCTGGTGGGACGGCGCCATGGCCCACTGGATCATGGGCGTGTGGCTCAAGAACGTCGTGCTGGATGGATCCAACCCCCAAACCCGGTTCCGCGGTTTGCCGGCGGACGGGACCCTCCTGCTCGACCTCTGGAAAATCGAAATCCCCCCGTGGATCACGCAGCCGGGCGACAATTTCTACGCCATCCAGCTCAAGGGATACCGGGAGGGGCGCTCGGAAGAGCGCTATCTCCTCAGCCGGCCGGGCGGCGACTTTTCCCGCACCAACCAGTTCGGACAAGTCTGGTCCGCCTCGGAAGAGTTCGACGGCCAAGATTGGAAGATCAACGTCCTCCCCTAGAAGCGCCTGGCCCAAACGGATTTTTAACTTTTCCGGAAGGCTTCCCGCCTTGACTTTCCGCATGCAAACCCGGACAGTGTGAACCCAAATCGGAGAAACCATGGACCAGCCCAAACGACGCAAGGTGGATCAATCGCTCCAGTACCGTTGGGGCGCCGTCGGCGCCGTGCTGGCGGTTCTGGGGCTCTTCTGGTTTGCCAGCACGAGCGGGATCCTGAAGTACACGAAGGATACCCAGGAAATCCCCAACGTGAAAATCATCTGCCCCCGCTGCAGCGGAGATCCGGCGAGACAAACGAATTGCTCCCTCTGCCAAGGCAAAGGATTCCTCTGGGTGGACAAGACCAAATATCTCCCCGGTGAAGTCACCACCATTCCGTAGGGATTCGGGAGGCGATCCGCCCCCTTTCCGTTCCGCCCATGAAGCTGGTTCACCGCTATCTTCTGCGCCATCTGGTCCAGCCGTGGTTTTACGTCCTGTCGGGCTTTTTCATCATCGGCATCCTGGTGGATTTGTTCGACAACTTCGTCGAATTCATGGAGGCCGAGACCCCGGCGACGGACATCCTGCTCTACTATGGACGGCTGTTGCCGACCTACCTGCCCTACATGCTTCCGATTTCCCTCCTGCTGGCGCTGCTCTACGCGCTGTGGCAGCTGGGGAAGAACTCCGAGCTGACGGCCATGCGCGCGTGCGGGCTGAGCTTGGCCCAGCTCATCGCGCCCTATCTGGCCGTCGGCTTGGCCGCCTCGTTTTTCCTGCTGGGAATCAACGAGTATTTCAATCCGGACGCCTCCTACAAGAATCGCCAGTTCAAGCTCCGGCTCAACCGGCGGAACGCCGCGGCCGGCTACCTGCAAAGCAATCTGGCCTATAAAAACGTCCAGGGCCATCGGACCTGGCGCGTCAATTTCTTCGACCCCCAGCCGCCCTCCTACGAAATGCGCGGCATCAACCTCACCCAGCAGCGGCCCGACGGCTCGGACGAATACCGCCTCGACGCCGCCCGCGCCCTCTGGCTGGACGGCCACTGGTGGTTTGAAAACATCGAAACCCGCTTCTACGACTCCGACAACGCGCCCCTGGGTCCCGTCACCAATTCGCCCTCCCAGGAAATGACCATGCTGTCCGAAACCCCGGCGGATTTCATCAACGAAATCAAGGACTCCAGCGAGCGCTCGTCCCGGGCCATTCTCCAGTTCATCGCGACCCACCAAGGCATTTCCAAGGAAACCCGGAACCGCCTGCTGGTGGATTTCCATTATCGACTCGCCGCCCCGTGGCTTTGCCTCATCGTGGTCCTGGTCGGCGTTCCCTTCGGCATGCACACCGGCCGGCGGGGCATGGGCCTTGGCATTCTTTTCGCCCTGCTCGCTTTCTTTGGCTACTACGTCCTCATGGGTCTTGGACTCGCCTACGGCAAGAACCAGATCATCTCCCCCGTGCTGGCCGGATGGGCGCCGGGATTGGTCTTTTTGATCCTGGGGCTCGTCCTGCTCCGCCGCATGCGTTGACCTCTCCCGCCCCGCCGCCGCCGGATCCCCCGCCCCGGGGGTTTCTCGTTGAATCCATGCGCGGAAAGCATTATCTATAGCTTCCGTCCCGAAACCAGGCATCACCAAGGAGTCGGCCATGGAACCCCAAGCAATCCGTTACAGCGTCAGCCCCGCCGGCGAAAAGTTCCCCATCCCCGAAAAGTCCGATTACCCGGCCGAATTCGACCGCATCGCGAAGCTCGTCGAGCAAAACCGCGCCGCCGGCCGGGAAATCGTCGCCGTGCTCGGCGTCGGGTTCGTCGGCGCCGTCATGGCGGCCATCATCGCCGATACCCGGGACGCTTCCGGACAATCCGGGAAGTTCGTGGTCGGCGTCCAGCGGCCCAGCACCCGCAGCTTCTGGAAAATCCATTTGCTCAACCGCGGGGAATCGCCCGTCAAGGCCGAGGATCCCGAAGTCGATCCCATGATCCGCCGCTGCGTCCTCGACAAGAAAACGCTCGTTGCGACCTACAACGAAGACGTGCTCAAGCTCGTCGACTGCGTCGTGGTCGACGTCCAGTGCGACTATCTCAAGGAATCCCTCGGCGATCTCGCCACCGGCCGGGCCGACATGGCCGCGCTCGAAAAATCCTTCGGCACCATCGCCGAGCGCATCCGCCCCGATTGCCTGGTTTTGGTCGAGACCACCGTCGCCCCCGGAACCACGGAGCAGGTCGCGTATCCCCAATTCAAAAAAATCTTCCGCAAGCGCGGCATCGAGACGGAACCCCTCCTCGCCCACAGCTACGAGCGCGTCATGCCCGGCCGCGACTACGTCAAGAGCATCCGCGATTTCTGGCGGGTCTGCTCCGGCGTCAACGAACCCGCGAAAAAGCGCGTGGTGAAGTTCCTGTCCGAAGTGCTCAACGTCAAGGACTTCCCCCTGACCGTCCTCGACCGCCCCATCGAGTCGGAAACCGCCAAAATCGTCGAAAACAGCTACCGCGCCACCATCTTGGCGTTCCTCGACGAATGGAGCCTCTTCGCCGAACAGAACGGCGTGGATCTGGTCAAGGTCATCCAGGCCATCAAGGTGCGCCCCACCCACAGCAACATCATCTTCCCCGGCCCCGGCATCGGCGGCTACTGCCTGCCCAAGGACGGCGGCCTCGGCATGTGGGCCTACAAGCACATTCTCGGTTGGAAGGACAACATCTTCAAGATCACGCCCACGGCCATCAACGTCAACGATACCCGCGCCCTCCGCGCCGCCGAGATGGTCCGCGACGCCCTGCGCAACCTGGATCGCCCCATTGCCGCCGCGGAAGTTCTCCTGCTGGGCGCCTCGTACCGCGAAGACGTCGGCGACACCCGCTACAGCGGCTCCGAGCTGATCGTCCGCAAGCTGACCGAAATGGGCGCGGAAATCCGCGTCCACGACCCCTACGTCGAACATTGGTGGGAGTTCGAGGCGCAGGACACCTATCCGACCGCCGAACACAGTCTCAAGCGGTTCTTCCGAAACCAGGACAAGCTCTCGTCGCTCGCGATCAGCCAGGATCTCGTCGCTTCCCTCAAGGACGTCGACGTGGTTCTCTTCGCCGTCCGCCACAGCGCCTACATGGATCTGGATCCCGACCAGGTCGTCCAACTCGTCGGCAAGCCCGTCGCGATCATCGATTGCTTCGGCATCCTGAACGACGACAAGATCCGCCGCTACTTCGAACTGGGCTGCGAGGTCAAGGGCCTCGGTCGCGGCCACGTCAACCGCATCAAGAAATCCATCAAGCGGTAGCCTCCCCGTTTTCTACCATTGCATCGGCTGGCTGGGATTGCCTTCCCGCTCTCCCCCCGCATCTGGACGCCCGGGCGAAGAGAGGCGCCTGTCCGCGCGGACCGGGTTGGACCCGGCCGCCCGGATCGCTCTGACGACGGCCGTGGCCAGTGCCTTGGAATAATCGCCGCCGGCCCCTTCGATGTCGCCCACGAGCACGCCGTCCCGGGAAATCACGAAGGTCCGGGGCAGCGCTTCCACGCCAAACTGTTTGCCGGCCTTTTGGGCGGGATCCAGAAGCACGTCGACGGGAAGACCCACGCGATGTCGCGCCAGAAAAGCCGGGAGGCGGCTTTTTTCGCCGAGCGGATCGACGTCGACCAGGAAAAAACGCGCTTTCCCCCGCAACGCTTCGTGGGCATGGACCTTCCGGGCCACCTCCATGAACAACGGCAACGCTTCGGCGCTGGGCGCGCTGTGCTGCCCCATGAAGATCAGCGCCACCGCCGAACGGCGCGCGCCGGGACGATCCTCGCCTTCATAGTACAGGTCCGACAGGAATTTGTAGCTGTCGCCCGACAACGTGAGCAACACCGGCGCCGGCGCCATGGATCCCACCGGAACCGGTTGGGCCGGCGCCGCCAATCCAAATCCCCAGACCAGCAGCGCCATCGCCGCAATCGATCGATTCATGGCATGTTCCTTTCGCAATCCAACGTCGGTTTCATGTCCGCAAGCCGATATCAGCTCGCCCTTTTCAGGATTTCGGCAAGCTCGTCGCGGTCCAACAGGATCGGATTGGCCTGGGTGCCGGAAGCGACCGCTGCTTTTTCCGCGATGGTCGGAATATCGCCTTCCGCGACGCCGCAGGCGCCCAGCGCCGGAACGCCCATGGATGCCGTCAGTTCCCGAATCCATTCCACGCCGTCCTCCGCCCTGGCGCCGGTTTGTCCCGTCAGCAGGCGCGCGATCTCGTCGTAGCGGGCCAACGCCGGACTTTGAGGTTCCCGTTTCTGCAGCGCGGCCCGATTCATGGCCATCACGTGCGGCAGCAAGGCCGCGCAAACGGCCCCGTGCGGGGCGTTGAACATCCCCCCCACCACCCCGGCGAACCCGTGCACGGCCCCCAGCCCCGCATTGGCCAGCGCGAATCCACCGAACAGGCTCGCCAGCGACATGTCCTCGCGCGCCGCCGCGTTGCGCCCATCCGCCCAGGCTTTCCGCAGGGACCGGGCCACCCGCGCGATCCCCTCGCGGCAGAGAGCATCCACCAGCGGATTCGCCCGGTTGCAGGTGAACGGCTCGATCAACTGCGTCAGCGCGTCCAGTCCCGTGCGGGCGGTGACCTCCGGCGGCAGGTCGTAGGTCAGTTCGGGATCCACGATGGCGATGCGCGGAATCATGGTCCAGCTGCGCATGCTGGCCTTCACGCCGTGCTCGGGTGAAGCCAGCACCGCGTTCCGCGTGACTTCCGAACCCGTTCCCGCCGTCGTGGGAATGGCGATGCAGGGAACGGAAGCCTTGGCCAGCGGAAGCCCCTTGCCGACCACCTCCATGTAGTCCAGCGGATCGCCCCCATTGGCCAGCAACGCCGCTACGGCCTTGGCGGCGTCCAGGGGACTGCCCCCGCCGAACCCCATCACCCAATCGGCGCCCATGTCCCGCCCCTTGGCCGTTCCTCGGCGCACCATCTCCGTCGTCGGCTCCCCGCCGATCGAAAACACGGTGGATTCAACTCCATGCGCCGCCAGCAATTCCCGCAAGGGGTCCGCGCGCGCCGAGTGCGCTCCGGTCACGACCAGCGCCCGTTTCCCCAATTCCCGCGCCAAGGGCCCGGCTTGCCGGCGCGAGCCGGGACCAAACAAGATGCGCGGGGGCGCCGCGAATTCGAAGTTCATCGGCGGAACCCTACCAGCCCGCGTCTTCGGGAAAGACGTTCGCGCACTTCACGCCGATGCGGGGTTCGGCCATCATCTCGGCCACGGCGTCGCGCCAGCGCGTGTAATGCGCCGTCGCCTTGTGCGCCGCCGGGGCCTCGGCCGCGCGATAGGCCTCCACCAAGGTGAACCGAGTGGGATCGTCCACCTGCTGGACGACGTCGAACCGGGCGATGCCCGGCTCCCGCACGCTGTTTTGCGCGTTGTCGATCGTGGCCCGACGGAACGCCTCCACGCATTCCGGCTTCACATGGACGTGGACGTGTACGATCAGCATGGTCAATCCTCCTGATGGCCGCCAGCATACCGCCCGCCTTTCCCCGCCGTCAACGCGGGAGGCCGGCTTCAAAACCGGCTTCAGAACCGATAGGTCGTGCTGGCAAAGGCATAAAGCCCGCTTTCGCGCGTATCGACAACGACGGTTGCCAAGGAGCCCGACTCGTCCAGAAGGGTGCCGTAGGCATCTCCGCGGCCCCACACGTAGCTCAGGCCAAGGTTCATCACGACGTTTTCGCCGATGCTCCCGACGCTGGCCGTCGCCCCGTAGAGATCGATCTGGCTGGGAGAAGAGGCTTCCTCCGGATCCAGATCCGGCGCGGACGAAAAACTCGTGAACAATCCGGCGCGAACCGGATAGCGTTTCCGAAAGATATATTCGCCGCCCACCTGCAGGTCCGTCACGGCCTTGCGCTCTTGCCGGATGGCGACGGCCTCGCCGTCCTGCTCGCCGTCCATCCAGTCGAAGGCGCTGGAAAAATGGTGCGTCAAGTCGAGCCCCGCGCTGGCCACGCCCGCCCGCCGCCAGCCGATGCCGGCGCGAAGTTGGGCGGGCAACCCATTGTCGGCATCCAAATCCTCGTAGTAGAGCGCGCCCGCACCCGAGGTTTCCTCATCGCCCTGCACCTCGCTGATTTGGATGCTGCCGCTGCCCGCCAGCGTGGCCGATGGCGAAGACAGCGTACATCCCGCCGACCATTCGTCCGACAGCTTGCATTGGGCGCCCACCGTGCCGACCACGCCGATGACCGTATACTTGTAGTTGGCCGTATAGGTATAGGCGTAATCGCCCCAGTAGAGGTTTTCAAAGACGCTCGCGGTCTGGTAGACGCCGAACACCGAAGCGCCGATCGAGACGCGGCCGTTCAGGACGTGGCCGAGCGATGGCCCCAGATAGAGCATTTGCTCGTCCTGGCTGAAGTTGTAGTAGTGCTGCCGCTCTTGGAACGCCAGGATTTCCCGCGCGCTCGACTTCGACGGCACAAAAACGGAAAACGCCGCCACGGTGCCGTCTTTCAGCTTTTTCACGGCGCTCAACCCGGTGGGGATGGTCATGAACGACGACACCTCGAAGTCCTCGCCCGGAAAAGCCGCATCCTCCGTCTCGAAGTTCTGGATGCCGTACAGGGTGCCGTTCACCGAGATCGAATCGCGCACTTCGCCGCCAAGGCCGGCCGGATTGTAGAAACAGGCGTCCATGCCGTCCGCCGTCGCCGCCACCGCTCCGCCCATGCCCGCCGCCCGTTCCCCCACGATGAACGGCTGGTAGTTCGCCTCCCCCGCCGCAGCCGCCAGGGCCGCCCCCACCCAACATGCGACCGCCCAACGCATCCCAAGCCGCCCGCGTTTCCCATTCATGCCATCGTCTCCTTTGGATGGACACCCACCCGGTCTTTTGAATTCATCATCCCGACGCCGGATCGGCTCTGCCCGTCCCGGAATCCGTTAAAACAAGGATTCGGACGCATCCCCTTCCAGTTCGACATCCCGGTCCCGGTTCGGAACATGGAATTTCTTGTGGCAAGTGGGACACTCGATAAACTGCCCTTTCAATTGTGGGTCGACCAGGACGACGACGTAGCAATAGGGGCACGCGTGTTGGATGGGATCGTTTGGATTCTGGACGTGGATCGGCTGCCAACAATTCGAACACTCGATCATCTGCCCCCACAGATTTTCGGCGACAAGAACGGGGACGCGGCAATGCGGACAGGTCAACTTGGCCGTGCGATGCGGAACTTTCAGGGGGGTGGAACAGTCCGTGCAGGGGACGATCATGCCCGCTCCCTTCTCTTCGACCTCCAGATGCTTGCCGCAGGAAGGGCATTTGAAGTGGATGAACAAGGCGCGCGGCGCGGGATCGTTCGGATTCTGCACCGGAAACGATTTTCGGCAGGTCGAACACTCGATGGACTGCCCCCACAAATTATCGGCGACCCGGACGGCGACGTGGCAATGCGGGCAGGTGGCCTTGGCCGTCCGCTGGGGAACCGTCAGGGCGGCGGAACAATCCGTGCAATGGACGATCGCCCCGGCCCCCTGCTCGTCGACTTCCAGATGCTTGCCGCAGGAAGGACACACGAAGTGGATGGCGATCATGGGTCACTCTTCAAACGGGAACGGGCGCTACGGCAACTCATTGGGGCCTCCCATAGTTATTCTGACCGCCAGACCACTCGATGATGTCAGAATAGCATGCCGACACGCCCTTCGGCAATGAATTCCTGAAAATGGCGGCGGAGAGAAGGATTCGAACCTTCGAACGGTGTTTCGGGAAGCTGCGGGATCTGCTCGGCCAAGTTCGGCATGAAAAATGGTGGTGGGGGAAGGATTCGAACCTTCGAACTCATAGAGGGCAGATTTACAGTCTGCTGCGGTTGGCCACTTCGCTACCCCACCGGGAGGGTTTCAGGAAACATGCATAGCTTGGTGGAGCAGAAGGGATTCGAACCCTCGACCCCTACGTTGCGAACGTAATGCTCTACCAACTGAGCTACTGCCCCAAGCGCCGCATGTCCTTGGCAATCGTCGAGCGCGGAACCTACCACCCCAACGCGGGCGGCGCAAGGGTTTTTTCAGCGCCGGCGCGGCCCGCCGCGGCTTCCGCCGCGTCCGCCCTGGCGCGGTCCGCCGCGTCCGCCGAACCCGCCGCCCGCCGGTCGCGGACGGCGCTTTTTTTCGAGCATCGGCTTGGGAATCGACGCCAGCCATTCCTCCGGCGGCGGAACGCATTTCAGCGGTTGCTTCATGTATTCTTCGACCGCGGGGATGTAGTAGCTGTCGATCTCGTCCGCAAAGGTGATCGAGATGCCCTTCTCCCCCACCCGGCCGGTGCGGCCGATGCGGTGCACGTAGTCTTCCGCCTGCTCGGGGATGTTGAAGTTGATGATCAGGTCGATGCCGTCGATGTGCAGTCCGCGGCCGGCGACGTCCGTCGCCACGAGCACCGGCACTTTTCCGCTGCGGAAGTTTTCCAGCACCTGCACGCGCTTGCGCTGCTCCACCGCGCCGGACAGCAGCGCCACGTCCAGCCCCTGGTTGCGGAGGTTGTCGCACAGCAGTTCCGTCGAGTCCCGCCGGTTCCCGAAGATAATCACCCGCTCGGGCTCCATCGTCCGCAGGATGTTGAAGACGATCTTGAACTTCTGCTCTTCCGTCACGACGTAGACGCGCTGGTCGATGGTATCCGCCGCCACGTGCTCGTTCTCGATATTCACCGTGACGGGATTGTGCATCCATTGCGTGGCCAAGCGGGTCACCTCCGGCGTGAGCGTGGCGCTGAAAAGCATCGTCTGGCGCTGGTCCTTCGGGGGACACCCGTAGACGATGCGGCGCATGTCGGGGATGAACCCCATGTCGAGCATGCGGTCGGCTTCGTCGATGACGAGGATCTCGACCTTTGAAAAATCGATGTCTTGCCGCTGGCGGAAGTCCAGCAGACGGCCCGGAGTCGCCACGACGACGTCCACGTGCTTGTCGTGCAGGATGGTCCGCTGCGCCTGCAGGTCCATGCCGCCATAGACGGCCAGCGTGCGCAGACCCGCATATTTGCCCAAATCCTCGGCATCGCGGGCGATCTGCATGCACAGTTCGCGCGTCGGCGCCATGATCAAGGCCCGCGGATATCCCTTGCGGCGATCGGGAGACGCGGGGTGTTGCAGCAAATGCTTGAAGATGGCCAGCAAAAACGCGGCGGTTTTCCCGGTGCCGGTCTGGGCGCGGCCGCAGATGTTGGCGCCGTCCAAGACCAGGGGAAGCGCCTTGGCCTGAATCGGCGTGCAGTAGCGGAACTCCAGGTCGGACAGCGCGTGCATGAGCTCGTCGGGCAAGCCCAGATCGAGGAACCGGGATTTCCCCTCGGTTTCCGGCACCTGGTATTCGGCCGGATTCCACGGGGTCGCCTGTTTGTTCCCCTTGCCAGCCTCCGCATGATGCGGACGGGGATGGACCGGCGGATGGTGTTCGCCGCGCTTCTTGTGCGGCCCGCCGCGCCAGACTTCGGGTTCTCCGGCCGCGCGCTTGGGCCCCTCTACGAACCGGGGACCGCGCGCCGGCTTCTCGGGATGCGGCTTCTTCGGCTTGGGCACCGTGGCGGGCACCGCCGGGACATGCTTGACGGCCTTTTTGCCGCTGAACGCGGCCTTGACTCGCTGGATGAAGTTCATATGGCGATATCCTATATCCCATTCTTCCCCCCGTTGCGATGCAAAAAAATCCCCACCTTGCCGGTGGGGCGAATCTCCTGACCTTATCTAGATAAGGTGGGAACCTGTCGTTTGCTTACCGGAGATTCCGGGGATCGGACATGCCGTCCACAAGCGAACACCAGCTCCCGCTTTGGTGGTGTTGGGTAGGAGAACTTGGCCCCTGTCGTGCAAGGCAGGGAAGAAATCCGTTTCATGAACCTTTCAAAGACCTCATCTCGCTTCCGACATTCCAAACCTACCATCCGACTCCCATTTTGGCAACTTTTTCGGCGGCATCATCCGGAATATTTTCCCGTTTTTCTGGCCCATCGCGCCGCAAAGATTCCTCCCCGTTTCCCGGGAACCGGTTGCGTCACTCGCGCCCGAATTTGCGGTTGAGTTCGCGGAAACTCAGCAAAACGACCGTTGGTTTTCCGCGCGGCGACGTATACGGCATTTCCGTGCGCGCCAGGTCGCGGATCAGGGCATGGAGTTCCGCCTCGTCCAGATCGCGCTGGAGTTCGACGGCCTGTTTGCCGGCGATGGCGGCGACGAGCGGCAGGATCCAATCCCTCGCCGCGCTCTTGCCGCCCTGCATGAGGCCGTCGGCAATGTCCGACAGCAAAGCGCCGGGAGCCACGTCGGCCACCCAGACGGGCAAAGCGTCCACGAGAAAAGTCTCCGCCCCGAATTCGTCCACGCCAAAGCCCATCCGCTTGAGCAAATCGAGATGTTTTCGCAGGGCATGGGCCTGCGCCGGGGTGACTTGCGCCGTGGCGGGCGGCAAGAGGCCCTGGGCCGGCACCTTTTCTTTCTCCATCGCGCGCAGCAGGCGCTCGTAGATCACGCGCTCGTGGGCCGACCGGGAATCCATCAGGACCAGACCGTCGGCGGTCTCCAGCACGGCGTAGAGGCCGCCGATGCGCCCCATCAGGCGGTATTCGGCCCAGGGGGCGTCCCGCACCCCCGTTTCGCCCTCCGACGGCGCGGGCGGCGGCGTCCAATCCAGCTTGGGCTGCGTCACGGCGACCGGCGCCGGCGCCGAAACGGACGCCGCGGACGCGGCCGGAGCCGGCCCGGCCGGGGCCGGCGTGGGCCGGAAAACGCTCGGGCGCGCGGATTCGCGCGGAAAATCGTTGCGCGTGCCGCGGGGCAAATCGGATCCGGCGACCGCCAAACGGATGGCTTCGATGATGACGTCGCGCACTTCCGTCGGCCGGCGGAAACGCACTTCCTTCTTGGCGGGATGCACGTTCACGTCCACCAGGTCGGCCGGCAAATCCACGCGCAGGAACAGCGGAGCATAGCGGCCGCCGACCAGCACGTCGCGATAGGCGCTCTGGATGGCGAAATTGACGACCGGCGAGCCGGACGGGCGGCCATTGATGAAGACGACCTGCATCTCGCGGTCGAGGCGGCTGCACGGCGGCATCCCGGCATAGCCGCCGATCTCCACCACCCCGTTTCCGAACCGGATCGGCCGCAAATGGTCCGCGATTTCCGCGCCGTACAGGTCGCGGACGCGGGCGAGCAGATTTTCCGCGGCCGGCAGGCGATAGACGTCGGCGTCGTCCGCGCGCAGCGCGAATTCGATGCCGGCGTGGGCAAGCGCTTCCAGCATAAACGCCTGCCGGACGTGGGTGTATTCCGTCGGCGCCGAACGGAGGAACTTCCGCCGCGCCGGCACGTTGAAAAACAGGTTCCGCACGGCGATGTCGGTTCCCGGGGGCGAGCCGACGTCGCGCACGTCCTGGATCTTGCCGCCGAAGATCAGGATTTCGGTCCCGGCCGCATCCCCGGCGCGGTTGGTCGCCAGGGTGAACTGCGAGACGGCGGCGATGGCCGCCAAGGCCTCGCCCCGAAAACCCATCGTGGCGATGGAGTCGAGATCCTTCAGCTCGCGCAGCTTGCTGGTGGCGTGCCGTTCGATGGCCAAGAGCGCGTTGTCGCGGTCCATCCCGCTGCCGTCGTCGCGCACGCGGACCAGCCGGCGGCCGCCATCGACCACGTCGACCTCGATGCGCGCCGCGCCGGCATCGATGGCGTTTTCCACCAGCTCTTTCAGGACGGAGGCCGGACGTTCGACGACTTCCCCGGCGGCGATCTGGTTGATCACCGCGTCGGGCAGGACGCGAATCTGGGCGGGACCGGTCATGGGGGGGTTCTAGCAAAGCGCGGATCAAAACAGGAGCGAAAAATCGCGCGCCCCGGGAAGGGCGCGCGGCCAGCCGGACAAGAACGGGATCGGCTACATGATCTCGATATCCACGTCGTCGTCGGAGGTCTGGTCGATCTTTTCGACTTCGATCGGCTTGTAGGTCGGCAAAAAGCGGTAATAGACCTGGAGGGTCAGCGCGGCCAGCGTGGTGGCGTAGACCGGGTGCATGTCTTCGCGGCCGGTCGTGCCCTGCTTCAGGGCCAGTCCCGCGGAATTCCAGAAGCCGACCTTGCCGTCGTCGGAAACCTGCTGGGCGCGGATGAACTGGGGCGCGAACTGGTTGTTCCAGGCGGTCCACGTGGCGCCGCCCTTGTGGAATTTGGTCTGGGAAATGTAGTACCAGGCATACATCGGCCATTCCGGCGGATTTTGCCAAACGCACGTGGCGCCGTTCAAGAAATCCACGCCCCGCTGGGTCTCCGAATCGGTGGCGTGTCCCAGCAGCTGCAGACTCAGCACCGCGACGCCCGCGATGCTGTGCGTGGTGTGGCTGGCTCCGACCTTGCTGTAGTAGAAGCTGCCGTCCTCCCCTTTCTGGGCGGATTTCATGTCGGCGACGGCCTTCTCCATGGCATCGTGCAAGCCCATGTTCTCCGCTCCGGCGATGTAGGCGGCCTTCATGGCCTGGCAGCACCAGCCGCCGAGGGAGGTATCGCGGCGATCGCCCTTGGCGAACTTGTAGTCGTAGCCGCCGTTGGCCTGCTGGCCGTTGATCAGCACCTGCACGCCCTTTTCCATCACGGTCTTGAGCGACGGGATGCGCATCATGCCGTAGGCCTCGCTGATGGCATAGACGCAAATGGCCTGGGAATAGGTGCCTCCCGTCGTGTCGATTTTGTCGAAAGCGCCCTGTTCGTTCTGGCGGGCGACCAGATAGCGGATGGCGCTCTGGACCGTCTGCCCGTATTTGGCGGAGGACGTGGTTTCGCCGTGGGCCAGATAGGTCAGAATGGCCAGCGCAGTCATGGCTTCCTTGTCGTGCGTGCCCCACGATCCGTCCTTGTTCTGGTTGATGCGCAGCCACTCGAGGGCGCGCAGGACGGCGACCTCGGCGTATTCGCCCCATTTGCCGCCGTAGGCGTTGATGGCCGCCGCGCGGCCGGCGCCGCTGCGGTTGGACATCTGGCCCGGGGCCAGGCCCTTCATGACGATCGGGCTGATGGCGTCGGAGGCGATGTTCAGCTCGGTGACCGTGTCCTGGACGGGGGCCGCCGCAAAATCGTCGACCTCGGGCGGCTGCATGTCCATGTCGACGTCGGGCGGCGTGATGGTCTCCACCAAGTCGGGCAGTTCCTCGGGAGGCTTGTCTTCGAGCAGCTCGTCGAGCTGGGTCTCTTCCACTTCGATCACCTGCACCTCGATGCCCGGGTCCTTTTCCTTCGGCTTGATCATGCTGGCAAAGAGAAGCAAGGCCACAATCCCGACGACGTGGAGAGTGACGGATCCCACCGGCCCCGCCGCCCATTCCATGAAGTTCTTGTGCAACGCCTTGATTGAAGCATCCATGTCAATCTCCGTCCGGTAAATCTACCACATCCTAGTTCGACGCGCTCACGACCGACAGGCTCTTCAGCCCGTTCTTGGCGCACAAATTCAAGGCCTTGACCAGATCGCCGTGCATGGACACGGCCGAAACCGTGATCATGATCGTCTGTCCGGCATCGATCGAGGCGACTTTGGCCAAGGCCGTATCCAGCACCTCCAGCGTGGCGGGAACGTCGTTGACGGTATACCCGTCCTGATAGACGCCGACGCGGACGAGGTTGGGCGGCTTGTCGGTTTGCGGCTGGCTCTGGTCGGGAGCCGGCCGGAACACGTCCAGGTTCGTGATCACGTCGATTGGCTTGGTCGTCACGATGAAGTAGATCAGCAGCTGGAACACGACGTCGATCATCGGCGTCATTTCCAGTTCGGCCTGGGGCGAGTCGGGGCGTTTTCGTTTTCTGGCCATGGCTTCCCTTTCCTAGGCTTTTTCCTTGAGGGCGGCGAACCGGATCTTCCACAGCCCCGCCTTCCCGCAAATGTCCATCACCCGCTTGACCGCTTCGTGCTTCGTCGCCATGTCGCCGCGGATCACGACGGGCGTGCTCTGCCCCGACGTTTTCCGGGCGTTGTTCAGGATCGTGAGGAGCTGCCCTTCGCTGATGCGGGTCTTCATGATCTGGATCGTCCCGTCCTCGACCACGTCCACCATCACCGTGCGGGGATCCTTGACATGCTCGAGAGGTCCGTTGGGGGCCATCGCCATGCGGACGTTGGTCTCCATCGCCTTGTTCTGCATGGCCGCCGTTACGACGAAGAAGATGATCAGCTGGAACACGACGTCGATCATCGGCGTCATGTCCAGCTTGGCATCCGGATATTGCTTTCTCATGGTCGTCTCCCCTTCCGGGGCGGAGGGCTATTCCTCCACCACTTCCACGTTGCGGAGGGCCTTGATCAGGTCCATCGTCATGCCTTCCATGCTCAGGATGATGCGGGAGAGGCGGTTCTTGAAGAAGGTGTAGAGCGAGACGGCCGGGATGGCCACGACCAGGCCGCCGGCGGTCGTCCAGAGGGCCTGGGCGATGTTCAAGGCCAGCATGGACTGCTGGGCGGCGCCGGCTTCGCTGTTGGCCAGGTTGGCAAACGCCATGATCATGCCCTGCACCGTGCCGAGCAGCCCGAGCATGGGGGCGATGCTGCCGCACATGTTCAGGTAGGCCACGCGCTGCATCAGCTTTTCGCTTTCGAGGTCGGCGGCGGCGCCCACCTGCTCCTGGATCACTTCGAACCCCTCCTTCACGTTGCGGAAGCCGGCCTGCAGAATGGACGGCAGCGGCCCCTCTTCCTTTTCGACGCGCTGGAGGGCTTTCATGACGTCGCCCTGCTCCATGGCTTCGCGAACGTCGGCCACCAACGACTCCGGAATGATCTTTTTGGGATTGATGGTGATGAAGAAATCGATGGCCAGCCAGGCGGCGGCGATGGAGTCGGCCAGCAGGCACAGCCACAGGAAAATGCCCAGGAAACCAGATCCCGTGATGACTTGCCATAGTCCCGCGCCGCCCTCGTCCGAGGCCGATTCCGCCGCGCCATCGGCCATCACCAGTTCGCCCGCGCCGCCGGCGGCCGCCGCCGGAGAAACGTCCCCTTGCGCCACGACTATCGCGGGGATCAGCACCAAAGCCGCCAACAGCACCACCCACACCATCAACCGGTATTTCTTGGACATGATTTGTTCTCCTTCGTTTCTTTTTAAATGGATTTTCTACATCTTGCCGGCGGCCTGCGCGGCATAGGGGGACGACCGGAAATCGGTGGCCACCTTCTTGTACAGGTCTTTGGCGCGCGGATCGCGCATTTGTTCAAGGGCGGCGGCGGCCTTGTAGGTGGCCTCGCCCAGCACGGCCGGATCGTTCAAATCCTGGAACAGGATGGCCGTGCGCAGATAGTCGATCGCGGCCAGTTCGACGTTGTTCTGGTCGAGCTGGACGTCGCCGCGCATGGTCTGGGCGCGGGCGGCTTCGGCCCGGTTGCCGGCGGCGGCCACGGCGTCGAGCTGGCGGATCAGCGCCGGATACTGCTTGGCCTTCAGCATGGCGCGGCGCATCCCCCACGCCGCATCGGGATTCTGCTTCTCGGCGGGAGACAGCAGGAAAAGCTGTTCGTAGGCCTTCACGGCGCCTTCGGCGTCCCCCTTGCCCAGCATGGCCTTGGGCAGCTCGCGGGCGGCCGCCACGTCCCAATCCAGGCCGCGCAGGCTCGCCATGATGCCGGTGAACAGCTTGATGGCGTCGTCGTATTTCTGGGCTCGCAGCGCCGCGAGGCCCTGGTCGTATTCCGCCGGCTTGTCGGCCACGGCCTTTTGGAACGTGCCCTTCTTATAGGTCATGATGCCCATTTCGGTGGTGAGATTGACGTCGCCGGTCGCCAGGGCGCGGATGGCCGACCCCGTCACGCGGGAACCATCCATCTTCACGACGTAGGGCGCGGCCCAAACCGTTCCGGCGATCCACGCGGCGACCCCGCCGATCAGAATGAGTTTCGTTGTTTTCATGGCGTTTCTCTCCCTTTCTCAAATGTCACGGCGCGGCCGCCGCCGGAGCAGGCACGGCCTCCGCATTCACCTTCAACGTCGCGCGGTTGCGCTTCTCGCGGACTTCCGCCACCTTCGGGCTGGTCGGATAGAGGTCCAGGTATTTCTGGCAGCTTTCCAGCATTTCGGCGCCCCGATCCAGCTCCTCGGCCAGATCGATGGCGGCGAGGATGGCGGTTTCGACCTGTTGCCGTTCCCGCTCGGACTTCATCGTCTGGCTGCCGAAGAATTCCATGCCCTTGTAGGTCGCCAAGGCGCCCTTCTGGTCGCCGTCCTGCAACTGGATGTCCGCATAGACGAGACTGGCGTCGTTGCGCAGCTCGGGCTCGCGGGCGGACTTGAAAATGTCGTTGAGCGCCGTCTTGGCGGCGGGGAGGTCGTTCAGTTTCAGGTTTGCGCGCACCAAAATGAATTTGGCCTTGTAGAACAGCGCGGAATTGGGCCATTTGACCATCAGGTCGTTGAGCGCGGCCACCGCGCCGGCGGAATCGCCCAGTTCGAACTTGGACGCGCCGAGGCCGTAGAGGGCGCGTTCCAGCAGGGCGCGGTCCTCCGTCTTTCCGACCACCTGTCCGTAGGCGTCGGCCGCCTCTTTCCAGAGGCTGTTCGTCAGCATGGCCTGGCCCACGCGCGCGAATTCGTCCACCGCATAGTGGCCCGGGTCCGCCATCATCGAGGCCAGCGCTTCGCGGGCCTGGTCGAACTGCTTCAATTCCAGCGCGCCGTTGATCCGCGCGTACTGGGCGTTCTTGCCTTCGTCCGTGTCCGGATAGTCCCGCGCCAGCCGCTCGAACGTGTCGTTCGCCGCCGGATCCTTCAGCGCCATCTGGAGGGATCCCTTCAGGTTGAGGGCTTTCGCCGCCAGCTCGGACTTCGGATAGAAGCCGAGGAATTCGTCGATCTTGGCGATGGCCGCCTTGCGGGTGGCGTCGCTCGGCAAGCGGCTCAGGCTATAGGCGAAATAGAACCGGGCCTGTTCCAGCAACCTGGCGTTTCGTTCGAGGTCCGCGGTGGAACTTCCGTAGGGATTTCCCGGCGGCGAGAGCGCGGCGATCAGCGCGTTGAACTGGCGGACGGCGTCGGCCAACTTCTCCGTGCGGCGGAGGCAATCGCCGAGCGCGAACATGGCCTGCGCCCGGGTGGGACTGGGCTGCGACTGCTCGATGTAGAGCCGCATGCCCTCGATGGCGCCCGCGTAGTCTTTGTCCAGATAGGCCTTCCAGGCCCGCTTGCTCAGCGCCTTCGGGTAGTTCTGGTCGTTCTGGTAGTCGGTGATGATCTTCGCCAAATAGGCGTTGGCCTCCGCCTGCTTCTGTTCCTTCTCCGCCGGTTGGCCGTCCTTTTCCGCCTGCTGGGCGGCCTGTTCGGCCTTGGCGGCCAGATAGAACAGGATCTGCCCCGCGCGCGGATCCGTCGGACAATAGGCCAGATAGCGGTCGAACATGTACTTGGCCATTTCCGGCTTGCCGGCCTTGTCGTAGAGCTGCGCCACGGAGATCAGGGCCTTCGCGGGAATGTTGCTCTTCCGCGAAAAGCGTTCGCCGACGTAGTGGGCCACCATCTTGGCATAGAGATCGTCGTTCAGGTGGAAATAGCACTGCGCCAGATTGCCCAGCGCGCCGATGGACAGTTCGCCCGCCTCCGGGAACTGCGAGAGCACGCGCAGGTATTCCGCGGCGGCCTCGGCGTGTTTCTTCTGGAGGAACAGGTTGTCGGCCATCATGAATTCCGTGCCCGCCGCCTTGCTCGCCAGCGAGTCCGGCAGATTGACGTTCACCGTCTTGCCGTACTTCGTTTCCAGAACGCCCTTGATCTCCTTGGCCGCGAGGCCCGCGCTCGGGCCCCACTCGCTGTCGCCGTACTTGATGAAAACGTTGTAGTACTCTTTCAGCGCCGCGCTGTAGGCCGCGATCGCCTCGGCATCCTTGCCCTGCTGTCCGGCCGATCCGTCGGCCTCTTCCTTCAGCAGGCGGCCCAGCAGCGAACGGGCGCCCGCCATCGGGCTGTCCCGCAACGGAAGGCCTTCTTCCTTGAGCTTCTCGTCGATGGGCTTGATGATGTCCATGTACTGCATCAGCACCTTCTTCGCGCCGGCGGGATTGCCCTTCGCCAGCTCGATGTTGGCCATCACCACGATCGAATCCACGAACTGCAGGTCCAGGCCGCCCCATTGCAGCGCATCGCAAATGGCCTTCGCGTCGTTCAGGAGCTTGTTCTTCTCTTCGCCGCTCTTCTGCTCCGCCGCCTTCACCAGCGCCTGCGCGCGCTGCACCTGCAGCGAACGCTTCTGCTCGCTGCTGTCGACCACGTCCTCCACGCGCTGGTAGGCGGCCGCCGCCCCGGCGTAGTCCCCCACCTTCGCCAGCAGCTGCGCATACTTGAACGCGGCTTCGCGGTAGCGCAGCAGCACGTCGGGATCCGTCGGCTTCTGCCCCTCGTACTGCTTGAAAAACGCGTCGTAGAGCGCCCGCGACTTCTCTTGCTCGTTGATCGCGAAATAGTTGAACGCCAGCGTCAGGCTGATCGCCTGCGCCTTCGGGTTGGCGGCGCCCATTTCGTTGACCAGCGCTTCGGCTTCCGCAAACTGCCGCCGCTGGATCAGGATTTCCGCCTGGATGACCTTGCTGCGGTCTTTCTGCGACGGATCCTTCGCCAGAACGGCGTCCACCACTTTCTGCGCGAAATCCCAGAACGACGGCTCGTAGGAAACCAGCCCCGACGCGAACGCGAATTCCTCGTCCGTTCCCGCCTGCGCCGCCCCGCCCCAGAGCAGAACCGCCAGCGCCGCCGCGATCCCCGCCATCCATTTGCGTGTCTTCATATCGTATCCATCCCTTGCGAACCCCGGATGTCCAGACGATGAACGCGGTTGCAGATTCATGGCTTGTTTATATTCCTTCAACTGCGCTATCGTCAACCCAGAAGGAACGGATTTCATGTTATATAAAGATTACGGCGCCACGGGAAAGCAACTCTCCGCCATCGGGTTCGGCGGCATGCGCCTGCCCCACCCCCAACGCCACGACGAAGGCATTGCCCTGCTCCACGCCGCCCGCCGCGCCGGCATCACCTATTTCGACACCGCCCCCTTCTACTGCGACGACCAGAGCGAGGACATCTTCGGCGAGGC
This sequence comes from Kiritimatiellia bacterium, assembly GCA_050176815.1. Taxonomy (GTDB): domain Bacteria; phylum Verrucomicrobiota; class Kiritimatiellia; order CAIQIC01; family Lenti-01; genus Lenti-01. The sequence continues at coordinate 45,391 of JBFXHR010000017.1, forward strand.
GCTCCGCTCCATGCCCCCCTCCCCCCTGCCCCTCCATGTCTCTTCCAAATGCTCCCGCCCCGCCGCCGCCGACTTCCGCCGCGGCCTCGAAAAATCCCTCTCCCGCCTCGGCGTGCCCCGCATCACCTTCTTCCACCTCTGGTGCGTCATGGACCCCGCCGACTGGAAAGCCCGCATCGACGGCGGCGCGCTCCGCGCCGCCCTCCAGGCCAAGGAAGAAGGCCTCGTCGAGCACGTGTGCGTCTCCACCCACATGAACGGCCCCGAGATTGAGCGGATGCTTCTCGACCATCCCGAAATCGAAGGCGTCACCCTCGGCACCTGCGCCATCAACTTCCCCTACCGCCGCCAAGGCGTCGAAGCCGCCCGCCGCCTCAAAAAAGGCGTCGTCGCCATGAATCCCCTCGGCGGCGGCCTCATCCCGCAACATCCCGACGCCTTCGACTTCATCCGCGCCCCCGGCGATCCCGACGTCGTCTCCGCCGCCCTGCGGTTTCTGGTTTCCGACCCCGCCGTCACGACGGCGCTCGTCGGCTTTAGTTCCGCCGCCCACGTCGAGGCCGCCGTCCGCGCCCTTGAAACCTTCGCCCCCCACAGTCCCGAACACCTCGAAATCCTCCGCGCCCGCATCGAAAAAGACTTCAACGAAATGTGCACCGGCTGCGGCTACTGCCTGCCCTGCCCCCAAGGCATCCCCATTCCCCGCTACATGGACGTCCACAACCTCATGCAGCTCAAGGCCACCGACGACGAAATCCGCGCGCGCTTGAAATACCACTGGGACATGACTCCGGCCAAGGCCGCCGAATGCGTCGAATGCGGCCTGTGCGAATCCCGCTGCACCCAGCACCTCCCCATCATCGCCCGCCTCAAGAAGGTCGCCGCCTTCAAAACGTAGGCCAACGCACGACTCTTCGGCCGTTTCTCGAACCCCGTCCATCCGGCCCCAGCCTGTTCCTTCCGCCCAAAAATCTCCTCTCCCCTCTTCTCCGTTCTGCTAAGATGCGCCGCGTGAAGGAATCTCCCTCCATCCGCCCCGGCATCGAGGCCATTCCGCGCGAATGGCTCGAAGGCCTCCGCGTCGGCCTCGTGGCCCATCCCGCCAGCCTCGCCTCCGATGGCCGCCATTCCGCCGTTCTCCTGCGCGGTTCCGGCGCGAATCTCGCCGCCCTCTTCGGCCCCGAACATGGATTTTTCGGACGCGGCGGGGCCGGCGAGGAAATCCCCGACGCTGCCCATGCCGACTGGAACATCCCCATTTTCTCCCTCTACGGCGAGACCCGCGCGCCCACTCCCGCCATGCTCGATCTCGTGGACGTCTTCGTGTTCGACGTCCAAACCATCGCCTGCCGCGCCTACACCTACGTCTCCACCCTGCGGCTCTTGATGGAAGCCTGCGCCGCCGCCGGCAAAACGCTTGTCGTGGCCGACCGCCCCGATCCTCTCATGCTCGCGCCGCCCGACGGCCCCATGCTCGATCCGGCCTGCGCGTCGTTCGTCGGACTGGTGCCGACGCCGTTCTGCACCGGCATGACGCCCGGCGAAACCGCGCTTTTCCTGAAATCGGCGCTGAAGCTCGAATCCCTCGACCTGCGCGTGGCGCCTTGCCCCGGCCTCTCGCGTTCTCTTTCGCTCCGCCAGATCTATCCGGCGTGGCACGCCACCTCCCCGGCCATCGTCTCGCTCGAAAACGCGCTGTGCTTCCCGCTCACGGTTTTCTTCGAGGCGCTTCCGATGATCGACCACGCGCGCGGCACGCCGCTCGCCTTCCAGCGCATCGGGTCGGCCCACGCCGATTTAACGGCGCTCGATCTGCCGCCTCTCCCCGGCCTGCGCACTACGCATTGCGAATTTCCAGACAAGCACGGCCAGCCATTGCGCGGCCTCGCCTTCGACGTCGTCGATCCCGCCGCCTATCGCCCCGCCTTCTCGGCCTTCACGATCATCTCCGCCCTCGAAAAACACCTGGGCTCCGCCCTCTGGAATTTTCCCGGCAGCCGCCCCGACTTCTACGCCCAGCTCTGGGCCACCCGCGCTCCCGCCCCCCCATGGCCGCCGTTCGAGATTCCACGCAAGCTGTACTGATTTTTGCGCAACCTGAATTCATGCGGTAGGCTCTCGGCATGAAAATCCAGTTCATCGCCTTGGCCTGCCTTGCGGCGCGAGTCGCGGGGGCCCAACCCGGAGACGCCATGACCCCTCCCGCTCCAACCGAAATCGCCACCTTCGCCGGCGGATGTTTCTGGTGCATCGAAGAAGTTTTCCGCCGCCAGCCGGGCGTCGTGCGCGTCGTGTCCGGATTTACCGGCGGCACCGTGGAAAACCCGACCTACCGCCACGTCTGCCGCGGAGATACCGGCCATGCCGAAGCCGTTCGAATCGTCTTCGATCCCCAAAAGACTTCCTTTGAAGATCTCCTGGCCGTCTTTTGGAAGGCGCACGATCCCACCCAGCTCAACCGGCAAGGCGCGGACGTCGGCACGCAGTACCGCTCCGCCATCTTCACCCATTCCGACGAACAGCGAGCCGCCGCCCATGCCTCGCTCGCGGCCGAAAACGCCTCCGGCCGCCACGACCGCCCCATCGTCACGGAAATCGTTCCCGCCGGCGAATTCTATCCCGCCGAGGATTCCCACCAGGAATACTACCGCAACAACAAGCGCGCCCCCTATTGCCAGTTCGTCATCCGCCCCAAGCTGGAAAAGCTGGGGCTGGAAGATTGAAATCCTTCACCACCGAGAGCACAGAGTACACCGAGTAAAACAACCGGATCCCCTCTGATTTACTCTGTGAGCTCTGTGGTGAAAATGTCTTCGGCTGTTATTGCGCCGATTCGCCGCGGTTCTGCTTGAGCCACGCCTCGATGAACCGTTCGAGATCGCCGTCCAGCACGGCATCCACCTGGCCGGTTTCCGCCTCGGTGCGGTGGTCTTTCACCATCGTGTAGGGCTGCAGCACGTACGAGCGGATCTGGTGGCCCCAGGCGATTTCGCCCTTGTCGCCGTAGAATTTCTCCATCTCGCGCTTCTTCTTGTCCTGCTCCAGCTCGTAGATCTTCGCGCGCAGGATTTTCATGGCCCGGGCGCGGTTCGAGTGCTGGCTGCGCTCGGCCTGGCACGCCACCACGAGGCCCGTCGGCAAGTGCGTCAACCGGATCGCGCTGTCGGTCTTGTTGACGTGCTGGCCGCCCGCGCCGCCGGACCGGTACGTGTCCACGCGCAGATCCTTCTCGTCGATCTCCACTTCGACGTCGTCGCTGATTTCCGCCACCACGTCGAGCGAGGCGAACGACGTGTGCCGCCGCTTGGCCGCGTCGAAGGGGCTGATGCGCACCAGCCGGTGCACGCCGCGTTCGGCCTTCAGGAATCCGTAGGCCCACGGACCGCTCACCATCAGCGTCGCGCTCTTCACCCCGGCTTCGTCGCCGGGCTGGTAGTCCACCGTGGAAATTTCGAAGCCCTGCTTCTGGCAGTAGCGGTCGTACATGCGCAGCAGCATCGCCGCCCAGTCGCACGATTCCGTCCCGCCCGCGCCTGCGTGCAGCGTCAGAAAGGCGTTGTTGGCGTCGAATTTCCCCGTCATCAGCGATTGCAGCTCGACGTGCTCGTACTGCTTTTCCAGCGCCGCGACCTGCCGGGCCAGCTCGACCACGTCGGGATGGTCCTCGGCCACGTGCCCCTCGTCCGCCAGCAGGCCCGCCATCAGTTCCAGCTCTTCCTGGTGCGCCGCGAGTTTCTCGTACGGCCCCGTCACCGCCTCCAGCGCGTTCTTCTTCTCGATCGTCGCCCGCGCCGCCGCCGCGTCGTTCCAGAAATCCGGAGACGCCATCCGCTGCGTCAGTTCTTCGATGATCCGTTTTTTGCCGTCGACGTCAAAGATAGCCTCTCATTCCTGCGAGGTGTTCTTTCACGGTCGCGATTCGCGATGAAAGCTCGTCTATCATAAGTCCTGCCCGGGTTCAGCGATTCAAGGTTCACGGTTCACGGTTGTCCGATCCACGGCCGTTCACCCCCCAAAAACGCTTTTTCCTGTTTTCCTGAAATTTCCTGTTTTCCTGCTAAAATCCTTGCGCCTGTTTCCGCCGTTTTCCGATCGCCGCGGCCAGCCACAACGCCGTCGCGACCGCGCAGGCGATGCCGTACATATCCCCGAAACGGGCATAGAAAGTCAAGGGCGCCGCGTCGGGCGGAACGGCCACGTCCGCCCACAGCACGCCCTCCCCCCAGGTCCGCCCTTCGCCGTCGGAGAGATGCGAGACGATGCGGCCCGAGGGCGCGATCGCGCAGGTCACGCCCGTATTGGCCGTCCGCACCAGCGGCACGCGGTTTTCCACCGCCCGCAGCACCGCGTTGCGCATGTGCTGGCGCGGCGCCACGCGCTCGTCGAACCACGCGTCGTTCGTCACGTTCACCAGCATGCGCGCCCCGGCCCGCACGTCCGCCCGCGCCAGATCAGGCAAAATGTCCTCGAAGCAGATCAGCGGCGACAACGGAACGTTCTCCTTCCCGGCATGGAAAACGGCGCTGTCCGTGCCCGCCGAGATGCTTTCCGGCATGTGCAGCGCCGCGCGCCACCGCCATGGGATCCAGCGGGCCAGCGGAATGAATTCGCCCGCGACCACCAGATGCCGCTTGTCGTATTCCCCCGCGATGCGCCCGTCCGCATCGAACAAAAAAACGCTGTTGAAATACTGGGTTTCGCCCGAATCCCGCGTCCCCGTATCGAGCGAACCCGTCAGGATCGGCGTTCCGTTGGTGCACAGGCTCCACACCAGCGCATAGCTGTTTTCGCTGTTGCGCACGTCGTCCGGCAAGGCCGTTTCCGGCCAGATCACCAGCTCCACCGAGGGATCGGCCTGCGCCTTCCGCGTCAAATCCGCCAATCGCTCGTAGATCATGAGGATTTTCGCCGCCACCCATTTCTCGTCCTGCGGAATCGACGTCTGCACCAGCGCCACGCGGATCGAACGATCCGCCTCCGGCAAATGGCCCGCGCGCCACGCGCCCCAACCCAGCGCGCCCGCCACGGCGAGGGCGCACGCCGCGAGCGCAACCCATCCGCGCCGTTCCGCCACCGCCCAGGCCAGCAGCGCATTCACGAAGATCGCCACCCCCGATACCAGCCAAACCCCGCCGAATTCCGCCATCTGGATAGCCGGCAGCCACGGCGTCAAGCCCACCCCGAGCGGATTCCACGGAAATCCCCCCCCGATCCACCCGCGCAAAAATTCGCTCCCGCACCAAACCACCGCCAGCGACGCCGCAAACCCCGCCGCCCCCCCGCGCCAGCGGTTCGCCATCCACACCGCCGGCAGAACGTACAGCGCGCAATACGCGCTCAAGCCGATCCAGCCCGCCACCGTCACGTGCGTCAGCCACCGGATGCTCAACAGCCAAAACAGAAAGCCCGTCGCATAACCCATTTTCAGCGCCATGCGCCCCGGCACGCGCCGCGCCGCGACGAACAGCGGCACCAGTGCCATCCAAGCCGCCCAAGTCCATTCCAGGGGCGGAAAAACCGCAAACAGCAGCAACGCCGACGCGACGGCGCAAGCCGCCGCCATCCATTCTTCTCGGCTGGAGGGAGTGATTTTCATCGGCCCGCCCATTCTGCCACGTCGCGTCCCGCCCGCAATCCCCAATGTCGCGCAGGCGGAATTCGGTTTCCGACGGCCGGCAGATGGGATACGATTCGCTTGCTTATGAAAATCCGCATCGAAAAGTTCGCGGCGGCCTATATCCGCCGCCCATGGTTGCCCTTGCTGGTTTTCCTGTGCCTGTTGGCGGCCAGCAGCGGCCTGTCGCTTCTCCGATCGAAATGCGGGGCCGTCTCCGCCAACGTGTTGACCGTGGCCGCCCTGGCGTCGTTTGTGGGACTGCCCCTCGCCGGCATCTTCAACCTGGTCCGGCGCCAATGGAAAACGGGCTTGCTCCACCTGCTGGCGATGCCCGTGGGCGTCGTGGCGGTCGCCGGCGCCATGTTTTTCATGATGATGTATTCCATGATGGGCCCCAGCGACGACGGTTTTGCCGATTCCCTCGTCATTCCCCCGGACCTGGTCGTGGCCGAGCCCCTCGACCGGCCCGAAGCCCAGCCGGGCATGGACGACGACTCCTTCCAGCGCGCGCTGCTCGACGCTTTGACCCGGCCGGGCGGAGATGACCCCTCCATCGTCGCATCCTGCCCCGCTTTGGCACAACTCCGCCAACGCCATCCGGATCTGCTGGCGCGCTATTTGCGCTGCAGCTCCGCGTGGCGCGTGTTCACGGAAGACGAAAATCTCTTCGCCACTCGGCGCTGGATCGTCGGTTCGGAACGGCAGTACACCCTGCACGGCTATTACACCCGGCACAACCTCGACATGTTCCACAATTCCAATGTCCCCGAGTTCCAATCCCGCACGACCCTCGGCCTCTCGGGAAAACCCTGGTGGCGGGGGAACGCGGACACCACCTGGCTGCAAGCCAGCGATTCGGCTCCGGTCCGGCTGTCGGCGGGCAACCAAATGCACGAAAGCCATTGCGTCGTTTCCGTCGGCGACATGGCCGTGGAAATCTTCGAACAGTCCCAAACCAAGGAGCGGCGCCTGACCAAGGCAGCCCTGGCGCAAATTGAGGCGGAACTGGCGCCCCTCGCCGCGCAACCGACCGAAGAAACCTTGCGCGCCCTCTTGCCTGCGGACGCCATCCGCGCGGGTTCGCCTTCCCTGGATTTACGAAATTCATTCCAGACCGGAATCTATAACGCGCATATCTGGATCAACCCCGGCGAACCCGGCATGCTCTATCTCAAAGCTTACGAAGTAACCCAAGGGACGCCGCTCTCGGTGGATCGTCTCAAGGAACGCGCAAACGAATGGGTCGGCTGGTCGGCCCATCCGGAGGAGCTTTTCCTTTCCAACACGCATTTCACCATCTACGAAGGCGACTGGGGCAAACCCTACGCCGCCCGGTTCGAAGTTTGGTTTGCCCCCGACTCCGGCGCACCGGAACGAAAACTTCTGGAAAGAATCTTTAAAATCGAAGGTTGGCAGCGATAAACGCACGGGCCATGGCCAAGCAGACTCTCCATTCGGTTTTCTGGAGTTTCCTCCGGATCGGCGCCGGCGCCTTCGGCGGCGGCATGGCCGCGCTGCCCGTGTTCGAGGCGGAACTGGCACGAAAACGCCGCTGGCTGACGCCGCACGACGTCGCCGAGGCCTACGCCATTTCCCAGTCCGTGCCGGGCGTCATCATCGTCAACTTCGCGGTCCTGACCGGCCTGCGTCTCGCCGGCAAGCGGGGTGCGCTGGTCGCAGCCATCGCCGTCGCCCTCCCGGCCTTTTTCATCATCCTGGCGCTGGCCGCGCTGGTTGCCGGCCGCTGGGAAAACCGCTGGATCGCCGCCGCTCTCGCCGGCCTGCGGCCCGCCGTCGTCGCCGTCGTGGCGGGGGCCGCGATTCGTCTTGGGCGCGCCCAGCTCCGCTCTCCTTTTCTCTGGCTTGCCGCCACCGCGGGCGCCGCGCTGCTGTTCGCGAAAATCCTGCCGCCCATTCCGCTGATCCTGCTCGGAGCCGGCGCGGGACTGGCGATCCACCTCGCCCGCCGGAAGAAGGAGGCCGCGCCGTGAACGAGCTGCTCCTGCTTTTCTGGACCTTCTTCCGCATCAGCCTCTTCAGCATCGGCGGCGGCTACAACATGATCCCCCTGATGCAGCACGAAGTCGCCGCCAACGGATGGCTAACGTCCGAGCGGTTCCTCGACGTGCTGGCGGTTTCCGAAATCACGCCCGGCCCCATCGCGGTCAATTTGGCGACCTTCGCCGGCTATCAAGTGGCCGGGCTGTCGGGTTCCATCGCGGCCACGGTCGGCGTCTGCCTGCCCGGAGCCCTGTTCCTGCTGGCGCTGGGCGCGCTGGCTCTCCACCTGCGCGACCGCCCCGCCTTCCGCGCGGCCATGCGCGGCCTAATGCCCGCGCTCGTCGGCCTGCTCGCCGCCACCGCCATCCGCCTCGGGATGGCGCTGGTCCCCGCCGGCGCGGCCTTCCCTTCGATCCCAACGATCCTGATCTTCGCCGCCGCCTTCGGCCTCGTCCTGTGGAAGAACCCCCACCCCGCGTTGCTGATGCTCGCCGCCGCCGCGGCCGGGATTCTCTTCCATCTATGAACGAAGAACCGGGAGTCCTGATGCTTGGGGAATACGAGGTACCGGATGCCCAACGGCTCCTCGCCGACCTGGAGAAGGCGCAGATTCCCTTCGTGGTCAGATCCATCGATCTGCGGGCGCGGATTCCCTCGAAAGGGGCCGGCGGCCGTTATTCGCGCCTGCAAATCTGGATCCGGCCGGAGGATCAGGAAACCGCGCAGGCCATCCAGACCCGAAGCCTGAAAATCGAACTCTAGCGCCTCCCCTCGCCGTCCCCGGCGCCATTCGGCGCGGGACAAATTTTCCAACAAACCTCTTGCCTCCCCACCCCAAGGCTTCTATTGTCCCTGTTTGTTTCCCAGAAAATCAAAGAAGGAGCATTGAACCATGGCCAAGATCGATTTTGGCGGGACGAAGGAAAACATCGTCACCCGCGGCGAATTTCCCCTGAAAAAGGCGCAGGCGGTTTTGAAGAACGAAGTCGTGGCCGTCATCGGCTACGGCGTGCAGGGCCCCGCCCAGTCGCTCAACATGCGCGACAACGGCATCCGGGTCATCGTCGGCCAGGACCCGCGCTTCAAAGGCGACTGGGCGCGCGCCGTCAAAGACGGCTTCAAGCCCGGCCAGACGCTCTTCGACGTCGAAGAAGCCTGCGAAAAAGGCACCATTCTCATGATGCTCGTCAGCGACGGCGCCCTCAAATACGTCTTCCCGCGCGTCAAGCCCTACCTGGCCAAAGGCAAGGCCCTCTACTTCTCCCACGGCTTCGGATGGGTCTACCGCAAGCTGACCGGCGTCGATGCCCCGAAGGGCGTGGACGTCATCATGGTCGCCCCCAAGGGATCTGGCACCTCCGTGCGCCGCAACTTCCTGGCCGGCGTCGGCATCAATTCCAGCTTCGCCGTCGAACGCGACGCCACCAAGCGCGCCCGCGAGCGCACCCTCGCCGTTGGCATCGCCGTCGGCTCGGGCTATCTCTTCCCGACCACGTTCGAGCACGAAGTCACCTCCGACCTCGTCGGCGAACGCGGCGTGCTGATGGGCGCCCTCGCCGGCATCATGGAAGCCCAGTACGACGTGCTGCGCAAGAACGGACACAGCCCCTCCGAAGCCTTCAACGAGACCGTCGAGGAACTCACCCAGAGCCTCATCCGCCTCGTCGACGAAAACGGCATGGACTGGATGTATTCCAATTGCTCCGCCACCGCCCAGCGCGGCGCGCTCGATTGGAAGCCCCGCTTCAAGAAGGCCGTCCTGCCCGTCTTCAACCAGCTCTACAAGGCCGTGAAGACCCAGGCCGAAGCCAAGCGCGTCATCAAGGTCTGCGGCGCCATCGACTACAAGAAGAAGCTCGACGCCGAACTGGCCGTCATGGGCCATTCCGAAATGTGGCGCGCCGGCGCGGCCGTGCGTTCCCTGCGGCCCCACGAAAAGGCCAAGCACAGCACCGTCGGCGTCAAGGGCCGCGGCAAGAACTAGATTCCGCCCCGCCCCTCGCGCCCGCCGGATTCCCCGGCGGGCGTTTTTTGTTGGGTTTGACCATCCCCGGCCCTCCCGCTATCCTGCGCCCGTGAATACGTTTTCGCATGGGTTGATCGCGGCCCTCCTGGGAAGCATGCCCCTTTCCGCTCCCGCCTGGGAACCGGACCGCCTTCTCGTCTGGATCAACGGCGACAAGGGCTATCCGGGCATCGCGGAAATCGGCCGCGTTTTCGAGAAAAACACCGGGATCCCCGTCGTCGTGGAACACCCCGAAGGCGCCACCGACAAGTTCTACCACGCGGCCAAAAGCGGCAAGGGTCCCGACGTCATGATCTGGGCGCACGACCGCCTCGGCGAATGGGCCGATGCCGGACTGCTTCTGCCCATCGATCCCGATCCCGCGTTCAGGCCCCGCGTCTTTCCCAAGGCGTGGGAAGCCTTCACCCATCGCGGCCGCCTCTGGGGCTATCCGCTGGCCATGGAATCCACCGGCCTGATCTACAACAAGGCGCTGATCTCCGAAGAGGAAATCCCCGCGCGTCTCGCCGACTGCGCCCAACTCCTGCCCCGCCTCCAGGCCCTGGGCGCCTGGCCGATCATGTGGGACTACAACAACACGTATTTCACCTTTGGCATTCTCGCCTCCGCCGGCGGCTACGTCTTCGGCAAGCGCCCCGACGGCACCTACGACGTTTCCGACGTCGGCGTCAACCATCCGGCCGCCGTCGCCGCCATGCAAACCGTCGCAGACCTGATCCGCGCCAAGGTCCTGCCCTCCAGCCTGTCCTACTCCATCGCCGAGGCCCAGATGAACCAAGGCAAGCTCGCCATGTTCGTTTCCGGCCCCTTTGCGTGGGAAAACCTGAAAAAAAGCGGCATCGATTTCGGCGTGACGACGATCCCGGGGATCGACGGAAATCCCGGCCGGCCGTTCGTCGGCGTGGTGGGGGCCGTCTTCAACCGTTCGAGCCCCAACCTCGACCTCGCGCAGGAGTTCCTCGAAAACTATCTCGTCACCCCCCAAGGCCTCGACGCGATGGATCGCCACGTGCCGCTCGGCGTGCCCGCGCTCATCGCCGCCTACGAGGCCAAGGCCGCCGATCCCCACGTCGCCGGATCGATGAAAAACATCGAAGCGGGCCTTCTGATGCCGAACATTCCCCAGATGGGCGTTTTCTGGAGCGCCATGGAATCCGCGCTGTCCACCATCACGTCGCTCCGCGCCGCCCCGCAGGATGCCCTCGACAACGCCGCCCAGCGCATGGGCCGGGGAACGAAATGATCGGGCGCGCCTTCGGCCGTCTGGTTTGGCTGCTGGTCGTCGCCGGCGCCCTGGCCCTCGCCGCGCGCATGGCGTGGGCCGGCGCGCCGATTCTCGGCGCGGTCTTGGCGTTGGCCTCTCTCTTCGCGGCGTGGGTCTACAACTCCCCCCGCGCCCACGCCGCGCGCTATCTTCTGCCCGGCCTCGCCGCCTTCGCGATCTTCGTGCTGCTGCCTCTGCTCTACACCGTCTACGTCGCCTTCACCAACTTCAGCGGCGAGCACCTTCTCTCCCAAGAGCGCGTCCGCGCCTGGTTCGCCCAGGACGTCTATGCGCCCGACGATGCCCGCTACCCGTTCCGGCTCCATCCCGCGCCCGAACCCGGGAAATACCAAATCGCCATTCCCATGGGACAGGGCGAAATCGGACAAAATTTCCTGGTTTCCCGCCCGTTCACGACCAACGAGGCCGCCGCCGGCCGCCCCGTCGTTCTCGCGCTCAACATCGTCCCCCCCAAGGCCAAGCCCCTCGGCATGCGCGGCGTCGTCGCAGCCCGGCCATGGCTCAACCACGCCCGCTTTACCCCGCCGGGCGCCTCCACGCCCCTGCGCCTCGTCGGCCTGCGCGCCCTGGGCTTCCGCCTCCCGCTTTGGAACGAGGACGGCGACAATCTGGTCCACGCCGTCACCGGCCAAACCCTCGTCCCCGATCCCAGGCGCGGAAACTACGTCGATGAACGGACACGGGAATCCGTCGGCCCCGGCTGGCACGTCTGGATCGGCACGGAAAACTTCCGCCTCCTGTTCGCCGATCCCGCCATCCGCAAGCCCTTCCTGCAGATTTTCGGCTGGAACGTGGCTTTCGCGTTCCTGTCCGTCGCCCTCACGTTCGCCATCGGCGTCGTGCTGGCCAGCCTCCTCCAGTGGAAAGCGTTGCGCGGCCGCGCCATCGACCGCACCTTGCGCATCCTGCCCGACGCCATGC
>JBFXHR010000018.1:0-56959 GCA_050176815.1 Kiritimatiellia bacterium
CCCCCCCCCCCCCCCCCCCCCCCCCCCCCCCCCCCCCCCCCCCCCCCCCCCCCCCCCACCCCCCCCAAAGGATTATGGGCTTTTACTTCTGATGGCGCGTGGCATAGTCGGGGTCAAAGAAAGTTCTAAACACGGCGGCTAGACGCCACCACCCTTCGCTCTTCACTTCGTTCAGAGCTTCGGGTGGCAAGCCACCCTTCTAAAATAAGGTAGCGCGAAGGGTGCCCCCCCATAGCCTTGGCGAAGGGGGGCCGGATTCGGATCTTGCCCCTCCCTTTTGAAAATGATCATGTGGACCGTCTATATCATCCGCAGCCTGAGTCGTCCCGAACAACGCTATATTGGCCTCACTACCGACCTGATCGCGCGGCTGGCCACGCATAATGCCGGCGGTTCCCCCCACACTTCCAAGTACTGCCCGTGGGAATTGGAAACCGCAATCGCGTTTAAAGAACAGGATAAAGCCGCCGCCTTCGAGCGCTACCTCAAGACCGGATCCGGCTTCGCCTTCGCGAAAAAGCATTTCCAGCCTCCTTCCCGACAACCATGACATAGCTTGCGACCGCGCCTGCGGAACGGCCCGCGGAAAGATCGGCGGGATTCATCGCGTCTTTATCCCCCATAGCTTCAGCGAAGGGGGCTGCCGCGCTCACTTGGCCGCCTGCGGCGGCTCCGCCCTGCGGGCTTCGGGTGGGGGCGCGCGCGTCTTCCATCTTAAGGCTGTTAGCCCGACTAATGAATTTACTTCTGTTAACATTCAACTGGTTTTTCACCCGCAATTGAATAGGCTGTCGTCATGACCATTGAGGATAAAATCGTCCGCGATCTTGCGTCTCGCGCTGGCCATGTGATTGCCCGCAGGGTCATTGCTCGACTCCGAAACATGAATGATGGCCTGCTTGCAGGCGATGACTCGGGCCTGACGAATTCATGGGATGAAATCTGCGTGCAAATCCAAGGCGAGAAGTTTGCCCTTTGGAGCGCGTATGAGGATACGATCGACGGGATTATTCTAAGTGAACTCGAAGAATATGATCGGCTAATGAAGACCGCGCTATGGCTCCAAACGGAAGACGGGATCGAATGGGGCATCGACAATAATGACGGCACCCAACCCGTCTTTTCCGATGGAGCCCTCGTGGACAGGGTTCGCAACGAATATGTGCTTGCCTCCGCAGAAGGGTGGAGCAATGCCAGGATACGCGCCTATTTAGGCCAAGCGGAAAGAAGAGATTGAGGCTATGGCCGTTCTGATTGAAGGCATTTCGGTGGTCATCAAAACGGCCATTCTCACCGAGCGGTACCCCGGCGGGTGGGAGAATTTCCGGGAAGATGTCCCAAACCTGACCCTTTGCGCCGATAGCGAACTGGCACGCGTCGGATTCATGGCTCCGGCGGATACCCGCAACTACATTGAGCACCTCGAACAGTGCGGTCTTCGCCATCTTGTGAACGGAAAGGCAGAAGATCTGGTCGTTGTGGATCAGCGCAATGGTTTGTGTTCGCCATGCAACTGGGTGGAAATCGGCAGAATCGGCTTGGACGGCGACCCCAACAAACCAATCCAGGCGTGCCGCCTCGTCGGCAGCACGCTTCAGGAAATCGTGACGCCCGACGGATGGACCTTTGAGCATTCTCTGAGCAAGGATTTCAAATTTATGGAGCCCGGCCGAACCACGGAATACATGGATCGGCTCCCAGATAAGGACGGAGTTGAGGTATACCGAGATTTGAAGACGGGGAAAATATTCTATCTGGGCAGGACTTATCCGCGCCGCCCTTAGGCCTCAAGGACCTTCGTGCTCTCTTCGCCGAACTGGCTGATGACGCGGACGGCGATCTTCTGGCCCTTCTTGACCTCGATGGGATGCGACTTGTGGCCGTAGACGCGCTCGAAGGCGTCGTCGTCGATTTCGATTTTCAGGGTTTTCTCGGCGTTGCGCTTGGTGCTGGCAACGGCGAGCGTCGAAAGCCCCTTCTGCCAATCTGCAAACTGGTCCTTGTCGCCGCCGCAGAAAAAGACCTGTCTCACGATGAAGTTGCTGCCGTCGTAATCGTCGTCCACCATCCAATAGGCGATGTCGGCAATGTCGCGCGCCTTTACCACATCCGTCACCGGGTCGTAGATGTCCAGACCGCGGATTTCAACCGTCGCGGTCTTGCCCTTCTTGACGAGTTGGATGTCTGGCTCGCCGATGGTTACGAACGAGGCCGCCTTTTTGTCCTTCTTTAGCAGTCCGTCCTGCATCAGGTCGTCGTGCATCCGCACCTTCGTCACCTCGAAGCCGCCCACGCTGGCCGTTACGCTCTGGTTCTCGATGTTGCTCTCGAAGGAGAAGCCCAGGATGATGAGCCAATCGGCGTCGCCACGCTTGCGGCACTCCTTCACGGCTTCGTTCACCGCCTGGCGGCTGACCGTGCCGAACTTCGGGCCGATATGAATATAAGCCTTCTTCTCGCCCTTCTTGGAGTCGTAGAAACCCTCGGCGTGAAGATACCCGCTGTTTAGCCGGTCGATCCGGGTAAACACCGCCTGCTCGTTGCGGACGCCGTTTTTCACCCCCGCCGATTTCATGTGCTCGAATATCCGCTCCTCGAAGTTCTCCATAGCGTCGGCGTCGGGCACAGACCGGTCCAATTCCTCTGGCGCAACTGGCTCGAAGTTCTGCAAGGTTTCCACCGTGAACGGGCCGGAAACCCGGAGCTTCTTCTTGTCTATCTCCGGCTGGTCAAAGAGGGTCTCCTCCTCGGCCGGTTCGTCGTTGGCGATGGATTTAAGCGTGATATGTGGAACCTTTTTGTACAGGAATCCTTGCCTGATATCGCTATGGCTTTCGTCGTAGAGCTTGAAGTATGGGAAGGTCGCCGTCAGCAGGCGCGTCTTGGCGATGTTCAAAGCAATGCGGGAAGTGTCCGTCGTGATCCAACGGCGGCCCCATTGCTCGGCCATAAAGCCTGTTGTTCCAGAACCACAGGTTGGGTCGAGAACAAGATCGCCGGGATCAGTGGTCATGAGCAGACACCGCTGTATAATTTCAATGTTGGTCTGAACAACATATTTTTTATCTGTTGCACCCCCAAGGCCAAGCCAGACATTATTTATTTCCACAACCGGAAAATCATCGGAATATCGCTTGAACACCAATCGGCTTTTCTGGGCCACTACTCTTCCCATTTCATGTAACCGTGGGATTGATTTTGGACTCACCTTCCAAGATGCACCTCCTGATGGGTAAGATTTCCCGCCAATCGTCACCGGTTCATTCGGACCCGGCTTGGCTGCAAATAAAGGATTCCACCGAAACACTCGAGCACCACTTGGCAGCGCCTTTGTGCCATTTGCTTCCTCTGGCTCAAGGGGGCGAACTGAGCCGTCTTTCAACTCGAGATTTGTAAACCCGGACCCCCCAACACCGACCAAGTCGCGCGGAACATATAACTGACGGTACTTTGTCTGTTCGCGCGATTTCCCGTACCAAACTAAATATTCATTAATTGGGGGCAAGAACTCCCCGGATTGGCTGCCTTTCTTTTGGAAAGTGATCAGGCCAATGAAATTATCGCTTTCAAACACCTCGTCCATCAAGCACCGCACCAGATGGACATTCTCGTCGCTGATTTGGACAAAACAGGATCCGCTTTCGGTCAGGAGTTCCTTGGCGACCAGAAGCCTGTCGCGTAGATAGCTCAAATAGGAATGGATGCCCAGTTCCCATGTATCGCGGTAAGCCTTGATCTGCTCCGGCTCGCCGGAGAGGTCTTCGTCGGCGCCATCCTTGATATTGAGGTTATTGAGCTTCATCTGCCAGTTGGAGCCGTACTTGATGCCGTAGGGCGGATCGATGTAGATCATCTGGACCCTGCCGGACATGCCTTCGCGTTCGAGGAGCGAGGTCATCACGAGGAGGCTGTCGCCCTGAATCAGGCGGTTGCTCCAGTTGTCAGAGTGCTTGTAGTACTCGGAAACCTTATCGATCTCGTCGAGCTCCGGGCCGTTGCCGAAAAGCCCGGCCAGTTCCATCTGGGCCTGGGGGATTTCTTTTAGGCTGTACAGGCGCTGGATGATCGTCTCGGGGGCGATGTGCTCGTGGCGATAAAGCGAGCGGATATCCACGGCTAGGCGGTCCTGGCGGTCGTCGGCGCCGTATTTGTGCATCCAGAAAAGTTCTGGGTCCTGCCCGCGATGGACGACGGGATTGACCGGGTACTCGGCGTTTCCCTTCCCGTCCTTGACCTTGGGGCTGGCGGCTTCGGCCCCGGCCTCCTCGCGCGAAGGGATGAGAACCCGCTTTTCCTTGGAATGCTTGATGGATTTGATTGTCATGTCTTTTTCCTCGCTGAAATTTCGGCTGTTGACTCCGCCCCGCTTCCACGGTAGGTTACGGGCAATCCAGGCTACTGGAGGTAGATGGTTTGCCCATCGGAACCCGTTGAGGAATCAGCGGGTTCTTGCTTTTCAGGGCAGTTTCTTCAATCCGCTTCCCATCAACTTTCCTTTGTAGCGTGCATATTTCTTTTCCAAAATCGCAATAATCTGGTCGCCAAAGGGCCGGGCGCGGTCGTCCTTCCCCCCATTCAAATCAAACCGGGCCATGGCATCCCGGCGGCTGGGATGGGCTACGAGGTCAGCCAGTTGCAGTCCCGCGATATTGGCTTTCTTGCTGCGGATTTTGATTTCCTTGGAAGTCAGGCCTTGCTGGAACCGTTTGGCCTCCATGAATTCCGATCCCTCTTCCCAAAGATGGCTGAAGGATTTGGCCAGGCGCTGATCGTAGTCGGAGCCCCTGGATTCGATCATCACATCGCCCTTCAATCCGCTCCGCTCCAGCAAGAAAATATAACGCTCCAGAAGAACGGACAGACAGTAGTGGTAAGGATCGGACTTCCAAACCGCGTATTTTTCGCGGTGCTCCTTCTTGTCCATGATAACGGTGATCAGGGTGAAATCCCATGTCGCCAAGAAGTTGAGCAACTTGGCGTTGAACCGGGCTTCGATCTCCGGGTTCTTGAGAACCCCAAACCTCCCGAGCCGGTTGACCATCTCCTTGCGATGAAACACGATGGGGTCATCGGGATGGTGGTCGAAGAATTCCTTCTTGATCGCCTCCATGTCCGGATGCAGCACCCGCTCCACGTAGTCGAGATCCAGCACCACGCCGCTCAGGCTCAGAAACCGGTGGTTCGGATTGTCCGAACTTTCCAGATCGGCGTTTCCCGTTTCATCGATATAGATGCGATACTTGACCATCACAGCGCCCCGATTTTGGCCATCAACTGGTTTTTGATGTCGCGGATGTCGTTCGCGATCTCGATGAACGCCCATTCGTCGAACCCGTATTTTTCCCGCACGGCGTTGACGGCGGGCAACCAGCGGTTTTCGACATACCACTTCTTGGCCTCTTTGTCCTTGTTCATGCCCGTAATTTCGACGATCAGGTTCACCGCCCGCCCGTCCTTCGTGCGGCAGCGCGCAATGAAGTCCGGGAAATACAGATGGTCCTTGCCGTCCGCCACGCAAGGAATCGAAAAGCCGAGAAAAGCGTTCTTCACATAGCTTTCGACGGCTTTGAGTTCTTCGAGCGTCTTGGCGGCAATTTGCTCCCAGCTCTCCGTGTCGGCTACCACATAATTGACATGGCTTTTCTTGGTCTCGTACACCTCGCGGGAAGTGTGGCCGTTAACATAGGTGGTGCTGCCGAACTTGTTGTAGAAATTCAGCACGGGCAAAATCTTGTCGGTGGCCCGGCTGGCGGCCATGATGCCCCGGCTGATGTGGTCGCAAATCGTCTTGGGGTTGAAGAAAAACAGCAGTTTCTTGTATTCGGAATCGGGAATGTTCAGCAGGATCACCTTGCTGCGATACCACTCCTCCACGATTCGCCGAAGCTGGTTGAACTTGTGGAAGTGCGGGTGCCCATCGTCGTCGCTGTAGTGCAGGCTGATCAATTCCTTGGTGAGGGCGAAAAACAATTCCTGGTCGCGACGATCCTTAACCGCCCGAACCGTGATGACCTCCTCGGCGGGGCCGAAGGCGGTTTTCAAGGTCGTTTCGTAGGGAAACTTCGAACCGTCGATCTCGAAATTCTCGATTTTCGAGAAGTCGGCCCGGATCGGCCCCTCCTGCGTTTCGACACGGTAGCCGACCACATTCGGGAAAGTGATCTCGAAGGCTTCCTGCCGCTCGGGCACGGCGAGAACATGATGAGTGTCTTGCGGCGGCGGCGGCGTGGTCGTCCCGCCCTTGAACATGCGGAAGGGAATGCCGATGATGTGCGCATATTCGGGAGGAAACTTCCAAACGATGTTTTCGGGCTTGTAGCGTTTCAGGCTCTCTGACGGGATTACTTCGCCCTTCTTGTCGTAGGCTTGGAGAAGGTAGTTCTTGCGTCGCAACGCGCGCCCGGCGACTTGTTCGCACAGCAATTGCGAGTTGAAGGCGCGCAGCCCCATGATGTGGGTGACGGTGTTCGCGTCCCATCCTTCCGTCAGCATCGAAACGGATACCACGCAGCGGAGGTGCGAGCCCAGCGTCCCCTTCTTGCCAACCGTGTTGACCACCTCGCGCAGGATCTCCGCTTCGGTGATGGCCTCGATGGAGCCTTGTCCGTGGATGCGGGCATATTCGCGTTTGAATATCTCGATTTCGTCGGCAAAAATTCTTTTGAAGTCGTCGTCGATCTGGCCCGAGTTTTCCAGCGCATCGCTGTCGATCAAAAGGGTGGGCGGTTTCTTGTGGGGCTTTTCGGTTGTCCGGTCGTAGTTGGAGAACAGGTCGAAATGTCCGGGAATGGCCCGCGTCTTGCCGCTGCCCAGAGTCTGCTCGTATCCGGCGATATATTTGTAGATTTCCTTGGAAACGGAAGTGTTGTTGCACACGACGATGAAAACCGGCGGGCTGTCGAACAGCCCGCGAATTTTTTGGTAGTCGTGCTGATAGTGGCCGTGGAATTTCTCCAGAGCGGCCTTGACCAACGGGGGCAGCTTGGGCGGTTCTTCGCCGACGGGCCGCTTCCCTTCTTTTTTTGCCTCGGATTTCTTGCGCTTCTGCCCCTTCTTCGGCAGGTCGTCCTTCACATGGTCGTAGAGGTTCCGCAGCACGGGCATGGTCAATTCGTGCGTAGTGTCGCTCTCCGGCAGGAACGGGATTTTGACCAGGCCCGATTCAATGGCTTCGATAAGCCCAAAATCGGTCGCCACCCAGGGGAATAGCCCATAGGCTTCGTAGCCCGAACCCGTAAGATAGTATGGCGTGGCGCTCAAGTCGTAGACCGTATCCACCTTGAATCGGCTTGCGATCTCGGTCAGCCCGTTGAACCAGACCGCCGCCCGTGCGTTTTCGGTGACGGTATCCTCGCCTTCCGTGCTTTGGCCTTTTTCCTTTGGCAAGTAGCAATGATGCGCCTCGTCGTTCAAGATCAGCAGCCGCGAACCCACCTTGAATTTTCCAATGACTCGCCTCGTCACGCGGTTGAAATCTTCGGTGGCTTCCTGCTTCTGCCCTTTCGCATCCAGTTTCCCGTCGAACGGGCTGCGCTTGTTTCCCTTCAAGGTTCTCGGCTCGAAGGCGTGGTAATTGGTGATGACGATCCGCGAATTCAGATTGCCGAGTTTGGATTCCCACCGATAGGGAATGAGGCTTCGCGCGTGGTAATAGTCTTGGATGTCCGTCTTGTGCTCCAAGTCCACGAATAGAACGGCCAGCCGGTTCTTGATCGTGATGCCGGGCGTCACCAAGAGGAAGTAGTCGGCAAAGCGTACGTCGTTCCGGTACTCCTGGCGGTTGAAGTAGTGGTAGAGAATCTGCATCGCCATGACGACGGTCTTCCCTGTGCCTGTCGCCATTTTGAACGCTATGCGCGGCAGGTTGGCCGCAGGATTTTCCGCGCTGACGACTTGCCCCTTCTTAAGTTGGTTCAAAATGTGTTGGCCCGCGTTGGATTTCTCCGCGACCTCATTCAGCCAGATGGCCGTCTCGATGGCTTCGCGCTGGGCAAAAAACAACTTTTGCTCCGCATGGCGGTCGGGATTCAGAAACCAGTAATCCAGCAGTTCTTTCGTGACCCGCGTGGTGTTGGGATATTTTGAATCCCGCCACGCCCCGATTTCCTTCCGAATCAGATTGATCGGGTGGGTGCCGAATTCCGCCGCGCGGTCGTTGACCTCGAAAAGACTCTGCTGGGCACCTTGCTTGACGGGAATGACTTGGATGTCGGGGGTGAAGATGCGCCGACCCTTGATGACCTTGGCATAATTCAAGGCCCCTTCGTCGTCGGTGTCATAATGCCATTGCGGTTCGTCATACGGGCTGTTCAAAATCGGATTGTCTGAACTCATTTTCCGTTGTTTCCTCGCCAAAGGCTTTGCGGCCGGAAAGGCCTGCCGTAATCGCCCAAATGACACGGCGACACCTTAGCAGTCAAAGGCCCCGGCTGGCAAGTTTTCCACAGTATGGAAAACAGCTTTTACTTCTGCGCACTCCTGGCATAGTCGGGGTCAAAGGTAGTTCTAAACACGGTGGCCAGCCGCCACCACCCAAGACTTTTCGGCGAGGTCCGCGACGGACACGGGCGGGAAAATCTCGTATCGGGAATTATGGTTTGGCCGTCCTTTGCGGGAACACACAGGGCCGCTTACAACTTTGCAAATTCCGTGCGGAACCGCATGCTCAAGCCCGCCAGTTCATCGGCACGCAAGAAGTCTTTCAACTCGGCGGCAATGGCTTCGTCGGAAAGGATATTGGCGTGGGTCCGCAAGAACCCATAGAAATCCTCGGCCGTTTTGCCGACAAAATGCTCTGACGCCTTTACGAGCCGGGAATACTCGGGCTTCCTCAAACGCCCCGACAACTGCGACTCGTCTGGCCGGACTCCCATCCGCAGGAAGAACCAGATGTCATACAGGTCGCGCATGAGGCGCCGCTCGTTCCATGCCGCCATCTTGTCGGCCAGCGCTACCGGATAATCCACCACCCGGATCAAGCGGGGTGGCAGATTGAACAGCCGAGCCAGGCTTCCGGTTGAAAGCGTCTGCGAATTCACGTCCAGAGCCGTCTTGGCCTCCACTTGGATGGAAACCTCGCCGCGGACAATCGAGACGCGCAAGCACTTGGAATTGAGGGTATGGCTCAAGGTCACGCCAGCCAAAGACCGCAAGGCTCCCAGCACATCTCCCGCGATGTCTTTCTTGGACCGATAGGGCACAAAGACGTAGTCCAAATCGTTGGTCGGCCTTTCGCACCCCAGAATGCGGAGAACCATGCCGCCCCGCAGCACGGCGTGCTTGTCGAAACGCCGTGCGAACAAATCCAGAACCTCGGCCAATAGGCGTTGCTGCTCTTCCATCATGGGGTTCTCCAGGTGCGGCCATAGTAGGCACGAAAGCGCGAGTCATACGCTGCGAGATACTTGGAAATCAGCGCCTTGTTTAGTTTTTCGCGGTTTACGTCGGTGTCTAGGTCAAAAGAGAAAGCCCGCCCTTTGAAACCGTAATAGCAGGCATCCAGCCATGCCTTTTCCGGTGTCGCCATTCGGATCCCGTTCTCCTCCGTGAACCCCCAAAACAACCGAGGCGCGATGCTCAGGTGCTCAATCACGCCCAAAGCACAGGAATACGTTCTGGGAACGCCGACCTTGACCGCCTGCAGGCGGCGAGCCGGAACCGACCCGATCAGCAGATGCCGGCTCAAGGCCGTTCCGGTCGATACATAGGCCACCGGATCGATGCGGGCGCTGATGGCCGTCAAGGAAGCCGTTGGCAGGGCATACAGCCCCCGCTTCACCTTCACCAAATTCCCGCCCGCAACCAACCGCTCCACTTTCTTATACACCCCGGCATCGCTCAGCTCTCCGTTCAATACGCGCAAATCCCCCAGCGTGAAGACTCCGCCGAATTCCTCCGCCCACGGCCCGAGGGACATCTGGTCATTCGAGTTCATTTGCAGTAACTATATATTCTATATAGTATCCGTCAATATATAATCCGGAAACTTCCGCCGCGCCCCTATTCGCGGGGCTGGATTCCATGTTCAGTCCCGGCTTTCCCATCGAAAACCAAATGGCCTGTTTTCCTATCTCTGGATGAACCCAAAAAATGGCGTTTGGGGCCGATTTCGCCGTTTTTGGCCCGTTTCGCCGCCCGTGGATTTGTTCACATTAATGCGAACTTATCCGCCCCGCCCTTCGCGACGCCGTGTCTCCGCGAGAGCCGGTCCCCCGCCATTCTTCATTCGTAATTTTTCATTCTTAATTGCCCCGCCCTTCCGCCGGCGGAAGTTTTCAACGCGCGGGGCGACGGGCGGGCTTCGGCGCCTTTATTCCTGCGGCTCCGACGTCCCGTTTCCATTCGTGGCCGCGTCGGGGACGACCCTCTCGAACCAGCCCTTCTCCGCGATTTGCTCGAACCATTCGAGATGGTTTTGAACGAAGGGATACTGATCGGGGCCTTCCAGGTCTGCCACCCGCCAGCGCCGGACGGCGCCATCCCATTCCAGCGTCAACTTGGTGCATCTTTGCTGCACTTCGGAGCCCATTTCAAAAGCGTAATCCATGCGCACGACGGCCCGCCGCCCGTCGTTTTGGTCCACCGTGAAAACCGGATCGCCCTTGAACCACCCATCCTGGCTGTCCGTCCATGCGCAGGCGGAGACGTAGTATCCCATTGGGATTCCTTCGGCGACGATCCGATTCAGCAGCGCGTAGAATTCGGGCGTCACGGCCGGCTCGACCGCCGGGAGATCTTCCAGCGTATAGAAATCGAAATGCCGTTCGAAGAATTCCTTTGCCGCCGCCGCCGGATCCGGCCGGGCCCGCCCGGCGCAGGAGACCATCAGCAAGACGAGCCATATCCCCGCTCCGCGCCATGCCCAGAGGGCCGGTTTGAATTGCCGCGTTTGTTTCATTTGTTCTCCATTCGCCCATGGGGCGGTTTCGCCGGCCGCGCATGGCGCGGATACCGCATCTGGCCTTGATCTGCGAACGCCATCCTGTACCATTCAGGCCGTATTACATAGGAGATCACCCGCATTCGCAACCGATAATCCATCGCCGAAAAACCCACGCCTGCCCAAGGATCTGGAGCTGGCCCGAATGGCCGTCAACGCCTATAACCGGCACTTCCGGTTCAATCGAAAGCGGGATTTGTCCCGCGCCGTGGCGCTCTACGCCGAGGCCGCCAAGGAAGCCCGCTTGGCCGGGGATTCCGTCGCCGAATCGATTTTCCGCGCCCGTTCCTTCAGATTGGATTCTTTCTACCGAATATGTTTCGGGCGGGGCTTTTGACCCGCTCCGGACCATGCAAACAGCGATCGCCGCGCCATGAAAATCCACGTCCTTGCCGATCTGCACCTCGAATTCGGCGATTTTGCCCCGCCCCCGGTGGAAGCCGACGTGGTCGTGCTGGCCGGCGACGTCCATATCAAGGGGCGGGCCATCCCGTACATCCGGAACCTGTTCCCCGACACGCCCGTCGTCTACGTGCCGGGCAACCACGAGTACTACCGCGGCGCCCTGCCCAAGCTGGACGACGCCCTGCGCACCGCCGCCCAAGGCACGAACGTCCATTTTCTGGAAAACGGGGAATTCATCTTGGGCGACGTCCGCTTCCTGGGCTGCGCGCTCTGGACCAACTTCACGCTGTTCGGCTTCGACAAGCGGGAGGCCTGCATGCAGGCGGCGGAACGCGCCATGTGCGACTACGTCCTGATCCGCGTCAGCCCGAAATACGGCAAGTTGACCCCGCTCCACAGCGCCATCCTGCACCGCCAAAGCCGCAAGTGGCTCGCGGAGCAACTGGCCAAGCCGTTTGCCGGCCGCACCGTCGTCGTCACCCACCACGCCCCCAGCCTGCAATCCCTCCAGACGCGGTTTCGCGACGATCCCGTCAGCGCGGCCTTCGGGGAGGATCTGGATGCCTTCATCCTGGAGCACGCCCCGGACCTCTGGATCCACGGCCATACCCACCATTGCGCGGACTACGCCATCGGCAAAACCCGCATCCTGAGCAACCAGCGGGGCTACGTCGACGACCTCGTCCCGGGCTTCCGGCCGGATTGGGTCGTGGAAATATAGCGGTCGGTCTTCGGCTTGCCTCCCTCGTGCCACCCCGGCGCCATGACATCCGGTCCCAAAAAATTCTTCATTCTTAATTTCCCGCCCCCCCTCCCCCTCCGCGCCTCTGTGCCTCCGTGAGAGCCGCCCCCCCATTCTTCATTCTAAATTTTTCATTCTTAATTTCCCGCCCCCCTCATGCCCCGGCCTTGCCGGCGTACTTGCGCGTTTTGACGTCCACTAGGAGGTTTTCGCCGGGGCCGATGAACAACGGCACCTGGATCTCGAGGCCGCCCTCCAGTTGCGCGGATTTCCACGCGGAATCGCCGCCCCCGTGCTGCGCCGGGGCGGTCTCCAGGACTTTCAAAGCCATGGTATCGGGCAGGACGATATCCAGCAGCCGGCCCTCCAGGAATTGGGCGCGGTATTCTTCGTTTTCCTTCAGGAAAAAGCGGCGGTCGCCAATCTGTTCGCCCGTCAGCGACAGCTCATCGAACGTCTCGGCGTCCAGAAAAACGAACGCGCCGCCCTGGACGTAGCTGAAACTGACGCGCCGGAATTCCATCTCGGCCGTCGGCACCCGCTCGTTGTCCGGAAACGTCCGTTCGAACTCGTGGCCGCTGTGCAGATTGCGGACCTGCACGTGCAGCTTGTGCTTCGTCTTCGCCGTCCCCGAGACGTGCAGTTCCTGGACGACGTGCGGGGCGCCGTCGAGAAGCAGCACCTGGCCGCGCTTGAATTCTGCCGGCAATGCGGTTTGCATGCGTCCACCTCCGATTCAGTTTCGCCGACTTCATTTTGCCAAAAGCCCCGCCCGCCGCAAAGAGGAAATCCGGACATATTTGCGTCCATGGGCGGCGACCAATGGATCGAAACAGCCCCCGGGCCAAGGCCCCGGGCCGCCATTCGATCAAGGAACCCGCGACACTGCACGTCCGCGCGCCCGCGGCGGCGCCTTCGGCGCGCCTTGGGCTTGAATTCGGCCGGAAATCATGGGACACTTTCACCGTGAGTTCGCCCAAACCCAGCTTGGCCGCAGCGGCCTGCAAGCCGCAACGGGTGGCCACGCGCGAGGAAGCGGAGGCGGTTTCGGCGTTTTTGCTGCAGCCGGGCCTGTTCGGCACGCCGCTGACGCCGGGCGAGCGGGACGAATTCAAGACCCATCCGGCCGCCACGGTCGGTTGCGCGGACGACGCCTATTGGTATGTGCGCGACGGAGCCGGCGCGATCTGCGCCGCGTTGGGAGTCCGCATGAACGTCGAGCGGACGGGGATTTTCGAAGTCAGCGCCCTGGCGATCCAAGCCGCCTGCCGCGGCCAGGGTCTCGGTCGCCGGCTGCTGGAACTGGCGCTGGCGTTCGTGGCGGAATCCAAGGGCCGCGGCCTGCTGTTCGAGACGTCTTCGGACGCGTCCTATGCGCCCATGCACAAGCTGCTGGCCAATCTGGGCTTCAAGCAGGTGGGCCGATTTCCCGATTTCTACTATCCGGGGGAAGACACGCTCTGGTACTATCGCGCCATTGAAAGCTAACCCCACCTGAAAACCCCGATGGCCCGGCCCCGCTCCAGTCTTCCCGTTCTGTTCACCCTGGCCTGTGCGCTGGGGGGAGGACTTTTCCTCCAGCGCGACCGCATCCCCGAATCCTTCTCGCTCTCCCGCGCGGTGCCGTTCGAGAAGCTCTCCAAGGCGGCGCGCGGCGCCGACGGCTCGTTCGCCGTGGTGTTCGACTCCAACAAGCGCATCGCCCGCGTGGGGGCCGACGGCGCGCTGATCTATCTCGTTCCAGCCCGCAACGATCCCGAAAAGGGATTCTTCTTCGCCAACGAGATCGCGTTCGATCCGGACGGCCGCCTGTACGTGGCGAGCACCTACATCGACACCGCCACGCTGACGGTCAACCGCGAGGCCGTCGTGCGGTTTTCCCCGGAGGGCCGCCCCGAAGGCGTTCTGTATTCCATCGCGCACGCGCCCGAGCCCTATGTCGACAACATCGGCACGATCCGCTCGCTCCAATGGACCCCGGACGGCCTGCGGTTCTGCCGGGTGGGCGCGGACGGCATCCACAGCCTGCGGGTCGATGCCAACGGCGGCGGGACGCTCGAGGAAACCGTCACGCCCCTCGCCCACGCCGAAGACAACGTCCTCTACGCCACGGTTTCCGCCGACGGCCGCGAACTGGCGTATTCCACCGCCGCCACGGAGATCTACGTGGCCCCGCCCGGCCAAGCCCCCGCCAAACGCTACGACGGGCGCGACCTGCCCGACGAGGTGGTGTCGATTCCCTCGGATCTCCATTATCGGAACATCGACCTGTACTTCTCCGATCTGGGCCGCGACGCCATTATGCGGCTGCGGGCGGACCATGCCGCCGAGCCACTGTTCGACGCGGCCATCGCCGCGGCGCACGGCTACGCCGACGACTTCTACGAGTGCAAGAGCTTCCAGCTTTCCGAAGACCACCTGGTCTTGCCGAACAACGGCAAGGCGGTGGAATACCGGACCCGCCCGCCCGCCGCCATCCAGACCCTCGACCGCGCGCAGGGCAACGTGGCGCTCTGGGCCAGGCGGGCCGCGATCTGGTTGCAGCTGGCGGCGTTCGCCGGCCTGGTCCTCGCGCTGGTCGTTTTGGCCATCCGGCACGCGTCGCCCGACGGCCGCCGCATGGCGAAGCAGGTCGCGCTGGTGGCGCTGATGATCGGCACGGCCGTGGGCATCACGACCTACATGATCTTCAACAACCTGAGCCGCCGCCTGGACGAGGAGGCCCGCAACAACCTGCGGGGTTATCTGGAAGTCGGCCGCCTCGTGGTGGACGCCGAGGCCGTGGACCGCATCCAGCACGTGAAGCACTACATGAACGCGGACTACCAGGCCGTGCTGAGGCAGCTCTGCCAGACGATCACCCGCGAAGGCGCCATCGACGCGAGCACCTATTCGGGCGTCTACAAGGTGTTCGGCGACAAGCTCTCGGCGCTGGCCTACCACGACGGCCTGCGGGGCATCTTCTATCCCTACGACTACCAATACGCCAAATCCATCTACGCGCAGGTGGCCGAAACCGGCCAACCCTACGTGGGCGAAGTCGTGGACATCTACGGCGTCTGGCTGAACGGCGTGATCCCGCTGGTGAGCACGAACGGCGCCACCGTCGGCCTGCTCGAAGTGGGCGTGGACCAGTCCGCCCAGCGCGAAGCCAACCGCGCGCTCTTCAAGAGCACGCTGATGGACCTGGCCATGGTCCTGTTCGTGCTGCTGTTCGTCTTCTTCGAAATCGGCTTCTTCAGCTCGCACGTGATGGACCGCGCCGACCGGGCCAGCGATGCGGCTTGGCAGCGCTACGACGAAGGCGCGCTGCGCTTCACGTCGTTCCTGGCCATCGCCGGCGTATTTCTCTCCGCCTCGTTCCTGCCGCTGCATATCAAGTCGCTGGCCCCGGCCGTCGGGCGCTTCCCGGACCTGATCATCGGCCTGCCGATGGCGATCGAGACGCTCTGCGGGGCCCTGGTCGCGGTGCTCTACGGCCACGTCCGCATCCGGGCGGGCCTCAAGACGGACGTCGTGCTGGGCGGCCTCGTGATCGGGACGGGCATGGTGGCCACCGGGCTGGCGCCGACGTACGAGCTGCTGATCGCCGGCCGCGTGCTGGTCGGCATGGGCATGGGGCTGCTGATGATCGCCTTCCGCACGTATTTCCTGATCGAGAAGGACGAAGGCAAGAAGGAATCCGGCATCATCGCGCTGACGGCCGGGGTGATCGCGGGCATCAACGTCGGCTCGGTGTCCGGCGGCATGCTCGCCGCGCGGATCGGCATGCGGCCGGTGTTCGGGATCCAGGCGGCGCTGCTGGTGCTGGCCGCCGTGGCCGCGCTGGCGCTCGTCCGCAACCGGCGGCGCGCGGCGTTGCCGTCCGGTCCGGCCGCCGCCGCCGCGCTTTCGCCGTGGGCCTTCCTGCGCGAGCGCGCGGTGTGGAGCTTCTTCGTCTTCATCTTCCTGCCGGTGACGGCGTGCGGCTTGTTCCTGGGCTTCCTGTTCCCGCTGTTCGCCGAGGCGCAGGGCTGCACGATCAACGAGATCAGCCTGGCCTTCATGCTGTTCGGCGCCGCCAGCGTCTACCTGGGGCCCGCGCTGACCCGCCTGACCACGGTCCTGTTCGGCGCGCGGCGCGCCATGCCCGTCGGCGCGCTGATCATGACGGGCGCCCTGCTGCTGTTCGCCGCGTTCCAGTCGCTGGCCGCCGCGTACGCCACCATCGTCCTCTTCGGCCTGACGGAAAGTATGATCTTCAACCAGGGCCTCTCCTACTACTCCTCGCTGCCGAGCGTCCGCCGGTTCGGAGAGGACAAGGCCATGGGGATCTACAACGTCTTTGAATCCGGCGGCGAAGCGCTGGGGCCGATGGTGTTCGGCCTGGCCGCGAGCCTGAGCCTGGGCCTCGGCATCGCGACCATCGCCGCGACGCTCGGCGTCGGCGCCGCGATCTTCTGGGCCCTGGGCCCGCGCGCCGGGGGGGGCCGCCCGTGAAGCTGCTGAGCTGGTATCGCAAGCGGAAGGTCCTGTGGAAGATCTTCCTTCCGTTTTTCGCCATCACGCTGTTGTCGTCCATGCTCTTCACCGTCTACGGATTCTTCCAGAGCGTGCGGGCCATCGAGAACGGGATCGACAAGCGCCTGCTGATCGCCGCCATGACGATGCCGCAGCTGCTGCCCGAGAACTACTTCGACCGGGTGAAGACCCCGGACAGCATTTCTCCGGACGAGCACTGGGCCAACACGAAACGGCTGTGCACTTTTCTGGAACACGTCGGCGGGACCTATCTCTACGCCCTGCACCAGGAGAGCAACCGCTACTACTTCATCGCCTCCGCCGCCACGGACACGATGTACTGGGCGGAATACACGAATCCGGCGCCGAACATCTACGAAATCCAGAAAACGTGGGAACCCGACCCCACCACCACGCCCGATCCGGACTACGGCCTGCTGCGGTCCGTCGTCATGGGCCACAAGGATGCCGCCGGCCGGCGCTTCATCCTCGGCGCCGACATCCACGCCTACGAGGTGGAGGCGCTCAAGCGGCGCGCGCTCCTGAACTTCCTCATCATGGGCACCGCCAGTTTCCTGCTGGCGGTCCTGTTCAGCTATTTCGCCAGCACCGCCATCACGCAGCCGCTGACCCGCCTGTCGACCTTCACCCGCCGGCTCGTGGAAGGCGAGTTCTCCTCGGCGATCCGGGTGGATCCCGCGCTCTTCCCGGACGGCAACCGGACGCAGGCCGAAACCGCGATCCTCGCCTTCGATTTCGACCAGATGCAGTCGAACCTCGCCGAGCATATCGAGCAGCTCAAGCTCACGCAGTCGGCCCGCGAACGCGCCGAAAGCGAACTGCGGATCGCCGGGCAGATCCAGGAAACCTTCCTGCCCGGCCCGTTCGCGCCAACGGAATTCGGCGGCCGCGTGCAGCTCCAGGCCGCCATGAAGACCGCCAAGCAGGCCGGCGGCGACCTGTTCGACTACTTCGCGCTCGACGACGCGCATCTGTTCTTCGCCATCGGCGACGTCTCCGGCAAGGGCATGCCGGCGGCCATGTTCATGTCGGCCGTGGTGGTGCTGCTGCGCTCCGCCGCCAAGCAATGGCGCGATCCGGCCGAAATCCTTCGGCGCGTGAACGACGACCTGGCCATCCGCAACGAAAGCTGCACGTTCGTAACGCTGTTCGCCGGCATCCTCGACGTCCGCACCGGCGAAGTCGTTTTCGCCAACGGCGGCCACAACCCGCCGCGCCTCCGGTCCGCCGCCGGCGCCGTCGCCGCGGTGCCGGCGAAAACCAACATGGTCGTGGGCGCCCTGGATGGGCGGACGTTCGCCCGCGAGACGCTGGTCCTGCAACCCAATGAGACCCTGGTCCTCTACACCGACGGCGTGACCGAGGCGTTCGACGAAAACGACCAGCTTTACGGCGAGGAACGCTTCGACCGCCGCCTCGCCGCGCTGCCCGCAGAGGCCTCCGCCGCGGAAATCCTCCAGGGCGTCGTCGCCGACGTCGCCGCCTTCAGCGGATCCCGGGAACAGTCCGACGACATCACGATGCTGGTCCTGCGCTACGAGCCCGCCGGCGCGCAACCCTCTTGACGAAACACGAAACGATGCGACAGACTGGAAAAACGCGGGCCGGAACGCCGGCCGGTTGAAAGGCGGCAAGACATGGAACTCTCCGTTGAAAAACAGAACCAAACGGCGATCGTGGCGGCCCGGGGACGGCTGGATGCCGCCGGCGCGCCCCTGCTCGAAACGCGCTGCAAGGCGCTGATTCTGGAAGGATCGAACCGGCTGCTCTTGGACCTGGCCCAGGTGGAGTACGTCAGCAGCGCCGGCTTGCGCAGCCTGCTCGTGCTCGCCAAGGCGGTGAAATCCGCGGGCGGCGCGCTGGCGCTGTGCGGCCTGGTCCCCGCCGTGCGCGACGTCATGACGATTTCCGGCTTCGACAACATCCTGCCGCTGGCCGCGGACCGCGCCGCCGCGCTGGAGCTGCTGAAGTAGTTCCCGGGTTTCTCCTCCCATGATCGAGCTGTCCATGGCCAACGATTCCGCCGACCTGGCGCGGGTGCTGGACGAGATCGACGCCCGCCTGGCGGCGCTCGCCGTCTCCCCCAAGCGGACGTACGCGGTGCGCCTCGCCCTGGACGAATTGCTCTCCAACGTCATCCGCTACGCTTACGACGATGCGGCCCGGCATCAAATCGACCTGAAACTCGAGACCGGCGATCCGTTCTTCCTGACGATCGAAGACGACGGCAAACCCTTCGATCCGCTGGCCGACGCCCCCCCACCCGTGCTCGACGGCCCCGTGGAGGACCGCCCCATCGGTGGGCTGGGCCTGCACATCCTGAAAAAAATGGGCCTGCAACTCGCCTACCGCCGCGACGCCGGCCGCAACGTCGTGCGCGTCGATTTTCCCGAAAAGCAGCCATGACCTCCCAGCTCTACATGAGCAGCCCGATCAACGCCCTGCTGGAAGGGTTCTACCGCGACGACGTCACGTTCGCCACGCTTCAGGATAATGGCGACTTCGGCATCGGCACGTTCAACAACCTCGACGGCGAACTGATCGCGCTGGGCGGGCGCTTCTTCCAGCTCGACCTCGCCGGCTACGCGCATCCCGTCGGCGGCGAGATGAAGACGCCGTTTTCCACCGTATGTCATTTCCAGCCGACGCTGACGGAGGAAATCGCCGGGCCGCTTTCCTACGAGGCCTTCACGACGCAACTGAAGCAGATCCTGCCCTCGGACAACATGTTCACCGCCCTCCACATGGAAGGCCGGTTCCGGTCGGTCGTCACGCGCTCCGTGCCCCGCACCGAGAACTACCGCCCCCTTTCCGAAGCGACGGACCACCAGAAGCTGCGCCGGTTCGAAAACGTGGCCGGCCATCTGGTGGGCTTCTACACGCCGTCGTTCGTGCCCTCGGTCAACGTGCCCGGCTACCATTTCCATTTCATCGACCGGGATTTCACCGCCGGCGGCCACCTGCTGAGCTGCGAGCCGGAGCATCTGGACGTCCGCTTGCAGATCTTCTTCAGCATGGAGCTCACACTGCCCAAGACCCTCGACTACCTGACGGCGTCGTTCACGCGCGACGCGAAGAAGGATCTCGAAAAGGCCGAAAAATAAAGTTTTCCTGCCTTTGGAGCCCCCGACGACCCCGTCGGGGGTTGGCTGTTTCCCATTCCCCGGGACGAGGTCGTCCCGGCTCCAAACAGCCGCCGGATTCCCGTCTTTGGAACCCCCGACTACCCCGTCGGGGGTTGGCTTTTCCGCATCCGTCAAAACCGCAGTTCGTGGATTCTCCCCCGATAAGGCCAATCATCCGCATTTTCAACCAACCCTTTGCGAACCGGATTGGCCTCTACGTAGGACCATTTTTCGGAATAATTCTCCGCGCTTCTCAGATAACGGTCGAAGTAATCTTCCTGCCACAACGGAGCTGCTGCTCCCTGCAAAGCCATCCATTGGCGAGCGGAAAGCGATTTCCACAACTGCACCCATTTTTTCATCGGCATTGCCTCACGACCCGCTCGCGCGAAAAAATGCACATGATCCGGCATGAGCAAATAGTTGCCCACCCACCATCCATTTCGCTCCCCCGCCAAAGCCCAGATTCTGCGAAGGATCCCATGCGCCGCCTCGTTGGCGAGAACCGCCTGCCTCCGGGCCGTTACTGCGGTGAAGAATACGACCGGTTCGGCATCGAACGACGCAAGATGGGCCAAGTGCCTAGACATGCGACCATTGATGAAGATGGCGTAAGAAAGAGTCAAGAGTATCCAGAATTGCAGCCACCGGGACGAGGTCGTCCCGGCTCCATTCCGATCCGCCTTTGGAGCCCCCGACGACTCGTCGGGGGTTGGCTGTCACGTCTTCGGCCGGCGCGCCGCGAGGGCGACGGCCAGCGCCGCGTTCATGAGCCACAGCGCCGCCAGATCGAAGCCATAGGTGCGGAAGGTTTTTCCCGCGATCTGTTTTTCCCCGGCCATGAAGGGCGCGCGGCCCCACGGCGATTCAGCCGGCTGGTAGACGGGATCCGACAGTTGAACGAGGCGCCCGCCCTGTTCGCGCAGCGGATCCGCCAGGCCCTTGTGGCGGACCAATTCGACGATCTTCCGGTTGGTCTGCGCCTTGAGGAAGGCGGCGAGCCCCTCTTCCCCGTGCTCGGCGATCAAGGCTTCCTGGATCGCGTTGCGGCGGCCTTGCGCCGCTTGCCGCGCGGCCTGCAGTTCGCGCGAGCACTCGCGCAAGCCGGTCTTGAGCGGCTCGAACCCGGCGCGATCCGGCGGCCGCAGCGCCGCGGCCGCATCGGCGAAGCCAGCCAGGCGCGGCGATTCGGTTTCCAGCGCGCGGAATTCGCGGACGAGCAGCGCGCGAATTTCTTCGCCGCGCTCCGGCGACGCAAGCAGCAGCGCGTCGAGCCGCCCGAGCAGCGCGGGAATCCGGTCGTTCACGAGATAGTCCAGGCCGGAGAGTTCGCGGTCGATCGCCTCGAACTGCCGCTGGTAGGCGTTGGATTGGTGCTGTTCGACGACCAGCGCCTCGAAAGCCCAGCGCGAGGCCGTCAGCTCGCCGATCCACGGCGGATAGGCGTTCGGCGCGGCGCGCGAGCGCAAGTCGTCGTAATCGACGATGAGCCCGCCCAGCAGCATCTGCGGCAGCAGCAGCAGCGGCAGCAGGATGTAGACCGTGACGGCGGACCTGAACCGGGCCGAGACGTTCAGGCCCAGAAAACCGCCGAAAACGGCCGCCGAAAACAGCGCGAACCACAGCTTGCCGAAAAAGTCCGGGATGCGTAGCACGCCTACGCCGATCGCCGCGCACAGCGCGGTCTGCAGCCCGGCCAGCCCGGCGACATGCAGCATCTTCGCGCCGGAATAGGCGCTCCAACTCAGGTGCAGGAACCGCTCGCGGCGCAGCACGCGGCGGTCGCGGACGATTTCCTCCGCGCTGACGCTCAGGCCCAAAAAAATCGCCACGATCACGGCCATGAAGAAATAGACCGGCAAATAGGGGTTGCCGCCGAGGGTATAGGTCCCGCCGGGCGCGGCATAACACAATCCCGCGGTGAGCAAGGCCAGCGTCGGCGGCTCCAGCAGGTTCACGAGCACGTAGGCCCGGTTGGCGCAGCGCGCGCGCAGCGTGCGCGAAAAGAAGACGGCGAGCTGCCCGATCCAGCCGGGGCGGTTCAGGTGGCGCGGCGGCGGTTCGGCGGGCGCCTCGGCGGCGGCGGCCGGGGGCGGCGCGCTCTTCCGCCATGCGTCGTGCCAGAATTCCGGCGGGAACTGGCGCGCGCGGGTGAACCGCCCGTCGGCGTCGATCGTCTTGGATTCGATAAGCGCGAAAATCTGCTCGGGATGGACGTTGCCGCATTCGGGGCAAACGCCGCGGTCGGCGCCCACCAGATGGGCCGTCTCTCGGAAATGGCGCGCGGTTTCCAGCGGATGGCCCATGTAGATGGGCACCCCGCCCTTGTCCAGGATCCACAAGGCGTCGAACTGCCGGAACAGGTTGGACGAGGGCTGGTGGACGATCGCAATCACCAGCCGCCCGCGCGCGGCCTGCGCCTTGAGCAACCCCATCACGACGTCGGAATCCGCGGAGGACAGCCCGGAGGTGGGCTCGTCCACAAACAGGACGGACGGCTCGCGGATCAGCTCCAGCGCGACGTTCAGCCGCTTGCGCTGGCCGCCGCTGATGGTTTTCGCCAGCGGATCGCCCACCTTCAAGTCGGCGATTTCCTCCTGCTGGAGTTCAACGAGCATCCGTCGGACGCGTTCGCGCCGCTCGTCGTCCGAAAGTCCCGCCAAGCACAGCCGGGCGTTGTAGTCGAGGTTCTCCCGGACGGTCAGGTCTTCGAACAGCAGGTCGTCCTGCGGCACGGTGCCGACGACGCCTTCGAGCGCGGCGGGATTCCGGTGCAGATCGAGGCCGTTGAGGAGCACGCGGCCCGCCTGCGGTTGCAGGCTGCCGTTGAGCAGCTGAACCAGCGTGGATTTGCCCACGCCGCTGCCGCCCATCACGCCGACGAGCCGGCCGCCGGTTTCGCGGAAGGAAAAATCGCGGATGCCGTTCTCGCCCCCGGGAAAACGATATTCGAGCGCTTCGGCCTCGAACCGGATCGGAGCGGCCGCCGCGGCGCGGCCGAACAGCCGTTCGATTTCGCATAAATAGACCGCCTGGCCGCCCGCGTCGCGGAGAATCGCGCCGGGTTCGAGCGGATGGAACCGTCCCGCCGCCACCGGATTGTCGTCGAGAGAGATTTCGCCGCGGAGCGCGCGGATGAAGAAGCGCTCCGTCCACGGACTGTGAAGGACGGCGATTTCGGCGCGCCAGCCGGCGCGACCGAAGCGCCGGCACGGGCCGTCGCCGGTCAGGTCCGGCCCGGCGGCGATGAACTGCCGCCATGCCGCCCATTCGGCTTCCGGCACGCGGAAGGCCTCCGCCGCGCGGGCCAGCAGCCGGTCGGCCCGCTCGCCGGCATCCGGCAACGCCTGGCGGACCTGCAGCGAATGCAACAGGAACGACTGTTTTTCGTCGGGCGACAACGTCGCCGCCAGCCGCTCGCAAACGCCGTCGAGCGCGCGTTCAGGCGCGGCGGAATCGGCCGGACCCGCGTAGAGTTCCAGCAGATCGGAAAAGATGCCGAAACTGGGATCCGACCGCCGCAGGCCCAGCGTGCCGACGAGATAGTCCTCCACGCGGCGGACGGCTTCGTCTTTCCGTCCACCCGTCCGCGCGCAAAACACGGCGAAGAGGTGGACGATCCCGTTCAGCGCGTGTTCATGCATGGGACGAGGCCGGATCGACCGCTATTTGACGATTTTTTTCCGGGCCTTTTCGATGGCGGGCCGCAACGCGTCCAGCTGCGACGGGGCGACGATGGGCTTGTCGCCCAGGATGACGAAGATCGAGGTCAGGAAATTGAGCCGGTCGTTTTTTTCCACCGTCGCGGCGAATTCCTTGTTTTCGCCCATGCGGTCCAGCAGCCGCTTGTAGGCCTGGAAGGAATCGCGCAAATAGGCAACGTAGGCCATGGAAGACGGGTCGTAGTCGGCGAGAAAGCACAATTCGGAGGTGAGATACAGGCCTTCGAGCAAAAACCCATAGAGGTTGTCCGCCACGAATTCCACGCCGTCGCCGGTCTGCAGCTTGTCCTGCCAGAGCTTGCTTTGCTCCTGCTCCTTGACCAGCTGCCGCAACCGCTCGTCCCCGCCGGGCAGGTCGATTTGCTCGAGCGCCTCGCGGTAGCGCCGCTCCATTTCGGGCTGCGGATAGCCCACCTGGTCGAGCAGCCGGTAGACGGCCTCGCCGTACCGGGCGGCGTCCGCCTGCCGGCCAAACGTCGATGCGTAGGTCAGGTCCATCAGATATACGCCGGTCATGGTCCGGCGCATCACCACGCCTTGGTAGCGGTCGACGTCGACGGGCGCGACCAGTTCCGGAACGTAGGAAGCGCCGATCTCGCGCAGGGCCGCCATCACTTCGCCCATCTGCGGGGTCTCCTTTTCGATGGCCTCGACGTCGCCCTGGATCGCCAGGCGCAGCTCCTCCGATATCTCGAGGGCGGACGCCGCCAGAACCGTCGCCGCCCATGCCAAACCCACTGCCAGTCCGCACGTCCTCGTCTTCACCTGTCGCCTCCCGTGTTCGCATCTCCGGGCTCGACGCCCGCCAACTGCAAGCAAATGCTGGACCATTCCCGCAGGGGCGTCAATCGGATTTTGCGGAGGACGGCGGCGGCGGGGGGCTCCGGAAAAGCCGACGCCTTGCCTCTCCGGGACCGACGTGCTACAACGGCATCCTGAAGAAAGGCGGGAACCATGGCGCTGACAATCAAGGTGGTCGAAAACAAACCGCGCGTGTTCGTGGTGACGCTGGCGGGCTCGTTGGACAGCACGACCTACCCCGCGCTGGAGACGAAACTCGCGTATCTGCTCGCCGAGGGCGGGGCCAAGGTCGTCACACTGGATTTGGCGGCGCTGGAGTTCATCAGCAGCATGGGGATCCGCATCCTCTTCAAGGCCCGGAAGGACCTGTCCCGCGCCGGCGGCTACCTGTGCCTGGCGCGCATCCCGGCGCCCATCCAGAAGGCCCTCGAGATCATTGAAGCCCTGCCCTCCATGCAGATTTTCGCCAGCATCCAGGAAATGGACGCCTATCTGGCCAAGATGGAAGGGCTGTAGGTTTCGAGGTCTGGGGGGGGGCTTGCGGATTGTTTTCGGTCGATCCGCATCGACGCGCGGAAGAAGATCTCGATATCCAATCTTCAAGTGAACAGCCTGGGCATTGAATAAACAGCCCAGGCCCCACTGATCCGGAAGTCCTTCAGCGATCCAAGGGCGAACCGAGCGGCTCGGTCGACAGGCCGATCGCGACATGGCTGTGGGGAATCTGGCTTTCGATCCGGTGGCGCAGGCTGGCGGCCACGGCCTGGATTTCCCCCGCCTTCTTCTCCGGATCGAATTCCAGAAAGATGTCGATGTAGGCCTCGGCGCCTGCCCGCCGCGACCGGATGCCGTGCAGGAATTCGTAGTCGTGGAAATGCCGCGCCAGTTCCCGCATGATCAGGAGCTGGTCCGATTCCTCGAGCGTCCGGTCGAGCAAATCCCCCACCGACGTGGAGAAGATGCCCAGCGCGGCCATCAGGATGGAACCGGCGATCACCAGCGACGCCGCCGGATCGACGTAGCGCACCCAGTCGAAGCGCGCCAAGGCGAGGCTCAGCCCCAGCGAGAGCAGGATGAAGACGTTGGCCGCCGCGCGCGTGAAGTGCAAGCGGGCCTGCGCTTCCAACAGCGGCGAGTTCTCCGCCCGCGCCGCGCGCCGGCTGCGCCGCGCCACGACGCTGTTGATCACCGCGTACGCCGCCTGAGCCGCCAGGCTGATCTGGACGCCAATGCCGGCGACGTGGGCCGGATGCAGGAAGTTGCGGACGGCGTTCCCGACGATGATCAGCAAGCAGACGGTCATCAGCATGCCCACGACCAGGCTCGTCAGGTTTTCCATCTTGCCCAGGCCGTAGTCGAAGCCCCCGCCCGACCCGCGCGCCATCCGGCGGATCGCCCACCACGAAAGAAAAACCGCCACGAATTCGAGGAAGGTCTTGCAGAAATCGGCCAGAATCACCGCCGAGTGGGCCGCCACCATGGCGCCGAACGTGATCAGCGTATCCGCGAAGGCCATGGCGACGGCCTGCCGGGCCGCCCGCTCCCGCGAGGTTCCGCCCGGTTCCGCCTTCTTGGATGCCGCCTGATCCATGGTGCGCAGGATAGCCCCCCCGCCGAAACCCGCCAAGCGGGAACTGCGTAGATATCCACGATCCCGAATTTCCTTCCGCTCGGCCCTCTTTCGCGCCGCGCGCGTGCGTTGCCGTTCTCTCTTCGTCGCGCCGGATTGCCTTTCGATGCCCGCCATGCCACAGTGGCCCCATGTCCACCTCCGCGAAGCCCGCCGCGACCCGCTACATCCAGGACGAGGCGCACTATTCCGAAATTCTCCTGCGCGCGCGGGAGGTGAAATCGACGCTCTGGATCGGCACGGCGGACATCAAGGACGTTTTCGTCATGCGCGGGAAACGGGCCCGGCCTTTTCTCGGCGAGATCGCCGATCTGATCGAAAAAGGCGTCGGCGTGCGCCTGATCCACGCCAAAGAGCCCGGCCCCAACTTCCGCAAGGATTTCGACCGCTATCCGGTTCTCGCGGCGGGGCTGGAACGGGTCCTGTGCCCCCGCGTCCATTTCAAGATGCTGATCTTCGACCTGAAAACGGCGTACATCGGTTCCGCGAACCTGACCGGCGCGGGCATCGGCATGAAGAGCGACGGCAAGCGCAACTTCGAAGCGGGCATCTGGACCGACGATCCGCAACTCGTCTCCGCGGCCATCGCCCAATTCGATTCGGTCTGGATGGGCGCGCCTTGCGACGCCTGCCGCCGCAAGGCGTTCTGCAACGACTCGATCCTGTAAAGCCGGGGCATTTCACTGCAGAGAACCCGGAAAGCGCGGAGAACGCTCCAGAGGGGACATCCCCTGTGCCCTCCATGGCCGCCTTTCCTTGGGGCACGAGCCGCGATTCCCCGCCGCCTCACCGGTTGACCGTCCCGCCCTGCCCGGCGTATCCTGCCGCCATGGACTTTGCACCCGAAATCGCCCGATTCGTCACCGAAGCCATTGGCGGCATCTACGTCGTCGAAGAATCGACCCGCATAATCGCATTTGCCGATGCATTCGTGGAGCGCCTGTACGGCCCCGCGCTAGTCGGCAAATGCGCGGCCGACGTCTTCCCGTGGGAGGCCCGGAGCCTCCACGCGCCGCTCTCCCATGCCGAAGCCATGGAGTGGGAATGCGTCGACCGCGAGCGCGGGATCTACTGGCGCCTGCACCACGGGCTTTTCGACAAGGACGGCGTCGTCTACAAGATCGGACAGCTGACCAACACGACCGAATACATGCTCTTGAGCCAAGAGGTTACCGAATATTCCGTGCTGTCGGAAAAAGTGTCGGCCTTCCAGTCCGCCATGCTGGAAAAGATTTCCGCTTCCCATTCCGCCCTGCTGCCGGTCATCGCCGGATTCTTCAAAACGCCCCGGCTCTATTTCTTTTTGGCCCGCAACGGCCAGCTCGAAACCACGGCCTACGACGCCCTCTCCGGCGCCGAAACGCGCGGCCGCCAGCCCCTTGCCCCCGCGCACGATGCCGCGTTCGGAGCGCCGGGGCGGACCGAATTCGAGGCCGCCGACCTCGCGGAACCGGTCCAAGCGCAGATCGCCGCGCGCGGCGGCGAACCGCGCAACCGCTTCGTCCGGATCTGCGCCGGCACCTTCTCCAACCAGCGCTTCGCCCTCTACCTCGAACTGGACGAGCGCTCCGACCGCAAAGCCCTGGACATCCCCATTCTCGCCACGATCATCAATCTGTGCGTGGAAAACAGCCTCCTGCGGGAGGAAATCGTCTACGAAAGCGAACACGACAAGCTCACCGGGCTCTACAACAAGGGCAAATACCTCGCCCGGCTCCGGGACGAATATCCCCGCCTCGATTCCGTCGCCATTTTCAACTTCGACGTCAATTCCCTCAAGCAAACCAACGACGTCTACGGCCACGAGGCCGGCGACAAGCTCCTCCTGAAAGCCGCCGAGAGCATCCGCAAGGTCACCTCGGAAAACGTCCATGGCTACCGCCTCGGCGGCGACGAATACCTCATGGTCGCCTGCAACGGCAACGCCGAGGACGTCGCGGCCCTGAAGGCGCGATGGGAGGAGTCTCTGGCGGAAGTCAACCGGGCGGGCGGCGACGGCATTCCGTGCATCGTCGCCGTCGGCACCGCGTTCGCCGCAAAGCCCTACGACTTCGCCGAACTGATGAAACTCGCCGACGCGCGCATGTACGAGGACAAGCGCCTCAAGAAGAAGCCCGGCGAAGAAATCCGCTGACCGAACCTTCCCGTATTTTTTGACCGAATTTCAACGGTCTGAAATTTGACTTTTCCGAATCCTGCCGTAGCCTACGAGTGGAGCTCGGCGGAAGATGTTGGATGGCCAGCCGCCCGAGGAGAGAGCGCGAAGGATGCGATGATGGGCTGGTCTCCGCTGAGCTCCCAGTTTTTTTGATCCCCGGGGCATCTCGTGGGCATCTGTGCCCCCCGCTGCCCGTTTCAGCGGGCGCCGCCCTCTTCCGCCCCGGCATCTACCCTGGCGCCCTTCTTCAAGAGATATTGCACGGTGCTCAACCGGCCCGAGACCGCCGCTTTCAGCAGCAGGGTTTCGCCATGGTTGTCCACGGCGTTGAGGTCCGCCCCCTGCTCCACAAGGTATTTGACGACGTCCAAATCCCGGATCGCCCGCATCAGCGGGGTTTCCCCGTTTTCGCTTTGCGCGTCCATGTCCGCGCCCTTCTCCACGAGATATCGGACGACGTCCAACTGGCCCAGAAAAGCGGCCTTGATCAGCGGCGTTTCCCCGTCGTTGTCCCGGGCGTTCACGTCCGCGCCCTTTTCCACCAGATACCGGACGTTTTCCACGTTGGACAACGAGTACATCAGCGGAGTCCGGCCATAGGAATCCCGGGCGTCGACGTCCACGCCCTCCCGCAGGAATTGCTTCACGCCGGCCCAATCGCCTTTGTTCGCGGCCTTGTGGATGGTCGTGCATCCGGTCATGATCGGCAGAAAT
Source organism: Kiritimatiellia bacterium (assembly GCA_050176815.1). Classification (GTDB taxonomy): domain Bacteria; phylum Verrucomicrobiota; class Kiritimatiellia; order CAIQIC01; family Lenti-01; genus Lenti-01. The sequence continues at coordinate 28,758 of JBFXHR010000018.1, forward strand.
GCCGCCAGTAGCAAGAGACGGACTGCACCGGCATACGGGACGGGTGGGGTGTTCATCGGGCGGCCCTTCTTTTCATTTTTGTTCCCTGTCCGATGGACGTCCCGGCGGCAACCGGCGCCCATCCGGACGCAGATAGGGTCCCAAATCGTCCGTCCCGCGGTCAAGACGCGATTGGGAAGCGCGATTCGGTGTTGCCGCCTCGCCTCCGGCGTCCTATCGTTGGATCCATGTGCGGGCGCTACGTATCGCCGGATCAAGAAGCCATCGTCGAACGCTGGCCCAAGGTCCGTTGCGGCGGCGGCGGGGAATGGAAACCGAGCTGCAACGTCGCGCCGACGGTCCAGGTGCCCATCCTCGTCCGGGCCCGGGACGGCGCGATGGAACTCCGGATCGCCCGCTGGGGCCTGATTCCGCCGTGGTGGAGCCAGGATGCGCCGCCGGCGCGGACGTTCAACGCCCGCTCCGAAGAGGCCGCGCAGAAGCCGACCTGGCGCGAAAGCCTGCGCGCCGCGCGCGGCCTGATGCCGGCCCGGGGCTGGTACGAGTGGCGCCGGAACGAGCGGGCGCTGGATGCCGCAGGCCGCGAGGGTCCGCAACCCTTCTTTCTCTTTTCGCCCGGCGATCCGGTGATCGCCTTCGCCGGAATCTGGTCCCTCTGGGAACGCCCGGGCGCCGCGCCGGTTCTTTCCTGCGCGCTGCTCACCCGGAAAGCCGCGCCGGGCATCTCGTCCATCCACCCCCGCATGCCGGCGGTGCTCAAGCCGGAACATCATTCCCGCTGGCTGGACCCCGCCACCCCGCCGGATGCAGTCCAGGCGCTGATCGCCGACGCGCGGCAGGATCTGGAGGCCCATCCCGTTTCCACGCGCGTCAACGATGCCCGCAACGACGGCCCGGAGCTGATGGCCCCCGTCCAGCCGCCGCCGATCGGCCTGTTCCGGCCGGATGAAGTTTGAAGAAGAGAATCGGCGGCCGGATCCAGGCCGCGAAAGGGACGGATTGCGGTTGATTCGCCCAAGGCGGACGGCGTAGAAACCAGACGTGGGCACGTTCCAACCAGGCCGGCTGCGGCAGCAGATCATGCTTTCCGAGGAAAGCAGCGTTTTCGTGGTCGGGAGCTTGCTGCTGGTCGGATGGTTCCTGGCGATCGCGGCGTTGTGGCATCTGGGCCTGCCTTGGGACCAGTGGGTCATCATGGGCTTCACCGAGCTGATCCTGGGACGGGGGGTCGCCATCGCCAAGGCGGTGGAAATGGGCATGTCGCCGGGACTGGTCGTTTTTCTGGCCACCTACGTGGATGCGGTGACGGTATTCCTGTTCTATCCCGTGCTGGTTTTGGCCTACCGCAACCTGGTCGGAGGGCGTCCCGTGGACGAGCGCATGAAGGGCATCATCCGATCGGCGGAAAAAAACGTCACCCGTTTCGCCCAATACAAGATCGCCGGCATTTTCATTTTCGTCTGGCTGCCGTTTTTCATGACGGGCGTGGTGGTCGGCGCGGTGCTGGGCTACCTGCTGGGACTGAAAACCTGGACCAACATGGCCACGGTTGTTTCCGGCACGGCAACGGCCGCGCTCTGCTGGCTGTACACCTACGATTATCTGTACGGCCGGCTGGCGCAAATCCATTCGCGGATTCCGGTGGTCTTCACGACCGCGTTGATTGCCGCACTGATCGTCTACCGCCTGTGGGCGGAGACACGGAAGAAACGAGCCGCCTCCCGGAACGGCGCGTCCTAACGGTATTTTAACGGACGCCGATTTGCATTTTCCGGATCCTGCGATAGCCTAGGGGCAGAGCTAGGCGAAAGGGCAGAAAAGAACGACCAGCTGCCCGCCAAGTGGCCGAGCGATGCACTTGGCAAAAAGATGAGGAACTGGCCTCCCTCCCGCCTAGCTCGCACGTATTTATCCTTCGGGGTTCCACCCCTTTCCCCTTGCCGCCGCACGCGGCGCCTCCCGCGCCAGACATCCCGAACGCTCCATCCGCAGACAAAAAAAAGGCCGAGGCGGGAGCCTCGGCCTTTGTTGGGCCTGGGAGAGGTTATTCCACCAGGTCGATCAGATTGCGCACCGCGCTGTTGTCGTCCTTCGGCGCCTGCGATTCGCTGCCGCCGCCATCCGACGAAGCCGGGCCTTCCGACGTTTCGCCCGCCGGCGCGGACGATTCCTCGCGCGGCGGACGGTTTCCGCCCCGGTCCCCGCCGCGATCGCCGCGGTCTCTCCGGGGACCCCGGTCGCGCCGGCGATTCCGGTCGCCCCGGTCGCCGCCGCCGTTGCCGCGGTCGCCCCGGTCGCTGCGGTCGCCCCGGTCGCCGCCAGGCAATCCGCCCTGCAAGAACGCCTTGCGGAACGTGCTGCTGCTGAGCACCGTGATGCCGGCTTCCGTCGCCCGGCTTTCCATCGTCACGCCCGAACTCACCAGGACGCCGCCGCCCCGGCACAATTTCAGCGCCTTGGCCACCAGCTCGTCGGTGTCGGGAGCGAAATGAACGGTGATCCCGTTGAATACGCCGCCGTCTTCCACTTCGCGCAGGGGGCGGTCGCTTTCGAACACCGCCTGAACGTCCAGGTTTTCCTGTTTCGCCACGCGCGCCAGCGCGTTCAGCATCTGCACTTGATCGCGCGGCGCCATGCGCCGGCCCGTTTTTTCATCCACCAACCGCGCTCCGTCCACCACATAGGTGCGGGTGCCCCGCCGCGCAGGGCCGCTGGCCGGGGAGAAGAGCGATTTGATCGTATCCATGAAGCTCATCCGAACTTCCATCCTTCTTTTCTACTCGTTGTCCCGGGACGACTTCTGCCGCGGCTGCAATCCGAAACCCTTCCCCTCCCCGATTCGTTGGTTCCCGCCCCGATCCATGCCTGCCGTCCGTCGCACCGTCCTACGCTTTCCCGGACAAAACTGCGGGGGAATCTACGCCCGAGCCGATATCCACGCAAGCACGGATTTTCAGCCGCGGAGGACCGCCCGGCGGCGGCCTCCCCCCGCGGTTATTGCGCGGTTCGCCCCGCCCCGAATTTCTACCCTAGGGCACGATAGACCGACCAGGTCTGCTTCGCCGTCTCTGCCCACGTGAATTTCTTTGCCTGTTCGAAACCGGCGGAACGCAGGCGCGCCGCCCGCGCCGGATCGTTCAGCACCGAACGGATTTTCTGCGCCCATTCTTCGGCGTCGTAGCCGTCCACCCATTCGGCGGCATCGCCAAGCACCTCGGGCAGCGAACTGTTCCGCGCCGCGACCACGGGCGCGCCGCGCCCCATCGCCTCGAGGGGCGGAAAGCCGAAGCCCTCGTAGCGCGTCGGGTACACGAACGCCGACGCCCCCGCGTAGAGCGCCGAAAGCTTCGCGTCGTCCAGATGCCGCAACATCCGGATGCCGGACCGGCGCGGGGAATCCGCCATCGCCCGCAGCGTCGGCCCGACCTTCCAGCCCAGGCCGCCGGCCAGCGCCAGATCGCCGTCGAAATCCTCCAGCGCTTCGTAGACCTTCACCAGGAACGGCACGTTCTTGCGCGGCTCGATCGTGCCCACCATCAGCAAATACGGCTTGTCCAGACCCAGCGCTTTCCGCGCCTGCGCCACGGCCTCCGGCGAAGGCGGCGGACCGAACTCCGGCAGTCCCAGCCAAACCGGAAACACCTTGCTTTCCGGCACGTCCAGCAGTTCGCGGATTTCGCGCGCGGAAAAACGGCTGTCCGTCAGGATGGCGTCGGCTTGCTCCGCGGTCCGGTGGATTTCCGCCCGGAGCCACGCGAGATTCTTGGCCTCCGTCGTCTCGGGCATGCGCAGAAACGACACGTCGTGGATCGTGACGACCGACTGGCGCCCGCGCGAAAGCGGCGGCCGGATGAAATTGGGAAAGTGGTACAGGTCCGCCGCGCCGGCCAGCCGGTCGTAGGCCGGAAAGCCAAACCGTTTCCAACTCGCCTGCGCCACGCGGCCCGGCAGCCAGCGGCACGAACGCAGCTCCACCCCCGGCGGCGCCGCGTCGAGTCCGGTCCGCTTGAAATCGAAATAAAACGCCGAAAGGACGTCCGCGCCCGCCTCCGCTCCCAAATGCCACAGGAGCTCGCGCACGTAGCGGCCCACTCCCGCGCGCTGCCCCAGCGCCGCCTGAATGTCCAAACACACGTTCATCCCATGGCCTTATACCCCGTCCGCCCCGGAAAATGAAGCCCCCCTTCGCGCCGGCGCCGCCCGGCCACATATTCGTTGTCTTTTGGCGCGGGTTTTCGCATTCTGAATTCCATGGAAGAGAGCAAACCGCCCGGCCCCAAAAAGATCCGCCTGACCCAGTCGGAGGTCTACGCCATGCGGATCGCCAGCCCGCGCAAAAAGCGCATCGCCTTCGGACTGGTCGGGTTGCTGGTCATGGCGGCGCTCGGCAACGTGCTGTGGCATTTTCAGGACGTTTGGCTGTCCTACTGGTTTCCGGAAAAGGAGCCGGGGCCGCCGCCCACGGCGCCGGTCGATGCCGTGGAACCCTCCCGCGGACCGCCTGCCGCGGCCGCGGCCGAGACGCAGGCCCTCCCGGAAACCCGGCCCGCCCCCCCCTTGGATTTTCTCTCCGCCGTCGTCTGGGACCATCCCCAGTTCATCCAAGGCGTAAAGACGTTCAACCAATCCCTGGACCTTTTCCGCCAATTCCGGCGCGACGGCGCGTCCGTTGCGGGGCTGGCGCAGGCCGCGCAAGGCGCCGAACGGGCCGCGGGGCTGTTCGAAAACCTGAAGGCCGAAGCGCCCGCCGACGTCCCCTTGGCCGACTACGTCGCCCGATGCCGGCGATTGGCGGCGGAAAGCCGGCGGCTCGCCTCGCCGTCCGCCGCCGCGGCGCCGCGCCCGCCTCCTTCCGCCCCGTCCGCCTTCCCCGCCCCCAAACCCGGCGAATCCTGGCAACACCCCGACTATCTGCAAGGGGCCCGCCTGTTCAACCAGGCGCTCGAACAATACAAGATCTTCCTCGCCGACAAATCGCGCGCGGATTTGCTCAAGTCCATCGAGGACGGCGCGTTCGAGGCGGCGAAAAAATTCGAATCGCTGAAAGGCCAGGCCCCCGAAAGCGTCCCGATCGACGACCACGTCGCGCAGTGCTACAAGCTGATTTCGGATTGCCGCCGCCAGCACCTGGAGGGCGGTCCGGCCGAACCGGACGGCGACTTCGACCGCGGAACCGCCGGCCCGCGCCGGCGGCCGGCGCTCCCCGCCTACCAGCCCCAATAGGTCCGCCCCCTAGAGCGGATTACGATATTCCGTATCCTTTCGCCGGCGCGATGGGAATTCGGTTTGTAGGCCCGGTCCCCTGACCGGGCGGGATTTCGCCGGGTGAGGGCACCCGGCCTGCATCGGGAACCTGCGGCTGCAGGAAAAGTGAAAATGCCCTAGATCCGGGTTCCGGGCGGAACGACCGCGTTCTTCGGGATGACGATCACGCCGTCCTGCACGGTGTAGAGATCCGTCACGACGTCGGCCTTGCCGTCGGGCGTGATGTAGCAGCCGTCGCCGATGCGCGCGTTCTTGTCGAGAATGGCGTTGCGGATGAAGCAGTCGCGGCCCACGCCCATCGGAATCTGCCCCGGGGCCGGCTCTTTCTTGTCGTAGTAGTCCGACCCCATCATCACCGTGTGTTCGATCACGCTGCCTTCGCCCACCTTGGCGCGGACGCCGATGATGGACCGCAAAATGCGGTGTCCGGAAATGATGCAGCCCTCGCTCAGCAGCGCCCGGTTCAAATCGCACCCGTTGATCTTCGAAGGCGGCAGATAGCGCATGTGCGTGTAGATCGGGGCATTCGCGTCGTACAGGTTGAATGGCGGAACCGTTTCCGCCAGCTCCATGTTCGCCTCCCAGAACGCGCGGATCGTCCCGATGTCGCGCCAGTAGCCGTCGAACGGGTAGCGGTAGACCGCGCGGCGGGTGATCGCCTCCGGTATGATGTTCTTGCCGAAATCCTTGGCGTCGTTGTCCAGCACTTCCAGCAGGACCTTCGTGTCGAACACGTAGATGCCCATGCTGGCCAGATAGCGCTCGGGGCCGGGGCCGGCCTCCCGCAGCTCGTCGAGCGCCGGTGTGTCGCCCGGCTTCTCCACGAACCGCACGATGCGCCCTTGCGCGTCGGCCTGCATGATGCCCAGCGCGGCGGCTTCGCCGCGCGGCACCGGCTTCGTGCAGATGGTCACTTCCGCGCGGTTGCGGACGTGCTCCTCCAGCACCGGGCGGAAATCCATCTGGTACAGCTGGTCGCCCGACAGGATCAGCACGTGGTCGGGCTGCCGGTCCAGCACGTAGCGCAGCCCCTGCCGCACCGCGTCGGCCGTGCCCTGGAACCAGGTTTCGCTGCCCGGCGTCTGCTGCGCCGCGAGGATCCGGACGAAGCCGCTGTGGAACTGGTCGAACACGTAGGTGCCCTGCACGTGCTGGTGCAGCGACACGCTGTTGAACTGCGTCAGCACGTAGATGCGCCGGATGCCGCTGTTGATGCAGTTGCTGACGGGAATGTCCACCAGCCGGTACTTGCCCGCCAGCGGCACCGCCGGCTTGCACCGGTCGCGCGTCAACGGCTGCAGCCGCTTGCCCTCGCCCCCGCCCAGAATCACGCCCACCACGTTCATCGTCCACCTCGGTTTTCGGCGGAACGTCTTTGCCCGCCACCGCGGACACTATCCGCCACGCATCCGGTCAAATCAACCGTAAAACAGCGGCCGCTTTTTACTAAATTCTACCGGCGCCCAGCAGCCGCCAGAAGCGCTTCAGGACGCCGGCGCGCGAAATCGCCTGCTCCACGGGCGCGGAATCCGCCGCCGCCAGCGCTTCGTATTGCGCGCGGTTTTGCTGCGCCCGCTCCGCCACCAGTTGGCTCATTTGCTCGACCAATCCCGCGTGTTTTCCCAGCAGTCCGGCGAATTCGGCGGCCGGGATCCTCAGCAGTTCCGCCGATTCCTTCGCCTGGATTTCCGCCATGCGCGGCAACCCCGTCATCAAGCTCATTTCCCCCACCACGGCGCCGGCGCCCAGCTCGAAAGCGGTTTCCTTGCCCGTTTCGCGGTGGCGGATGCGGCCCGACAGCGCGCCCGACAACACCACGTAGCAGCAGTCGCCCCCCTCTCCCTGCCGGAACACGGTTTCGCCGCGGCCGTAGAGCTGGCTCGAAAGCCTTTTCGCCCAGGCCGCCAAATCGTCCTCGGGAACCAGCGGTTTCCCGTCCGCGCCGGCCAGCACCTTGCGCGCGAAATCGCTTTGCAGCAGCCCCTCCGCCCGGCGCCGCGCCGCGCCGTCCTCCGCGGCCGCCGACGGCGGCACCGCCCGCGACATGAAATCGTTCAGCACCTGATCCGTCACCGGATACGGAATGTCGATGCCGCGGCGGCGGAACTGGTACCACACGTGGCGCCGCACTTCGCCCAGAACCGGATCGCGGAAGGGATAGTCGTCGAGCCAGACGCGCAGTTCGTAGCCGATGCCGTAGCTCTTGTAGTCCAGCACCAGCGCCGACGGGGCGGGCGAGGGGCGCACGTCCGGCACGGCGGCCGCCGCCGCCAGCAGCGCGCCGATCACCCCGTCCGGCGCGGCGTCGTAGCTCGCATCCACGAAAACGGAACAGCGCCGCGGCCCCGCCGGCCGGGACAGGTTCCGGATGCGCGCGTCGGCCACCTTGCTGTTGGGAATGCGCACGGGGATTTTTTCGCGGGTGACCACCCAGGTCTCCCGCCAGTTCATCTCGTCCACCTGGCCTTCCAAATCGTCGATGGCCACCCAGTCGCGATGCGCCAGCGCGCCGGTCAGGTTCAGGGACATTCCGGCGAGCAGGTTGCCCAGCACGCCCTGCAGCGCAAAGCCGACCACCGCCGTCAGCAACGCCGTGGAGGCCAGGAGCGGCCCGATGTTCCAGCCCAGTTCGAACCGCAGCACGAAAAACGCCGCCAGGGCGGTCGCCGCCAGCCGCAGCACTCCGCGCAGCAACGCGGGCATCGCCGGACCGCCTCTCGCCTGCGAAATCCGCAGCGCCAGCGTCTCCACTGCCCCCAACGCCAGCAGGATCAGCCAGAACAACCCCCACGCCGCCCGGTGGCTGGCCGGCACCCCTTCCGCCCAGGAAACGCCCCCGGCGGACGGCAGCCAGAGGACCAGCCATCCCAACCCCAGCGCCAACAGCGGAAACACCGCGCTCCCCATCACCGACAACAGCCCCTGGGCCCAAAGGGTTTTCGCCGCCCCGGCTTTTTGCGCCAAGCCGCGGCGGGGCCATTTGGCCAACCCCATCGCCACCAGCCAAACCAGAATCAGCGCCCCCCATTCCGCGATGCGGACCCACGTCGTGCTATTCATGCAAGATCTCCGTCCTGTTTTCCGCCGTTGGGAAAACGGCCCCTTTGAACGCCGCGGCGGCTTCGGCCGCCAGGCCGTCGATCTCGGCGTCCGTCCGGTCCGGCGCGTGGTGCATCAGCCAAAGTTTTTGCACGCCGAACCGTCGCGCGGCCTCCACGGCATCCGTCCACGTGCTGTGGCCCCAGCCCTTGTGCGCGGCGTATTCCGCCGGCAAATACTGCGAATCGAACACCAACAGGTCCGCTCCCCGCGCAAACGCCGCAAAGGCGTCCTGCGCGCGCGGCGCCATGGCCGCCCATTCCACGTCGGTGGCCACCACCACGCTGGCGCCCGTCGCCGGCTCGTCCACGCGATACGCGACACACCCGTCCGGATGCGCCACCGACTGCCAACGGACCTTCAATCCGCCGACGGCCACCGGGGGCTCCGGCACCGCATAATCCGCCGACGGCAGCGCCAGCGGCCAGACGGGCGGCGCAAACGCCCGCTCCAAAACGGTTTTCAGGTCGCCGCGGGGCAAAATCATGCGCTTCGGCCATGCGGCGGCCAGCAGCGGCAGGCCGATCAGGTGGTCCAAATGCGTATGCGTGAAAAACAGCGTCGCCCCGGGTTTCAGCCGATCCAGGAGATTCCGCACGCCGCTGCCCGCGTCGATCAGCGCTTGGGCGCCGCCGCGGTCCTCGACCAGCAGCGAGAACGTGTCGCCGCCATAGCGGACCTTGTCCGCCCCCGACGTCGGAAAACTGCCGCGCGATCCGCCCAGAAAAACCTTCATGGCGCCGGCCTCATTTTTCCGTCAGGTTCCAAATGCCGTCCCAGGCCGCGCCCGGGCCCGCCGCCGCCAGCGCGCGGCATTTCGCCGCGTAGGTCTTCGCCGCCGCGTCGTCCTGCAGCGCCTCGAACGCCTCCGCCGCCTCGGCCCATCGGGAGGCGCGGACTTTCTCCAGCGCGGCATCGAAGGTTTTCTCCGCGCCGGCGGCGCTCTCGCCTTCGAGGCCCGTCGCCTCGAACACGCGCACCGGCGTCTTGCGCCCCACCACGCGCAGCAATCCCAATTCCCGGCCCGGGAAAACGCCGTTCGTCTGCGTCCACGTCGATTCGGCCACCATCATATAGGTTCCCAGGGCCTTGTTGGCGCCCTCGAGGCGCGAGGCCAGGTTCGCCGCGTCGCCCAGCACCGTGTAGTCGAAGCGGTTGCTCGATCCCATGTTGCCGACCACCACCGGACCCGTGTTCAGGCCGATGCGCATTCTCAGCGTCGCGCCCGTGCGCTGCTCGAACTCCGCCCGCCGTTCCGTCAATTTCCGCTGGCAGCGCACCGAGGCCCGCACCGCGCGGATGGCGTGGTCGGGCTGCGCCAGCGGCGCGTTCCAAAACGCGATGATCGCGTCGCCCTCGTACTTGTCCAGCGTGCCGCCCTCTTCCATGACGATGTCCGTCATGTCGGACAGGTAGTCGTTCAGCAGCTTCGTCAAGTCTTCCGGCCCGAGCCGTTCCGAGATCGTGGAAAACCCCTGCAGATCGGAGAAGAAGATCGTCAGCTCGCGGCGTTCGCCGCCAAGCTTGAGGCTGTCGGGATCGCGCATGATCTTCTCGATCACGTCCGCGCTCAGGTAGTGCTTGAACGCGCCCTTGATGAACATCTTCTGGCGGCCTTCCAGCACGAAGTTCACGACGGCGCCGCCCATCAGCGCCACCACGGCGCCGGCGGAGGCCCCCGCCACCGGCAAGACGAACCCCGCCGGCCACGCCGCGAACCCCGCCAGCGTCGGCAGCGGGATAAAAACGGCGGCCGCCGCCGCGCTCTGCCACCCATTGCGCGCGGCGGCCGCGCAGACGCCCGCCGCCAGCGCCAGCAGCAAGATCCACAGCCAGACCGCCCCCGCGGGCACGTCGCGCAGGAAATCGCCCGCCAGCAAATTATCCACCATCGTGGCATGGATCTCCACGCCGGGATAGCCCTCGTCCATCGGCGAGGGCCGCAGGTCTTTCAATCCCGGCGCGCTGAATCCGAACAGGACGTAGGCGTCCTTGAACGCGCCGCCGTCCTGGATCGGCGGTTCGCCCCCCTCCAGCAGCCGCAACTCCGACTGGATCACGGCGGCCGCGCCGAAGGCCTGGTGCGTCCTCGTTTTTCCCCGGAATTTCAAAATCATGCGCCCGGAGGCATCCAGCGGAATCCGTTTCCCGCCCACCGCCAGCTCGTTCGGTCCGAGCGTCGCTTGCACGTCCTCCCCGCCCAATCCGGCCAGCCAGCCCGCGACCCCGAGCGCCGGCAGCACGCGGCCGTCGAACATCCGGAACGGCGCCGCGCGGCGATAGATGCTGTCGCCGTCCGCCACCTCGCGCACGTTCGCCAGCCAGGCGGCCTTCCCCGCCAGTTCCGGGACCGGAAACGCCGCATTCGCCGACACGAGTTCCCCCGCCGCGTCCGGATGCGCCTCCAGCCACGCCTCCAATCCTTCGAGGCGGATGGGATTCGCCTCCAGCCCCTCGGGCCATACGGCGGTTTGGTCGGTCTGCTTTCCCAGAAAAACCGCGCCGACGAACGGGCCGAAGCGCTCGGCGGCGGCGCCGAGCGCCTCGTCGTCGGCCACGCCGTAGGCCGACGGCTCCGTGAAGAGCACGTCGAACGCCACGGCTTTCGCGCCGTTGCGCTTCAGGAAATCCAGCAGCGCCGCGTAGGCCTCGCGCGGCCAGGGCCACGCCCAGCTCAACTCCTTGCTGGCCCAATCCAGGCTTTCCTGGTCCAGCAGCACCAGCTTCACCTGCGGCGTCGCCGCCGACGGCTTGGCCAGCAGCCGCGCGCGCCAATCCGACATCGGATTGTCCCAGCGCTGCGCCAGGCCCGCGCGATCCAGCAGGCCGACCACGCCGACGGCCAGCGCGCCGGCCAACAGCCCGTACGCGATTTTCTTGTTCATTCCGGTTCTTTACAGGGCCTTCGTCGCCGCAAGGAATCGCTGCTGGCGCGAATTGGTCGACGCCAGCGACGAAGCCACGCCGATTTTCTTCAGCTGCGCCAGGCGGTCCGCCGGCGCCGGATGGGTCGCCGCGAAATCGTGGCGCGACGAATCCAGGTCCTTCGCCATGTTGTCCAGCATCGCCGCCAGCGCGCCGGGCTGGTAGCCCGCGTTCTTCAGGATCGCCACCGCCGCCGCGTCCGCCGCGTATTCCAGCTTCCGCGCGTAGCCGCTGTTCATCAGCGTCGACGTGATGTCGTTGATGGATCCCTCGAAGGCCCGGGTCGCCTCGGCCAGTTGCTCTCCCGCCAGGTTTTTGCCGGCTTCCAGCCCAATCGTCATCCCGGCGGATTTCCACCGGTCGGCCTTGATGGCCCGCAAGCCGTGCTGCATCTCGACGTGGCCGATCTCGTGCGCCAGCACCGCCGCCAGCATGTCTTCGGTCTTGCAGCATTTCATCAGCCCGCGCGTGACCAGGATCAGCCCGCCCGGCGCCGCGAACGCGTTGATCTCGTCCGAATCCAGCACCAGGAAGTGGTAGCCGCCGAACGTTTCCGGCTTGGTCGAAAACTGCGCCAGGGCCTGGCCGATCCGGTTCACGTAGTCGTTGAGGGCCGGTTCCGGCTGGGGCCGGTATTTCGCCAGCACGGTGGCCGCCACCGTCCGCCCGACGTAGTACTCCTGCTCCGGCGTGATGTCTTCCACGGCCTTCACCATCGCGGTCCCGACGCGCTTGGCGCCGGCCGCCTGGTCCGGAGTGATCACGCCCGCGGCCGCCGCGCCGTCGGCCACGACGCCGGCGGCGCTGTTGATCGCCGCGCAGCCCGCCGCCGCCCAAACCAACGCCGCCGTCCCGGCCAGCACGGCCGCCCACTGAATCGTCGAAAGTTTTTTCATGGCGATCTCCTTATGGGGCCAATTCGCCCTGCTTCAGAAACTGCACCAGCTGTTCGTTCGGGACGTTCTGCTTGCCCATCCAGTCCACCCAGGTGAAATCCAACCGGGGGTTTTGCTTCTTGTATTCGGACTCGATTTCCTTGCTGAAGCCCTTGCCGGCCAGCGCGACCTCCTCGCTGCCGACCGACTGGACGCGCGCATCGCCCGCGCCCGACGCCAGGACGACCCGCTTCGGGGTCAGCGCCGACTCGTGGATCCAGCCGGTCTTTCCGGCGACGGACACCTCGCACCAGCCCGCCTGGGTCTGGTTGACGGCCACGCGGTCGCCGTAGGCCACCGTGCCGACCACCGCGCCCAAAAACGACGCGCGGTTGCGGAGCTGCCCGTCGCGCACCTGCACGCTCATTTCCTTCGCCGCCCACGCGCCGGTCGCCATCAGCGCCGCGCAGCCCATCAGGATCCACTTTTTCATGCCCATTCTCCCGGTTTTATTTTTCAAGTCGTTCGCCGTCTTGGAAAGTTACAAACAAATCGGCCATGCGTTTGCCGACGGCCTCGTCGTCCAGCTTTTCCGCGCAGGAAATGCCTTCTTCCAGCGCGCGGACGGCCTCGGGCCGGAGGCCTTGCGCCCACAAACTGCGCGCCGCCCGGTAGAACCGGTCGCACGCCCCGGCCCAATCCTTGGCCGCCTGCGCCTGGCGCCCGCCTTCGGCCAGCGCCCGCGCCATGTCCGGCAACCGCCCGGCCTTTTTCCACAGCGCCGCGGCCTCGTCCTGCCGGACCGCCGCTTCCGCCGGTTTTTTCTCCGCCGCCGCGATCTGGGCCAGCAACGCCGTCCGTTCCGCGCGAAGGCTCGCCGGCAACCGCTCCCACTCCTCCGCCGACATGCCCTCCGACAACGCCTTCTCCGCCGCGCCCGGTTGTTCCCGGGCCAGTTCCGCCGCGCCCCGCGCCAGCAGCGCCTGCGCCCGCAGGACCGGCGCCGGCGCCAACGCCAACGCCGCCTCCAGGCGGGCCAGCGCCTCGTCGATCTTGCCCAGCGCCACTTCCGCGCGCGCCCCCGCCACCATCAGCTCCGCGCGGCGCGCGGTCGAGACCCGCGGATCGCCCAGCGCCTCGTCCGCGCCGGCCAGCGCCTCGTCCGCCTGGTCCGCGGCCAGCAGGCACGTCGCGCGATTCACCGCGGCCACCGCCAAGGCCTCCGCGTCGTCCAGCGCCCGCGCGCGCTGCTGCGCGCGCCCGTAGGCGTCCGCCCCGCGCCGGTAATCCCCGCGCTCGTACGCGCCCCGCCCCGTCGTCGCATGCGACACCCAGTCCGCGTCCGCGAACTGCGCCGCCTGGGGCGACGCGCAGCCCGCCGCCAGCACCAGCGCCAGCGCGGCAACCCAGCTTCCCCTGAACCCTGAACCCTGTTCCCTGTCCCCTGTCCTCATGGCACCAAGACCTCCTCGGAGCGGACCGCGTCGTCCGATCCCATGTATTTCTTCAGCAGCCAATGTTTCTGCAAGCCCTCCAGCAACGCGGTCGTCTCGCGCATCAGCGCCTGGGCGTCGCCCACCACCACGGGCAGGTTGTCCACTTCGCCCGACAGCGTATCCACCGCCGGCGACATTTTTTTCACCGCCGTTTGCAATTCCGCCGCCATCGCGTTGATCTTGACCAGCAGCTTCTGGACCTCGGACACGATGCTTTCCACGTCCTTCGCCATCGCGGGATCGTTCAGGACCTTCGCCGGAAGGCCCTCCCCCTTGCGGACGTCGTCCAGCAGGCCGTTCACGTTCGCCAGGATTTGCTGCAGGTGGCCTTGCGGATCGTTCAGGTTTTCCGCCACCAGCGTGTATTGTTCGATCGCCGAGTTCACCAGCCGCAGCGTGTTCTCGGCCTCCTGGGTCAGGACGTCGAGCTTCTCTTCCAGCATTTGGAGGATTTCCGTGTCCTTTTCGCACGGGATTTCGGCGCCTTCCGCCGGCAGGGGCTGGCCCATCTCGCGCTCCACCGCGACGACGCGGGCTTCCCCGTCGGCGCCGCGCACGCCGAGTTCCAGCTCCGGCACGTCCCCTTCGGACATTTTTTCCATCGCGAACTTCACGGCCATGCCGGGCCGGACGTCGGCGCCGGCCACGCGGACGATCCATTCGCCGGGGCGAATGCCGGCGGCGGCCGCGGGCGAATCCGCCCGGACCGCGGCGACCCGCAGCAAGTCGTTGGTTTCCGCCTCCAGCGCCAGGCCCGCGTCCCAGCCGCCTCTCAGCTCGATGAAGGCATCCCCGGTCACCACCATTTTTTTCTTCACCCACGCCACGGTGTTCTGCCGCACGAACCGCATGAACGAGCCCCGCACCCGCATGCTCCCGGTGATGTTGCCGGCGTCGTCCACGAGAATGTCCTGCACGCTGCCGACCTTGGCGCCCTTGAGCATCACCTCCGCGCCCTTCTGGAGCTCCAGGGAGCCCTCCTTCGGGAACTTGAGGCTGATCTCGACCATCGGGTCGAACCAATTCTGCGCGTTCCCCGCCACCAGGATGCCCGCCAGCAGCAGCAGGACCACCAGCAGCACGAAGCCGCCCACGATTTCGTTCACGTACCGGAATTTGAATTTCTTCGCCATCTCGATCTCCTCACGCCGTTTCCGGCTCCGCGCCCGCCAGCGGCTCCAGCGCCGCCCGCGTCTCCGCATCCGGACGTTCTTCCAGCCAAACCACCGCGCATCCGCCCGCGCGAACCCGCTTCACCGCTTCCAGCAGCAACGCGCCGTCTTCCGCCGGAACCGCCCGCAGCGGCTGCTCCAGCACCAGCGCCTCGGGATTTCCCGAAAACGCCCGGACCCACGCGATTTTCCGCCGGTCGCGCTCCCGCACCGCCGGCGCGCGCTCCGCCGGCAGCGGCCAGACCCCGAAGAACCGCGCCCACTGCTCGATTTCCGCCGCCGCGCCTTCCCGGCGGTGCATGCGCGACGGCAGCCAGACGTTCTCGTCCATGTCCAAATTCGCCAGCAACCCGCCCGCCGCGAAGACGCAGCCGATCCATCCGCGCACGTCCGCCGCCGCGTCGGGCCCGCGCTCCCGCCACTCGACGCCTTTCCAGAACGTCCGCCCTTCCGGCGGCGGCTCGATGCCCGTCAGCCAGTCCAGCCACGCCATGTCCGAATCCCCGCCGTCCGGAATCCACAACGCGCCGCCGCGCGGCACGGAAAAGCTCCACGCCGGCCCCGCCGCCGCCGGCCGCACCGCTTCCGCCCGGATCAACTCCCTGGATTCGTTTCCGTCCATCCGTTCCTCACAGATACGCCATCACCGAAATCAGCAGCGACGTCACGAACAGCGCCGCCACCGAGCGCATGACGCCCCGCGACGCCGCGATCGGCACTTCCGTCGCCGCCGGCCCCACGCCCAGCCCCTCGTCGCAGCAAATCGCCCCCGTCAGCATGCCCGGCAAAATCGACTTCGCCAGCAGGCTGAACACGTCCGTCACCGTCACCGCCCCGATGATGTTGCCGAAGAACAGCCCCATGTCGATGTCCCCCAGCAGAATCACCCACATACACGCGTAGCCGCCGACGAACGTCACCCCGAGGAAGACGATCGTGAGGCAGAACGTCGACGCCGCCACGCCCAGCACGCGGGGAATCACCAGATAGACGAAGGGGTCGATCCCCATCGCGTCCAGCGCGCGCACCTCGCCGTGCACCTTCATGTTCGCCAATTCGGTCGAAATCGCGGTGCCGCTGCGGGCGATCACCACGAAATTCGTCAGCAGCGGCCCCAGTTCCCGCAGCACCACCGCCGTCAGGATCGGCCCGATCAGCGCCGTCTGCCCCAGCCGCGTCAGCCAATACTGCGCCTGCACCACCACCAGCACCCCCACGATCAGGGCGATCAGCGAGACGAAGCCCGTCGCCTCCAGCCCCGTAAACAGGATTTGCCGCGCCAGCACGTTGCGCAGCGGGGCCGTCCAGGTGCCGGGGCGCGCCGCCTTGGCTGCCACGGCCCAGGCCATCGCGGCCATGTGCGCCCCGCCGCGCAGTCGCGCCAGCGTTCCGGCTCCGATTTGACCCAGCACGTTCATGAATGCGCGCAGTATACCCCACCCCCGCCCCCCCGCGCAATGCCTTCCCCGCAGGCCGGTTTTGCGCCGGTTTTGCGGGTTTTACGTGCTACGTATAATATTTTTACGTCCTACGTAAAATCCGCGAAAAAGGTTTACGTGCTACGTAAAATTCTCCCGGCGCGGCGGTCAGGGCCGCCGGACCTGCAGGCGCAGCATCCGCAGCCGGCCGTCGTGGAAGACGTTGGTGACGGCCACGTGGCCCGCGTCCGGCGCCAGGTTGGTCCGGCCATCCATCGGCAGCCAGACGCCGCCGGCCAGATCGGCCAGGTATTCGACGTCGTAGACCCGGCCGGTCGACGCCGGCCAGCCCATCACGTAGCCTACCGCGGCGCCTTCCCCGTCCCGCGCGAATTCCATGGAATCCACGCGGAGGAAGGATTCGCCGTCCCGCGGATGGGAGTCCATGACGTATTCCTGCCACGTGAAGAATCCGTCTTCGTCCAGATCGTCGCCCTCGGCCTCGGCGAACCCATTCGTGACGCCGTGCGCGGCCAGCCACCATTCCGGCACGCCGTGCGCGGGCGTGAGGTTCTCGGCGAACGTGGCGTCCAGCCAGGCGTTGGCCTGCGCGTTGCTCCACGTCCAGACCGCCTCGGCCAGCCGCCCGGTCGGCGCCCAGACCCCGGCGCCGTTGATCGCAACCCCGCCGACGTGGAAGTAGGGCGCGGCGGCCAATGCGACGGCCTGGTTCGAGCCCACGCCCACTTCGGACTGTTCCGGCGATGCGGCGCCATTGCCGCCGGACCGGGCCAGGAGCGTCACGAACCGATCCAGCGCGAAGACTTTCTCGACGCCCATGTGCTGCATGCTCAGGGTGCCGGAATCGGAGACGCGCGCCGGATAGGGAATGGCCGCCTCGGTCCACAGGCGCGTGTCGAAGGCGAGCCCCTCCGCAAACGTCAGCCCGCCGAAATGCACCGGCAGATGGCGCGCGTCGAGATAGGGCACGGGCAACACCACGTCGTAGGGCTTGTCCCGCGGCTGGTTCGTGTCGGTATCGCCGTTCTGGTCGGTCGGCTTGCGGTCGTCCGACAGGAGGGTCCGCAGGATCTGGAAGGCGGCCTCGGAGCGGTTCTGCGTGTTCAGATCGCCGCACAGCGCCACCAGGTCCGCGGGATGGTATCCGGCCTGGGCGACGTAGTTGGTCAGCAGGCGAGCCTCGATTTCCCGCGAGGCGGCCCCGCCGGAGGCGTGCAGGTGCACGCTGACGACGTGCAAGGGGCGCCCGCCGGGCACGTCCACCGTCGCCCACACGAAATCGCGGTCGCCGACCTGCGGGTCTTCCCACTCGCCCCACGCGAGGATGGGCCAGCGGCTGACGACGCCGTTGGGCAGGTTGCCCGTCGGTTCCACGCAGTAGAAGAAATTCGTTCCGAAATTCAGATCGACGAACGCCCGGTGCCCGGCGGCGTTCGTCACGTTGAATTCCTGGATGGCGACGACGTCCGCCACCAGCGCCTGGAGAATGCGCGCGCCGGCGTCCATGTAGATGGCGCTGCCGCCGCTGGTCAGGTTGGCCGTGGCCAGGGTCAGGCTGTCGTCGTCGCGGATGAACACCTCGCAGCCGTCGTCGCCCGCCGTGGCTTCCGAATGGCTCGCCACGGAAATCCGGACGTTCTCCGGCCCCTCCGAAAGCGCGTCGTCGATGGGCGCGATCTCGATGGTTTGCTCGCGGGGCCCGTCCACCGCGAACGCCAGCGAGGTGCTCGACAGGACGTAGTCCTCGTCCAGGACGGCGAGGCCGCCGAGCGCCAGCGGCACCGCGGCGTCCGCCGCGCGGGACAGCGAAACCCCCAGCGTCGCGACGCCCGATTCCTCGTCCACGAACAGGCGGTTCGCGGAAAAGGTCACGACCCGGTCCAGCACGCGGATCGTCGCGGTCTGGGCATTGTAGCCGTCCATGTCCGACGCGTGGAAAACCACGGGATAGACGGCGTCGGCCTGGGTCTCGTCCGGCGTGAATCCGAAAACGTTCGTGATCGGCGCCGTCCCCGACCGCGGCTCGAACGTCGCCCCCGCCGGCAGGTTGCTGGCCACCAGCGCAACCACGTTGCTGTCGATGTCCCGCGCCACCACCGCGAATTCCAGGCGGTTGCTGACCAGCGCCGTCCAGTCGCCGACCGGATC
This sequence comes from Kiritimatiellia bacterium, assembly GCA_050176815.1. Lineage (GTDB taxonomy): Bacteria > Verrucomicrobiota > Kiritimatiellia > CAIQIC01 > Lenti-01 > Lenti-01. The sequence goes on from JBFXHR010000018.1 coordinate 47,177, forward strand.
CAGCGCCGGCGGCTGGTTCGTCGGCAGGTAGTACAGCTCCACGTCGTCCACGAAGTAGAGGTCGCTGCTGTTGTTGTAGCCCGAACGCTCGTCGAACCGCACCCGCACCTTGAGCTGCGTCCGGCCCGCGGGGATTTCCACCGTCCACGGATTGTTCGTCACCGTCGTCGGATTGCTGGCATGGGTTCCGCCAAACGGAATCTCGGCATTGCTGTAGCCATCCACCAGTTTTACGGACCCCGCGCCGTTCCAGGTCGCGCCGTTGTCGTAGGAGAGATCCAAGTACAGATCGTCCGACGTGTCCACTCCCGACGCGCTGAAGGCAACCGACAGGCAGACGTGGTTGATGGACCCGATCAACACGTTTTCGAACTCCACGCAGGGATCCGCGTTCTGGAGATTGGAACCCGTCAGGCGCAACGAGCGCGCGCCGCCGGCCTTCCGCTCGTTCCGCACGGCGATCTGGCCGGTCGCCGGCGCGAGCGCGAACGCCCAGTCGTCGCCGGTTCCGCCCTCGAAACCCTGCGCGCGGATCACGGTGGAAGTGGCGGGAGGCGCGGGGGCCACGCTGACGTGGTCGAACGAGCGCCCGGCCGCGGGAAACGCGCCGTCGCCGTACTGCTGGAAGCGGATTTGGAACGTCGACGTCAGCGGCAGGGCTTTTTCGGCGGCGAAGGCCGCCAGATCCACGACGAGATTCGTGAAGACGGGCCGGTTGCCGAGCGCGGCCAGATCCACGAGCCGATGCCACGTCAGCCCGTCGGCGCTGACAGCGATGCCGTCGGCGTTGGTGGCATCGAGGAACGTCTCGGGCATCGGGTGGGCCGCATCCGCGAAATCGCGCGTCCAGCAGCGGAAGATCGCGCTGGTCTGGCCGGACAGATCCACGGTCAGGGTCGCTTCGTTCAGCGCCGCGCCACCGGCGGAATCCATCGCCAGGCTGCGGTTGCCTTCGAAGCCGTTGGTCGGATTCAGCAAACGAATCCGGCCCGGTCCATTTGTGCGCACCGTCCAGTAGTTCGACCAAACGCCGGATTCGAAACCCTCGTAAAACGGAAACGGCGCGCGCGGCGCTTCGTCGTCCTGGATCGTCAGCCAAGCGCTCGTCGGCAGGCCCAGCGCCGTGCCGCCTTCCGGTTCTTCCAGGAACACCTGGACCGTTTCCGGTCCTTCCTGAAAGCCGTCGTCGAGCAACTGGACCTCGAAGATTTCCTGGGCCGAGCCGTCCGCGAACGTCACCGTCCCGGTGGACTCCGCGTAATCCGCGCCCGGCGTCGCCGTGCCAGCCTGCGTGCGCCAGCGCACGGACACTTCGCCGTCGCGCCCAAAGAGGCGGTTCACCGCGATGGCCGCAAATCCGTTGTCTTCCTGTTCCGCGTACTGCGGCGCGGCAAAGGCCAGTTCGCCGGGGCCGTCGTCGTCGACGATCGTGGCCACGGCTTGCGTGGGCGCGACCAACGTCGCCCCGCCCTGCGGATTGGCCAATTGCACGATAAAGGTTTCCAGCGGCTCGTCGTCTCCGTCCGGCACGATCGGCACGACGAAGGTCTGGCACCGCACGCCATTGGAAAACGTCAGCGTGCCGGTCGCGGATTCATAATCCTCTCCGACCGACGCCGTGCCGGCCGTGGTCGCATAGTCCACGGACACTTCGCCCGAATCGCCCTGGACGCGTTCGACGGCCACGGTCACCGCGGCGGCGGATTCGTCCGCGGTCCACGTTTCCGCGGCGAAACGCAGCTCGCCTGCGCTGGTGTAGAGCTCGACGTCGTCGAAGAACCGGCCGTAATACGGCGGATAATAATAGCCACAGGCCTGAAACTTGATGCGCACGCGCTCCGTGAAGGAAAGGCCGCGCGCGGCCAGGATCGGATCCAGCGCCACGTCGAACTGGCGGTATTCGTTGGTGCCGGTCTCGGCTTCCGTCAGGCCGTGGACCTTGAACCAGTTGGTGCCGTCCACGCCGATCGCCACGCCGTCCGCGTACGAATGGCCCGTGAACGCATCGGCCATGCCCTCGTCCCATTCATACGGCAACCGCTTGTGCCAAAACCGCAAATGCACGCCTTCCTTGCCCGCCAAATCCACGCTCAGCACCAGCTCGTTGAGCGAATAGCTTTCGGAATCCCCATTCATGTTGACGTGGCGAAGGCCGCCGCGGGGCTCGTCGTTGGTGCTGATCTGGGGCCCAAGGACCGCCGTCGAATAGAACCCCCAGAAATTGGAAAACGTCCCGGTTTCGAATCCTTCCGCGAACGGCAGCGCGGCCACCCCGTCTTCGTCGTGGATCCGGATCGCGGCGTTGCTCGGCGCCACCAGAAACGCCCCGCCCTGGGGATTGCATAGCCGGACCGTGAAGAATTCGGCGTCCTCGATCTGATCGTCGTCCAGCAAGGGGATGGACCAGGTAATCCGGTTCACGCCGCTGGAAAAGGCCAGCGTGCCGTGGCTTTCCACGTAGTCGATGCCCGCTTCCGCTGTGCCATTTAGCGTTTCATAATCGCAAGACACCTCGCCCACCAGTCCGTTCGTGCGGACCACGGTTACCCTGACCCCGCCGCCGTTCTCCGCCCCGAAGAACTCGTTCGTCGACAAAACCAAATCGCCGCCGGGAAGGCCGACCTGGGTCGTTGCCGTTCGGCGGTTGTTGCCCGATTGGGGATCGAAACCGGTCGTGGCGACTTCCGCCCAGCTCTGAAGGCTCCCTTCGGACTGCGCTTGGCCGACCAGCGTCAACGTCGCCGTCGCGCCGGCGGCGAGCGCCCCGAAATCGGCCGAGACGATTCCGGCGTTCGTGGCCCACGTGCCCTGGCTGGCTTCCGCCGAAACGAAAAGCAATCCGGCCGGCCAGCCGTTGGACACCGCCACGTTTTCCGCCGTGCCCGGCCCCGCATTGGACACCGCGACGAGGTACGTCAGATTGCTTCCCACCGCGACCGGGTCGGGGCTGTCGGTCAAGGTCAGCGCCAGATCGGCGGGATCCACCGGCGTCGCCGCGGTCGCCCGGTTGTTCCCCGTCTGGGGATCCCAGGTCGTCGCCGCCACTCCGGCCACGTTCGTGACGATCCCGGCGGCCGCCGGTTGGACCACAACCGTCGCGACCGCCGTCGCTCCGACGGCCAAGGAACCGAGATCGGCCACGATCGTTTCGCCGTTCGTGGTCCAAGTTCCCCGGCTGGCCTCCGCGGAAACCAAAATCGCACCGGAAGGCCACCGGTTGGTCAGGACCACGCCCTCGGCCGCGACCGGGCCCGCATTGGACACGACGACCAAATAGGTCAGATTGCTGCCGGTCCGGGCTGGATTGGGCGATGCCGCCAAGGCCAACGTCACGTCGGCGGCGGCCGTCCCGTCGTAAATCTGCACGTTGTCGAGAAACAGATTGTTGCCGTAGGCGGTGATGGCGTCGAACCGCAGGCGGTCGGCGTTGGCCGGCAGGGCGACGTTCTTCGTCCGCCACTGCGCCGCCGTCGGCACGAAAGAGCTGCTTTGCGTGCCCGCCGTGTTCAGGGCGCCGGTGGCGCCGCCTTCCATGGCCAGCAACGGCGCATAGGTCGCGCCCGCGTTGGTGGAGATCTGGATCGCGAGCCGATCGACGTAGCTGGCGGCATAAGCCGCGTAGGCGTAGTCGAATCCAAGAGTGGCACCGGCCGCCGGCGCTTCGAAGGTGGCCGTCTCCAACAGGCCGGTTCCCGAACTGACGGAGTAAAAATTGGCCAGGACGGAATTCGTGCCGACCCCATAGGCGGAGACGGCATGGCGAGACCAGATCGCTGTCCCGGCGTTCGTCCACCCGGCCGGGGGAAAGACGGGACCTTCAAACCCCTCCGTTTGCGCAAAGGAAGACGCGCCCATCAGGATGGCGCACGCCGACGCCCAACAAACGGATGTTGCGGCTCCGACGCCCTGAAAACGCAAGCCCATGGAGAAAACGTGCCTGAAACCAACCGCTTGCGCAAGCGCAATGAGGATCGTCCAAGAAGAAGGCCGTCAGAACGTAACGTTCACCGCCCCGAAGGCATGCACCACCGCCGACTCGTCCACCAGCGGACTGTCGCGCAGTTCCTTCGCCAGGAATTCCACGCTGCCGTTCAGGATGAACCGCCACGCGCCGAAGGCTTCCGCCGAAATCCCCAGCCCCGGCTCCACGTTCAGCGCCGTCCCCGGCCGGTATGCTTCCCGCCCGTCGCGCGCTTCCGCCGCCTCCACGCCGTATTCGTGCCGCGACAACTCCGACGACAGTCCATTCAGCCCGACGTTCGGCGCCACCGTAACTTTCCCGAACGGAAATCCGCGCCGCACCGCCAGTCGGCCAAAGCCCCCGCCCACCCGATCCAGCGCGTCGTGCTCGTAGCCCGCCGAAATCCGCACCCCCGCCGGCAGCGACCCCTGCAGCGCCAGCCCGCAAAACAGCGAATCCTTGCGGTCGCCCATCCCCTCCAGAAAATCGCTGTCCTCTTCGTCGTAGGCCCCCATCCGGTAGCGCGCCGTCGCCGCCAGCCGCACCTTTGGCCCAACGACCACCCCCGCCTGCGCCAGCGTCCCGAGGATTTGCACCCGCTCGCCGACGTAGGTGATCGCGGGAATCGGCTGCACCCGCATCGAATCGGCGCCCCGGTACGGGCTCGACTGCGCCACCGCGCCGACGCCCACCCCGATCAAGCCCCTGCGCCCGAAAATCTTTTTCAGCTCCACCTCTACCGGCACGCGTTCCCCCTCGGCCACCTCCACCGAGGCCTCCGAAAACGCCGGCTCGCCTTTCGCCCAGTAGCGCCGCGAAAATCCAAGCGGTTCGCGCGGAATCCCCATGAAATTCCGGTCCAGCGCCCCGTTGCCGTTGGCGTCGTGGAACGCCAACACCGCGTAGCGCCCCGGCTCCAGACCATCGAAGCGCACCCGCCCGCTTCCTCCTGCCGGCAGGATCCGCGCCATCCGCGGATCGCGCAAATCCGCGAACGCGTCCGCCGCGTCGAACAGCAGCGCCACTACCGCGCCGGTTCCCGGCGGATTCTCCACCCGCACGTCCACTTCTCCGCCGAACGCCGCCAAAACCCCTCCCGCCCACAACGCCCATCCCGCCCAAACGCCCCGTTTGCCGTGCATGCTATTCATTGGGACATGTTCTCACAATCCACCCGCTCCGTCCATCCCCCCGGCGCCTTTATCCTTGTTTGTGGCGAACCCGCTCCCCTATCCTTGCCCCCGATGGAGCGCACGCATCGAACCTGCGCCCCGTCTTGGAGAAACCCATGGAAGCACCTCTCGTCCTTCTCGCGATCTTCGTCTTGCTCGTCTTCCCCATCTGGACCCTCGTCCTTCTCCACAACATCCAGAACCGCCAGGACCGGCAAGGCTCCCTCCTCGACAGCCTTCTGTCCCGCATGGACCGCCTCGCCGCCGGCGAAAAGAAATCCGCCCCCGCCCCCGTCCCCCCTCCCGCTCCGGCCACTGCCGTCCAGTCGCCGGCCCCCGCGCCCATCCTCCCGCCTCCCGCCCCGCCCCCGGCCTTCCACCCCCTCCCGGTCTTCGACCGCACAGAAAAAGAAGAAGGGCCCGCGCGCGAACCCGAAGCCCCGGAATCCGCCGAAGCCCCGTCGGCGCTGCAGGAAAAGACGCTGCGCGCCCTCCGCCGCATCTGGAACTGGATCGCCATCAACGAGGAATTCCGGCCCCAGGGCGTCTCGTGGGAATTCGCCGTCGCCACCACCTGGCTCCTGCGCCTGGCGGTCGTCGTCTTCGTCATCGGCGTCGGATTCTTCCTGAAATACTCCATCGACCACGGATTCCTCGGCCCGCATGCCCGCGTCGTGCTCAGCACCGTCACCGGCATCGCCATGCTCGCCGTCGGCGCGCGCCTCCTCGGCAAGGCCTACCACCTGCTGGGCCAAGGGCTTCTCGGCGGCGGATTCGCGGTCCTCTATTTCAGCGCCTTCGCCGCCTACGCCTTCTACCATCTCGTCGGCGCCCTTCCCGCCTTCGGCTTCATGGCGCTCATCACCCTCTGCGCGGGCCTGTTCGCGGTTCGGTTCAACTCCCTCCTCGTCGCCGTTCTCGGCATCCTCGGCGGCTACTCCACGCCCATCCTCCTCGACGTCGGCGAGAAAAATTTCGCCGGCCTCTTCGGCTATCTCCTGCTGCTCGGCCTCGGCGTCCTCGGCATTTCCCGCCGCCGCCAGTGGCCCCTGCTCAACCATCTCGCCATGCTCCTCACCTACGGCCTCGCCGCCATGGCCATTTCCCAGGACTACGTGGCCGCCGATTTCCCCGTCGTCATGCCCTTCCTTTCCGCGTTCTTCGTCCTCTTCGTCGCCGCCATGTTCCTCTACAACCTCGTCCGCGGCGTCAAGGCCACGCTCCTTGAAATCCTCGGCACCCTGGCCAATGGCGCGATTTTCTTCGCTCTCGGCCACGGCGTCGTTTCCACCGCCTACTCGTCCCGCGCCGTCGCCGTCCTCGCCCTGGCCCTCGCCGCGTTCTACGTCGCCCTCGTCTACCGCTTCCTCTCCGCCCGCCGCCGCGACCGCGGGCTCCTGATGGTCTTCTTCGCCCTCGCCGCCTTCTTCGTCGCCATGGTCCCGCCTCTGGCCTTCTCGAAGGAATGGATCGCCCTCTCCTGGTCGCTCCAAGGCCTCGCCATGCTCTGGCTCGCCGGCAAGCTCGACAGCCGTTTCCTGCGGGGCCTTTCCCTTGGCGCCTACGCCCTCGCCCTCGGCCGCCTGCTTTTCTACGACCTCGAACGCCAATACGGCCAGCCCCTTCCCGACGACCTTGCCTGGCTCGACTACCTTCCCATCCTCGGCAACCACCTCTTGGCCATCGGCGGTCCCATCGCTTCCCTGGGCGGCGCGTGGTTCCTCCTCAAGACGCCCCCCGCCGCCGCCGGCCTGCAGGTCGGCCGCGCCAACGACGTGTCCGCCGACCCCGGCGGCTCCTCGGCCCGCGTCGTCGTCGCCACGCTCGCCGTCGCCCTTCTCTTCCTCGGCCTCCACGTCGAGCTCTACCGCGCGTTCGATTTCTTCTGGCCGGCCTTCGCCTATCCCTCCCTGTCCGTCGTTTGGCTCGCGCTCGGCGCCTTTCTCGCCATCCAACTCCGCCGCACGGGTTCCGCCGCCCTCCGCCTCCTCCTCGCCGCCGTCGCCGCCCTCTTCGTCGCCAAGCTCCTCTGCATCGACGCCTCCGAATGGCGCGCCGACCTCGGCCGCCTGGTATATTCTCGCCCCTGGGCCCCCCTCCTCGCCGGCATCCGCGCCATCGACTTCGCCCTGTGCATCGGCCTGCTCTCGCTGCTCTTCGCCCGCCTGCGCGGCGACCGGGACTCCCAGCCCCTCGGCGTCGGATCGGGCATCGGCGCCCTGGCCCTGCTATTCGTCTTTCTCACCTTCGAGCTCGGCACCGCCCTCCACCGGTTCCTCCCCGGCATGCGCGCCGGCGGCCTCACCCTGCTCTGGGCCCTCTACGCCCTCGCCCTCCTCCTCGCCGGACTCCGCCGCGACGTCCGCGGCCTCCGCTACGCCGGGCTCGCCCTCTTCGCCGTCGTCGTCGGCAAAATCTTCTTCGCCGACCTCGAAGGCCTCGAATCCATCTACCGCATCGTCGCCTTCATCGTCCTCGGCGTCGTCCTCTTTCTCGCCGCCCTCCTCTACCTCCGCCATCGCGCCCGCTTCCAGCCCCCCCCCGGCTAGCCCCATGCCTCCGCGCCTTTTCGCCGTTTCCCGCGCGCGGCCCCTTGCGGACCTGGCGCCCTTTGCGTTAAATTGGCCCCGCGTCCCTCGCTTTAGGAATACATCCGTGAAAAAAATTCTCTGCCCGCTCCTCGCCCTCCTCCCCCTGCCGCTCTTCGCCGCCGTCCCCGCCGACCTCGCCTCCCTCCGCGACGTCTCCGGCGCGCCCATCGATGCCCCCCGCCTCGTCGAAGTCCGCCTCGACGCCGCCGTCATGGCCGCCACCCGCCCCGGCTTTCCCGACCTCCGCCTGTTCGACGCCGAAAACCGCGAAATCCCCCGCGCCGTCGAGCCCCTCTTCACCACGAAAGAGCGCATCGCCCGCTATTCCGTCGCCGCCAGCACCGCCGGCATCCGCGAACTCTCCGAAAACCGCATCGAAGCGCGGTTCGACCTCGACCCCGCCGCCCCCTCCCCCACCGCCCTCGAAATCCGCACCCCGCTCCGCGACTTCATCCGCACCGTCCGCGTCTCCGGCAGCGAAGACGGCCAGTTCTGGCAACCCCTCGCCGACGCGGAAATCTTCGACTACTCCCGCTATCTCGACTTCCGCCGCACCCTCGTCGCCCTCCCCACCAACTACTGCCGCCATTTCGCCGTCGAAATCTCCAACGCCACCGAGGAACGCGCCCAGCCCCTCGCCCGCCTCGTCCAGGCCGACGGACAGGACCAAAGCCGCGCCCTGGAAATCATCCAGACCCCCTTCCGCATCGCCGGCGTTTCCTTCTGGCAGGAAACCGCCACCGTGGCCAACGACGAACCCGTCCTGCAGGAATGGCCCCACGCCGGCATGACCCTCCTCGAAGACCGCCGCTCCCGCATCACCGACGTCGTCCTCGACGTCCGCCGCGCCCCCCTCTCCCGCATCGACCTCGAAACCCCCGAACGCAACTTCAACCGCCTCGTCACCATCCAGGTCCCCGCCCTTTTCAGAGGCCGCAAAAGCTGGCGCTCCGTCGCCGACGGCATCGTCACCCGCATCGACCTCCCCGGCCTCTCCACCAACGCCGTCTCCGTCCGCTTCCCCGAGCAGCGCGTCGAGCAGCTCCGCGTCGTCGTCCAGAACGCCGACAGCCCCCCCATTGAAATCGCCGGCGTCCGCACCTACGGCCCCGCCTACCGCCTCCTGTGGCTCGCCCAGCCCGCCGCCGCCTACCGCCTCGCCTGCGGCAGCGACCAGCTCGCGCCCCCCGACTACGACCTCTATCCCATCCGCGCCGCCCTCGAACAAGGCCTCGCCCCCGAGCCCTGGCGACTCGCCCCGCCCCCGGAAATCCCCGTCCCGGCAACGCCCTTCCGCCTCGGCGACGTCCTCGCCCGCCCCGCCGTCTTCGGCGCCTGCCTCGTCCTCGCCGCCGCCGCCCTCCTGGTCCTTCTCGCGAAGGCCCTCCGCAAGGCCGCCCCCTGAAGTTTTACGTACTACGTAAACTTTTTTTACGTTCTACGTAAAATCGCGGAAAAAGTTTTACGTACTACGTAAAACCCGCCCCGCGCGCCGGCCGGATCAGCGGCCGGGCGCTTCGGCGGCCGGCGCCCGCGCGGCGGAATAGCGCGCCATGGCCGGGCTCAGCGCGGCCAGCAAGCCCCAGGCCACGAGGCACGCGACCAGCGCGCTGGCGGTGCCGACCTTGAACCATTGCCAAAAGCCGATGCGCTGGTGGCTGTGCCGCTCCAGCAGGCCCAGCGCGACGATGTTCGCCGTGCTGCCGATCATCGTGACGTTCCCCCCGAAGCAGGCGCCAAACAGCAGCGCCCACCACAGCGGCATCGCGAACACGGTCTCCGACAGGCTGCGGATCACCGGCGAAAAGGCCGCCACGAACACCACGTTGTCCACGAACGCCGACCCCACCGCCGTGGTCGCGAGGACGACCGGGATCAGCCCCGCGGTATCGTGCCCGAACCGCGCCGTGAAGACCTCCGCCATGCGCGCGGTGAGCCCGACGTGCTCGAGCGTGCCGGCGACCGCGAAGAGCATCATGAAGAACGTCAGCGTCCACCAGTCCACCACGCGCTCCACGAAGTGCCGGGCGCGTTCCTGCCGGAAAATCAACGTGATCCC
>JBFXHR010000019.1:0-54473 GCA_050176815.1 Kiritimatiellia bacterium
CTCGGCACCATCGTGATCGACGTCGAGCGCGGCGGAAAGCCCCAAAAGCTCATCTACTTCGTCAAGTGAGGCCCGGCCCGTGGATTTTACGTACTACGTAAACTTTTTTTACGTACTACGTAAAAATCCGGAAAAAGTTTTACGTACTACGTAAAACCATGAAGCGGACGTGGAAAATCGCGGGGTGGGCCGCGCTGGCGGGCGCGGCGATCGGCATCGCCGGCGGCGCGGCGTTCTACAAGGTCCATGCGCCGCCGAAACGCTCGCTGGAAGAGTCGCTGTGGATCATCGATCCGGAAGGCCGGTTCCATTCGCCGACGTCGGACTACGTCCGCGCCGCGCTGGAACAGCTGTCCCGCGCAGGCGCCCACGTCCGCGTAAAAGAATGGGGCGGGGACGTGTTCCTCAACCAATCCGCGGATCCGGACGTCATCTCCAAAACCTTCCGCATGGGCCCGCCCGTCGACGGCGCGCGGCTGGACCCCGGCCCGCGCGCGGAGGAATAGGCGTGGCGGCGGCCGTCGTCGAGCCCGTGATTCTGTCCGCGAGCCGGGCGACGGACGTGCCGGCGTTCTACGCGGAGTGGTTCATGAACCGGATCCGCGCGGGAGTTTTCCAGTGGACGAATCCGTTCAATCCGGCGCAGGTGCAGGCGATTTCCACCGCGAAAACGCGGGCCATCGTGTTCTGGTCGAAGCATCCGGCGGGAATCCTGCCACACCTGGACGAACTGGACCGGCGCGGATTCCGCTATTATTTCCAATACACGCTGAACGACTACGAGGCGGAGGGATTCGAGCCGCGCCTGCCGCCGCTGGCGGAGCGGATCGCGCTGTTCCGGCGGCTGTCGGAACGCCTGGGGCCGGAGCGCGTCGTTTGGCGGATGGATCCGTTGCTCTTGACGGACCGCGCGGGCGTGCCGGAACTGCTGGAGAAGGCGGCGAAGCTGGCGGACGCGCTGGCGCCGCACACGCGGAAGCTGGTCTTCAGTTTCGCGGACGTCGAGGGATATCCGTCGGTGAAGCGCAACCTGGCGCGCGGGGGCGTCGCGGCGCGCGAGTTCGCGCGCGCGGAGATGGAGGAATTCGCGCGCGGGCTGGCGGAGATCAACCGGGCCCACGGGCTCGCGCTGGCGACCTGCGCGGAGGATGTCGATTTGTCGGCGTTCGGCATCGCCCACAACCGCTGCGTGGACGGGGACCTGCTGGCGCGGCGGTGGCCGGAGGACGAAGCGCTGATGGAATTCCTGGGCTCGCGCGCGGCGCGGAAGGACAAAGGGCAGCGCCCGGCCTGCGGGTGCATCGCCAGCAAAGACGTCGGCCGCTACCGGACCTGCCCGCACGCGTGCGTCTACTGCTACGCGAACGGCTCGCAGGCCGAAGCGGAGCGGAATTTCCGCGCCCACCGGCCGGACGGCGAAAGCCTCTGACGAATATATACGGCGAAATAAACGGGAAAACGGCTTGCCAGCCGCGCGCTTCCCGGCAAAACTGGAAATCCGAAAGACAAAGGTGGCGGAGCCGGAGGCTTGGTCACGGAGAGGTGACGGCATGAAGAAAATCCGCGTGGGGCTGTTTGGGTTCGGGAAAACCGGCAAACTGGTGGCCGCCGAGTTCATCAAGGACGAGCGGTTCGACCTGAAGTGGGTGGTGAAGCGGACGCGCAAATACTCGGAGAAATACGCCAGCCGCCTCTTGGGGCACGAGACGAAGACGGGGGCGATCCATGCCGTGTCGTCGCTGGGGCCGCGGTTTTTCGAGAAGAATCCGGTGGACGACCTGGTGGATTTTTCCAGTCCGCAGGGATATCGCGGCTATGCGCCGGCGGCGGAGGCGGGGGCGAGGATCATTACGGCGATCTCCAAATACGAGGCCGAAGATTTGGCGGCGCTGAAGGAGATGTCGGCGAAGACGGCGGTGCTGGTGTCGCCTAACATCACGCTGGGGATCAACTTCCTGCTGGTGGCGTCGCAGGTGCTGCAGAAGATCGCGCCGCACGCGGACATCGAGATCGTCGAGGAGCACTTCCGGGAGAAGCGGGAGACGTCGGGCACGGCGCTGAAGATCGCGCAGGTGCTGGGGCTGGAGAAGGCGAAGCACGTGAACTCGATCCGGGTAGGGGGCATCGTGGGGCGGCACGAGGTGGTCTTCGGGCTGCCGAACCAGACGATCCGGCTGGCGCACGAGAGCATCAACCGCGCGGCGTTCGGGCAGGGCGCGATTTTCGCGGCCCTGTGGCTGGCGGACAAGGGCCCCGGACTCTACAGCATGGAGCAGATCGTGGCGGACATGATGAGCCGGAACATCCCGATTTTTTAGCGCGGACCGCAAAAAAAGGATTGCGCGGGGGAGGGCACGTGATAGATTCCCCGCGTCCTGTACAGGGGCGAGCGTAGCTCAGTGGTAGAGCGCCACCTTGCCAAGGTGGCTGTCGTGGGTTCAAATCCCATCGCTCGCTCCATTTTTTTGCCCGGATGGATAGGGGCCGAACGGCGGGGGATTTGGGGCCGCAACGTTGGGGAATACCAGGCGCGTGAATTCAGCCGGAGCCGGAGGGAGCGCGCCGCCGGGCATTTCGACGGCCAGTGTGCAGCCGGGTTTTTCTTGTTCGTTTCGGAGTTCGTCAACGGACATGGCGTCAAGGGGTGGGGGCAAAGCGATAATCATAATCTAACGATATCCTAACCGTAAATTAACAGCATAAGCTTTGTCAGTTGTTCGAATAAACCTTAACATTTCCACCATCGGGAAAGACGAGTCCTATAAGCGTTTTATGGATCTTGTTCGAACCATATTAGACAACATAAAGCGTTTTCCGCTGCTGGCTTGGCTTGTGGGATGGGGGGTGTTGCCCTCGGCCCATGCGCAGTTGCGGATCGAGATGATCGCCGCCTACAACCTCGTGGTGGACTCCAACGTGGAGTCGCCTTCGACCTATGCGCCCCGCGCGGCGTATCTGGGGGCGACCGACCACAACGACGGGACCAACGCGCTGACGGACGTGTGGGCGTACATCGGCGACTTCACGAACGGCACGCCGGGGGTCGTCCGACCGCCGGAAGCAGGGGCTGTCGGATGAGGAGACGGACGTTCCAGTTCGGGAAATGCAGCGTGGTTCTCTTCGGCCTGTTGTGGGCGTGGGGGGGCGGTTCGGCGGCCTATGGGGTGGAGGCGATTACGGGATTGCTGGCGGCGTACGACGATTCGGAGCAGACGAACGACGACTACTCGGCGACGGGCGGCGGCAGCGCGGATTTTCCGGCGGGAACGACCTACAACGTGACGTTCGACGAGGGCAGCCAGAACAATCTGCGCCTGTCCGGCTTCGAGATCGGGGGGGAGAGCTTCAACTTCGTGCTGTTGGCGGATATCATCAATCTTGAGCGCGTGAACAACGTGAATGCGACGGGCCGCCTCCACATCGTGCTCTACGAAGACTATTCGGTGACGGGGACGAACGTTGCGCTGCGGCCGGATTTCGCGGAAACGATGATGGAATCCCTGAGGGGGTCGATCGTAAACCGCGGCGCGGACAACGTCTTCGCGAACGCGGGCGACGGCAACGGCAACAACAACAACATCGAGCGCATCGACTACATTTTCCCGGACGGATTTCCGGTGTTCAACAACATCCACCAGCGCGGGTTCCTGGTGATGGACCGCGGCGGCAACGACCGGTTCAAGATCGCGGCGATCACGGCGGTGGACGCCAGCAACCGGCCGACGGCGTTCATGGATCCGGTCAGCGTGCTGGACACGCAATGGGGAGATTCGGGGATTTCGATCGACACGACGGTGATGCGGGGCTACACCGAAGGCGGCGACGTTCTGCATCCCTCCGCGGTCATCACGCCGCAGCCGCTGTCGGGCGTGTACGTGACGTGGCAGGACCTGGGCCTGCAGACCAACGACTATATCTACGGCTATTCCCTGGCGGGAAACGACGTGAGCACCAACGGCGCGGATTGGACGAACGTGGCCAGCGGCGCCGTCTTTCCGACCAACACCTCGACCGGCAGCGAGTACGGCGGGCTCGACCTGATCAGCGGCGGCATGATGTTTTTCGAAGAGGCGCTGGACGTGACGCTGGGCAATCTCGTTTGGGACGACTGGGACGGCGACGGCATCCAGGACGCGGAAGAGCCGGGCCTTTCGAACGTGCTGGTGCAGGTGTACGAAGCGAACACGAATCTGGCGACGGTCACCCGCACCGACGACGACGGGATCTGGCTGGCCCAAGGCATCGGACCGGGCACGTTCTTCGTGCAGTTCACCCTGCCGTCCGGCTATCAGATCAGTCCGCGGAACGCGGGGACGAACACGGCGACCGACAGCGATGCGGATTTGGCCACGGGGCGGACCGACCTGATCGCGATGTCCAGCAGCGAGACCAATCTGACGATCGATGCGGGCATGCACTTGTCCCCGGGCGACCTGCGCCTGACCAAGAGCGTGCTGCCGACCGACGTGAAAAAGGGCGACACGGTGGTCTACACGCTGAGCATCACCAACGCCGGCCTGGAGGACGTGTCGCCGGCGCAGGTGACGGACGTGCTGCCGGCGGCGGTGGCGTTCGTCAGCTATGGGGCCACGACGGGCACCTACAGCGAGGCGACCGGCATTTGGGACATCGACGAGCTGGCCGTGGGCGCGGCGGGCACGCTGACCATCACCGGCAAGGTCAACAGCGGATACGGCGGGCTCACCATCACCAATTCGGCGGCCGTTTCCCGGATGAACCGCCCCGACACGAATCTGACGGACAACTCGGACTCCGCGACTTTCACGATCCAGCAGACGGATCTGGCGGTCCTCAAAACCGTGGATCCGACGAACTCGCAAGAGGGGGTGGCGGTCGAGTTCACAATCGCGCTCGCCAACAACGGGCCCCGCGATGCCACGGGCATCGAAGTGACCGATCTGCTGCCGTCCGGCTTCAGCTATGGCGGTTCGGTCGCGAGCCAGGGCTCGTATGTCAGCGGCACCGGGATCTGGACGGTGGGCGCCCTGACCAACGGCGGCTCCGCTTCGCTGCGGATCACCGCCACGCCCCTGGCGGGCACGGGCGGCACAACGCTGACGAACGCCGTCACGATCACGGCTTCAAGCCACGACGATCCGGTGTTGACCAACAACGCCGCTTTGGCGGAGTTGCCGGTGCTCGGCGCGGACCTCGGCCTCGGCAAGCGGGCGGATCCGGCCGCCGCCGCCGAAGGGCAGACGGTCGTCTTTTCGATTGCCATCACCAACTTCGGCCCGGCGGCCGTGACGGGCGTCGCGGTCTCGGAGCCGCTGATGACCGGGGCGACGTACGTCTCGAACGCGGTCAGCCAGGGCAGCTATGCCAGCGGCCCGGGCACGTGGACCGTCGGGGCGCTGGCGGCCGATGCGGTGGCCACGCTGGAGATCTATGCGACCGTCGATGCGGCGACCGCCGGCTCCGTGCTGACCAACACGGCCACGATCACTGCCAGCAGCCTGCCGGATCCCGATCCGGCCAACGACGAGGATTCCGCGACGGTGGCGGTCGGCACCCTGCGGCTGGACAAGACGTCGGACGTCTCGGGATCGGTGCAGCCCGGCGGCACGATCACCTACACGATGATCGTCACCAACTACGGCGCGACCGCGCACACGAACGTGTCGCTGGCCGACGTCGTGCCGGACGGCACGACCTACGTGCCGGGCAGCGCCCGCGCGACCCGCTATCCGGAAAGCCCGCCGGTTCCCACCACGGTGGTCTACGATGCCTCCACGACGTTCACCGCGCCGGCGGGCGTGACTAGCGTGACGATTTCGGCCTGGGGTGGCGGCGGCGGCGGCGGCCGCGAGACCGGACGACGGTCGACCGGCGGCGGCGGCGCGGGCGGCGCGTTTGCCCTGCTCAGCAATCTGGTGGTGGTGCCGGGATCCAACTATGCCGTCACGGTGGGGGCGGGCGGCGCAGGCGGCAGCGCGGCCGGCGGCATCAATGGTTTGCCGGGCGGCGCGAGCTGGTTCGATGCGGTGGACGTGGTGTACGCGGAAGGCGGCGCGGGCGGGTTGGGCATGACGGTCAACAACGGCAACGGGGCCGGGGGGGCCGGATCTGCCGCCGCGTCCATCGGCGACGTCGTCTATCGCGGCGGCAACGGGGCGCAGGGGAACACAGGGGCTTCCGGCGCAGGCGGCGGGGGGGCCGGCAGCACGGGGGCGGGAGGCGATGCCTCGGTCGGGACCGGCGGCACCGGAACCAGTTTGTACGGCGGCGATGGCGCCGATGGGGTCGGCGACGGCTCCGACGGGGCGGCGGGATCGGCGTTCGGCGGCGGCGGTTCGGGCGGCAACGCCAGCAACAACGACGATCATGACGGCGGGGATGGAGCGGGCGGCCGCGTCACGGTGGCGTATGACCTGCCCTCTTCGCAGCCCGTGGGAACAGAAGACGATCCGCCCGATCTGGCCACGGGCTGGGAACTGGACCCCGGGCAGTGGCTGGAAGTGACTTTCCAGGTGGTCGTCGATGATCCGCTGGCCCTGATGGCCATTACCAACGTGGCTTCCGTGACGAGCGAGTTCCAGACGATCCCGCTGACGGATACCGTCGTCGATCCGTTCATTCCCGTGGACCTTGGCGTGGGCAAGGTGGCGGATGCCGCCTGGGTCGGCGAGACCGAGGCCGTGAAGTTCACCGTCACCGTGACCAATCTGTCGTCCGGCGTCGAAGCCACGGGCGTGGAACTGGCGGATTTGCTTCCGGCCGGATTCAACTACGTTTCGAACACCGCCAGCCAAGGCTCCTACGTGAGCGGGACGGGAATCTGGACGGTGGGCTCTCTTGCTGCGCTGGCCACCGCCACGTTGGAGATCTACTCCGCCGCGGCGGTCGGATCCGGCGGGCTGGTGTGGACGAATACCGCGGCCGTCGCCGCGCTGGACCAGACCGATTTGAATCCGACCAACGACACGGCTTTGGCGGCGGTGGGCGTGTATGGCGCGGACCTGGCCATCCTCAAGACCGTGGACAACGCCACGCCGAACGAAGGCGCCGCGTTGCTGTATTCGATTGTCATCACCAACCACGGGCCCTCGGACACCACGGGGGTCGCGGTACCCGCACCGCTGACCACTGGCGTGCCCTACGTCTCGCACGCCGTCAGCCAAGGCAGCGACGACCGCGGCTCGGGCCTCTGGACGGTCGGCGGTCTGGATGCGGGGGACTCCGCGACGCTGTGGATCGCCGCGACCGTGGATGCGGGCACCAAGGGCACGTCCATCACCAACTGGAGCCGCATCACGGCCACGGACATGCCCGATCCGGACGCGGCCAACGACCAGGATTCGGCGGTCGTCTACGTCAGCGCCCTGATCGTGACCAAGACGTCGGACGTGGCGGGCTATGCCGTTCCCGGCAGCAACGTCGTCTACACGATGATCGTCAGCAACTCGGGGGCCTCGACGCACTCCAACCTGGTGGTGACGGATCTGGCGCCTTCCGGCACCACCTACGTCGCGGACAGCCTGGAGGTCACCGGCCCCAACTGGGCGGTCGTGAATGTGCGCGATGAATTCAACGCCCAGGCCTACACCAACAACGACGGCACGGTGAATTGGAATGCGGACTGGCAGGAAAACGACCCGGCCGGCGCCGCCGGCCCGGTCGGCGACTACGTCGGCGTCACCACGGGCGGCGGCCAATTGTTCCTGCACTGGGCCTACGTGGGCGACGAGCGCGCCTGGCGCGCCGCCGATCTGTCGGGCTACGACAGCGCGGTCCTGCGCTACGACTGGCAGACCGTCAATCTGGACGGAAGCCAGACGGTTTCGGTGCTGGTCTCGACCAACGGGGCGGAACCGTTTGTCGAGGTGGGCACCTACAATGGCACCTCCAGCGGCAGCGAGGAGATCGACATCACTTCGTTCATGTCGACCAACACGACGGTCCGTTTCGAAAACCTGAGCGTCAACTGGGACAACGGAGACTACGGCTATCTGGACAACGTCGAGATGGCGGCAATGAGTCTCACGACCAACACCGTCTCAGGCGGCGGCCCCCCGATCCTGGCCACCAACCGGCCGCTGAGCCCCGGCGAGGTGCTGACGCTGACGTTCGAAGTGACCGTGGACAATCCGTGCGGCGTGACCCAGATCGTCAACACCGTCTCGGTGACCAGCGACCAAACCTCGACGAACGTGACCGCCACGGTTTCGGATCCGGTGGCCTATACCGATTTGGCTCTGACGAAGACGGTGGACGATTCCCATCCGGCGGAGGGCGACAGCGTCAGCTACACGATCACGGTGACGAACATGGGCCCAATCACAGCGACCGGCCTGCAGGTCTCCGAGCCGCTGACCAACGGCCTGACCTATGTGTCGGACGTTCCCTCTCAGGGGACCTACGATGATGTCACCGGCCTCTGGAACATCGGCATGTTGGCGGTGGGATCCACGGTCCACCTGACGATCACGGCGGACGTGGAGGTCGGAACCGCCGGCACGTCGATCACCAATCTCTCCCGGATCTCGGCGATGGAGCAGGCGGATCCGACGCCGGGCGACAACCAAGACACGGCGGTCATCGCGGTGGAGGCCGTGGACGTGGGCGTAGGCAAATCCGCGAATCCCGCGGTTCCGGTCGAGAAAGAGCATCTGGTCTACACGGTTTCCGTCACGAACTTCGGGCCGGACACCGCCACGGGCGTGGTGGTGATGGATCTGCTGCCGACCGGGCTGACCTACGTGTCGGATGTGGCTTCTCAGGGCACCTACGACGACGGCACCGGAGCGTGGACGGTCGGCGAGCTGGCGACGTCGCAGGTGGAGACGCTGGCGATCACGGCGCTCGTGGACACCAACACCGCCGGGACCTCCATCACCAATACCGCCACACGCTCCGCGACGGATCAAGTGGACACGAATGCGTTGAACGACTCAGCCGAGGTGGTGGTGGATCCGACCCAGGCGCCGCTGGACATTTTCAAGTCGGTCGATCCCACCGGCATCGTGGGCTCCGGCGACCCGCTGTCCTACACCATCGTGGTTACCAACCACAGCGCCCAGACCCAGACGGGGGTCGCCGTGACGGACGCCTTGCCGGCCGACGTGACCTACGTGCCCGGCAGCATCGCCGTGACGGCGCCCATCGCGACCAATGCCACGATTCTCGATCAGTTCAATGCCCGCAACTACGGCAACAACAACGGCACGACCAATTGGTCTGTCAACTGGGTGGAGAGCGAAGGCGACGGTCCCACCGCCGGCAACGTCCAGATCCTGTTCGACACCGTGCGCGGCGCCACCTTCACCCTGCGCTTTGCCGGCGCCAGCCAGACGATGGCCCGGCAGGCGGATCTTTCCGGGAAGTCCGGCGCCACCTTGAGTTTCGATTATCGCCGCGACGGCCTGGAAGCCGGCGAGTACGTGGCCGTGCAGATGTCCTCCAACGGCACCGCCGGCACGTTCACGGAAATCGGCCGCTTGAACGGGGCGGCCACGGATGCCGCGTACGCGAACTTTTCCTACGACGTCGGCGCCTGGATCTCCACCTCGACCGCCGTTCGTTTCGTGAGTCCCGCCGGGATGGATGCGACGGATATCCTTTGGATCGACGACGTGCAGATCGAGACCGAGCGCCGGGTGTCGGCCTCGGTGCCCGGCAGCGATCCGCCGGATTTGATTTCCGGCCTGACCTTGCTTCCCGGCGAGGCCGCCACCTTGACGTTCGACGTGACGGTCAACGCGCCCATCGTGGCGACGCAACTGGTCAATTCCGCCTCGGTCACCAGCGACCAAATGACGAATCCCCGTACCGACACCGCCGAGAACCCAGTGGATCCCGACGGGGCCACGGTGGGCGACCGGGTGTGGTTCGACGCCAACCGCGATGGCATTCAGGACGCGGGCGAAACCAATTACATCGCCAACGTGCCCGTTTCCCTGATGTCGACGAACGCCATCGCGGTGACCTCGACGGTGACCTCGGCGGAGGGGCTGTACCTGTTCGAGAACCTGCTGCCGGGCACCTACTATATCCGCTTTGACCTGACGAACGTGTCGACGTCGGTTACCCTTTCCCCGGCGGGGCAGGGCGGCGATCCGGCCGCGGACAGCGACGTGACCAACGGGGCCACCGGCAACTATGCCTGGACGACGAATTTCACGCTGGACGGCGGCCAAACGAACCTGGATTTGGATCTGGGCCTGATGCTGCTGAGTTCCACCCGCGCCGAAGTGGCCGAGGTCTGGGGCGAGGGCCGCGATGG
Source organism: Kiritimatiellia bacterium (assembly GCA_050176815.1). GTDB lineage: Bacteria > Verrucomicrobiota > Kiritimatiellia > CAIQIC01 > Lenti-01 > Lenti-01. The sequence continues at coordinate 10,244 of JBFXHR010000019.1, forward strand.
CGCGGGCGTCGTGGCTTGGCAGACGAGCTCCGAGTGGAACACGGCCGGCTTCTTCGTCTATCGCGTCGACCCGGAAACGGGCGCGGAAACCCGACTGAACGAGGTGCTGGTGCAATCGGCGTTCAACGAAGGCGGGTCGCTGTATGAGCTGCGCGATCCCGAAGCCGTTTCGGACGGGAGGGGGACGTACCGCATCGAGGAAGTCGAACTCTCCGGCGCCGCGATGGATCTAGGCACGCATGCCATCGCGTTCGGCGAGCCACGGCCACGGCCGCGGCTCGCGCGCGCCAAGTTGTCCAAGGCGGCCCTCGCGTTGCCCAAACTGGCTGGGCCGTCGCCGATCCTGAAAGTGCTCGTGCGCGCCGAAGGTCTCTATGGCGTGGCATTGCAGGACATCGCCGACGGCATGGGCCTGGCGCTCGAAGACGTCGAAGCGCTCGCGGCCGCCGGCGAACTGGAACTTTCGGAGCAGGGCGCGACCGTGCCGACGATCTACGACGGGGCGCGCGCGCGGCTCGTGTTCCACGGGCGCGGCGCCGACAACTGGTACGCGCGCGACAACGCCTATCTGATTTCCCGGGGCGCGGGCCTCGCGATGGCGCGCCGCGAACCCGGAGCGGCCGGCGGCGCATCCGTCTTCCCGGCGGAGGCCGATTTCGAAGAGGATCGCTATCCCTTCGACAGCGCGGCGATCCGGCCGGAAGATTTCTACTACTGGGACTACGTCCTGAGCGCGACCAACGAAAAAACGACGTCCGTGCGCTCGTTTCCGCTCGATTTGACGGGTGCCGCCGGCGACGTTGCGCTCCGGGTGCGGCTGATTGGCTGGTCCGATACCGCGCAGAAGCCCGACCATCTGGCCGTCTTCCGGTTCAACGGCGCCGAGGTAGGCTCGCTGACCTTCGACGGGCAGGAATCCGTCGCGGCCGAGCTGTCGATTCCGGCCGCGGCGGTGCTGGACGGCGCGAACGTGCTGGCCGTGCAGGGCCTGCTGCAGCCCGGGCACACCCACAGCTATTTCGTGGTGGATGGCGTCGCGGCCTCGTTCCAACGCAAACTGGTGCCGCTGGGCGGCACGGCGCACTTCCGCGCCGGCGGGGCGGCCGCGGTTTCGGCCGCGGCGTTTGCCGATCCGCTGGCCGTGGCGCTGGCCGAGGACGGCAGGCCCACGTGGATCGCGAATGCCGCCGGCGCGCTCCCGGACAAGGCCTGGGCCGTCGTCGCCTCGTCGGAAGAGCGTTTTGCGGTGGCCGAGGCCGACACCCTTCCGTTGCTGGCGCCGGAGGCCGTGGCCGCCGCGCCGTGGTTCATCGAGGAAACCAACCGCATCGACTATCTCGTGCTGACCTCGCGCGCGCTGGCGGACGCCGCGCAGGCCTTGGCGGACTATCGCGCGGGGCAGGGGCTGCGCGTCGGCGTGGCGACGTTCGAGGACGTCTGCGATTGGTATGCCGGCGGCCTGCGCACGCCCGAAGCGATTCCGGAGCTGCTGGCGTATGCCGCCGCGACCTGGACCGAGGCTCCGTGGTTGGTCGTGCTGGCGGGCAACGGCCATTACGACTATCTCGACGCGCTGGGCGCCGAGATCAACCACGTTCCTCCGCTGATGCTCCAGACCGCCGACGGCCTTTTCTCCTCCGACAGCCTGCTGGCGGACGCCGATGGCGACGGCCAGCCGGACGTCGCCATTGGCCGCTTGCCGGCGCTGGCGGCGGCGGATCTGGCGGCCATGATCGCCAAGATCCAGGCGTATGAAGCGGGCTTCGGCGAGGCGTGGGCCAACCAGATCGTGCTGGCGACGGATACGAACGACGCTGCGGCCGGCGATTTCAAGGCTACCACCGCGCAATTCTCCGCGCTGGCGGACGACGCCCATCCCGTGGCGGACGTCGTCGATCTGAACGCGACGCTGATCGGCCCGGCGCGGACGAAGCTCACGAACTGGTTCCAGGCGGGAGCGGGCTTCATCCACTACACGGGACACGGCGGCGTCGCCAATTGGAGTTCCAAGAGTTTGTTGAAAGCGACGGACGTGGCGGCCATGGCCAACGCGAGCCGTCCGCCGGCGGTGGTGGCGCTGAGCTGTTTGGTGGGGCGCTTCGAGGCGCCAGGCGTGAACAGCCTCGGCGAGCTGCTGTTGCGCAAGGCCGGCGGCGGCGCCGTCGCGGCGTGGGGTCCATCGGGCCTGTCGCGCAACGATCCGGCCGCCGAACTGGGCGAGGCGTTTTATCGTGCGGTGCTGCGGGACGGCTGCGGAACGCTGGGGCTGGCGGTCCAGCAGGCGCGCCGCAGTCTGGCGGACGACGCGTTCGCGAAGGATACGCGGTCGATCTACAACCTGCTGGGCGATCCGGCCCTGCGCATGGCCGGCAACGCGGCGGGACAGAATTCCGATGCGACCTTTGCGCAGTGGCGCTGGCAGCGGTTCAGCCCCGCCGAGTTGGCCGATGCCGCGCTCAGCGGAGCGACGGCGGTTCACTTCTTCGACTACGCGATGGGCGGCGGGTACGGCGTCGCGGCCGAGCTGCCGGAATTCGGCTACGCCCTGCCTGCGGGCGGCAGCGATTCCGGCTTCATCCTGCGCTGGAAACGCCGCATCCATCGCGCCGACGTTGCGTATCAATTGTTTGTTTCCGAAAATCTGGAAGAGTGGATTCCGGATCCGGGGGATGTCCAAACGGTGGGCGTCGAGCCGGATCCCGATGGCGTGATGGAAACCGTGCGCACGCGGGTGAACCGCCCATGGGCCGAGCGGGTGTATATCGGCGTCAAGGCCGTGAAGAAGTGAAGTGAAGATGAAATTGAATATCCGATTTCCAATGGGATTGGAAGGTAGGGCGCGCTGGCCCAGCGCGCCGGGATTGGATGGAGCCGGCACGACCGCGTGCCGGAAGAATTTCAATATTCAATATTCAATAATCAATTTTCAATCTTCAATGGGGTTGGAAGGTAGGGACGGCGCGCCGCGCCGTCCGGGCGGCTGCCCGGCCATTCCGGCACGAGGGCGTGCCGGCTCCAAAGATGGAGACCCGACGCCCTCGTCGGGGGCTGTTGGGATCGAACACGCATGACCCCCTCCGAGACATATCGGATGCAAGGCAAGGTGGTCTTGCGCCGGATCGGCGAGGACCGCCTGCTGGTGCCGGTGTCGGGCGACGTTGCGCGGGAAAGTTGCGTGTTTCCCGTCAACGAAACCGGCGAATTCATCTGGAAGAGTTTTACGCAAGGCCAGACGCTGGACGAGACGGCGCAAGCATTGGCGGCGGAATTTGCCGTGGCGCCCGAGGAAGCGCAGGCCGATTGCCGCGCGTTCGCGGACGAATTGCTGGCCCATCGGCTCCTGGAGGCGGTGGAATGACCTGCGACGTCCAGAGCGCCACCCGCGAGTGGAACGACGCTTTTCGCGCCCGCGCGTTTAAGATGCGCACGCCCATTGCCGCCACGCTGGAACTGACGCGGCGCTGCAATTTGCGCTGCATCCATTGCTATCTGGGCGACCAGGCGGAGCAGCATCGCCTCCAGGACCGGGAGTTGGGCGCCGACGCCGTGAAGGCCGCGCTGGCCGAATGGGTCGAAGCAGGCTGCTTGTATCTCACGATCACGGGCGGCGAGCCGATGCTGCGGTCCGATTTCGCCGACATTTACCGCCACGCCCGCGAATTGGGCTTGGTGGTCACCGTCTTCACCAACGGGACGCTCGTCACGGATGGGATCGCGGCCCTGTTCCGCGAGTTTCCGCCGCGCAAGGTGGAGATCAGCCTCTACGGCGCGACGGCGGCCACCCACGACGGCATTACGGGTCTGGCGGGTTCGCACGCGGCGGCGTGGGCGGGCATCCGGCGGCTGCAAGGCGCCGGCGTGCGCGTCGTGCTGAAAACGGTGCTGATGAAGCCCAATCTCGCCGAGCGCGAAGAACTCGAACGGCAAGCCACCGAAATTGGCGCGGATTTCCGCCACGACGCGGCGATTTTTCCTTGCCTACACGGCGGCGCGCGCGCGCCGCTGGCGCTGCGCGTTTCGCCGGAGGAAGCGGTGCGGGCGGACATGGCGACGGCGGAACGCCGGGCCATGTGGCGCGAAAAAATCGAAAAAACCGCCGCCCATCCGGCCGGCGACCGGCTCTATGGTTGCGCGGCTGGCCAGACGCATTTCCACGCCGATCCGTTCGGGGGGGTGTCGCCGTGCGTGCTGGCGGAGAATTATCGCTGCGATTCCGCCGGCCGCGCGTTCCGGGAAGTCTGGAACGGCGCCTTGACGGCCATCCGGGAACGGAAGCGCCTGAACAACGATTCCAGCTTTGCCGGCGAAATGCGCGGCGCCTGCACGCATTGCCCGGCGTTCAATCGGATCGAAACCGGCGACGAAGAAATCGAATCGGACGACATGCGGCGCACGACGCGCCTGCGCTACGCGGCGGCGATGGAGGCAAGAGAATGAATGTTCGAGTGGAATCCAAATCCTTCGACCGCGATGAGCCGATCGTCCGCCGGCCGTACGAGAAACCCGACGTCAAGCGGGTGGATCTGGCGTTGGCCGAAACGCTGTCGCAGGGCTGCAAGTTGGAGGCCGACAATGCGTGCGTCGGCCCGCCGATCACGGCGCTCGAAGGGGGGTCGTGACGCCGGCCGGCCATCTGAATATCGGCCCGGTGCGGTTTGCGATGCGAACCGAAGCGGGCGGCTCGGTGGGGTATTCCGACCCGGCCTATGGCGGGTTTTTCTTGGAGGCGGCAGGGCGAATCGTCCCGGTGAGCCGCGATCCCGGCTCGGCATTGATCGAATTGCCGGTAGAGATCGTCCGCCGCGCCGTTGCGGTTCCCGCCGGTGCGCCGCTGTGGCAAGCGGGCGGGCATTGGGCCGTTTGGGAAGACGGCGCGGATTTGGTCTTCCACGTCGGCCTGCACGTGCCGGAAGCGATGCGCTATGCCTGCCGCGTGGCGCGCGATTTGTCGCGCGCGGAGCTGGCGGTGCACCCCGCGGCCTGGCCGGCAGACGGCATGTTGGCGGCGCCGCTGCGCTATCCGCTCGACCAGATTTTGTCGTGGGGCTTGCTGTCGCGGGTCGGGGGCGCGTTGCTGCATGCGGCCGTGGCGGTGAAGGATGGCCGAGGATACGTGTTCACCGGCCGCAGCGGGGCCGGAAAATCCACGATTTCGGGGCTGCTCCACGCGGAAGGCTGGCGCATTTTGAACGACGACCGCGTCGTCGTGTTTCGCCGCGGCGGCGAATGGCGCGTGGCGGGCACGCCGTGGCACGGGTCGGGGCGCTTTGCCGAAGCGGCGGAAGCGCCGCTGGCCGGAATCTATTTTTTGCGGCAGGCGGCGGAATGCCGGCTGGAACCGATGTCGGCCGCGCAGGCGCGGCTGGCGCTGCTGGACGTGGCGGCGGTGCCGTGGTTCGAGGATTCATGGGCGCAGGGCATATTGGACGGGCTGGATCGGCTGACCAGAGAGGTCGAGATTGCGCGGTTCCATTTCACGAAGACGGCGGACGCGGTGCGGGCCTTGACGCAGATGCGGGCGGGAGAGGCGGTGCCGGCGTGAAGAAAAGATTCAACATTCAATATTCAACATTCAATGTTCAATCTTCATTGGAATGCGCGGCAAACGGCCACGGCGCCGCGCCGCAGCGGCCGCAGATAAAAGCGCAGCAGGCCGCCCCAGCGGGCGCGGCGCGTGTCCATCCGGTGGACTGTTTCTCCGCGCCGCGCGCTTTCGGCCACGCCAAGGACGTCGTCGGCCGGAATCCAGTCGCCACCCGCCACCGCGGCATCGCCGACCGCGAAAATCCGCTGGGTTCGTTTGTCGATAGATACGACGCGGTGGACTGCGATTCTTCCGCAAATCCTAAACAGCACGACGCTTCCCCGGCGGACGGCGTTTGCGTCCAAGGGATGGATGGAAACGACGTCCCCGTCGAGGATCGTGGGATTCATGCTGGGGCCAAAGGCCTGGAAGGCGACGGGCGCATGCTGGCGCAGGAGCGCCTCGACGATTTCGCGGGCATCTGGCGTGAACGGTGACATGTTCCGGACGGAAAAGGTAGTAGAAGCCATGAACAACACAAGCCCCGTTTTAAAAACCATCCGGGCCATCCTCCTTGCCGGGGCGGCGGGGGGGGGCTTGAGCGCGTCGGCCTTGGCCCTGCCGGCGACCGGCGAGGCGGTGGTCGTGGCCGCGACTGGCCAGACCCAGGCGCGGGTGTTTACCGCGCCTGTTCACGAGGGGCGCACCGAGTTGAGAGACTTGTTCGAGGGGGCGGCGGTGGGCGAGAACGCCCGCGTGATCACCGGCAAGGACGGACGCCTGTGCATGGCGTGTTCCGCGGGCGCGGTCCTGTGCGTGGCGCCGCAGACCGAATTCACGATCCAGCAACTGCGCCACACGGCCGATGGGCTGCCCCGGAGCGAAGAGGATTTAACGCGGAGTCTCCACCTCGTATTGCACAAAGGCCGCGTCCGCGTGCAGGCCGGAACGCCGACCGCCACGATGGACATCCAAATCGAAACCGCGGCGGGGACCATCGAGGCCCGGGGAGGGGCGTTCGTCGTGGCCCAGAACGGGAACGCCGCGTGGAGCGTGTATAGCGACGCCTACGAGCTGACGCTGGCGGCCCGCGACGGGCAACGCACCGAACTGAAGGCGGGCGGCGCCGCCCGGATGACGATCGCGGGCGAGGATCGGGTGGATTTGCAGACCGATGGAGTCGACGTCGATCCGGATCTGCACCAGTTCGAGCTGTGCAACAGCTTTTTCGAAGATCTGGAGCCGTTGGTCGACGACGCCACGGAATTCGACCGGGAAGGTCTGGCCCGGTATCTGGGGCTTTCTTCGGCGATCGTCGAATTGGATTCCGGCGCGCTGGTGACGGACGCCAGTCCCACGATCCGGCCTTCCGTTTCCGGCGCCGAGGCGGCCGACTTGTCCGGCGCCGGGACGGACTCCGGCCGGCGCTGGAGCGAAGAGCGCATCTGGAAGTGGTACGACGACCTCGGCACCGTGAAGGGCGTCAACTACGTTCCGCGCACGGCCGTCAATTCGGTCGAGATGTGGATGGAATCGACGTTCGATCCCGACACGATCGACGAGGAACTGGGCTGGGCCCATGGCCTCGGCTATACCGCCATCCGGGTCCAGCTTCAATATGCGGTTTGGAAGGAGGATCCGGACGGATTCCTCGACCGGGCCGACCAGTTGCTCGATCTCGCGTCGAAGCATGGGTTGCGCGTCGTGCCGGTGCTGTTCGACGATCTGGATATCGCGGGAGAAGCCCCCCGCGCCGGAGAACAGAAAGACCCCATCCCGGGCGAATACAACAGCCGCTGGGTGCCCAGTCCCGCGAAAGAAGCCGTGACGGACCGCCGCCAGTGGCCGGAATTGGAAACCTACGTGAAAGACGTCATGGGCGAGTTCAAGCGCGACGGCCGCGTTTTGTATTGGGACCTCTACAACACGGCCGGCAACGGCGGACTGTGGGAAGAAACGCTGCCGTTGATGGACCAGACCTTCAACTGGGCCCGGTCGGTCGATGCGTCCCAGCCCTTGGCCGTGGCGGCCTGGAAGGAATACGGCAGCGCCATGGCCGCGCGCAAGCTCGAGCGATCGGACCTGATTGCCTTCCAGAGTTTCGAAAACGCCGAAAGCGTGGAGGCCCGCATCCAGCTTTTGAAGCGCTACAATCGTCCGATTATCTGTTCCGACTGGCTGATGCGGCAGGCCGGCAACGATTTCGAAAACGTGCTGCCCTTGTTTGCCGCGCATCGGGTGGGCTGGTTCAACTGCGGATTTGTGGCCGGCAAGACGCAATTGGAAATCCAGCAGGCGCAGTACCGTTCCGAAACGGATCCGGACCTTTGGCAGCAAGCCGTGCTGCATCCGGACGGAACGCCCTTTGACCGCCGAGAAATCGAGCGGATCCAAGGCTTCCAGTATATGGAAACCCCTTGATGCGGAGAGTCCGGGCCATTTTGGGCTTGCTGGCGGGCGCGGCGATGCTGACGCCCGCCGTTGGCATGGCCGCCAGCGATCGCTTTGCGTCGGGATTCTACACGCGCGGCATCGACATGGCTGCCTACATGGACCAGGGAGGGAGCCTTGCCGATCCGTTCTACGTGCCCGCCAAGACGGGCGCTTTGCTGCCGCGCGTGAGCTTGGCCGCCACGCACGAAGACAACGTCTTTCTCGATCCGGAAGACGGCCAGGAAGGGACAACCGTGATCTTGGCGCCGGGCCTGTTGGCGCTGTGGGGCCGGCCGGTGGGCAACCACGTCTACGCCGACTACGGCGCGAGCCTTCCGATCTACCAGAGCGAAGAGGCCCTGGACGACGATCCCAGCCACCTGCTGCGGCTGGGCGCCGTCTATCGCAAGCCGAAAAGCCAGTTGAACGGCCAGTTCGGATTTCGACGGCTGGAGGAACTCGATACGTCGGTTGGCGCGCGCATCGCCAAGCAGGACTATTTTGCAGACGTGAACGCGGAACACCGGATTTCGGGCAAGACCAGCCTGGGCGCCTTGGGCCGGGCGGAGCGACACGAGTTCGATTCGGAAAACTACGTCGAATACGACCGCTATTACGGGGCCGGCCGCGCATACTACCGGGCCACGCCCAAGAGCGAGGTCTTTGCGCAGGGCGGGATGGGGCGCGACGAGCCTCGGGAATCCGGCCACTCTTCCAGCGCCGCCGATTACTGCGACCTGTCGCTGGGCGTTCGCGGCAAACAATCGCCCAAGTTCAATGCGTCTGGCCGGGTCGGCTACATGTGGAGGACCTACGACGACGAATCGCGGGGCGACTACGAACATTGGATCGCCTCGCTGAAGGCCGAAAATCGGCCTTTCGGGCTGACGACCTTCGGCGCGGAGGTGTATGCGGACGTCCGTCCGGCTATTGACGCCGACGGGTACGACGCGGTGGACCAGGGCGTGGTGGGCACCGTGTCCCGCCGGCTGTTCGCCGAGCGACTGCGCGGCAACGCGTCGGTGACGATGGGGCGGATCGATTATTCTGGCGGGAGCGGAGCGGCGGACGGGGAGGACAACGGCGTCTACGACGGGCGAGGCGACGACTATTGGGGATTCACGCTGGGCGTCGACTGGTGGTCCAAGAAACATTTCTCGGTGGGATTGGCCTATTCCTACATGGAGCGGGACGGCAGCCGGGATGCCGATCCCGAGGCGCAGGATGCGACGTCGTACGAGTATGGTCGCTGGACCTTGCGGGCCAGCTGGAATTACTGAGGCCGGGATTGATTCGGGCATTTTCTTTTTGGGGCACTTCTGCTAAAAACGAGACATGGCATCGCATTTGTCCAGACGGGGTTGGCTCGGAGTCGCGATCCTTGCGGGGATCGTGGCGGGGGGGGGGTGCGCCCATCCGTCCGTCTCCCTCTCGCGCGCCGGTCCCTCGGCCAAGGGAGCGAACCCAGGGACGGCCGGAAAACCGAAGGCGATTTCCGCCGCCGCTTCGGCCAACGCATACGCCTTGCAGGTGGGCGATGAGATCGATATCCAGGTCTACCGCGAGCCGGAATTGTCCGGCGCCTTCAAGATCAGCCCGGCCGGCGAAATCCGCCACCCGCTGCTGGGTTCGGTTTCCCTGGCGGGCAGAACCGTCGATGAAGCCGAGGCGTTTTTCACCCAAAAACTGGCCAAGGACTATCTGGTCAATCCCCGGGTCATCGTGAAACTGCTGGCCACGCAAAGTTCGCAGATCGTCTTGATGGGCGAGGTCAAGAAGCCCGGCGTCTATCCGCTGCCGTTCGGCGGGACGACGACCCTGCTGCAGGCCATCGCCGGCGCGGGCGGTTTCACCGAACTGGCCAGCCCCGACCGCGTCCGCATCGTCCGCCGGCTGCCGGATGGCCGGCAAACCACGCTGAAATTCCGCGTGTCGGATTTGCTCAAGGGCGGCAAGCAGCAGGACGTGCCTTTGGAGCCAAACGACGTGATCATGGTGCCGGAAGTGGTGTTTTAGGAAAGGCGGTCGGCATGCCCCAACCCCCCTATATCGCCGGCGACGCCGAAAGTTCAACGGGCGCCTTGTCGAAATTCCCCGATTGGCGCGAAGGCGTCGCCATCCTGATGGAGCGCGCTTGGCTGGGGGGGCTGGTGGCCGCAGCCGTCTTTCTGCTCTTCTTTTTCCATGCCCGGCGCCAGATTCCCTATTACCGCAGCACGGCAACGCTCCTGGTCGAGGCGCAGATTCCCAAGATCCTGAACTACCAGGACATCCTGGCCTACAACACCCGGAATCTGGAGTACTTCAACACGCATATCAACGCCCTCCACAGCCGCAAGATGATGGCGCAGGCGCTGGAACGAAGCGGTTTGGCGAAGAATCCGCGCTTCCTGCCCGGCAAGACGCCGGAAGAACAAGCCGAGACCGCGCGGGGGTTCGTCACCGTCACGGCCGTCGAAAAAAGCCGGATGATCAACCTCGTCGTCGAACATCCGGATCCCCAGATCGCCTCCGATCTGGCCAACGCGCTTGCGCAGGCCTACATCCAACAGGATCTCGACAATCGCATGGGCGCGTCCATGCAGGCCATCGACTGGCTCCGCGAACGGTCCGACGAATATCGCGAGAAGCTGGAAAAGGGGCTGTCCGAGCTGCAGGAATACCGCGAAAAAACCCAATCGGTCTCTCTCGAGGAAGACCAGAACATCGTCATCGAGAAGCTCAAGGCGTTGAATTCCGCGTTGACGGTGGCCCAGACCGAGCGCATCCAGGCCGAAACGGCATGGAGGTCCCTGCAGGCCCAGATCGACGGCGGGGTATCGATGTCCCAGATTGCGGCGGTGCTGAACGACGCGAGCGTCCAGGCGGCGTTCCAAAAGCTGCAGGACCAGCAGCGCGAGTTGGCCGGTCTGCAGCAGCGCTATCGCGCGCAGCATCCGGATCTCCAGCAGGCCGTCGAGCTGGAACAAAAACTTCAAAAACAGTTTACGGATGCCTGCGGCGCCGCATTCCACGCCATGAAGAGCCGATTCGAAATGCTGGAGGAGCGCGAAAAAAACCTCCAGGCCGCCCTCGAAGACCAGGAAAAGGCCGCCTTCGAGCTGGACCGCAAGCTTGTCCGCTACAACGAACTCAAGCGTAACATCGAGGCGGACCAGGAAATCCACCAGGCCGTCATTGCGCGGATGAAGGAAGCCAGCATTTCCGAATCGCTGCCGACCGATGTCATCCGGCTGGCGGAAGAGGCTCGGCCCGCCCAAGCGCCGTTTCGTCCGCGCCCCGGCCAGGCCATGGCGCGCGGAACCGCGTTTGGGTTGATTCTAGGCCTCGCCGCGATATTCCTGTTCTACTATGCCGACCATCGCTTCCGCCGCAACGAGGAGGTCGAACGCCTGCTGGGCATCCCCGTGCTGGCCACGGTCCCGCTGATCGGCGACCGGACCGTCCAGGCGCGCGGCCTGGTTTCGCACCTCAAGCAAACCGGCGAGGTGGCCGAGTCGTTCCGTACCCTGCGCGCCAGCCTGCTGCTGAAGGAAGAAATCCGCAACGCCCGCGTGCTGATGATCACCAGCGCCGGCCCCGGCGAGGGCAAATCCCTCATTTCCACCAATCTGGCCATCAGCCTCGCCCAGGACGGGCGGCGGACCTTGCTGGTCGGCGCCGACCTGCGCCGACCCGTGCTCTCGAAGATCTTCGATTCAGATCCGGACGCCGCCGGCTTGGCCGAGGTGCTCAAGGGCAAAATCTCCTGGCCGGAGGCCCTGCTGCGGCAGGGCGTGGCCAATCTCGACGTCCTCTGTTCCGGCCACATCCCGTCGCACCCCTCCGAACTGCTCGGCCGCCAGGCCCTCGCGGAGTTTCTGCGCGCCGCGCGCGACCGCTATCAGCACGTGATCGTCGATGCCCCGCCCGTGCTGGGCGTCAGCGATTCGCTGGTGCTGCTGCCCAATGCCGACGGCGTGCTGTTCGTGGTCCGCTACGGCGTCACCCACAGCCTGGGCGCCAGCCACGCGATCCTGAAGCTGCAAGGCAGCGGTACCCCGTGCCTGGGCGGCATCATGAACGGCGTCAATCTCAAGTCCGTGGCCAACTACTATTACTATCGGCGCTACGGCGGCTACGCCTACCGGCATTACGTCGCTCAACCGGGAGCTGCGGCTCCTTCCTCCGAAGGATGAAGCCCGGCGCCTGTCCATTCGCGCCGGCAGGACTGCTGCTCTTGCTGTGCGCCGCCGCCTGGAACGCGCCGCTGCCCGCGCCATGGAATCTTTGGCTTGTGCCGGGTCTGGCCTTGCTGGCCTTGCTGGTTGGCCTTTTCTGCGGCGGATACCCGGCGCGCCTCTGGCTGGCCGTTGCCATCGGCCTTGGTTGGATCGCGCTCTACGCCGGGAACGCGTCCCACGACTGGTCCGCCGGTCGCGGCCCTCTGCCGGTCGCGCATATCCTCTGGCTCCCGGCGTCCGCCAATGCGGAAGGCACCTGGGGCACCTTCCGTTTGGCGTTGGCGGCGGCGGCCGCCTTTGCGCTCGGTGCGCGCCTGACCCCGCGCCAGATCCGCGGCGTGCAGGCGCTCGCGCTGGCGGCCGGCGTAGCCATGGCCTTCGTGGTGCTGTTCCAGCGACTCGAACCCAACCAGCCGCGCATCCGCGAATACACCGGAATCTTCGTCAATGAAAACCACTTTGCCGTGTTTTCCAACCTGCTGTTGCCTGTGGTGCTGGTGATGGCGTCGCGCGCGCGCTTTCGGGCCGTGCAAGATGGAAAACCCTCCAGCCCGGCGGGATTGCTGATTTTGGCCGCGCTGTTGATGGCGACGGCCGTGGTGCTGTGCGGTTCCCGCGCCGGCGTGGCCGTCATGGCCCTGCTCGTCGCCACGCACGTCTGGACGGCCCACCGGGTCGTTCGCGCCTATCCCTTCGCCGGCGTGCCCATATCCGCTTGGCTCAAGACGCTGGGCTGGGTGGGGGTGGCCACGGCCGCCGGATTCGCCGTGCGCGCCTTCTGGCGCGAATGGACGCAGTGGGCCACCATCGGCAAGGAATGGACCTTCCGCTCCGGCATTCTGAAAGACGCCCTTGCGGCTTGGAAAGAACAACCCGTCTGGGGCGTCGGCCCCGGGACGTTTTCGGCCGTATTCCCGCTCTACCAATCCGAAACGTTCGCAGGAAAAAGCATCCTGCACGCCCACTGCGAGCCCGTGCAGCTCCTGATGGAAACCGGCTGGGCCGGCGCCCTCGTCCTGGCCGCCGCCGTCGGGTTGGGCCTGACTCTTCGCGCGCGCCGCGCGGCGGCTCCCTCCGATGAAATCCCGCCCTTCGCCGACTGCGAACGCCGCGCCTTCGGCTTCGCCATCCTTGCCTGCGCCCTCCATTGCCTGATTGATTTTCCCCTCCGCATTCCCCTCCTGACCCTCCTGACCGCCGCCTGGCTCGGCCTCTGGACCGGTACCCGGCCGCAGAAAGGCGGTTGAGCCGTGGGCTGCCGTAAACGGGAATACGTCCGCCGTCCGCGCACGGGCTGGTTCGACCTGGCCCTCGGCGAGCTGTGGGACTACCGCGATCTGCTGGCCACGCTGGTTTGGCGCAACCTGGCGGTGCGCTACAAGCAGAGCGTGATCGGCATCGCCTGGGCCATTCTCAAGCCGGTGATGCAGATGGTCGTGTTCAGCGTGGTGTTCGGACGTTTGGCCAACTTGCCTTCGGACGGTATTCCGTATCCTGTGTTTCTCTATGCCGGGCTGCTGCCCTGGACCTACTTTTCTTCGACGATCACCAGCGCCTCGGGAAGCCTGATCGCCGGCGGCAACATGATCAACAAGGTCTATTTTCCCCGCATGGTTCTGCCGTTTTCGTATCTGTTCACCGGCCTGATCGATCTGGCGCTGTCGATGCTGGTCCTGTTCGGCATGATGGCGTGGTATCAAGCGGACATCGCCTTCGGTGCCCGGATGTTGCTGTTTCCGGCGTTCCTGCTGCCGGCCATCGCGTTCGCGGGCGGCCTGTCGCTGTGGCTCAGCGCCACGGCTGTCCGCTATCGCGATGTCCACCATCTGGTGCCCTACCTGCTTCAGATCGGGATGTTCGTCACGCCGGTGGTCTATGCCGTGAACCTGTTGCCGGCGCGTTTCCAATGGCTGCTCCAACTCAATCCCATGACCGGCGTCGTCGAAGGTTTTCGCTGGTCGTTGCTCGGCAAGCCGATGGAAGGCTGGGGCATGATGGGGGGCGGTTTCCTGATCGGGCTGTTGCTGCTGTTTTCCGGGATGGTCTATTTCCGGCGCGTCGAGCGCACGATGGCGGACGTCATATGAGCCGGCGGCCCATCATCGAAGCCGCCCATCTGGGCAAAACATTTCGCCTGGGGGAAATCCATCGAAACGGACTGGCGAGCCTGTTTCGGCGCGGCGGACCCGCTTCTGTGCTGCAGGCGTTGGACGACGTCCATTTCGCCGTGGACGAAGGCGAAGTCTTCGGCATCATCGGATCCAACGGCGCGGGCAAGAGCACGCTGCTGAAGGTGCTGGCGGGCATCACCGATCCCACGTCCGGCCAGGCCGTCCTGCGGGGCCGGATCGCCTCGCTGCTGGAAGTGGGCACGGGGTTTCATCCCGAGCTCACGGGGCGCGAGAACGTGTTTCTCAACGGGACCATCCTAGGCCTGCGCCAGCGGGAAATCCGGGAAGAATACGACCGCATCGTCGATTTTGCGGGCCTGGAAAAGTTCATGGAAACGCCCGTCAAGCGCTACAGTTCCGGCATGCAGGTGCGGTTGGCGTTCGCGGTGGCCGCGCACCTGCGGCCGGAAATCCTGCTGATCGACGAAGTGCTGGCGGTGGGCGACATCGCTTTCCAGCGCAAATGTCTCGGCGCGATGAAGGAAGTCGCCGGCGGCGGGCGAACGGTGCTGTTCGTCAGCCACAACATGGCGGCCATCAGCAGCCTGTGCCATCGCGTGCTGATGCTGCGGCAGGGGCGGGTGGCGGCGGTGGGGCCGACCGACGAAGTCATTGAGACCTACATCCATTCCACGGAGGACGCCCATGCGCGGGATGCCCGCGGATTCGTCGCCCTGCACGAGCGCAAGCCGCTGTTTGCGCATGCGCCGCTGCTGCTGCGCGCCGCGCGGCTGGTCGATGGGCAGGAGCAGCCCGTGTCGTCGGCGCGCACGGGCGAATCGCTGCGGGTGGACGTCCGCGTGGAAGGCCTGGACCGGTTTCCCTCTGCGGTTCTCGGCCTCACCGTTCGGTCCGTGTTCGATCAGAAGATTTTCCATTTCAATTCCGCGATGTCGGGCGGATTCGGAACCGTTCCGCGCCATCCGCGCGAGGTCGCTCGGATCGAAATTCCCGCTTTGCCGCTCATGGCCGGCGCCTACTCGCTGGATTTGCTGGTCTTCGAACCCGGCGTGCGCCTGATCGATCGCGTGGACGGCGCCGTGCCGTTCGACGTCGTCGAGTCCGATCTCTACGGCAATGGCTACCGCGGCGAAGCGCGCGAAGGCCTGATCGCGGTGCGCGGCGAATGCCGGATCGAAGGCGAAGCGGGCGAAGCATGAGCGCGGCGCCGAAACTCTTTGCGGTCGTCACGACGATCCAGGCGCCCACGCCGGCGGTGCGCGAACTGCACCGAAGGCTCGCGGAGTTCGGCGGCCGCCTCGTCGTGGCGGGGGACCAAAAGGGACCGGCGACGTTCGATTTGCCGGATTGTGATTTCCTGAGCCTGGAATCCCAGCGCGCCAGCGGGTTCGCCTTGGCGCAAGCCTTGCCGACGGGCCATTACGCGCGCAAGAACGTCGGCTATCTCCACGCCATCCGCGCCGGCGCCGCCTGCCTCTACGAAACCGACGACGACAACGCTCCACTTGCGACCTGGACGCCGCGCACCGAAACCGTGGCGGCTCCCCGGCGCGTGGCCGGGACCGGCTGGACGAACGTCTATCGCCATTTCACGGACGATCCGCAGATCTGGCCGCGCGGCTTTCCGCTCGAGCGCGTGGCGGACGTTTCCGCGCCGTGCGGTGCGCCGGGCTCACCGGTCCGCGCCCCGATCCAGCAGGGGCTCATCAACGGTTCGCCCGACGTGGACGCCGTGTGGCGGCTGACGCAGGGCCGGCCGTTCGCGTTCGACAAGCGCGATCCGGTTTGGCTCGCTCCGGGCCAATGGTGCCCGTTCAACACGCAGAGCACCTGGTGGTGGCCGGACGCCTATCCGCTGCTCTACGTGCCCAGCCACTGCTCGTTCCGCACGTGCGACATCTGGAAGAGTTTCGTCGCCCAGCGCTGCCTCTGGGCCCTGGGCGCGGGCGTGGTCTTCCACGCGCCGGAAGTGGTCCAGGACCGCAATCCGCACGACTACCTGCGCGATTTCGAGGACGAAATGCCGGGCTATCTCCATAATGCGAGGATTGCGGAAATCCTCGCAGGCCTGTCCCTGGCCCCGGGCGCGGCAGCCGTCGCGGACAACCTGCGCGCCTGCTATGCCGCCTTGGTGGCGGAGCGGATCTTCCCGCCGGAAGAATCGGCGCGGGTCGAAGCGTGGCTGGCCGATCTGGAGCGGATGCCGAAGCCGTGAAAACGCCCGTATCGCTTTCGCCGTTGCCGGAACGTCCGCTGGTCTCCGTCGTCGTGCCCAGCTACAACCAGGGCGCGTTCATCCGCCAGACGATCGAATCATGCCTGGCGCAGGACTATCGGCCCATTGAAATCGTCGTGGTGGACGGGGCCTCCACGGACGGCACCGTCGACGTGTTGAGGTCGTTCGCCGGCCAGCCCGAGGTGCGCTGGATTTCCGAACCGGACGCCGGCGTCGTGGATGCCGTGAACAAAGGCATGCGCCAAGTCCGCGGCGAAATCTGCGGCATCCAGAGTTCCGACGACGTATATCTGCCCGGCGCGTTCGCGCAGGCCGTGGCGGCGTTTGCGCAGCATCCCGACGTGGCGCTGGTCTACGCCGACGCCGTCAAGACCGATGCCGACGGCCGCGAACTGGCCCGCTGGCGGACCGGGCCGTTTTCGATCGAAAACTTCCTGTCCAAGCAGACCGTCGTGCTGCAGCCCGCCGCATTTTTCCGTCGGTCCGCGTTCGAGGAGGTCGGTGGTTGGTCGCCCGACTTTTTCAACGCCGACACTGAATGCTGGCTGCGGATGATCCTGCGCCGGCCGGCGTTCAAGATCGATGCGTTCTGGGGTTCCCGCCGCATGCACGAAGCGCAGCGGGACCGGCAGCGGGAGCGAATCCTCGAGAGCTATTCGCGGATGACGCGGAACAATCCCGACATCCGCAACGGACCGGCCCGCTGGCGCCGGGCGGCGCGGTGCGGCCGGATCCTGCATGCTCTGCGCTATGCCCCGAATCTACCGCCGTGGAAAAGAAAATGGCTGCTGCTGCTGGCTGTCGTTGCCTGGCCGCCGGCCCGGAAATCTGCGGACTTGCCGGGACAATGGGTGCCGGGCTGGGATGCGCTGCGCCGGCGGTGGGCGGAATGGAGCCGTCGTGGAGACGCGCAAACCGCATGAGCGCGCAACCGGAAGCGCCCCGGATCTCGGTCGTCATTCCCTGCCGGAACGACGTCGCCAGCTTGCCGCAGGTGCTGGCCGCGCTCGAAAGGCAGACCTATCCGCGCGACAAGATCCAGGTCCTGGTGGTGGACAACGGTTCGACGGACGGCAGTTGGGAAGCGGCCCAGCCGTTTCCCGTCGAACGGCTGCGCGAGCCGATCCGTTCGGCCTATCGCGCCCGGAATCGTGGAATCGCTGCGGCCACCGGCGAATACCTGTTGTTCCTGGATGCGGACACCGTGCCCTGTCCGGAGTGGATCGCGGAATTGGTCCGAACGGCGCAAGCCGCGGATTTCTGGCTGGTTGGCGGCCGAATCGAGAACGAGGTGGTCCGGCCCACGTTGGGCAGCGCCTTGCTGGCGTTGGAGCGGCCGGCGGAGGTGCGACGCGCTGCGCTCGAGCGTTCCGGCCGGTTGTCGGGCGGCAACATGCTCGTCGCCCGCGCCGCTTTCGAGAAGCATGGCTTGCTTTTGCCGGTCCGTTCCGGCGGCGACGGCGAGTTTTCGCTTCGGGCCAATCCGGAACGCAGGCCGGTGCCGTACGCCGAACGGGCCGTGGTCGTGCACCGCTGCGACGTCGGCACGTGGACTTTCGTGGGGCGTGCCTTCCGGATCGCCAAGGGGCAAGCCCAAACCGGCGCCGCGCCGGCGCCACCGCCATGGCGGCCGGGCGTGCGTCGTGCCCGCGAAATCCAGCGCCAACTGCCTGCCGGCAGTTCCGCCTCGTGGCTGAGCGTGCTGGCCGTGCTGTGGTTGGAACGCTGGCTGTTCTTCTTCGGAAATCGGATCGGACGCTGGGCGGAGAGGGCGACGTGAACTCCTGCGTGCCCGATCTCGTCAGCGTCGTGATTCCCGTGCGCGATCGCGCGCAATGGTTGCCGGCCGCCGTGCAAAGCGCCCTGGACCAGCGCCATCCCCGCGTGGAAGTGCTGCTGTGCGACGACGGCTCGACCGACGGCACCGAACGGACGATCGATGAACTCGCCGCCCGCGAGCCCGGCCGGATCCGCGTTCTCCATCTGCCGCCGCGCGGTCCGGGGCCGGCCCGCGAGGCGGGGCGCTTGGCGGCCCGGGGCGAGTTCATCCAGTATCTCGACAGCGACGATCTGCTGTTGCCGGACAAGTTCAGCCTGCAGATCGCCGCCCTGCGCGCCCGGCCGGAGTGCGGCATCGCCTACGGCATCACGCGCCTGGTGGACGAGCAGGGCCGCATTTTGGTCGATCCCTTCAAGTGGACGGGCCGGGAAATTCCGCGCCTCTTTCCCGGCCTGCTGGTGGACCGCTGGTGGTGCACGCACACGCCGCTGTATCGCCGCGAAACGTGCGACCGCATCGGGCCGTGGTCCGACCTGCGCTATTCGCAGGACTGGGAATACGACGCGCGCGCCGGCGCGCTGGGCGTGCCGCTGGCATTCGTGGACCATCCGGTCAGCCATCATCGCCGCCACGGCGGACCGCGGCAAACAGGCGGGCGCTGGCTGGCGCCGGCCGATCAGGTTCGGTTTTTCCGGTCGCTGCATGATGCGGCCGTGGCGGCCGCAGTGGCCTTCAATGCGCCGGAGACGAAGCATTTCGTCCGATGGGTGTTTGCGTCGGCCCGAGCCGCTGCCCGCCAAGACGATGCCGCGGCAAGCGCCCTGCTGGAGTTGGCCGCGGTGGCCGCGGCTCCCGCCGGTCGTTCCTTGCGCATCTATCGCCGGATCAGCGACTGGTTGGGGTGGCGCCGCGTGGCGGTGGGGGCCGAATGGTTGCGGGCCTGGGTCAAGTCGGGCGCGGGCAGCGATTCCTTGTGCCAGTCCTGGATGGTTGCGGACGAAGGGGAGAACCGCGATGGGTGAAGCCCCCGAAGTTTCCGTGGTAATGGGTGTCTTCAACAACGCGGACACGTTGCCGGCGGCGTTAGAGAGCATCCTGTCGCAGGAAGGCGCGGAACTCGAATTCATCGCCATCGACGACGGTTCCACGGATGGTTCCGCCGCGATCCTGGACGAAGCGGCGAGGAAAGATGACCGCCTCAAGGTCGTGCACAAGAAAAACGCTGGCCTGACCCGCGCGCTGATCGACGGCTGCGCCTTGGCGTCCGCCCCGTGGATCGCGCGGCAGGACGCCGACGACGTGTCGCTGCCGGGCCGGCTTCGGCGGCAGTTGGATCGCGCGCGGCAAGCCGATGCGCCGGTGCTGGTTTCTTGCCGGGCGGAGTGCGTCGTTCCCGAAGGCGACGTCTTGTTTGTCACGGATGGATTGGACGATCCGGAGGCCGCCCGCCGCCGGGTGTTGCGCGAACGGCGGACCTTGTCCGCCCACGGCGCGATGTTGTTCCGCAAGGATGTCTACCAGGCCGTCGGCGGATATCGGGCCGAGTTCTACTATGCCCAAGACGTGGATTTGTCCATTCGTCTCGCCGAGGCCGGCCGGGTGGCGGTCGTGGCTAACGTTTTGTACCGTTTCCAATTCGCCCCCGGAACGATCAGCGGACGCACAACCCGCTGGCCGCGGGCGTTCTATCTCCTGATTCTCCAAAGCCAGGCCGCCCGGGCGGCCGGCCGTCCGGACCAGGCGATTTTGCGACAAGCCCTTCGCCTGGGAAGGCGCTGCGTCGAATGCAGGCGCAAGTCCGTTTCGCGCTTTCCCGCGTGGTATTTCATGGGCAATTGCCTGCTCGCGGCGAAAAACCCCGCCCGGGCAGTCCATTATTTCCGCCGGGCTTTGGCCGTCCGGCCGTGGTCGCTGCGCGCTTGGATCCGCTGGCTGCAAGCCCGCCGGCAGACGTTGCATGCAAGCGTTCAGGAGGTGGGGGCATGACGTCGTGGGCCATGGCATGGGAAGTCGTGTCTGGGCGTTTGCGCGCCGTGCGGTTGCGCTGGCGCGGGGCGCATCTGGCCTCCAAGGTGACCGTCGGTCCCGGCTGCCGCTGCTGGTTGCCCCGAGGAATCGTCCTCGGCGAGCGCGCCGCCTTGGAAGGCGACGTGTGGCTGAAACTCGTCGCTCCGAATGCCCGGCTGCACGTGGGGGCCTTTACCTTTTTCGGCCAGGGGTGCCACCTAAACGTGCTGGAGCGCGTGGACATCGGCGCGCATTGTCTCTTCGGACCCCGGTGCGTGATCGTGGACCACAACCACGGCATCCTTCCGGATCGCCGCATCGACGAGCAGCCGTGCGTCGCCAAACCGGTCCGCATCGGCGACGACGTCTGGTGCGGCGCCGGCGCCGTCATCCTGCCCGGCGTGTCCATCGGTTCCGGCGCCGTGGTCGGCGCGCAGTCCGTGGTGACGCGCGACGTGCCGCCCATGGCCGTCGTGGCGGGCCATCCCGCGCGCGTGATTCGAACAAGGGACCATTCAACGTGAAGAGTCCCGCCCACGATCTGCGCGAACGGATCCTGATCGGCGTTGCGGCGGGGACGCGGCGGCTGCCGAATTTCCGCGGCAAAGTCCGGGCGCTGTTGGCGCTGTACCGGCTTCTGGGCCTGGAGCCCCGGCACGTCGTCGTGCCGGCGACGCTGCATCGCCCGGTTCGCTACCGCGTACATTTGGATTTGTTTTGCCTGCACGAACGGATGGCGTACTTCATGGATCGGTACGAGCCCGGAACCGTGGAATTCCTCGCGAAAATGTGGCGGGAAGGGGAAACGTTCATCGACGTGGGGGCCAACGTCGGCTTGATCGCCATTCCGTTCACCCGGCTGTGTGCGGCCCGTTCCCCGGCGCAAGCCGGCGCCGCGGAGCGCCCCCTGACGTATGGCATCGAAGCCGTAGCCGGAAATGCCCGGTCGCTCGCGGGCAACATCGCCCTCAACGGCCTCGATGCGCGGATGCGGGTCGTCGAGACCGCCGTCGGGGAGTGCGAGAAGCAGGTCGAAATCCAGATCGAAAAGAACCAAAAATCGGGAACGGGGACGGGCACGGCCAATATTCTGGCGGCAGGTTCCGGCTTTGCCTGCGAAAGAATTCCCCTGCACGTCACCACGATCGACCGTCTGGTCGCCGAGGGTCGCTTGCCTCAGGACTGCGGGCTGATCAAGATCGATACGGATGGCTACGATTTGTTTGCCCTGATGGGCGCGCGCGAACTGCTCGCCCGCGCCCGGCCGGTCATTTACGGCGAATTCATGGCCCACTGCCTCCAATGGCATGGCCAGAGCATCCACGACGTGGAGGCGTACCTTCGTCCGCTGCGATACCGGGTCTTCATCCGTTCGGCGGGCTGGACGTTTGTTCCATTGAAGGCGGATTCGAACTATGTGCAGGATGCGCTGTGCATTCCCGAAGAAAAGCGCGAACGGGCGGCGGGGTGCCTCGCTTGACGTCCATGATGCCCATCGACGTCAGCCTGGCGATTCCGACCTACCGGCGCGGGGAGATTCTTCTGCGCACGCTGGATCTGCTTGCCCGTCTGGACGTGCCTCCGGGGGAAATCCTCGTGCTGGACCAGACCGAGGAGCATCCGGCGGGCGTGGAGGTGGAACTGGCGCGGATGGAAGCCGAGGGGCGTATCCGGCGGATTCGCTTTTCCCCTCCTTCGATCCCTCGCGCGATGAACGCGGGATTGCGCGAGGCAAAAGGCAAAGTGGTGCTGTTCCTCGACGACGACGTCGAGCCTGCGCCGAATCTGGTGGCCGCCCACGCGGCGCGACACGGCGGCGAATATGCCGCCGTGTGCGGGCAGGTGCTCCAGCCGGGGGAGGCCCCCGATCCAGAGGCGAATCAGGGGCCCCGCGGCAGCGGAATCCGGGCCGATCTCGATTTCCATTTCAACGGAACGAAACCCGCGGAAATTCGCAACGCCATGGCCGGCAACCTGTCGGTGGCGCGCGAAGCGGCTTTGTCCATCGGCGGTTTCGACGAGCGGTTCATCGGCGCCGCCTATCGTTTCGAAACGGATTTCGCCCGGCGCTGGATCGCCGCCGGCCACCGGATCCTGTTTGCGCCGGAAGCGTCGGTTCGCCATCTGCGCTTGCCTACGGGCGGCACGCGCAGCTGCGGCGACCATCTGGAGCGGCCCTCGCCCTTGCATTCGTTTGGCGACTATTTATTCGCCTTGCGCCACGCGCGCGGCGCGGAACTCCGCGGGTACGTCGCGCGGCGGCTGGTCCGCGAAACGTGCAACCGCTATTATCTCCGGCATCCGTGGAAACTGCCGTTCAAGCTGTGGACGGAAATCCGCGCGCTGGGTTGGGCTTGGCGAGCGATCCGGCGTTCCGCCCGGGGAGGTGGCGCATGACCTGCCGGCGCCTGGGCCTGGTCGCGGTTGAGACGCATCCGATCCAATACAAGGCGCCGTTGTTCCGGCGGCTGGCCTTGGACCCGCGCCTCGATCTGGCGGTGCTCTACGCGATGCTGCCCGACGCGGCGCAGCAGGGCGCGGGGTTTGGCGTGCCGTTCGAATGGGATGTTCCGTTGCGCGACGGCTACCGAAGCGAAGTGCTGGAAAACCGCGCGAAGCATCCCTCCGTGACGGCGTTTTCCGGTTGCGATACCCCGGGGATTGAGGAGCGTCTGCGGGTGCTGCGGCCGGACGCGGTGCTGCTGAACGGCTGGGTGGTGAAAACGTGTCTGCAGGCCCTCTGGGCATGCAAAAGGCTCGGCATCCCGTGCCTGGTGCGCGGCGAGGCGAATCTGCTGCGGCCCCGCGCCGGGTGGAAGCATGCGCTCCAGCGGATGCTGATACGGCAATATGATGCATGGCTCGCCATTGGTTCGGCCAACCGCGAGTTCTATCGGTTCCACCGGTGCCCCGAAGAGCGCATCTTTTGGACGCCCTACGCCGTGGACAACGATTTCTTCGCCGCGCAGGCCGCCGTGCGCGCCGGGCGGCGGGCGGAAATCCGTGCCGGGTTCGGTCTTCCGCCGGAGGCCACGGTCTTTCTGTTCGCCGGCAAATTAGAGGCCAAAAAGCGGCCATTGGATTTACTGGAAGCTTTTTCACTCTTGCCGGCGGATCTGCGCGCGAAAGCCCATTTGTTGGTTGTGGGCGACGGCCCGTTGCATGACGCGTGCGAACAGGTGGCCCGCGAACGGCACCTGCCGGTTTCGTTCGCCGGTTTTCTCAACCAATCCCGCTTGCCCGATGCCTATGCGGCCGCGGACGTCCTCGTGCTGCCGTCCGATGCGGGCGAGACGTGGGGGTTGGTCGTGAACGAAGCCATGGCCTCGGGCCGGCCGGCCGTGGTCTCGCGCGCGGCGGGGTGTTGCGCCGATCTGGTCGTCGCCGGCGAAACGGGCCAGGCCTTCGACCTTGGCAACGTGCCCGCGCTTGCGGAGATTCTGGCGGAGTATCTGCGGAATCCCGGCCTGGCGGCGAGCCAAGGGGGGGCGGCTTCCCGCCATGTCCAGTCGTTCTGCTTTGAGCGGATTGCCACCGGCATCCGGGCGGGCGTGTCGGCATGCGTTCGGTCCAATCCGATCTGCGGCGGAGAGGGGGCGGGGCCATGTTGACCGTTGTATTGCTGTTGACCGGCGCGGGGTGCCTGGTGGCGCTGTTCAACTGGCGCTGGGGCATCTTGGCGGCCATTTTGGTCAGTCTTCTCCAAGACCCCCTGCGCAAGTTGATTCCCGGAGCGCCGGCTTATCTGGTGATGGTGGCCATGCCGATTTGGCTGGCGACCGTGATGTCGGCGGCCTATTCGCGGGAACTCCGCATCCAGCGCTTTCTGAACCAATTCCCGCGGATCGGATTCTGGCTGCAGGTCTTTGCCGCCTATCTGCTGATTCCGGCGGCGATTTCCGCCACCTATGGCCGCAACAGTTGGCTGATCACGCTGCTGGGTGGCTTTGTGTACGGGATGATGTTCTTGATGATGGTGGCGGGTTGGCAATATGCCGCCCGCGGGATTTCCCCGAAAAGGGTCCTGGTGTTCTATGCCGTCGTCTGTTCGCTGATGCTGATCGGCGGGCCTTTGGATTCCTGGGGCTATGGCGAACAATATGCCGCGATCGGCACGAAAGCGCTGGGCCACGTGTGGGTGACCCATCGCGTGGGATCCGCCGTGTACATGCTGGCCGGGTTGTTCCGAAGTCCCGACGTGATGGGCTGGCATGCGTCGCTGACGTTCATGGTGGCGGTCATTATGGCGCTCTGTTTCAAAGGTCCGGCGCGCTGGTTTTGGATTCTGGTGGCAGTATGGGGCCTGCCGAACATCTGGCTGTGCGGCCGGCGCAAAATGCTTTCCATGGTTCCCATTTTTGTCGGTTGCTACGTCCTCCTCGTGTTCCGGTTCAAAAAAATCCAGAAAATCCTTTCCGCCACCGGCACGGCCCTGTTGATCGGCGGGATCGGGTGGTACGTGATTGCCTCGCTGTTCCGCAGCGACGCCGTCGAGCGGTTTTATCTCACCACGATCGAACAGGCCGCCGACAGCGTGCAGACCCACGGGTACGATGCGGCGGTCGGCACGATTGGCCAAGCCGGCTTCTGGGGCTACGGGCTGGGCATGTCCCAGCAAGGAGTCCACAACATTCCCAACGTCGAAACGCCGCGGCTCTGGCAGGAAAGCGGACCCAGCAAACTGGTAGCGGAATTGGGTGTGCCCGGCAACCTGCTGTTTTTGGCGTTGGGCGCGGTCCTGATCATCACGGCCTACCACGTGGTCCGGCTGGACCAGGCGAAGGACTCTTTCTATCTTTCGGCGGGCATTCTTTCGATTCTGATCGCCAACTCGGCGGCCTCCATCGTATCCGCCCAGATTTTCGGGGATCCGCTGGTCGCGTTTTTATTGGCGTTTTTCACGGGGATGCTGTTGTCGGGCGCGCGCGAAGGGCCTGAAAATCAGGCCAGGACGAGAGGGGTGCGATGAAACGGCTGGTCTGGATCCGCACCGCGCCGCCGGACGTGCCGGGCAGCATGGCGGCCTATGGCGACCTGGTGCGGCAGGCAATGGCGCCGTTTGCCGCAGACTGGGAATCCGCGGCCTGCGATCTGTTCGATCCGCGCGGCGGCAACTCCATGTGGCGGCACCATCTCTGGCGCCTGCGGAAAGCCCGCCGCGTTTTGGCGGCGCAGCCCGCCGATCTCTATCACTGGTTGGACGGCTCGATGGCGGCGTTCATGCCGCTGGCAATGCGTGGCCGGAGCGTGGCGACGGTCCACGACCTGATTCCGCTGCTGCAATGGCGCGGCGAATTGCCCGGAAAACCCAGTTGGCCCGCGGGATGGCTGATCCAGCGCGGCGTGGAGGCGTTGCGCGGGTGCGCCGCGCTGTGCGCCGATTCCGCCGCCACGCAGGCGGATTTGGCGCGGCTGGCGGGCATCTCCGAGCGCGTCGCGGTCGTGCCCGTGCCCGTGCGGGCGATGCCGCCGCCGCAGCCGGCCGTGGTGGCCGGTCTGTCGCCCGGCACCCGGTTCATCCTGCACGTGGGGCACAACGCCGCCTACAAAAACCGCGCGGGTGTATTGGATGTCTTTGCCCGTCTTCGCGACGTGCCGGATCTGCATCTGGTATTGGTGGGTCCGCCGCCGACTCCGGAACTGCTTAGCCGGGCCGCCGCCCTCGCGAACGTGCATTTTGCGGGGCCTGTGGACGATGCGGCGCTGCACGATCTCTATCGCCGCGCGGCCTTGTTCCTGTTCCCAAGTCTCTACGAAGGCTATGGGATGCCCGTGCTGGAAGCCATGGCGGCGGGTTGTCCGGTCGTGTGTTCCACTGCGCCGGCCTTGGTCGACGTGGCGGGGGAGGCGGCACTCTGCGCGCCGGCCACCGAGCCGGAGGTCTTGGCGGCGCATGGCCGGCGCGTGCTTGCGGATGGGCCGCTGCGGGAGCGTATGGTGGAACGCGGGCGCAGCCGCGCGGCGACGTTTACGGTTTCCGCGCTGGGCCGATCCTTGCTGAAATGCTATGAACAAGCGTTGGTGCAACATGAATTCCATGGATGAAATGCCCATTTCCCGCATCCGGACAGATCGGGCGGCCTGTCCGAGCTCCCATTCGGCCGCGAACAAGCTGGCGCGGCTGGCTTGGCAGGCGGCGTGGTGGCTGCTGTTCCGGCCGTCGCCGTGGTTCTGGCACGCGCCGCGGCGCGCGCTGCTGCGGTTGTTCGGCGCCAAGGTCGGGGAAAAAGTCCAGATCATGCCGTCGGTGCACGTCTGGGCGCCGTGGAATCTCGCGCTGGGCGATTTCGCCACCGTGAGCCACGGCGTGGATCTGTATTCCGTGGACCGCATCGAAATCGGCGCCCACGCCACCATTAGCCAGCGTGCGTTCCTTTGCACGGCTTCGCACGACGTGGACCATCCCAACATGCCGCTCGTGACCGCGTCCGTTAAAATCGGAAACGGCGCGTGGGTTTGCGCGGAGGCCTACGTCCATCCCGGCGTGGAGATCGGCGTGGATGCCGTGGCCGGCGTGCGTGCCGTCGTGCTGCACGACGTGCCGCCCGGCCAGATCGTGGGCGGAAATCCCGCGAAGTTCCTCCGCAAGCGAAAACTGGAACCGGCGGGGTAGGTGTGGCGGATTCGCTTCCCATTTCGGCAGTCGTGTTGTCGCACAACGAGGCGGCCAACTTGCCGCGCTGCCTGCGCGCGCTCCGGGATTGCGCTGAGATTCTCGTCGTGGACGACGGCAGCACCGACGACAGCCCGCGCATCGCCGCCGAATGCGGCGCGCGCGTCGTCGTGCATTCGTTCGCGTCGTTTGCCGACCAGCGCAACTGGGCGATGGAGGGGGGAGGGCTGCAAAACGACTGGGTCCTGCATCTGGACGCCGACGAAGTCGTCACGCCGGAGTTGCTGGCCGAAATCCGCCGCCGCCTGCCGGAGATGGAGTCAGGCGCCGTCGGCCAGATCGCGCGCAAGGTGATGCTGGGAGACCAGTGGCTGAAGCACAGCGCGGACTATCCGGTTTTCGTGCCGCGCCTCATCCATCGACGCGGCCCGCGCTACGTCATGCGCGGCCATGGCGAGACGCTGGAGACGGCGCCTGGGGCTGCCGTCTATTTCGACGAGCCGCTGCTGCACTACAATTTCTCCAAGGGCTGGGCCGAATGGCGCGCGCGGCACCTGCGCTACGCGGCCGCCGAGGCCGCGCGCATCCGCGGCGGGGCGGCGTCGGGTTCCGTCCGGGCGCTGTTTTCCTCCGATCGCACCGTGCGTCGCGCGGCCGTGCGCGCGGTCTCCTACCGCTTGCCCGGCCGGCCGGCGTTGCGATTTTTCTATGCCTACATCCTGCGCCGGGGTTTTCTGGACGGCGCGGCCGGCCGGCGCTATTGCCGCGAAATGGCCGGCTACGAGCGCATGATCGACGCCGCGCTTCGTCCAACCCGGGAAACGGCGAATCCGTGAACGTCGCGCTGGTCAACCAATTCTATCCGCCCGCCGCCGCTCCGACCGGCGTCCTGCTGGCCGATCTGGCCGCGGAACTGCTGGGTCGCGGCCACGTCGTCACGGTCGTCGCGTCGGCTGGAAACTACGGCGCCGGCGGGGGCGCGCAAACGTCTGAGGCGGGGGGCGCGATCGTTTTGCGGTTGGGATCGGCGAATCCCCACCGCAGCGGGTTGGCGGCCAAAATGCTGGATTATCTCGGATTCTACCGCCGCGCGTCGCACGCGCTGGCCCAACTGCCGGAACGTCCGGATGCGGTCGTATGCATGACGACGCCCCCGTTCATCGGCCGGGTGGGGGCGCGCTACCGCCGGCGCACCGGCGTGCCGTATTTGCTGTGGTGCATGGATCTCTATCCGGAAACCCTCGCGGCGTACGGTTTTTTGCGCGATGGGAATCCGCTCAAGCCCATCCTGCGGGCGCTGGCCCGCGAGGAACGCCGACAGGCTTTTTGCGCGATTTCGCTGGGGCCGGACATGGGCGCGATCTTGGCGGCGTCGGGGGCTGCGCGCATCGAGGAAGTGCCCGTGTGGAGTTCGCTCGAAACCGGGCCGGCGGATCCGGCCGCCGCGCAAGCCCTGCGGCGGAAGCGCGGCTGGGCCGCCGACGAGATCGTCCTGCTCTACAGCGGCAACATGGGCCGCGCGCATCGGTTGGGCGAATTCATCGCCTTGGCGGAGCGGCTGCGCGACCAGACCCCGCGTTGCCGGTTCGTCTTCGCGGGCCGCGGCCCGGCGCGCGCCGAATGGGAACAGCGGGGACTCGGTCTCTTGGAATTCATCCCGCCCGTCTCGGGTCCGGGCTTCGCGGCGCATCTGCTGGCGGCCGACGTCCATCTGGTATCGCAGCAGCCGGCGTGGGGCGGACTCGTGGTACCCAGCAAATTCCAGTCGGCGTGCGCCGTCGGCCGGCCCGTGGTTTTCGCCGGCCCGCCCCGCAGCGCCGTGGGGCTGTGGATCCGGGAGGCGGATGCCGGATGGATCGCGCCGCCCGAAGACGGGGCGGCCGTTGCGCGGATCGCCCGCGAAATCGTCGATGCCCGGCTGCGCGTTGCCAAGGGGGAGAACGCGGCGCGTCTCTTCCGGCGGCGGTTCACGCGCGCCGCGAATTGTGGTAGGGTGGCGGACCTGATCGAGGAAGCCGCGAAAGAACGCCGATGACGCTCGAAGCCATCCTGAAATATCCCGCGATCTTGCTGGCGGGATTGCTGACCGTCTTGATCGTGACGCCGCTCTGGCGCCGGCTGGCCCCGCGCTGGGGTTTTCTGGATCGGCCCGGCGCCCGGAAAATCCATCGCCGGCCCGTGCCGCGCGGCGGCGGGGTGGCCGTATTCGCCGGGTTCCACGTCGCTTGCGCGGCGACGTTCTTGGTGCCCTGGGCGCCTTTTGCCGGGCAGTTGTCGATTGCCTGGTGGCTGCGTTTTCTGCCGTTGAGCGCGGGCGTGCTGGGGCTGGGGCTGCTCGACGACCGGTTCGATCTGCGGCCGTCCGCCAAACTGGCTGGACAGGTGGTCTTGGCCGGCGCGGCTTTCGCGCTGGGCCTGCGTCTCCAAAATATCTTGGGATTCCCGTTGCCGGGCTGGTTCGATTTCATCGCGACGGTGGCGTGGTTCGTGGCGCTGATGAACGCGTTCAACCTGATCGACGGGGTGGACGGCTTGGCCGCGGGCATCGCGCTGATCGCGGCCACGGGCATCGGCCTGTCGCTGGTGTTCCGCGGGGCCCCGGGCGACGTGCTGCTGTTCCTGGGTTTTGCCGGTGCGTGCCTAGGCTTCCTGCGCTACAATTTCTATCCTGCCAACGTGTTTCTGGGCGATGCCGGAAGCCTGTTCATCGGGTTCACCTTGGCGGCGCTGTCGCTTTCGACGAATTCCAAGGCTTCGACCATGGCGAGCATCGGAATGCCGATGCTGGCCGTG
The DNA here is from genome assembly GCA_050176815.1 of Kiritimatiellia bacterium. Lineage (GTDB taxonomy): Bacteria > Verrucomicrobiota > Kiritimatiellia > CAIQIC01 > Lenti-01 > Lenti-01. The sequence continues at coordinate 39,985 of JBFXHR010000019.1, forward strand.
GGCGTACCGCTGTTCGACGCCGTGATGGCGGTGTGGCGCCGGGCCATCCGCCGCTCGCTGCCGCCGGGTTCCGGACCAGCGAAGCCGGTGCCCATCGCGCAGGGCGATGAAGACCACCTGCATCACCGCCTGTTGCGCAAGGGCCACGGGCAGGGGCAGGTGGCGGGCTATCTCTACGTGGCCACGGGGGTGCTGGTTCTGGTGGGTTTGCTGGCCAGCGCCTTCAACGATCGCGCGCTGGGGATTCTCGTGCTGGCGTTTCTGTTGGCGGCCTACACGGTGGTCCGCCATCTGGCCGACATCGAACTGCGCGAGAGCGGCCAGGTGGTGTTGCAGGGGCTGGCCCGTCCCGTGCGGCGCAACCAGACGCTGCTGGCCTACATCGTCGGCGACGGGGCCGTGTTGAGCGGGGCGGTTCTGCTGGGCTTGGCGCTGCTGGATGCGCAGGACGGCGTGCGGAACTGGCCCCTCAAGCAAGCCTGGCTGCGCGCCGCGCCGCTCGACGTCGTCGTGCCGTTCGTCTTTTTGCTGCTGGCGAAAAGCTATTCGCGGGTGTGGTATCTCGCCCGTGTGTCGGAATACGCCGCCACGGGTTTGGCGGTCGTGGCGGGCTACGCCGCCGCTTTCGGACTGCGCCTGCTGGGCGTCCGCGACGGGGGCGGGACCGTCCAATGGGCGCTGTATTATCTCCTCTTGGCCGGGACGGCGGGCCCCGTCATCGTGATGACCCGCGCCGCCCTGCGCGTGGTGCAGGATTTGATGCCGCGCCTGTTGCGCGGAACGGCCGCCGGCGGCTCGCCGCCGGCCCGCGCGCTGGTGTACGGCGCGGGCTATCGCACCACGCTCTTCATGCGCGAAATCTCCTTCCGCTCCCGCGAACGCGTGCCGCTGGACGTCATGGGCATCGTTAGCGACGACGCGGCCATCACGGGCCACTACGTCCACGGCGTCCGCGTGCTCGGCACCTGCCGCGAACTGGCCGCGCTCGTCGTCCAACACCGCATCGACGTCCTGTATTTGGTCGAGCCGATCGCGGTCGCCGAACTGGACCAGATCCGCGAGCGGTTGAAAGTCTTCAACGTGCGCCTGGTCCGCTGGGACGTCGTCGAGACGGAACTTCCGCCGCATGGCTAAATTGCTGGTCAACGCGTTGTCGGTGACCAACGTCAGCGGACGGCACGTGCTGCTTGGACACATGGATCGCGTCGCGGACGGATTGCGCGGCCGCGTTCGCCTTGTGGTCGCGTGCCGCGCGGACATGGACGCGTTGCGCGAGGGGCTGGGCGACCGCGCGGACTGGGAAATCGCGCCGTCCGCCACGCGCGGCTGGTTTGCGCGGACGCTGTGGGAACGCGCGCATCTGGCGAGTCTCGCCCAAAAACATGCCGCCTTCGCCTACTTCACGCCCAGCGGCATTGCCGCGCATGGGCTGGACGTTCCCCAGATCGTGTTTTGCCAGAATCCATGGGCGCTGGTGCCGGCCGCGCGGCGCTGGCGCGACGCCCCCAAGGCTTGGCTGCAGCGCCGGGCCTACCGCCGCGCGATGTGCGTGGCCGAGGTGATGGTCTTCAATTCCCGCTATATGCAGGCGGCCTACCGGGCCAATGCCGGGGTTGAAGAAAAACGCGGGTTCGTGGTCTGTCAGGCCGCGGCCGACGCCACCCGCGCGCGCGCCGCGGCGGCGGCGGGCCTCCCGCGCAAGCCCGGCCAAATCCTGTGCGCGTCGGTGATGGCCCCGCACAAAAATGCGGAAACTCTTGTGCACGCGCTGCGCGAGGTGCGCGCGCCTTGCCCGGAAGCTCGGCTCGTGTTCGCCGGCTCTTGGCCCGATGCGGTCTACGAGCGGAAAATCCGCGCGCTGGTCGGTGCGCTTGGCCTGGATGCCGCCGTGGAATTCGCAGGCTTCGTCGAGCGCGCAGCTTTGGACCGTTTTTATGCCGAGTCGCGCGTATTCTGCTTGATGAGCCGGTGCGAGTCGTTCGGCATCCCCGCCGTCGAGGCGCAGTTGTTCGGCACGCCGGTGGTGACGTCCACGGTCTGCGCCATGCCCGAAATCGGCGGCGCGGGCGGAATGTACCGCGATCCCGACGACGTTCCCGGCGTCGCCGCAGCCCTGCGGACGCTGCTGGAAGACGGCCAAGAATGGGCGCGGCTCTCGGCGGCGGCGCGGGCCAACGCGGCGCGGTTTTCCTGGGAAGAATGTTCGCGGCCTCTGGTCGATCTCGTCGGGGAGCTGGCGGGCGCATGAGCGCCGCTTCCGCACGGCTTTGGAAGAAGCTGGCCCTGCTGGCCGGCGCCACCCTCGCGGCCGGCGTTCTGCTGGAAGGCGCATGCCAGGCGCTGTACGCCTTTGGCGTGGCGCCGCAACTGGCCGCGCAGCGGAACGATCCCGCGCATTACTGCGAAGCCTCCGACGATCCGACGTTGGCCTATCGCCTCAAGCCCGGTTGCCGAATCGAGAAGGACGGGCGCGTCGTCCGCCTCAACCGGCACGGCCTGCGCGACGATCGCGACGATGCGGATGCCTTTGCGAGCGTGGCGCTGTTGGGCGATTCCGTTCCGTTCGGCATCGCGCTGTCGCAGGACGAGACGCCGGCCGCCGCGCTGCAGCGTCTGGCCGGCGCCGATGTCCGCGTCTTGAATTTCGGCGTGCCCGGCTACGGGCTGGAGGAATTGCGGCGCCATGCGGGACGCATGCTCGATCGGTTTCGTCCGGCCCGGGTCTACTATGTCCTCAACCTCAACGATTTCTCCGTGCGCGGAACGGTGTACGAGGGCGGGGACAACGGGCTGTACCGCATGTACGCCCCGCCGGCGCTGAAGACCCCGTTTTTCGTGCGCAAGGCGATCTATCGCTTCATGAAGGGCGGGAAAATGTCGTCGGCGCGGTGGTATCGCTGGCTGTACGAAGGCAACCGGGCGAAGCTGTTGCCGGTCGTCCGGCAAATGGCGGAACACGCCCGCGCCCAGGGCAGCGAGTTCGGCGTGGTGCTTTTTCCGCCGGCGGCGGCGTATGAAAACGGCGGCTTTGCCTTGCAGGACGTTTTCGATGAAATCGCAGGTTTCCTGCGGGACAACCAAATTTCCGTTCTCGCGCCCGTCGCCGAGTTCGGCGCCGACGTCCGGGGCCTGCAGGACGGCACCGACCACTTGACCGCCGCCGGCAGCGAGGTCCTGGCGCGTGCGATTTGGCAGGATTACACGAGGGAATGAACGGGTATGCATCGACGGCCGAACGCAAACAGGCTGGTTGTGCGCGGCCGAACGCCTGGTCCTCCAGGCGCCATCTGCAAAACGATGGACATTTCGCCCCGTCGCAGGCACCGTTCCATCATCTAGGTCAACGATATCATGGGAACAGGTCTCCGTCGGTATTCTCTCGCTTGGGCGATTTACTTCGCTCTTGTTGCATTCAAGATGGCTCTTGCCATATGCATGCCCCTGGAAGATCGTTTGTCGGGCGATGAAGTCTATTATGTAGGCAAGGCCCGATCTCTTTATCGGCACGGTTCGTATGCCGTGAATGAACGGCCCATCTCTGCAGAACGAACGTTGTCGTATTCCGATTTTCGGCCTCCGGGCTATGCGATGTTTGTATCCGCCTTTCTTCCTTTCGGAGAGACCAATATGGACCTTCGGCGTTGCATTCGGTTAAGCCAATTTCTGTTGGATGTCGCATCTACAACCCTGTTGCTGGGCGTGGCGTTCCAGTTCAACCGCGCAAAGGGCTTTCACATCGCGTCTGCCGTATTGCTGGGAATCCAGCCTTGGACTTCCGCATATATTGCATCCATCTATCCAGATACGCTGGCCGCCTTCTTGGCGACAACGGGTATTCTGGGCCTTTCCATGTTCGTCGGCGCCGGGAAATGGTACGCGCGGGTGCCGGCTCTGTTTTCAGGAAGCGCGTTGCTCAGCCTTGCGTTCGGTATTCGGCCGGAAATGATTGTTTTCGTGCCGGCGATGGTGCTGATCTCTTTGATCTTGGTTAAGCGGAAAACGTCTTGGCGCGCCATTGCATCATACGGGATATTGTCGGCCCTGCCGTTTTTGACTCTGGTCGGCATGAATATCGCCTACCGGTGGCATGTGGAACGCCAGTTCCGGATATTTGGTGAATTCAGGCATGTAACGCCCGGTCTTATTCGATGGACGCAGACATGGATTGGTCTTCAGACCTCGAAAGAAGAACTGCTGTTTGGGGGGCTGACTCGCGGCGGCATGGATGTGGAACGCTTTGCCCGCTTGCCGAAGCGGGCATTTGCGGATGCGGCCGAATGGAAAGCCCTTGAAAACGTCGTTCGGAACGCTCATTCAAGGGGGTACATGACCGTTGAGGAGGACGATGTCTTTATGGAAATCGCGCGCGCAAGGATCGCTGCCGATCCATTGACGTATTTTCTTTGGACGCGCTTGTACAATTCGTTCTACCTGTGGATCAACATGAGCAATGCGGCACACTATCTATCTGGATTCGCCTTGGTTCCGCGGGTGTTCAGCAAGTCGTTGACGGCGTTATTTTTCTTCGCGAAAATTGCCGTTCTCCTTGGTTTCATGGGGGGGGCGTGCGCGCTGGCGTTGCGGTTGCCGTTGGCAATGCATGTATGGCATGCGAACTTTGTCCTGCTCGGTGCGTTTTTCGCCGTGATGCGGACATTCATAGTCGGCTTCTACGTCGATCTTGCAGAATTTAGGTATGCGCTTGTCGCATGGCCATGTGTATTGATTGTGGCGCTTTTTGGGCTGGCACACGTATGGCCTTGCCGCCGAATTGAAATCGATTGCAGGAAGCGCAAGCGGGGTGGCGTGGCGGATGGCGTGCGGCCCTGAATCTGGCGTCGCATAGCCGCCCGCCGCGCGCAAAGGGCGCGGAATCCTGCGTCGGGGAACGTGCTGTCGGAAGGGGAGGGCCGCCGGGCTCCGGATTGCTTCTTTTGGCTTCTATGGATTTTTGGAGAACGTATTTTCGATCCATTTTCCGGATTGGACGAGTCCATTGGGCCACTTGTAGGAGCCTTGCCCGTTCCGTTTGCCGTTGGCCCATTGCCCGACGTACTTCTCGCCGTTGGGCCAGACGTGGGTGCCTTGTCCATGGCGCTGGTCGTCCCGCCATTCTCCGGAATACGTTTCGCCGTTAGGCCAGGTGCAGGTGCCTTGTCCGTGGCGCTTGCCGTTGGCGGTCTCCCCTTCGTATGCCGCGCCGTCCGGCAGGCGCAGGGTGGCGATCGGCGAGGCGGCGGGGGACTCTTCGGGCGGGGACGGCGGCGGCGGTTTCTCGACTTTCGCGGTTTTTTTTGGGGGGGGCGCTTGGGCGCGCAGGGTTTCCCTCTCGCTTTCCAAGCGTCGGATCCTGGCTTGAAGTTGTCGCGCCGATTCCTCGGCGGAAAGGCGGGCCCGTTCGGCGGCATCGCGTTCGTCCTGCAGCCGGCGGATCGATTCCCCGGCGGATTGGCGGGATTGATCGGCGATGTCCCGTTCGCGGCGGGCCTGCGCAGCCGCCGCCGTTTGGGCGCGCGCCCGGCTTTCCGCCCGGAAGGCCGCCCATCCGGCGCCGATCAGGCTCAGGAGCAGGAGGCCGATAACCACGGACGGGAAACGTGTTCCCGTGGACTTTGGCGGGGCGGTCGGTTTTGGGAGCGTCTCCATGCTGGATGTTTGGAGCATAGCGGGCGGCGCCCGGCAGGACAAGGGGTTAGTGGCGGCGCGGGAATTGCGGCATGGGAATTGCCCGTAGCGGCGGGAGCGCGCTGGTTTTCTACTGGACAAGGCGGGGGGCTTTTGGCTGAATGCGCGGCTTTGTTGCTCCAACGACCATGCAAATCCGACAAGCCACCATTGCCAATGCCCAGGGGATCCATTGCCGTCCGTCGGCGTTGATCGTCAAGGAGTTCATGGGGTATGCCGGCAAGATCCGGATTACCAACGGCCACGGGTCGTGCGACGTGAGCTCGGTGATGCAATTGCTGTCGCTGGAAATGCACGAAGGCAGCAAAATCACGATCGAAGTCGCGGGCGACAACGAGGCGGCGGCGGCGGACCGGCTCGTCGAGCTGTTCCAGACCCACTTCGATTTTCCGCCGATTTAACTCAGTTTGGAATTAAAACGAGGACTGGAGAATTGGGCGGATGCGGATCCGCCCTTTTCATTTCTCGAACGGGAACTTGTATTTCTTCAGTCCGAGCTGGTCGCGCATTTCGGCCATTTCCTTTTGCGTCTCGCGGTTGACGGGGACGCCTTTGTTTTTGCGTTCGAGCCAGGTCAGATATTCCTTTTCGCCGGCGGTATAGATGCGCTTTTGGCCGGGGGCTTTCTGCGAGGCGCGGAGCTGGCGGAGGATGGTGCCGGCGATCTTCTGGAACGCGACCAGCGGCGCGAAGTGGGCGACGTCGATGGCGATGAAGAAGTGGCCGAGGGGATAGGGAATCTTGCGGCCCTTCTTGTCCACGCCGTTGAGCATCTTGAGGTAGGCGCCCCGCTGGAGGGCGGCGGAAAGGATTTCGACGACGGTGGCGTAGCCGTAGCCCTTGTAGCCGGCGAGATCCTCGCCCGCGCCGCCGAGGGGCAGGAGCGCGGCGGTGCCGGCGACGAGATCCGCAAGGACGGCGTGCGGATCGGTCTTGGACGTGCCGTCGTGCGCGATGACCCAGCCCCGGGGCATTTCCTTGTCCATCTTGGCGTAGATTTCGACCTTGCCGCGCTGGACGATCGAGGTGGCGCAATCAAGCAGGAACGGGAATTTCTCGTCGGTCGGCATGGCGAAGGTGAGCGGATTGGTGCCGAGCATGTTTTCCACGCCGAAGGTGGGCGCGATGGAGGGGCGCGCGTTGGTGCCGCTGATGCCGATCATGCCGGCCTTCACCGCCATGAGGGGATAGTAGCCGGCGATGCCGAAGTGCGTGGAATTGCGGACGACGACCATCCCGAGGCCGTGCTTCTTCGCCTTGCGGATGGCCAGGGCCATGGCCTTGTGCGCGACGACGTGGCCCATGCCGTTTCCGCCGTCGAGCACGGCGGTGCCGGCGGAATCCTTCACGACGCGGATGCGGGTCTTGGCGAGCTGGATGCCCTGCCGGATGCGGTCGTAGTAGATGGGCTTGAGCCGCGAAATGCCATGGGAGTCGAAACCGAATTCGTCGGCCTTGATCAGCACGCTGGCGCAGATGGCGGCGTCGGCCTTGGGCGCGCCAAGGCCGATGAAGACGTCGCGCATGAAGCGCTCCATGAGGGGAAAGGGAATCCAAGCCGCGCCTTTTTCAATGTCCATGGTTGCGTCTCCTTGTCTGGCTTGGAGTATGCCAGCGCGGCGCGGCGGGTCAAGACGGGAGGGGGGGAGGAGGGGCTCAATATCCAATATTCCATGTCCAATCATCAATATCCAAGGAAACAGCCGAGGAGGACGATCAAGAACGGAGCGGGCCGTACCAGATCCCGGTCCACTCGGGGACGATGGGGGAGCCGGCGGCGAGGACGGCCTGTTTCATCGGGGCGCCGAAGAAAAAGCCGAGGGTTTCGGCGGCTTCGCGGACGGAGGGGAATCGGTAGTCGGTGGACAGCGCCGCCTGCCGCAGGCCGTGGCGGGACTGCAGGAGCCGGTAGAATTCCGCAAGGCGCGGATGGGGCGCGGCCGGGCCCGGGGCGTTCGTGCCGAGGGTTTCGATCAGCACGACCAAGCCGCCGGGAACGAGATTCTTTCGCACCTGGGCGAAAAGAGCGTCGGCGATCGGTCCCATGGGCCCAGGGCTGTCGACAATGGAATGGCCCCAGCTCCAGCCTTGGATGAAAATATCCGCCTTCTCGGAAAGGGAGGGGAGGTCGAGGTTGTCGGCGGGGCGGAGATCGATCTTGTCCGAGAAGCGCGCCAGCCGTTTGCGCGCGGCCGCGAGCATGTGGGGCTCGCGGTCGAAGCCGGTCACGCGGCGGGCTGGTTCGATGAACCATTCCGTGACGCGTCCGGAGCCGAGGCCGCCTTCGAGCACGGTCTTGCCGCGCCAGTCCACGAGGGAACGGAGGAATTCCGGCAGATGGCGTTCATGGTCCTCGGCGGCGACGAGTCGGTCGTATTCGGCGCGGTGCCGCCGGTAGATGTCGTACATGGAGGGCATGGCGACTCCGGCATCAAGCTCCGGCAGCCGCATTCCGGCGCGTGAACAGCAGGGCGACGGCGATGAGGAGGGCGCCGGCGAGAAGGGAGGGAAGACCGGCGGTTTCGCGGAAGATCAGGAGGGATACGGCGACGCCGAGGGGAATTTTGAGATTGTTCATGACGGCGAGGGTGCCGGCGGAAACGCGGCGCGCGCCGCGGTTCCACAGGAAGAAGCAGATGCCCGAAGCGACGAGGCCGAGATAGACGAGAACCGCAAGCTGCCCGGGCGTCGGGGACGGGGGCGTTTTCGAGAGCGCGATGGGGAGGGCGATGGGGGACAGCGCGGCAAAGCCGCCGAGGTGGAGCCAGAAGAAGACGCGGTGGTCGGGCAGGGGTTGCGGCAGGCGGGCCATGATGCGCCGGTAGGCGAGCTGGCCGGCCGCGAAACAAAGGTTGGAAACCTGCACGAGCAGAAGCCCGGCCAGCGGAGCCGCGGACGATAGGCCTTTCCAGAGGATGAGCCCCGCGCCGCCGACGGCGAGCAGGGCCGCCAGCAGGTTGCGGGGACGGAATTTCCACCCCAGCACGTCGGCCAGCGCGACGACGAAAACCGGCGTCGTGACGGTGAAGAGAGCGACCTCGTGGGATTGGAGATAGCGGAAGCTCGTCATATAGGCGAAATACATGAAGCCGAACTGGACCGCGCCGACGCCGAAGAGGGCGAGCGCGGATTTCCACGGCATTCGCCGGGCGAACGGCAGGAAAACGGCGGCGCTGATGGCCAGGCGGATCCAGCCCAGCCACGCCGGCGGCAGGCCGGCCAATTGGTTGCCGATGAGTCCAAACGAGAAGGCCCACACGAGCGATACGGCGACGAGATGAATCATGGCCGGGAAGTATGGCGGACGGAGCGGGCCGAACAAAGAAAAAACGAAACCCCGCGGATGAAGCGGGGTTTCGGTCGTCCCAAAGCCGGGCGTTATTCGCCGGGCGGCGGGAAGGGATCGTCGATGGGCATTTCGTCGCCCATGGGGGGCGGGGGCCTTGCGCCTTCGGGCCCCGCATCGCCCATGGGGGGCGGGGGCATGGGGCTGTGCACGTCTTCCCCGGCGGGAGGCGGGGGCATCTCGCCTTCCGGGCCTTCGGGCATGGCGCCCTTGGCTTGAGGGAATCGGCGATCCCGCTGGGGCATCATCGGGCGTTCGCCGGCCAAAACCCGCGCGATTTGCTTTTCGATGAGGGCATCGCGGTTGGCCGTATCCTCTTCAAACTTGGTTTTGAGATCGGCGAGGGTTTTTTCGGCTTGGGCGATGCGCTTCTGGTGGTTGGCCGCTCGGCGATCGGCGGCTTCGCCGAATTTGGCGCGGATTTGGGCGACGATTTCGGCCTTCTTGGTTTCGTCGGTTTCGGCGCGGGCGGCGGCGCCCAATTCCATGATGGCCTTTTGGTCGGCGCGCATTTGCGCCATGGTTTCGGGGTCCATCATGCGGCGGTTGCCGCGCATGGCTTGGCGACCCTGCATGGGCGGACCGCCCATTTCGCAGTTGCCGCGAGCGCCTTGGAGCGGCGAGGGACCATTGCCGCCGGGGTCTTGGGCGAGGGCGGTGCCGGCCGAAAGCGCGATCGTCAACGCCGTCATGAGGTATTTCTTCATTTTTATCTCCTGTTGGTTTTGGGGATTGGGGAATGGCATTTGGCTTTTCCGATAGGGCCGTACCAAACGTACAACGGATGGCGCGGGGCGTTTATTGCAGGACGGCACAGAATATCTTCCGGTGCGGAGGAGTCCGGCTGGGCCGGGGTTCTTTTAGAGCTCGATGATGTCATAGGGGCTGTCCGAGATGGCCAGAAGCAGGTTTTCCAGATCGGCCAATTCGTCGTCGAATGGATCGCTCCATTCGTTTTCCTGCGTGCTTGCGGAAGCCGCCACGGGCACGATTTCGGGGGAGGCGTGGCCGCCGCGATAGGAACGGACGCCGACCACGAGGGCGAGGGCGGCCGCGGCGGCGAGGGTCGGCTTCCAGGCCGGGAGGAATGCAAAAGCCGTTTTTCGGGGGGTACGCAGGCGGGCGGCGATGCGATCGACGGACCCGGGGGCGGGCTGGACGGGCGCCGAGCGGACCACCGCGGCGAGCCCGCGGAGTTCGCGGCGGCGCTGGCGCGCTTCGGGGGAAGCGGCGAGCGCGGCGTCGAGTTCGCGGCGCCGGGCGGGCGAAAGTTCGCCGGACTGTTCGAGGAGGAGGAGGCGTTCCCATTGGGTTGCGTTCATGGTCCGATTTCCTGCAGTTCGCGGTATTCGCCGGCCAGTTCGGCGCGGAGTTTTCCGAGGGCGTATTGCATGCGGGCGAGGGCGGTATTGATGGAGCAGCGCTGGATGCGGGCGATTTCCTTGAACGGGAGGTCCGCCTGCATGCGGAGCCAGAAGACCTCGCGCTGTTCGACGGGGAGGCGCAGGGCGGCGGTTTCGATGCGGCGGCCGAGGTCGCGCCCGGCGGCTTCGATGGCCGGCGAGTTGCCCGCGGCGGGAATCCGGTCGCCAAGGGTTTCGCCGTCTTCGGCCAGGGGGGCGTCGAGGGAACAGTCGGGCTTGCGGCGGCGGGCTTCGTCGATGGCGAGGTTGTGCGCGATGCGGAACAACCAGCCGAGCAGATTCTTTTGGCGGAAGACGTTCATGTGTCGAATGGCCCGGATCCAGGTTTCCTGGAACCACTCGTCGGCCTGGCCTGGATTTGCGGCAAAACGGGCGAGAAAGCCGAAGAGCGGGCGCTTGTACTTCTCGACCAACTGGCCGAGGGCTTCGGCGTCGCCGCGGCGATAGGCTGCCAGGAGCTGTACATCTTCGTCTTCCATCGAGGGGTTCTTTCGGATGGGGCCTTTCACGGCAAACAACGGACGGGGGGCTTGTTTTATTGTGCCGACGGGATAATGGCCGGTCCAGTATGGATAATCAGGGAGGATTTTTCCACCCAATCCATGCGGTTTTGGTTTTTGCGCGGTCGCGGCGGCTTTTGGCCGGGCCAAGGGCGTCTTCCATGGCAAACCGAGGCGCTCCAAATGGAATTCAACTAAATGGATGAGAAGGGGATATGAAAGATAGCCTCGAAAGCCGCTCGACCGTCGCCGAGCGGGTATGGTAGGGTCCGCGCCGAATGGAAGTACCCGCTGGGCGCTCCGGCGTCCGTAGCTCAATTGGACAGAGCTTCTGACTTCGGATCAGAAGGTTGCAGGTTCGAGTCCTGTCGGACGCGCCAGCTTGCGGGTGGCCCCTTGGATTTCAGGAAGGAACGGAATCATGAAAATCGGATTGGGTTCGGACCACGGCGGCTTTGAAATGAAGCGGAAGATCAAGGATCTTCTGGCCAAGCGCGAAGGCGTGGAAACGACGGATTTCGGCACCTACAGCCCGGAGTCGGTGGATTATCCCGATTTCGCGGTCGAAGTGTCCCGGCGGGTGTCGGAAGGCGCGCTGGACGAAGGCATCCTGATTTGCACGACGGGCGTCGGCATGGCCATGGCGGCGAACAAGTTTCCGCGCGTGCGCGCGGCGCAGGTGTTTACCGCGAAGATGGCCCGCATGGCGCGGGAGCACAACAACGCCAACGTTCTGGCCCTCGGCGCGGCCGTCACGCCGCTGGAGGAGATTCCGGCGATTCTCGACGCGTGGTTCGCGGCCGAATTCGAGCCCGGCACCCGCCACGACCGGCGCGTGCAGAAAATCAACGCGTGCGCGCTGCGGGTGACGGAGCCGGAAGCCATCCACGAGCGCGACACGGAGATTTATGCGGCCATCCAGGGCGAGGCCAAGCGCCAGCGGCAGAACGTCGAGCTGATCGCGTCGGAAAACTACGTGAGCCGGGCGGTGCGCGAGGCGCAGGGCTCGGTGCTGACGAACAAATACGCGGAGGGGTATCCCGGCAAGCGCTACTACAACGGGTGCGAATTCGTGGACGAGGCCGAACGGCTGGCGATCGAGCGCGCCCAGCGGCTGTTCGGGGCGGAGCACGCGAACGTGCAGCCGCACAGCGGCAGCGGAGCGAACATGGCGGTCTATTTCGCCATGATGCAGCCGGGCGACACGATGTTGGCGATGAGCCTGGCGCATGGCGGACACCTCACGCACGGGCACAAGGTCAATTTTTCGGGCCGCTTTTTCAACGTGGTGCCCTACGGCGTGCATCCGGAGACGGAGCGAATCGACTACGACGAAATCGAAAGGCTGGCCGGCGAACACAAGCCGAAAATCGTTTGCGCGGGGGCCAGCGCCTATTCGCGCATCATCGACTTCAAGCGCCTGCGGGCGATCGCCGATTCCGTCGGGGCGTACCTGATGGTCGACATGGCCCACGTCGCCGGGCTCGTCGCCGCGGGGTTCCACCCCAGCCCGGTGCCCTACGCCGATTTCGTCACGACCACGACGCACAAGACGTTGCGCGGACCGCGCGGCGGCATGATTCTCTGCAAGGAGGCTTTCGCGGCGGACATCGACAAGCAGGTTTTCCCCGGCATCCAGGGCGGACCGCTGATGCACGTGATCGCGGCCAAGGCGGTATGCTTCCTCGAAGCCTTGCAGCCGTCGTTCAAGGAATACGCGCGGCAGATCGTCGCCAACGCCCAGACCCTGGCCGCCGAGCTGGAAAAAGCCGGTTTGCGCATCGTGTCGGGCGGGACGGACAACCACCTCATGCTGGCCGACCTGACGCCGCTGGACGTGACCGGCAAGGACGCCGCCACGGCGCTGGACCGCGCGCTCATCACGGTGAACAAAAACTCGATTCCTTTTGACAAGCAGAAGCCGTTCGTGACTTCCGGCATCCGGCTGGGCACGCCTGCCGTCACCACGCGCGGGATGAAGGAAAAGGAAATGGCCCAGATCGCCGCCTGGGTGGGCCGGATCGTGGCCAAGCCGGACGACGAGAAGCTGCAGGAAACCGTCCGGGGCGAGGTGATCGCCTTCACCGAAAAGTTTCCGGTGCCGTGAGCCGTTGCGGGGCATGAACGCGGAATACGGCATCGCCCTGGCGACGTTTCCCGATCCGGCGGCGGCGGACGAAATTCTGGGCGGATTGCTGGAACAGCGCCTCGCCGCCTGCGCGCAGACGATGCCCATCCACAGCGCCTATCGATGGCGGGGAGCGGTGAACCGCAATTCCGAAGTGCTGGCGCTGATCAAAACGAAGGCCGCGCTCTATCCGGAGGTGGAGGCCTTCATCCGCGCCCGCCATTCCTACGAGGTGCCCGAAATCGTCTGGCTTCCCATCGCGGCCGGGTCCGAAAAATACCTGCGCTGGATCGGCGAAGAGACCCAGTGAGTGTTCGGTGCCGCCGGAGGCCTTCAAGGGGCCAGGCGCACGCGGACGCCGAACGCGCCGACCGGCAGGGAAGGGGCGTTCGTGAACGACATGGGTCCTTCCGCGCCGGGGCGTTCGGTGTAATCCGGCCGGTTCGTCATTTCCCGGGCCATGTCGTCCGTCGCGACGACGGTGTACAGGCGATTGGAGCGACCGGGCCAGGAGAAGGTGTATCCGCCCGTCTCGGTCGCCATGCGGTTGATGGCGAAGAGGCTGCCGGGATCCAGCGGGTCCGTGCCCGCGATGACTTCGATCCGGTCCGACTGTCCGTCGCCGTCCGTGTCCGCCCGGAACGGATCCGTTCCGTGGGGATATTCCTGCAGATTGGGAAGTCCATCCCCGTCCGGATCGCCGGACGCATCGTCAATCAGAGGATCTAGGCCCTTGGCGATCTCCCAGTCGTCCGGCATTCCGTCGCCGTCCGTGTCCGCCGTTGCATGGACGTATTCCAGCGCGCCGAGATCGAATTTCGCCTCGCCGTTTCCGTCTCCATCCAGCGGGCGGGGCGTTCCGTACAGGTCGTCGCCCGGGAACGAAGCCGAGTTCGGAAGCACGTCGATGCACGGCGAACCGAGCGCGAGCCGATAGTTGTCCCAAGAGAGGAAGGCGGGCTCGTTGGTTATGTGTCCGGGGCCTCCGGGATCGGGGAAGACGCAGCAGGAATCCCACGCGCCGCCCAGCACGTTCGGTCCGGAACCCGCCGCCGCGTTGTAGTAGACGATGCTGGCGGTTCCGGTGGTTTCGAACGCGCCGCCGCCGTCCGTTGCGCCGTTGTTCGCCACCGTGCAGAACGCGATTTCGCCGCGGGCGATGCCGCCGCCGGCCTGTCCGGCGCCGTTGGCGGCCACGAGGACGTTGACCAGCCGTCCTCCGTACGCGCCGCCGCCGAACGCCTGCGCCGAGTTGAACTCGACGGCGCAATTGGAAACCAGGGCGCCGGGGGCGCACCAGACGCCGCCGCCGCTCTGGTCCAGCGCCGCGTCGCCGGCGGCGCGCGTGGCGCCGCCGCGGACCGTGAATCCGGCCAGGCAGGCGTTGGAGCCGAGATAGACGCCGC
>JBFXHR010000020.1:0-48397 GCA_050176815.1 Kiritimatiellia bacterium
CGATTTGGACCTGACCGTGACGGCGCCGGACGGCGCGCTGCTGCACGCCAACGGGCGCAAGAGCCCCGACGATTTGAACAACGTGGAAATGATCGAATTCGAAGCGGACGAAGCGGGCATCCATCTTGCGCGGGTCGCAGCCCGCGCGGTGCCATTGGGCGGTTCCCAGCCCTATGCCCTCGTCGTCCGCGGATCCCGGAACACGGCCCCAGCGGCCATCTTGGAGACCCCATGAACTGGCATCAAAACGTTCTCGGCACCTTCGCGGCGTTCGGCCTGGCGGCGGCCACTGGTTGGGGCGCCCCGGCGACGGATTTGTTCATCTCCGAATATATCGAGGGCGGCGGCAACAACAAATACATCGAGATTTTCAACGGAACCGGGGCTTCCGTGAATCTGTCCGATTACGTCCTGCAGCTGTTTTCCAACGGCAGCGCCACGCCGTCCCAGAGCTTGGCTTTGTCCGGGACCTTGGCCAACAACGACGTCTACGTCATTGAAAACTCCGGGGAGGCGTTGAGCGTGGCGGCCGATTTGTCGAATGGCACCGTGATGCTGTTCAACGGCGACGACGCGGTGGCGTTGTACAAAACGTCCACGGCGGGGTACGTGGATATCTTCGGCCGGACCGGCGAGGACCCGGGGAGCGCCTGGACGTCGGGCACGCTGACGACCGTGAACAAGACGCTGGTGCGCAAATCGACGGTGCTGGGCGGCGTGACGGCCAATCCGGCCAGCGGCTTTCCCACGCTGGGCACGGAATGGGACCAGTACAACCAGGACACGGTGTCGTATTTGGGCAGCCATGCCTTCGACGGCGGAACGGAAGAAGCCCCCGCGTTCGGCGCCAATCCGGGGCCGCTGGGGGCGACGGTGGGGGTGGCGCGGGCGTTCGCGGTGACGGCCACGGGGAGCCCGGAACCGGTCTTGGCGCTGCAGTCGCAGACGGCGTCGTCGGGATTCAGTTTCGCGCCGGCGACGGGCACGCTGGACTATACGCCGCCGGCGGCGGACGAAGGCGCGCGGACGTTCACCTTCACCGCCAGCAACAGCGCGGGCGTGGCCACGCAGACCGTCAGCGTAACGGTCGTGAACGCGGCGGTGGCGCCGGCCTTCACCAGCGCAAACACCTTTGGCGCGACGGTGGGGGTGGCGCGGGCGTTCACGGTGGCGGCCAGCGGCAATCCCGCGCCGGCCCTGGCGCTGCAGAGCGAGGACGCCGCCGGCACGGTCAGTTTCACCGCCGGCACGGGCGCGCTGAGCTACACGCCCGCGACGAACGACGTCGGCAACCGCAGTTTCGTTTTCACGGCCAGCAATTCGGCCGGGGTGGCGACCCAAACCGTCACGGCCGTCGTCGCGCCCGTGCCGACCGCGATCCCGACGGTCAGCGTCGCGAACATCAATACCAATTCCTTCACGATCAATTGGACGGCCTGCACCGACGCCACGGACTACCAGGTGCAGGTGGCGACGGACACGAATTTCGTGGCTGGCGGCTCCGGCGAGCTGCTGGCCGAAGATTTCGCGACGCTGTCGGATTCGACTCCGCCCTCGGGGTGGACGGCCAGCGGCAGCAGCGATTTGGACTATGCCACTGAGCCCTACGTCGGCGCGGCGCCTCCGGCGTTCAAGTTTTCGGGAACCGGCCAATGGCTGCAGAGCCCGGCATTCGCGACGGGCGCGACGAACGTGCAGTTTTTCGCCTACGGCAACGGCGGCGCCGGCAGCACGATCGCCGTATCGGCCCTGGTCGACAGCGTCTGGACGCTGGTGGACACGGTGTCCATCGCCGCCAACGACGGAACCTACAACGTGCCGCTGGATCCGCAGACCACCCAGCTCAAATTCGTTTTCACCAAGACCTACAACTGCGGGTTCGACGACGTGGGGGTGCAGGGGACGTCGGCCTCGGCCACGCTCGTGCTGGACCAGACGCTGGCGGCGCTGACGACCGCCGCGACGGGCTTGGAGATGTCGACGACCTACTACGTCCGGGCCCGGAAAACCGGCGGCGAATGGTCGGCGGTCGTTTCGGCCACGACGGCGGATCCGGCGCCGACGGCGCCCGTTTTCGGCGCGAATCCGGGGCCGATCGCGGCCACGGCGACCTTGGCGAAGGCGTTTGCCGTGAGCGCAACGGGGTTCCCGGCGCCGGCCCTTTCGCTGCACGGCACGACCGCTTCGGGCGGCTACGTCTTCACGGCCGGCACCGGCACGCTGGACTACACGCCGCCAGAGGCGGACGTGGGCGCGCAAACCTTCACGTTCGCCGCCAGCAACTCCACCGGCGTCGCGATGCAGACGGTGACGGTGACCGTGGCTTCGGCGCCGGTCTACGTGCCGACCGTCGTTTTGACCAACGTCGGGCCGACGTTTTTCACGGCCAACTGGAACGAGGTGACGGACGCCTCGACCTACCAAATCCAGATCGGAACCGACACCAACTTCTCCACGGCCGCCGTCGGGTCGAACCTGCTGAACGAGACCTTCTCTGCGCTGACGGATTCGGCCGTGCCCAGCGGCTGGAGCAGCAGCCATTCGTCGGATTTGGACAGCACCTACATCTACGGCGCCGGCGCGCCGTCGTTCAAGTTCAACGTGACCGGCCAATGGCTGCTGAGCCCGGCCTTCGCGACGGGCGCGACGAATCTGCAGTTCTGGGCCTACGGCCGCAACGGCTCGGGCAGCACCATCGCGATTTCCGGGTTGGTGTCCGGAGTCTGGACGCTCATCGACACGGTGAGCGTCGCCCGCAACGGCGCCACCTATTCCGTGCCGCTGGTCCCGCAGGTGACGCAGCTCAAGTTCACCTTCACGAAGCTCTACACCGTGTATTTCGACGACGTGGTCGTGCAGGGCGGCTCGGCGGCGGGATCGCTGGTGACCGACGAGACGGTGACGGCGCTGACCTACGGCGCGACGGGGCTGTCGAATTCGACGCCGTATTTCGTGCGCGTCCGGGCCGCGCCGACGGGCACCTGGTCCGCGGTCGTTTCGGCCACCACGCTCGGCAACGAGCCGCTGGCGCCGTGGTTCACGGGCGGGGCGGGGCCTTATGCCACCACGGCGGGCGTGGCGGTGGCATTCACGGAAACGGCGCTGGGCGTGCCGGAACCGACGCTGGCGCTGGCCGGCGCGACGGCCGCGGCGGGCAGCTACGCCTTCACGCCGGAAACGGGATATCTCCTCTATTCGCCGCCGCTGGGCGACGTGGGCACGCAAACCTTCACCTTCACCGCCAGCAATGCGACGGGCGTGGCCACGCAGGCGGTCGACGTGGCCGTGGCCGCCGCGACGGCGCCGGCCTTCAGCGGCGACACGTCCTACGGCGCGACGACGCTCGTGACCCGCGTGATCACCCTGGAGGCCACCGGTTCGCCGGCGCCGGTTTTGGCGCTGACGGATTCCACCGCGACGGCCGATTCCTATTCCTTCTCGCCCGAACTGGGCCGCCTGAGCTACACGCCGCCGATGGGCGACGTGGGCGCGCAAAGCTTCACTTTCACGGCCAGCAACATCGCTGGAGTCGCGACCCAGATCATCGGCGTGACGGTCATCGAGATGCCGGCCCTGCCGCCGGCCATCGATGCCATTTCCCCCCAAACGACGATGGCGGGCCTTGAATTCGACTACACCGTGACGGCGACGGATCCGGACACGGCGGCCTCCAACGTCACCTTCGCTTGCACCAGTACCGTGGCCTCGGCCACCTGGGCGTTCGATACGAACAGCGGCTATTTCGTGTTTGCTCCCACGGCGCTCGAAGTCGGCACGAACGTGTTCTCGTTCCAGGCCACGGACCATCCGACGTCGCTGACCAGCGCGTGGGTGGATATGGTCGTGGTCGTGAGCGACGTCGGCGATCCGGTGTCGGTGTCCTTCGGCAGCGCCCGGATCGTGGGCGAAGAGGACGCGGGCACGCTGCTGATTCCCGTCAACCTGGCCTATTCCGGCTCGGCCTCGATGCAGTTCCGGTTCAGCGGCCCGACGAACGGCACCGCGCTGCGGGGCACGGACTTCAACTGCTCGACGACGCTGACGATTTCCGGCTCCGCTTCCGGCAATCTGGTGCTGGACCTGGTCAACGACGGCCTGCCGGAAGGGGCGGAGTCGGTGAAGATCACGCTGGTGCCGATATCGCCGGCCACGGCCGGTTCCATTACGCAGACGGTCGTGCACCTGCTGGACGACGACACGGTGGCCGTCATGGCGGCCAACATCACCAGCGGGTCGTACCAGGAATACGAAGCGCCCGGCAGCCGCATTTTCCAGGCGCTGTGCCCCGACGTGGCGCTGGTCCAGGAATTCAACATGACCAACGGCACCGCCGAAACGGCCTACCGCGCCTGGGTGGACCAGACCTTCGGCACGAACTTCTCGTACTGCCACGAGCCGCTGGCCAGCGCGAACATCCCCAACGGCATCGTCAGCCGCTGGCCCATCGTCGAATATGGCGAATGGGACGACACGACGCTGACGGACCGCGACTTCGTGTGGGCCAAGATCGATCTGCCCGGCGACAAATACCTGTACGCCGTCAGCCTGCACATCAAGGCCAGTTCGGGCTACGAATCGCAGCGCACGACGGAAACCCGGATGCTCACCAACTACATCGCGCAGGCCGGCTGGAGCACCAACGACTACATCGCGATCGGCGGCGATTTCAATCTCCAGGTGCGGACGGAAACCGCGCTGTCGGTCCTGACCGCCAAGGTGGTTTCGGATTCCCACCAATCCGCCGACCAGGTCGGCAACAAGAACACCAACAGCGGGCGCGACAATCCCTACGACCTCGTGTTGCCGAGCCCGGGCCTCGACGCGCGCCACCGCACGTACTATTTCGGCGGCTACGCCTACGCCAACGGCGTCGTTTTCGACACGCGCATCGCGTGGGCCAGCGGAGTGCCGTCGCCGGCGCTTTCGGCCGATTCGTCTGCGGTCAACATGCAGCACATGGGGGCGATGAAGATCTTCGAACTCGAGAAGGACGACGAGGTCGGAGCGCCGCAGGCGTTTTCGGCGACCGCGGCCGGCCCGGCCCAGATCGATTTGTCCGCCACGGGCAACGCGCTGGGCGATGACATCATCGTGGCATGGGACGCGGACAACACCTTCGCGACGCCGTCGGGCACCGCGCCGGCGGTCGGCGCGTCGTTTGCGGGCGGCACGGTGCTCTACAAGGGCGCGGCCGGCGCGTTCAGCCATACGGGCCTGACCGCGTGTACGCCGGTCTTCTACAAGTGCTGGTCCTACGCCGGCACGGTCTATTCCACCAACGGCCTGGCGGCCAGCGCGGCCACGGAGGCCCCCGCCGCGCCCGCGTCGGTCTGGGCCAGCGGCGTCGCCAACGAGACTTTTACCGCGAATTGGAGCGCCGTCGAGGGCGCCACGGGCTACCACCTCGACGTGTGCCCGGTGCCCAGCTTCTCCGGCGCCGGCGCCGGATGGGGCCCGGTTTTCCGCGAGACCATGGGCACGCCCACGGCCGGCACGACGACGCTGGCCGAACACGAGGCGAACGACGGCTTCGACAACGACGGCTACGATATGGGGTCCGGCGGCGCGGACAATCCGGCGGACGTCCGCACGAGCACCGCTTCCACCAACTACGTCGATCCGGCCGGGAACGCGGCGTCCGGCGGCGCGAACGTCTATTTCCCCACGAACGGACTGGTCGGCACGGCCGGATTCGCCATCTCGGGCATCGATACCCGCGGCTACGAGGCCCTCTCGCTCCACTTTGGCTACTACAAGGAGTCCGCGACGGAAAACATGGCGTTCGGCATGGATTGGTCCACGGACGGCGGGGAAACCTGGCATGCGGTCGCCGTTTCCAACGCCTTGCCGGCGGCCAACGCGGCGCAATACGCGTGGTATGGCGTTTCGAACGTCGCGCTCGACGCGGCGGCGCTGGGCGCGACGAACCTGAGCCTGCGGTGGATCCGGGCGGACGGCTCCGTGCCGGGGCGCATCGACGACGTCCTGCTGCAGGGCTACGCGGATTCGGCGGAATTCGCGGCGGGCTATTCGAACCGGCTGGTTTCCGGCGCGACGAGCCTGGCCGTGACCGGCCTGACCGGCGGCCAAACCTATTTCTTCCGCGTGCGCGCGGTCGGCGGCTCCTGCGAAAGCGCCTGGTCGCCGACCGGCAGCGCCACGCCCACGGGCACCCCAGCGCCGCCCTCGTTCACTAGCGCGGCGTCGTTCGGCGCGACGACCGGCGTGGCCCGGACGTTCGCCGTGACCGCCTCGGGCTATCCGAAGCCGACCCTGACGCTGCAAGGCACGACGGCCACGGGCGGCCACGCCTTCGATGCGGGCACGGGCATGCTGACCTATACGCCGCCCGAGGCGGACATGGGTTCGCGGACCTTCACCTTCAAGGCCAGCAACGATTCGGGCGCGGTCACGCAAATCGTCACGGCCGCCGTCGCGGCGGGCGTGCCGTCCGCGCCCCTATCGGTTTGGGCCGGCGCGACGAACGCGTCGGGCTTCACCGCCAACTGGAGCGCCTCGGCGTTGGCGACGGGCTACCGGCTCGACGTCAGCCTCGAGCCGACCTTCCGGGTCTTGACCGGCGGCAGCGTCCAAACCGTCCTGGCCAGCAACGAGGCCACCAACGTCGTTCTGATTTCGGGCAATTGGTCCGGCACCGATCTGGCCGGCACCAACGGCTACGTCCAGATGCTCCTGGCGTCTTCGGAAATCGTCTCGCCGGCGTTTTCGACGGTGGGCTACACCAACCTGACGGTCGATTTCTGGGCACGGACCTACGGCGGGGCGACGGGCGCCAGTTCGAACGTCACGGTGTCCATTTCCACCAACGACGGCGCGGCCTGGACCGCGCTGGGCGTCGTCGCGCCGACCAACGGTTCGGCGTGGCTCGCCTTGCCGACCTTGGCCGACGCGACCCATCTCGGGCATGCCCAGACCCGCATCCGCTGGCAGTCGCTGGGCGCCGTGAGCAACGTCGGCGTCGGGGTCAAGACGCTTCTCGTCCAGGGCCAGGGTCCCGCCTACGCGCCGTCCTACGTGGCGGGCTGGTCGAATGCCGCCGTGGCCGGCACGAGCCAGGCCGTTTCGGGTCTCTCGGAACTGACGGCCTACTACTTCCGGGTGCGGGCAGAGAACGCCGCCGGCGCGAGCGCCGATTCGGCGACGGCCAGCGCCACGACGCTCGAGTTGCAGCTCCAGGACCAGACCATCGCGTTCGCGCCGCTCGGCGACTGGCTCACGACGGATGTCGTGGGGCTGTCGGCGACGGCGTCCAGCGGATTGCCGGTCTCGTTCGCGGTGGCCAGCGGTCCCGCGTCGATCGCGGACAGCACGCTGACCTTTACCGGCGCGGGCACGGTGAGCATCGTCGCCTCGCAGGCGGGCAACGCGTCGTGGAACCCGGCGCCGAGCGTCACGAATACCTTCAGCGTGACGAAGGACGTGGCGGTCGTGACGCTGGGCGGATTGTCGCAGACCTTCGACGGAAATCCCAAGAGCGCGACGGCCACCACGGAACCCGCCGGGCTGGCAGTGGAATTCACCTACGACGGCAGCGCGACCGCGCCTTCGGCGGTGGGCAGCTACGCGGTGACCGGCACCGTCGTCGACGCGATGTACCAGGGTTCGGCCGCGGGTACGCTGGTCATCACCAACGGAGAATCGCTGACCGCCTTCCAGCTGTGGGTGCGCGACGAGCAGGGCCAGAGCCTCTCCGACAGCAACTTTGTGGAAACCGCGGATTACGACGGCGACACCATGACCACGTATCAGGAATACCTGGCCGACACCGATCCGGACGATGGCAACCACTATCTGGCCCTGACCGGCCAGTATTTCATCGTCAGCGCCAGCAACGCGGCGGGCCAGATCCGCATGTCGTTCCCGGCCAGCACGGGCCGCTACTACCAGTT
This sequence comes from Kiritimatiellia bacterium, assembly GCA_050176815.1. Lineage (GTDB taxonomy): Bacteria > Verrucomicrobiota > Kiritimatiellia > CAIQIC01 > Lenti-01 > Lenti-01. The sequence continues at coordinate 7,911 of JBFXHR010000020.1, forward strand.
GGTCTATTCCACCAATCTGGCCAATCCGCCCCTCACGAACGCCTTGGGCTGGGGCGTATCCGGCATGGCCGTGACAAACAACAGTTCCGGCACGTGGTACGGTCGCATCCGCGCCTTGCTGGACGCGCCGTAGAGCGGAATCGAGTCGCCTGAGCGGATTTCTTTTTGTGGCAGCCGTTGGCAATGGCCGCCCTTTCAGGGGTTGTAGGCCCGGTCCCCCGACCGGGCGGGCCTTCGCCGGGTGAGGGCATCCGGCCGACGTCGGCATCGGCCGGGACGGGCGCCTTGCGCCGGGTTGCCGCATCGGGGGCCAGGCGCGGCGGCGGGCGGGCCAGGTTTCGGGCGGGAGGTCCTCGGCGCGGGCGGCCGGCGCGATGCCGGCGGCGGCGAGGGCGGGGAGGGGATCGGCCACGAGATCGCGCAGGGACCGCGCCATGGTTTTGCGCCGGCGCGAGAACGCGTGGCGCAGCAGGCCTCGCAGCGCAAGTTCGTCGGCGGGGCCGCCGAGGGGGGCGGGCCGGCGGACGAGCCTGGAAATGGACGACTGCACTTCCGGCGGTGGCCAGAAGCAGGAGGGGGAGACGTGCTTCACGGTGGAAATCGCGTAGTGGCGCTGCAGCAGGATGGAAAGGAGTCCATAGTCGTCGGAGGACGGCGCGGCTTCGAGGCGGTCGGCGACTTCGCGCTGGATGGTCACGACGATCAGCGCGGGCGGATGGGGAATGGCGGTCAGCTCGACGAGGAGCCGCGCGGCGACGGCGTAGGGCAGGTTGGCGACGAGCTTCAGGCCCGGGCGCGGGAACAGCGCGGGAAAATCGCAGTCGAGGACGTCGGCGTGGATCAGGGTCAGCGCGGGGTGGCCCGCGAAGCGTTCCCGGAGGTACGGCGCGAGGCGGTTGTCCTTTTCGACGGCGGTCACGGCGGCGGCGCGGTCGAGGAGGGCGCCGGTCAGGACGCCGAGGCCGGGGCCGACTTCGACGACGGCGTCGGCCGGCCGCAGTTCGGCCGCGTCGAGCAGGATGTTCAGGACGTTGCGGTCGATGAGGAAATTCTGGCCGAGGATCCGCGAGGGATGGAAATCGAGCTGCGCCAGCAGGGCTCGCACTTCCGAGGGGCGCGTCAGATTGGGGTGTTCGGCCATCTGCGGGGAAGGTAGGGGCTGGCCGGAGGGAAGCCGAGAAAAAAATCAGGTGGCGGGGCGCGGTTTTACGTAGTACGTAAAACTTTTTCGGCGATTTTACGTAGAACGTAAAAAATTTGTACGTAGCACGTAAAACCGGCCCGCGGCTATTCGGCGCGGGTCCAGTCGTGGTCGCGGCGGCGCTTGCGCTCGGTTTCGTCGAGGAAGAACTTGCGCAGGCGGAGGACGTCGGGGGTGATCTCGACGAGCTCGTCGTCGTTGACGTATTCGATGGCTTCCTCGATGGAGAGCTTCACGGCGGGGACGACGAAGAGCTTCCGGTCGGAGCCGGAGGCGCGCATGTTGGTGAGCTTTTTGCCGCGCTGGACGTTGACGACGAGGTCGTTGTCCTTGCAGTGTTCGCCGACGATCTGGCCGGCGTAGCACCAGTCGCCGGGGGAGACGAAGAAGAAGCCGCGGTCCTGCAGGCCGTCGATGGCGTAGGTGACGGCCTTGCCGTCTTCCATGCTGAGGAGGACGCCGTTGAGGCGCTGGGGGATGTCGTCGCGCATGGGCTCGTAGCGGAGGAAGCGGTGGGTCAGGATGGCTTCGCCGCTGGTGGCGGTGACGATCTTGGTGCGCAGGCCGATGAGGCCGCGCGTGGGAATGACGAATTCCATGACGGTGCGGCCGCCGGCGGAATGCATGCGGTTCATGACGCCCTGGCGCTTGCCGACGTTTTCGATGACGGGGCCGGTGGAGGAATCGGGGACGTCGACGACGAGGGTTTCGAAGGGTTCCTGGCGGACGCCGTCGACCGTCTTCACGATGACGCGGGGCCGGGAGACGGTGAGTTCGTAGCCTTCGCGGCGCATGTTTTCGATGAGGACGGCGAGGTGCAGCACGCCGCGGCCGCTGACCTTGAAGGAGCCTTCGCCGACTTCCTCGAAGGTGAGGGCGACGTCTTTCTGGGTCTCGCGGTAGAGGCGCTCGCGGATGTGGCGGGAGGTGAGATATTTCCCGGAGGAGCCGAATCCGGGCGAATCGTTGATGCGGAAGGTCATCGAGATGGTCGGCGCGTCGAGCGTGATGGGTTCGAGCGGCTCGGGGCATTCGACGGGCGTGAGGGTGTCGCCGATGTCGACGCCTTCGACGCCGTGGACGGCGCAGAGGTCGCCGCATTCGACCTGCGTCGTCTCTTTGCGGCCGAGGCCTTCGAAGACGTAGAGCGCGCGGATCTTGCAGGGCAGGACGCTGCGGTCCTGCTTGACGAGGGCCATGGGCCGGGCGGCGTCGAGGGTGCCGCGGCGGACGCGGCCGATGCCGATGCGGCCGGTGTAGTCGGAGTAGTCGAGGGTCGTGACCTGCATCTGGACGGGGCCGTCGTCGAACTTCGGCGCCGGGATGTGCCGGACGATGGCGTCGAGCAGCGGCTGGATGGATTCGCGCGGGTCCTGGACGAGGTCGCGCACGGCCCAGCCTTCGCGCCCGGCGGCGTAGAGGATCGGGAAGTCGAGCTGGTCGTGGGTGGCGCCGAGCTCGACGAAGAGGTCGAAGATTTCGTTGAGCACGTCGTCGTGGCGCTCGGCGGGCTTGTCGATCTTGTTGAGGACGACGATGGGCTTGAGGCCGAGCTTGAGGGCCTTGTCGAGGACGAAGCGGGTCTGGGGCATGGGGCCTTCGGCGGCGTCGACGAGCAGCAGCACGCCGTCGGCCATGTTGAGGACGCGTTCGACCTGCCCGCCGAAGTCGGCGTGGCCGGGGGTGTCGATCACGTTGATTTTCACGCCCTGGTGGCGGATGGAGACGTTCTTGGCGAGGATGGTGATGCCGCGTTCGCGCTCGAGATCGTTGCTGTCGAGGAGGCAGTCCTGCGCGGCGGCTTCGCCCTCGGCGATATGGAGCTGCCGGAGGATGGCGTCGACGAGCGTGGTTTTGCCATGGTCGACGTGGGCGATGATGGCGACGTTGCGGATGTGGGAGACGGTTTTCATGGTTCGGCGAAAGGTTGCAGGTTGCAGGTTGCGGGGGAAGAGAAAGCAGCCGCGGGGGGCGGCGGGGAAAGGCGGGGCGCGCCTCAGGCGCGGCGGCGGCCGGAAGCGTTGCGAAAGACGTCGCAGGGGAATGTCGTGACGGATTTCATGTTCGGAGGCGGAACTATACGGCAACCGGGGCGGATGGCAAGCGCCTTTCAGGGAGCAGAAGTCAGAGGTCGGAGTTCAGGATGGCCACGTTTCGGGCGGTTCCCGACCTCCGACCTCTGAACTCTGGCTCCGGCCTTCAGTCGCCGTGGATGGGGCAGGGATGGATGTCCCAGATCTCCTTGGCGTATTCGGCGATGGTGCGGTCGGTGCTGAACTTGCCGGCGTTGGCGATGTTCAGGATGCACATGCGCGCCCAGCGTTCCTGGTCCTCGAAGGCCTGCGAGACCTTCGCCTGGCATGCCACGTAGGCGTCGAACTCGTCGAGGACGAGGTAGTGGTCGCCGTGGGTCAGGAGGGTGTCCCAGATGGGCTGGTAGAGGCCGGGCTGGTCGAGGTTGAAGAAGTTGTTCTTGATGGCGTCGAGGACGCGGCGGACGGCGGGATGGGCGTGGTAGACGTCCCAGGGGTTGTAGCCGGCGCGGCGGAGGCCTTCGACTTCCTCGACGGTCTTGCCGAAGAGGAAGAAGTTGTCGTCGCCCACCTCCTGGCGGATTTCGACGTTGGCGCCGTCGAGGGTGCCGACGGTGAGGGCGCCGTTGAGCTGGAACTTCATGTTGCCGGTGCCGGAGGCCTCGGTGCCGGCGGTGGAGATCTGCTCGGAGAGGTCGGCGGCGGGGATGATGCGTTCGGCGAGCGAGACGCGGTAGTCCGGGAGGAAGGCGACGTTCATGCGGCCCTTCATGGCGGGGTCGTGGTTGACGACGGCGGCGATGTCGTTGATGAGCTTGATGACGAGCTTGGCGAGGTAGTAGCCGGGCGCGGCCTTGCCGGCGAAGATATAGGTGCGCGGCACGAACTTCGCGCCGGGATTCGACTTCAGCTCGAAATACTGGTGCATGATGTCCAGGGCGTTGAGGAGCTGGCGCTTGTATTCGTGCATGCGCTTGATCTGGACGTCGAAGAGGGAGTCGACGCCGACCTTCACGCCCAGCTCGCGCTGGATCACGTCGGCCAGGCGCGCCTTGTTCTCGCGCTTGACGGCCATGACGCGCTTCTGGAAGTCGCGGTCGCCGGCCAAGGCCTCGAGCTTCTTGAGCTGGGAGAGATCGGTGACCCACCGGTCGCCGATTTTTTCGGTGATGAGGCCGGACAGGCCGGGATTGGCCTTGAGGAGCCAGCGGCGGGGGGTGATGCCGTTGGTCTTGTTGTTGAACCGCTCGGGCCACGTCTCGTAGAAGTCCTTGAAGAGGGTGGATTCCAGCAGCTTGGAGTGGAGTTCGGCGACGCCGTTGACGGAATGGGAGCCGACGACGGCGAGGTAGGCCATGCGGACTTCGCGCTGCGGCGATTCCTGGATGAGGGACATGCGGGCGATGCGGTCGTGGTCGCCGGGAAACCGCGTGGCGATTTCGCGGAGGAAGCGGCGGTTGATTTCGTAGATGATCAGGAGGTGGCGGGGCAGGATGCGCTCGAACAGGGCGACGAACCAGCGTTCGAGGGCCTCGGGCATGAGGGTGTGGTTGGTATAGCCGAAGGTGCGCACGACGAGGGACCAGGCGTCGTCCCACTCGAGGCGTTCGTCGTCGAGCAGGATGCGCATGAGTTCGGCGATGGCGAGCGCGGGATGGGTGTCGTTGAGCTGGATGGCGACCTTGTCGGGAAAGGCGTGGATTTCGTTGCCGTCTTCCTTGAACCGGCGGAGGATGTCGTGGAGCGAGCAGGCGACGAAGAAGTACTGCTGCTTGAAGCGCAGGCTGCGGCCCTGCTCGATGTTGTCGTTGGGATACAGGACCTTGGTGATGTTTTCGGTGAGCGTCTTGGCCTCGTAGGCCTTCATGTATTCGCCGTTGTTGAAGAAGGTGAGGTTGAATTCCTCGGTGGACTTCGCCTCCCACAGGCGCAGGTTGTTGACGGTGCGGTTGCCGTAGCCGGGGATGGGGATGTCGTAGGGGATGCCCAGGACGGTGTCGTAGTCCACCCAGCGGGCGCGGAGGCGGCCGTTCTTCTCCTCCATGTCGACGCGGCCGCCGAAATGGACTTCGAACTGGGATTCGGGCCGTTCGATTTCCCACGGGTTGCCGAAGCGGAGCCAGTTGTCGGGCTCCTCGACCTGGTAGCCGTTCTTGATGGCCTGGCGGAAGATGCCGTAGTCGTAGCGGACGCCGTAGCCGTAGCCGGGGAGCTGGAGGGTGGCGAGCGAGTCGAGGAAGCAGGCGGCGAGGCGGCCGAGGCCGCCGTTGCCGAGGCCGGCGTCGCGCTCGAGGTCGCGCAGGAAATCCCACGAAAGACCGAGTTCCGCCATGGCCTTCGTGACGGTTTCGTCGAGCTGGAGGTTGATGACGTTGTTGCCCATGGCGCGGCCGATGAGGTACTCCATGGAGAGGTAGTAGGCGCGCTTGGCGCCGGTCTGGTGGTAGGCGACGGAGGTGCGGATCCATCCGTCGACGAGCCGGTCGCGGATGGCGAGGGCGAGCGCGAAATAGCGGTCGTGGTCGGTGGCGGAGAACTCGTCCTTGGCGAGGGAATACTTGAGGTGGTTCAGGTAGCTGGTCTTGATGGCCTCGACGGAATTGGGCTTGCGGCCGTTGCCGGGCACGGGGTGGGCGGCGGGCGTCGTCTGCTTTTCGCTGGCGGTCATGGTCGTTGGCTCCTGTTCAAATGGGGACGGCGTTTCCCCAAAGGGGTAAACCGTTTCGGGCAAGGTAGGGGATTCGGCCCGGCCGGGTCAAGGAAACACGGCGGGGCCCGTTGCGCTTTCATGCGTTGCATGTTCCGCAGGGGGCGGATAAAGTACGGCTCCGTATGAGCGAACCGTTGGTCAGCGTTGTCGTCGGCGTGTACAACAAGAAACGCCACGTCGGGGAATGCCTGCGGAGCGTTTTGGCGCAGACCTATTCCCGTTTCGAATTGATCGTGGTGGACGATGGCTCGACGGATGGAAGCGCCGAAGAAATCGCCGCGATCCAGGATGCGCGGATCCGGGCGGTTCGGAGGTCGTCGAACAGCGGGCATCCCGGGAAGGTCCGCAACCAGGCTCTTCGATTGGCCCAAGGAACCTATTTCGCCTTTCTCGACGCCGACGACGCCTGGCTGCCGGAGAAACTTGAAAAGCAGGTGGCCTACATGGAAGCGCATCCCGATTTTCTCTTTTCGCATACGGGGTGCCGGGTGATCGATGCCGACGGGAAGGACCTGTATTTGCGCCACGACGGACGCTACCCCCCTCCGGGCGATTGTCTCGCCGAACTGCTCCGGCACTGCTTTGTCTGCACCAGCACCGTGATGGTTCGGGCGGAGCTGGTCGGGCGAGTCGGCGCATTTTCCGAGGAAGACTGCTTTCGAAGCGGCCAGGACTACGAGTTTTTCGTCCGCTGCGCCCAGGCGACCGGGATCGGGATTCTGGCGGAACCCCTGGCCCGCTACCGGCTCCATGCCGGAACCGTCAGCCGCCGGACCGGCAACTGGCGGTCGATTCCCCGCGATTTCATTCGACACCGGATCTTTTTGCGAAGGCGGACCCTTTGGGAAGGAAAAATCGAAGAAGCCGACATGCGGGCGATTGTCCGCACCGCCGCCGAAGAAAACGCCTATTATTGGAGAACACAAGGGGCTTTTCTAAAGGCGGCGTGGTTTGCCTGGCAGATGATCCGGATGGAACCGACCGGGGTTTCGGGGTGGCGCCAGCTGGCGGCGGCCGGGTTGCGCAGGACGTGACGGGAACGATGGACAACGCGGGCATGAACGAGTCGGCGGTCTACCACGTCACGCGGGTTTCTCCGGTCTTTTCCGGATTTTCCGGGATGATGCCCGTCTCGCGGGAACTGGGGGCGGCCGTTTTCCAGTGCGAGCCGGCGTACGCGGGCTGGTTGCGCAGAAGCTGGACGCTGGGCAACGCCCTGCGGCAATGGGGGATCCGGCATTACGGCTCGGCCTGGAATTCGCTGGCGCCGTGGCGGGACGAGGCGCGGATCCGGCGCGCGCTTCCGAAACGCGCGGAGCCGTATCCCGTGCATTTCATCTGGGGCGAGTTCGCGGCGCCGAAACGCGTGGAGCCGTACCATCGAAGGGGGGCAAGGGTGGTGGTGAGCGTGCATTGCAGCGCGCGGCGGTGGGAATCGGTTTGGCTCCGGCCGGACGGCTACGCGGTCGCGGACGAGGTCCTGCTGATGTCGGAAAGCCAGCGTCCCTTCGTGGCGCGCCACGTGCCGCCGGAGCGCATCCGCACGATCCTGCACGGGGTGGTGGCCGGCTATTTCACGCCGCCGGCGAACCGGGAACCGCGCGCCGGGAAATTCCGGATGTTCATGCTGGGCGACACCGAGCGCGACCACGCGCTCGCCGCGCAAATCGCGGCCCAGCTGCCGGCGGACAGGTTCGAGTGGCGGATCCGGACGGTTGCGCCCGAGAAGTCGGTCTATGCGGGCATTCCCTGCGTGAATCTCCTGCCGCGGCTGACGGACGCGGAGATGCTGGAGGAATACCGGCAGGCGGACGTGCTGGCGATGCCGATGCTGGACAGCGCGGCGAACAACGTGATCCTCGAAAGCATGGCGTGCGGCACGCCCGTGATGACCAACCGCACGGGCGGCGTGCCGGAATACGTGGCCCCGGACTGCAATTTCGTGCTGTCCAACGACCGCGCCGCGGACGAATGGGTCGAAAAGTTGCTGGGGCTGGAGCAAAACCGCGACGGGGCCGAGCGGATGCGCCCGGCGACGCGGGCGTGGGCGGAAAAGTTCGACTGGAAACTCATTGCCGGGCAGTACCGGGAGACGTATCGGCAAGTTTTGGCGCGCGGGTAATGGAACGGCTGGACTATTTTCTGAGGCGCCTGTTGCTGATGGTGCCGACGTTCGTCGGGATCACGTTTGTCTGTTTCGCGCTGTGCCAGGCGGTGCCCGGGGGGCCGGTGGAGCAGGCGCTGGCGAAAATGCGGGGCATGGGCGCGGCGGAGGCGGGGCGCAGCCCGCACGCGGGCGCGGCGGTCTCGCCGGAGCAGCGCCAGGCGCTGGAGGCGCACTTCGGTTTCGACCAGCCGGTGCTGCGGCGCTACTGGATCTGGCTGGCGCGGGACAAGATGGGGCTGGCGGCGCGGTCGTACAAATATCCCAACAAGACCGTCGGGCAGTTGATCGCCGATCGGTTCAGGATTTCGCTGGTGTTCGGCCTTTCGGGGTTCGTGCTGACCTATCTGGTCTGCATTCCGCTGGGCATCGCGAAGGCGCTGCGGCACGGGAGCGCGTTCGACGCGGCCAGCAGCGCGCTGGTGTTTGCCGGCTACGCGATTCCGGCGTTCGCCTTCGGCATGCTGCTGAAGATGCTGTTCGCGGGGACGGGCGAGGGCTTCTGGGACGTCCTGCCGGCGGCGGGCGTGACGTCGGTGAACCACGAACTGCTGCCGCCGTGGGGCAAGTTCAAGGATTTGGCCGCGCATTTCGTGTTGCCGGTGTCGTGCTACGTGATCGGCAATTTCGCGGTGCTGACGCTGCTGATGAAGAACTCGCTGCTGGAGCAGATCGGGCAGGACTACGTGCGCACGGTGCTGGCGAAGGGCGGCAGCCTGCGGCGCGCGGTCTGGTTCCACGCCTTCCGCAACGCGCTCGTTCCCATCGCGACGGGGTTCGGCGGCGTGCTGGGCATCCTGTTCGCGGGGTCGGTGCTGATCGAAAAGGTGTTCGAAATCCCCGGCATGGGGCGGCTGAGCCTCGATGCCATCGTGAGCCGCGACTACATGACGTTCATGGGCATTTTGGCGGTGACCTCCGTGCTGGGGCTGCTGGGGCGCTTGCTGTCCGACGCCTGCTACCTGTGGATCGATCCGAGAATCCAGTTTTAGACAGGATGACCGGATGGACAGGATTCACAGGATTGAAGGCATGGACAGTGGAGAGCGATCAGAGCCCCATGCAACACTCTGCCGGGCAACACGGAGGTTGCCCCTCCAGAGGCGAAAACAGGCCGTATGGGCGGCTTTCTGGAGGGTCGGGCTCCGTCCCGACCGGTTTTGCGATCGTTTCCCAAGTGGCTCTGCATCCTGAAAATCCTGAAAATCCCGTAAATCCCGTCTAAATGGCTTCTCGCTTCAACATTCATTGGCATCCGGTCACGCGGCAGCGGTGGGCGCGGTTCCGGGGGATGCGGCGCGGCTGGTGGGCGTTCTGGATCCTGATTGGCGCCTACGCGCTGAGCCTCGGCTCGGAGTGGATCGCGAACGACAAGCCGCTCTGGATCCGCTTCGGGGGGAAGAACTATTTCCCGGTGCTGAAGTTCTATCCGGAAGACGCGTTCGCGGGCAACGGGCGGATGACGCGGCCGGATTACCGGGCGCTGGCGGCCGGCGAGGCGTTTGCAGGGGAAAGCGGCAACTGGATGGTCTGGCCGCCGATTCCATATGGCCCGCTGGAAAGCCTGAAACCGGCGGACGTTTCGTTGCCGGACACAGTGACCGTGACGGCGACGCCGGAGCCGCGCGTGGCCTCGGCGGACGTGGATAGGGAACAGATCGTGCGCGTGTCGGGCGATGCGGAATATTTCCGGCTGAACGCCGGGCGGTTGGGGTTGATGGAGTGGGCGATGCCCGCCCCGATCATGGATGGACTGGTCTTGAGATTCGCCAATCGTTCGGCCGGCGCGGTGGATGCGAAGGCGCCGGGGCCGGACGGGCGCGAGGCGTGGGTTTCGTTGTCGCCCTACGAGCCGCGCGGAGCGGCGCCGGCGCGGGTGCGGCTGACGTTTCGCGAGGAGCTGGCGGCGGGCGCAACGAAGAAAGCGGTCGTGGCCCCGGAAAATCCGGTCTATCCGGAAGGGTTCCCGAAGCCGGGAACGGAAGGATGGACGTTCGCAACGGTCCGGGAGCAGGTGCGGTTCCCGTTCCGGCCCGTCGAGGGCCATCCGCTGGGGATCGATTCCTCGGGTCGCGACGTGGCGGCGCGGATGCTCTACGCGTTCCGGACCTCGATGTCGTTCGGGATGTTGCTGGTGCTGGCGACGATGGCGATGGGAACGCTGGCGGGGGCGTTGCAGGGATATTACGGCGGCAAAGTGGACCTGATGGGCCAGCGGTTCATCGAAATCTGGGAGTCCCTGCCGTTCATCTACGTGCTGATCCTGCTGGGATCGGTCTACGGCCAGAGTTTCGGCCTGCTGCTGGCGATCTACGCGACGTTCAACTGGATCGGCATTTCCTACTACATGCGCGCGGAATTCCTGCGGCTGCGGAAGCTGCCGTTCGTGGAGGCGGCGCGGGTGATCGGCTTGCCGGCGCGGGCAATCCTCTTCCGCCACATGCTGCCGAACGCGCTGGTGCCGCTGGTGACGTTTTTCCCGTTCTCGCTGGTGGGGGCCATCGGCACGATGGCCGCGCTGGACTACCTGGGATTCGGGCTGCCGCCGCCGACGCCGAGCTGGGGCGAACTGCTCGCCCAGGCGCAGGAATTCCCGCACGCCTGGTGGCTCGTGCTGGTGCCGTCGCTGGCGCTGTTTTTCACGATGCTGGCGGGGGTGTTCGTGGGGGAGGGGCTGCGGGCGGCGTTCGATCCGCGCACGCATGGCCGGATGGAGTAGGGCGGGCCGGCAAGGCCGGGACCGCTTCTGCATTGATTTTTTGGGGGCGGGATTGGATGATGCCTCGCTATGTCGCAGAAGAAAACGCATGAAATCGCCTGTCCGTTCTGCGGACGGGAACAGGCCGTGGAGCTGTGGGACGCCGTCGACGTGGGCGAAGACCCGGAGTTGCGCGAAGCCCTGCTGGCGGGGCGCGTCAACCGCGTGGAATGCGCGGGCTGCCGCAAGCCGTTCCGCATCGACAAGCCCCTGGTCTACCGCGACCGGGACCAGGGCATCGTCATCCATCTGGAACCGCTGGCGGGCGGCTGCAGCCTGGCGCAGGCGGAACAAGGCTTCCGCGAAACGCTGAAGGAACTGGAGAAACTGATGCCGGAGGATCTCGAGCCGCTGGACATCCACCTGGTGGTGGAGTGGAGCGAGCTGATCGAACGGATTTTCCTGCTGGAGGAGGGCCTCGATGCGCGGCTGGTGGAACACGTCAAATACGTGATGTACCGGCAGAATCCGGAAAAAATCCCCGCGGAGAAAAAAAACCTCCTGTTCGACGCGCAGGACTCCACCGACGAGCAGTTGTGCTTCGTGGTGCAGGACCGGCAGACCCATAAGCTGGAAGCCCTGCTCAATTTTTCGCGCGCGGATTACGAAGCGCTGGTGGACGTGTTCGATTCGGGCGATCCGCTCGCCTTGCTGGAGGAGCAGTTTCCGGGGCCCTACCTGAACGGGCGGCTGCGCTACCTGCAGGACCTGGCGGAGCCGTAGGGGAGCGGCCATGGCCCGGGAATCCCAAACCCAGCGGCAATCGCGCGCAAAGGAAATCCTCCGGCGCCTGCGGAAGCGCTATCCCGACGCGAAATGCGAACTCGACTGGTCCACGCCGCTGGAACTGGCCGTGGCCACCATCCTCTCGGCGCAATGCACCGACAAGCGGGTCAATCTGACGACGCCCGCGCTGTTCCGGAAATACCGATCGGCCCAGGACTGGGCGCAGGCGCCGCAGGAGGCGCTCGAGCGGGAATTCCATTCGACGGGATTTTTCCGAAACAAGGCGAAGAACGTCCGCGCGCTGATGGCCCGGCTGGACGCGGAATTCGGCGGGGCGCTGCCCGGCGATTTCGACGTGCTCGTCTCGCTGCCCGGCATCGGCCGCAAAACGGCGAATTTGCTGGTGGCGACGGTGTTTGGGAAGCCGGGGCTGGTGGTGGACACGCATTTCATCCGGTTGTCGAACCGCCTCGGGTTCGTGAAGAACGAGGACGACGCGACGAGGATCGAGCGCGCGCTGCAGCGGATCGTTCCGCAGCAAGACTGGACGGACTGGTCGCACGCGATGGTGTTCCACGGGCGGCGGTGCTGCTTCGCGCGCAAGCCCGATTGCGCCGGTTGTCCGGTGGCGGACCTGTGCCCCTCGGCGGGGAAGGCCGGAACGAAGTAGGCCCATGGAAAACCGCAACGTCATCCGGTTTGCGTTCGCGGTCGGCGGGTTCACGATGCTGAGCCGCGTGCTCGGCATGGCGCGCGACGTGCTGACGGCGGGGGTGTTCGGCACCTCGCTGGCGATGTCGTCGTTCGTCGTGGCGTTTCGAATCCCCAACCTGTTCCGCGCGATGTTCGGCGAGGGGGCGCTGTCGTCGGCGTTCGTGCCGGTGTTCATGGCCTCGCGCCGGACCGAAGGCGAAGCGGCGGCCTGGAAACTCGCGCGCCGGGTCGTTACGCTGGTCGGCGCGGCGTTGCTGGGCATCGTGGCGCTGGGCATCGCGGGCATGGGCGCCGCGCTGGGGTGGCCGGGCCTCGGCGAGAAGGGCTTGGCCGTGCTGCCGCTGGCGCGGATCATGCTGCCCTACGTCTTTTTCATCTGCATGGCCGCGCTGGCGATGGCCGTGCTCAATTCCTACGGGAAGTTTTCCGTGTCGGCCTTCACGCCCGCGCTGCTGAACGTCACGTGGATCCTGTCCATTTTGTTCATCGTGCCGCTGGTCCGCGGCGGCGCCTCCCGCCAGATCCAGGCGCTGGCGTGGACGGTGTTCGCGGCGGGCGCGGTGCAGTTGGCCTACCAGATCCCCTCGCTGCTGCGCGTCGGCTGGCGGCCGGGGCTCGACGTGGATTGGCGCGACCCGCGCGTGAAGCAGGTGTTCCTGCTGATGGGGCCGTCGGCGCTGGGCCTCGCCGTCAACCAGGTGAACGTCCTGGTCAACAGCATGATCGCGCTGCACTGGGTCGGCGCCTGGGCGCCCTCGGCGCTCTTCTACGCCGAGCGCCTGATCTACCTGCCGCAGGGCATTCTGGCCACGGCGCTGGGCACGGTGCTGCTGCCGGTCCTGTCGGACTTCGCGGCGCAGAAAAAGCGCCGCGAAATGCGCGAGGCCATCCACCACGGCCTGCGCACGCTGCTGTTCGTGATGACGCCCGCCGCCGTGGGCCTGTTCGTGCTGGCGGGGCCCGTCGTGCAGATGCTGTTCGAGCATGGTTCGTTCGATCCCAAAAGCACGGTGCTGACCGCCCGGGCCCTGTCGTTCTACGCGCCGGGGCTGATGGTGTTTTGCCTCGCCAAGGTCTTCGTCCCCGCGTTCTACGCGATGCAGGACACGCGCACGCCGGTCAAGATCGGCCTGTGCGCCGTGACGATCAACTTCACGCTGAACGTGTGCTGCGCGCTGACGCTGCCGGAATACTGGAAGCACGCGGGCTTGGCCTTCTCGACCGTGGTCTCCGAAGGCTTCAACGGGCTGATGCTGGCCTGGTTCCTGCGCCGTCGCCTCGGCCCCTTCGGCATCCGCGGCATTCTGGGCGGGCTGGGGCGGGCGCTGGGCGCGGCGGCGGTCATGGCCGCCGTGGCCTGGTGGACCGAGCGCGCACTCACCACGTGGCTCTACGTCTACTTGCCGCACAAGGCCGCGCAGATCATCGGCGTTCCGGCCGCGATCGCGCTGGGCATCGCCGTCTATTTCGGCCTCGCCCGCGCGTTTCGTTTTCCGGAACTGGGCTTCGTGCTCGACGCGTTGAACGCCAAGAAACGCGGAAAATCGGCGCCCGCGTCCGCGCCGGAAAAGCCGTAATCCGGATTTCCCGGATTGGTCCCACGGCCGACCGCGAAGGGGCTTCCATTGCGGTTGACGGAGGCCGGGGCCGGGGGCTAAAGTGCCGTTCCGGGTAGCGCATTCTGCACATCCATCCGGAGAAACATCATCATATGAGCACGACGGTCGGCGATCTGTTGCGGATCAAGGGGAACAAGGTGGAGACCATCACGGCGGCGGAGCCGCTGCTCGAGGCCATCCGCCGCATGAGCGCCAAGCACATCGGCTGCCTGGCGGTGGTCACGAAAACCGGCAAGTTGTCGGGCATTTTGTCCGAGCGCGACGTGCTGTGGAAAGTGATTGCGGAGGGGCTTTCGCCGAAGACGCATCTGGTCAAGGACGCGATGACCCCGCTCAAGCAGATGCAGACCGTGACGCCGTCCCAAACGGTGGAAGAGTGCATGGAATTGATTTCGGGGCGCCGCCATCGCCACCTGCCGGTGTTGGAAGGCGGCAAGCTGGTCGGGATGATTTCCATCGGCGACGTGGTGAAGTTCCTGCTGGACGCGCAGCAGGCGACGATCCAGAGCCTCGAAAAATACATCACGGGGACGTTCTGAACCGCAGATGGAAGCCGGGGGCATTTCACCGCAAATGAACGCAAATAGACGCAAATATGAATGGGTTATGATCCGATTTGCGTGGATTTGCGTCCATTTGCGGTAACGGACGGAAATATGGAGAGCGGAACGATGACGAAGACCTGCACGTGCGCCTGCGCGGAAGCCGCGCCGGACGAAAAGGAACTGATGGCGCGGCTGGAGGACGTGCTGGCCGAGCAGCAGGACAAGCCGGGCGGGCTGATTCCCGCGCTGCAGACGGCGCAGGCCATCTTCGGCTATTTGCCGGAGCCGGTGATCCGGCGGGTGGCGCAGGCGTTCGACAAGTCGTACAGCGAAGTGGCGGGGGTGGTCTCTTTCTACTCGTTCTTCTCGACGGTGCCGCGCGGCAAATTCCTGGTGCGGGTTTGCCTCGGCACGGCGTGCTACGTGCGCGGCGGCAACGAGGTGCTGCGGGCCATGAAGGACAAGCTGGGGATCGACGTGGGCGGCACGACGCCGGATCGCCTGTTCTCGCTGGAGGTCGGCCGCTGCTTCGGGGCGTGCGGGATGGCGCCGGTCCTGATGGTCAACGACGACCTGCACCAACGCGTGAAACCGGCGAAGCTCGGCGAATTGCTGGAGAAATACCGCGCGCAGGCGGCGCCCGCGCAGGAGGCGCAGCCGTGACGAAGCATTTGAAGAAGATCGAATCGGGCGAAGCGCTGGCGGCGTGGCGGGAGCAGTTGCGCCAGGCCGGCGCGGGCGCGCAGGAAGTGCGGATTTGCATGGGCGGCAGCTGTCTGGCTTCGGGCGCGCCGGAAATCGCCGAAGCGTTCAAGAAGGAACTGGCGGCGGCGGGGCTGGCGGACCGGGTACCGGTGCGCGCGGCGGGCTGCATGGGGCCGTGCGTGCGCGGGCCCGTGCTGCGTGTCGGCGACGGCACGTTCTACCAGGGCGTGAAGCCCGAAGACGCCGCGGAAATCGTCCGCGAGCATCTCGTCGGCGGGCGCGTCGTGGACCGGCTGATCGCCCACGACGAGGCGACCGGCCAGCCGCAGGCGCAGGACAAGGACATTCCCTTTTTCACGAAGCAAACCCAGATCGTGCTGCGCAACTGCGGGAAGATCGATCCGGAGCGCATCGAGGAAACCGTGGCGCGCGACGGCTACGCGGCGCTGGCGAAGGTGCTGGGCGAACTCAAGCCCGAGCAGGTGGTCGAGGTAATGAAGGGCTCCGGCCTGCGCGGGCGCGGCGGAGCGGGCTTCCCGACGTTCCTGAAGTGGGAATTCACCCGACGGGCGCCGGGCGACCTGAAATACGTGCTGTGCAACGCGGACGAGGGCGATCCGGGGGCCTACATGGACCGCAGCGTGCTGGAGGGCGATCCGCACAGCGTGATCGAGGGCATGGCCATCGCGGCCTACACGATCGGGGCGGCGCAGGGCTACGTCTACGTGCGCGCGGAATATCCGCTGGCCGTGGCGCGGCTGAAAAAGGCCATCGCGCAGGCCCACGCCTGCGGGTTTTTGGGCAAGAAGATTTTGGGCACGTCGTTTTCGTTCGATCTGGACATCCGGATGGGCTCCGGCGCGTTCGTGTGCGGCGAGGAAACGGCGCTGATCGCGTCCATCGAAGGCAAGCGGGGCGAGCCGCGGCCGCGCCCGCCGTTCCCGGCGCAAAAGGGCCTGTGGGGCAAGCCGACGGTGCTGAACAACGTGGAGACCTACGCCAACGTGCCGGCGATCCTGCTCAACGGCGCGGCGTGGTACGCGCAGTGGGGCACGCCGAAGAGCAAGGGCACGAAAGTCTTTGCGCTGGCCGGCTGCGTGAACAACACGGGCCTGGTGGAAGTGCCGGTGGGCACGTCGCTGGGCGAGCTGATCTACGACATCGGAGGAGGCATCCGCGGCGGCAAGGCCTACAAGGCCGCGCAGATCGGCGGGCCGTCGGGCGGCTGCATCCCGAAGCAGAATCTCAACGTACCGCTGGACTACGAAAGTTTGCAGGAGCTGGGCGCCATCATGGGATCCGGCGGCCTGATCGTGATGGACGAGGACACGTGCATGGTGGACGTGGCGCGGTTCTTCATCGAATTCGTGCAGGAGGAATCCTGCGGCAAATGCGTGCCGTGCCGCGTGGGCACGAAGCGCATGGGCGAGATTTTGCAGCGCATCTGCGACGGCGAGGGCGAGCTGGAAGACATCGAGCGCCTCGAAAAGCTGGGCGCGTTCATCAAGGAAGCCTCGCTGTGCGGGCTGGGGCAGACGGCGCCGAATCCGGTGCTGTCGACGATCCGGCATTTCCGCGAGGAATACGTGCAGCACATCCGCGACAAGCACTGCGCGGCGGGCGTGTGTCCGTCGCTGGTGCTGGCGCCGTGCCTGAGCGCGTGTCCGGCGGGCGTGCAGGTGCCGGGGTTCGTGGCGTTGACGGCGGAAGGCCGCTATGCGGAGGCCCTCAAGCTGCACCGCGAGCGCAATCCGTTCGCGGCCATCTGCGCGCGGGTGTGCTTCCACACCTGCGAAGACCACTGCCGGCGCACGGCGCTGGACGGCGAGGCCGTCGCGATCCGCGGCATCAAGCGTTTCATGGTGGATCAGGAAGTGACCATCGTGAAGCCGGAGGCGCGCGAAAACGCGGCCAACGCGGCGCGCCGGGTGGCGATCGTCGGCGCGGGGCCGGCGGGCCTGACCTGCGCGTATTTCCTGGCGCGGCTGGGCTACAAGCCGACGGTGTACGAGGCCGAGCCGCGGCCGGGCGGGATGCTGGTGCAGGCGATTCCCGCCTACCGGCTGCCGCGCGAGACGCTCGCGCGCGAAATCCGCATGATCGAATCGCTGGGCGTCGAGATCCAGACCCTGCAGCGGCTGGGCAAGGACTTCACGCTCCAGCAATTGCGCGACGACGGCGCCGAAGCGGTCTTCCTGGCCGTGGGCGCGCCGGACGGCCTCGGGCTGGAGCTGCCCGGCAGCGATGCCAAGGGCGTCGTGGATTCGATGGACTTCCTGCGGCAGTACAACATCCGCGGGTCGGCGCCGGTGGGCAAGGACGTCGTGGTGATCGGCGGCGGCAACGCGGCGATCGACGCGGCGCGGACGGCGCTGCGGCTGGGCGCGGCGCGGGTGACGGTGGTCTATCGCCGCACGCGCGAGCAGATGCCGGCCTATGCCGAGGAAATCGAGGAGGCGCAGCAGGAAGGCGTGAAGCTGCGCACGCTCTGCGCGCCGGAACGCTTCGAGGTCGAAAACGGCCAGATCACCGGTCTCGTCTGCCGGCGGATGACGCTGGGCGACTTCGACCGCAGCGGGCGGCGCGCGGCGCGGGCCGAAAGCGACGACGCGCTGGAAACGATTCCCTGCGACCAGGCCATTTTGGCGATCGGCCAGCGGCTGGACGCGAAGGCGGCCCTGGGCAAGGTGGCCGCGGCGACGGCCGGCGGCTGGATCCAGGCCGACCCCGTCACCGGCCGGACGGCCGTGCCGTGGCTGTTCGCGGGCGGCGACGCCGTCACCGGGCCGGCCTCGGTCGTCGAGGCCATCGCGGCGGGCGAGCGCGCGGCGGTGGGCATCGACCAGATGCTCACGGGCGCGGACCACGCCTTCTGGCGCGGCTATCCGGACGTGCCGACGGACTACGATCCCGACGCCGATCCGGTGCCGTATCCGCGCGAAGACCTCAACCTCATCGCGCTGGACCGGCGGAAAAACAACTTCGACGAAGTGGAGCAGCCGTGGAACGAAGCCACGGCGCGGCGGCAGGCGCGGCGGTGCCTGCGGTGCGACTACGGCAAGACCGGCAAGGTCAGGGGAGCGGCGCGATGATCCATCTCACGATCAACGGCAAGGCGATCGAAATCGCCGAAGGATCCACGATCCTGCAGGCGGCGAAATCGGCGGGCATCCAGATTCCGACGCTGTGTTTCCTGGAGAAGCGCGAGCCGCTCGGCGCGTGCCGGGTGTGCCTGGTGGAAGTGGAGGGCGCGCGGTCGCTGGTGGCGTCGTGCTCCACGCCCTGCACGGAAGGCCAGGTGGTGCACGTCAACAGCCCCAAGGCCCGCGCCGCGCGCAAGCAGGTGGTCGAGCTGCTGCTGTCGGAGCACGACGGCGACTGCCAGACCTGCGAGCGCAACGAAGACTGCGAGCTGCGGAAGCTGGCCAGCGACATGGGCATCCGGACGGTGACCTACGGCGGCGCGCGCACGGCGCCCAAGCGCGACGAAAGCACGCCGGGGCTGGTGCGCGACAATTCCAAATGCATCAAGTGCCGCCGGTGCGTGACGGTTTGCAACGAGGTGCAGGGCATTGGCGCGCTGTTCCCGCAGGGCCGCGGCTTTTCCACGGTGATCGGCCCGGCGTTCGCGAACGATCTGGCCGGCGTGACCTGCGTGCAGTGTGGCCAATGCGCCGCGGTGTGCCCCGTGGGGGCGATCACCGAACGCAGCGCCATCGATGCGGTCTGGGCCGCGCTGGACGATCCGGCCAAGACCGTGGTCGTGCAGACCGCGCCCGCCATCCGCGCGGCGCTGGGCGAGGAATTCGGCTATCCGCCCGGCACGCGCGTGACGGGCCAGATGACGACGGCCCTGCGCCAGATGGGCTTCGACGCGGTGTTCGACACGAATTTCGCGGCCGACCTGACCATCATGGAAGAGGGCACCGAGCTGCTGACCCGCCTGAAACGCGCGCTGGTGGACAAGGACAAGACGGCGGCGCTGCCGATGTTCACGAGCTGCTCGCCGGGCTGGATCCAATTCGCGGAATTCTACTATCCGAACTTCCTCGACCATCTCTCGACGTGCAAGTCGCCGCAGCAGATGTTCGGCGCGGTGGCGAAGACCTTCTACGCGCAGAAAATCGGCAAGAAGCCGGAAGACCTCGTGGTGGTGTCGGTGATGCCGTGCACGGCGAAGAAGTTCGAGGCGCAGCGGCCCGAGATGAACGCCAGCGGCGTGCAGGACGTGGACTACGTCCTGACCACGCGCGAGCTGGCGCGGATGATCCGCCAGGCCAATCTGGCGTTCACCGAGCTGCCGGACGGCGAGATGGACGCCCCGCTGGGGCTGTCCAGCGGCGCAGCGGACATTTTCGCGAACACGGGCGGCGTGATGGAAGCGGCGCTGCGCACGGCCTACGAGATCGTGACCGGCCGCGAACTGCCGGCGGAAAACCTGCACGTGAAGCCCATCGAAGGGCTCGACGGCATCAAGGAAGCGGCGCTCAAGATCGAGCGGACGCAGCCGGCGTGGTCGTTCCTCGAAGGGGCGGAGCTGAAGGTGGCGGTGGCGCACGGGTTGGGCAATGCGCGGAAGCTGCTGGAAAAAATCAAATCCGGCGAGGCGACCTACCACTTCGTCGAAGTGATGACCTGTCCCGGCGGGTGCATCGGCGGCGGCGGCCAGCCCCGCATGACCGACGACTCCGTCCGCCTAAAGCGCATCTCCGCGATCTATGCCGAGGACGAATCCAAGAAGCTGCGCAAGTCGCACGACAATCCGGCGATCCAGACCCTCTACTGCGATTTTCTCGGCAAGCCGCTCGGCCACAAGTCGCACGAGCTGCTGCACACGAAATATGCGAAGAAAGAGCGGCGCTAAAAGAAGCGCCTGGGCGCGCGCGCCAATGGCTACGATGATCCGTAAAATCATATCGGGAGGGCAGACGGGGGCGGATCAGGGCGCGCTGGCGGCATGCGTGCGGCGCGGATTCCCGTATGGCGGATGGATTCCGAAAGGGCGGCGGACGGAAAAGGGCAAGGTGCCCGCGCGATACCGCATGCGGCAGCACGGGTCTCGGCATTATCCGCCGCGCACCGAGGCCAACGTGCGGGATTCGGACGGCACGGTGATTTTCACGTACGGGAAGCCCGACGGGGGGTCGCTGCTGACGATCGATTTCGCGAAGAAACACGGGAAGCCGTGCCTGAAAATCGATTTGGACAAGCCGCACGATGCCGCCGTGGCGCGGATCGTCCGTTGGCTTCGGCGGGCCTGTCCAAATCCATGCGTCCTGAACGTGGCTGGCTCGCGGCGAAGCAAGGCGCCCGGGATCCACATGGCCGTCAAGCGGGCGATCGGGGACGTCCTGCGGAAAACGAACGGTCCGGTCGGTCCGTCGTCCAAAGCCCGGTGATCCCATCATGAAAAAACGGATTTTCATAAATACGCTGAGCGACATGGGGCTCTGCCTGGCGGTGGCCTACGTGGCGCTGCTTCCGCAGTTCTATCTGGTCTACGAAAAAGGGAACCGCTTTTCGCTGGATTGGTCGCCGACCGTCCGCGCCAGCATCTTGATTTCCATCGCTCTGTTGGCGGCGGCCTATTGGATGCTCTATGCCGGCGCCAAGTTGCTGGCCATCGTCGCGGACAGATGGCAGCGCCGCGTTCCGGGCCGGGCGGCGATTCGCGCCGTGGCGGCGTGGATCATGACGGCAGTGGCTTTTCGTTCCGCGATGGCCATTGTCTATGCGACCCGGCCCGGGGCGGATGCCCTGGCGCGGATGATCGATTCGGACCTGATCAAGATCCTGTGTTACGCCGTCTTGCCGGCCGGACTGTTGATCTGCTGCCGGAAGCGCTATGAGAAGACCATTCTCGGAGCGTACCGCGTCTTCGGCGTCATGTTTGCTCTTTTTGTCGTGCAGACGTTCGTCTGGAAGCACGATGCGGGAGGCAAGGCCGCCGCGAACCTTCGGGCTGCAGGCAGCTCCACGGAAGGCGCGGGGGGGCTGTATATCCTGATCTTCGACGAATGGGGATACGATCCCACGTTTGGAAATCCGGCATTTTCCCTGACCCACATGCCCCATCTGTCGGCCTTGCTGGAGCAGGCCACCCTGTTCCGCGACGCCTACAGCCCCGGTATCGAAACCTGGGTGTCCATCCCCCGGTTCCTGTTCCAGACGGACGAACGGGCGGACGACTATTCCTACCACGAACTGCGGGAGATGCTGTTCAGCCGGAGCGACTTCTCGCATCTGAAATCCATTTTCGATCTCTCGGATCGTCCCTATAAATTCATTGGGCAATCGGC
Source organism: Kiritimatiellia bacterium (assembly GCA_050176815.1). GTDB lineage: Bacteria > Verrucomicrobiota > Kiritimatiellia > CAIQIC01 > Lenti-01 > Lenti-01. The sequence continues at coordinate 29,385 of JBFXHR010000020.1, forward strand.
GATCAACTACGCCAGCATCCTGGGGAACCGGGTCGACTACATCCAGCCCTTCTACGCGAATTACGCGCAGTATTTCCTGAAAGAACGGGTGGCGGGGCTTCTCGGCAGCCAGCTGGCCTTTCTCCGGAAAGCGGGCCTCGCGATCGAAGCCCGTTCGGTCGACCGACTTTCCATGGAGGAATCCTGGCGTCAGCAGCAGCTCCGGATCCGGCCGGTCTTGAACGACGTGCTGCCGCGGCTTCCTTCCGGAACGTTCGCGTTCATCCACATGTTGCAGCCGCATCTTCCCTACGGCTTCGCCCGGGACGGGACCCCGCGGGCGGTGCCCCGCATGGACGATCCGGACGGGACCTATTACCTGGACAACGTTTACGCGACGGATGCGGTCATCGGCGACGTCGTTCGGATCCTGAAGGAAAGGGGAGAGTACGATTCCTCTTTGATCGTCATTACGTCCGACCACGGCTTGCGGCTGGCGGGGGGCGTCTGGGACGAACTCGATGCGCAGGCGCACGCTCCCGAAAAACACGTGCCGCTCATCGTCAAATATCCGAATCAAAGGCGCGGGGCCGAGGTTCATGCGACCACCGGCACCGCCCAACTGCATCCCCTTTTCTCCGACTTCCTGAACGATCCGGACCGAGTGGCGGAATGGACTTCGCGCCAGGATGCCGGAGACGGGCCGGCGGAACCCTACGGGGCGGAATGAACGGCCGGGAGGGCCGGGCGGTTTTAAAACAGACGGGAGGCTGAAAACGTGAGCCAGGAAGACCAGTTCATTCGGGACAACGGCATTTACGTTCCGCACGATCGTCCCCGCCATCGGGACGACGAATACGACGAGCATGGATTCGACATGCTGGTTCGCATGCAGAGGCATCACTTCTGGTACCGAGGTCGCCACCGCCTGTTGCTGAACGTGTTGCGAAAGGAAATGTCCAGGCACATGGCCGGCGCGGGCGGCCTGGGCGCGATCGATCTGGGCGGGGGGTGCGGCGGATGGCTGGAATATCTGCATGCGCAAGATGCCGCTCTGTTCCGTCGATTGGCCCTGGGCGACAGCTCCCTCAAGGCCTTGACGCTGGCCGAGCAATCGGTCGGGTCGTTTGCGGACCGTTTCCAGGTCGATTTGCTGGCGGTTCCGTGGCGCAACGAATGGGACGTCGTTTTTCTCCTCGACGTCCTGGAGCATCTTCCCGACCACGTGGAGGTCATGCGCCAGGCCGCGGGCAGCATGCGTCCCGGCGGGTTGTTGTTCGTGACGACGCCGGCGCTGGAACTGTTTTGGACCTACAACGACGAGATGGCGAAGCACCAGCGGCGCTATTGCCGGGAGGATTTCCGGGAGTTGGCCTCGCAGTCCGGTCTCGAACTGGTCCGGACGGACTACTTCATGTTTTTCCTGAGTCCGATCCTGCTGCTGAACCGGCTGTTGTTCCGTCCACCGGCATCGGCCACGCCCGAACAGGTGCGGGAGCACGCTTGGCGTTCCCACCGGATTCCCAGCCGGCCGGTCAACGGACTTCTCTCGGGCATCTTCGCGCTCGAAGGAGCCCTGGTGAATGCCATTCGGTTTCCTTGGGGAACGTCCATTCTCGCGGTATTCCGCAAGCCGACAGAAAACCCCCTGTAAACCGGCCGGAACGTTCGCGGCCCCTCCGGGTCCGCCGCGCTAGGCGTAAAAACGCCGGATTTGCCCGCACACCTCTTCGACCTGGGCGAGGGTCAGGTCGAAATACATCGGCAAACGCAGGAGGCCGTCGGCGAACCGGTCGGCGCAGGGCAGAGGACGGCCGTCGTGCCGGGAGGCGTAGAAGGGACTTCTGTGCAGGGGCAGGTAGTGGAAAACGGCCAGGATGCCGTTGCGCTTGAGGTGGTCGACCAGGGCGGTGCGTTCGTCCAGCGAGGGGCAGAGGATATAAAACATGTGGGCGTTGTTGGTGGCATGGGTCGGGATGGCGGGAAGGATGAAGCATCCCTGTCGGGCCAGGTCGGAGAGCCCTTCGGCGTAGGCGTTCCAGAGCGCCTTGCGCTGGGTCTGGATGGCGTCCAGATGCTCGAGCTGGGCGTAGAGGAATGCCGCGATGATTTCGGAGGGCAAAAAGGATGATCCCGTATCCACCCATCCGTACTTGTTCACTTCGCCGCGGAAAAATTCGGCGCGGTTCGTTCCTTTTTCCCAGATGATTTCGGAACGTCGGGCAAAGCGTTCGTCATTGACGATTAGCGCGCCGCCTTCGCCGGAGATGACGTTTTTGGTTTCGTGGAAAGAGAAACAGCCGAAGTGGCCGATGCCGCCCAGCGGGCGGCCCTTGTAGGAAGCGTCGATGGCCTGCGCGGCGTCTTCCACCACCAGCAGATTGTGCTTTTGCGCCAAATCCATGGCGCGGTCCATGTCGCAGGCCACGCCCGCGTAGTGCACCACCACGAGAACCTTCGTGCGCGGGGTGATCAGCGTCTCCACTCGGTCCAGATCCAGGTTGGGATGGTCCGGCCGGCTGTCGGCGAACACGATCTCGGCCCCTTGGCGGACGAAGGCCAAGGCGCTGGAGACGAAGGTAAACGACGGGACGATCACCTCGTCGCCGGGGCCGACCTCCGACAGGATCGCCGCCATTTCCAGCGCGTCGGTGCAACTCGTCGTCAGCAGGACCTTCTGGAATCCGTAGCGCTGTTCGAAAAAACGCTGGCATTTCTGGGTGAAGGCGCCGTTGCCGGAAATCTTGCCCGATTCCACGGCCTGGCGGACGTAGTCGGTTTCCCGGCCGGTCAGAAAGGGGCGGTTGAAGGGAATGGACAGCATAGATGCTCCTTGGGCGCTTGGACTGGATTATGGACCGTGCAACCAGGCGTGGAAACAATCCGTTTCCGCGATTTTCCGGAATCCGCAGCTCTCGTAGAAGCGGCACGCCTCGCGGTTTTCGGCTTGCGTGGCCACGCGGAGTTCGACCTGGCGATTTTCGCCGGATACTTGTTCCGCCTTGGCCATCAACCGGCGGCCGATCCCCCGGCCCCGTTGCTGTTCGGCCACGGCAAGCAATCCGATGCGCGCCGTTCCGCTTGGTTCCAGGGTGATCAGTCCCATCGGTGCCGCCGCGGCGCCGGCCACATAGACCCGCTTGCCGCCGTCGCCCCGAAGGGACGAGGCCAGCCATTCCCGATAAAGGCGTTCGAATTCGTTGTGTTGAAACCCGCGATCCACTCGAAAACGGCTGTACGCTCCGCTTTGGAGGGCGAGTTGTTCGAGCGCGGGGCTGTTTTCGCGGCAGATGGAAATGCCGTCGTCGCCTGCGGCGAGCAGAGACGGCGCGATCGGTTTTCCATATTCGCATTTGCGTCCAGCGAACGTGGCTCCGGCTTGTTGGATCTCGAGGCGGAGGGGGGGCGGAACGGGCGGCATCGCGAGATAGAGCAGGCGGACGCCTTGGTTGCGGGCCTCCCGAAGAGCGGAATGGACGTCGGGGTCCAGCCGGGGAGGGGAAGCGAAAGAAACGGACGCCACCGGGTAGCCGAAAAAACGGGAATCCCATTCCCGGACTTCAATGGGCATCCGGATTCTCCCGATCGTGTTCCGGCGGGGCAAATCCAATCCGCTGCCGGACGACGTAGAGGGGGCGGTTCTTGACCTCGTTGAAGACGCGGCCGAGATAGAGGCCGAGGATGCCGAGATTGGCGAGGAGGATGCCGGCGACGAACCAGAGCGACACCATCATGCTGGTCCAGCCCGTGACGGGAATGCCCAGAAGGAAGTATTTGGCGATAAAATAGATGGCGCCCAGAAAGGCGCCGGCGGCCAGCAGGAGGCCCAAGGCGATCGAGAGATGGAGCGGCTTGTTGGACTGCGAGAGGATGCTCTCCGCCGAGAGGAGGAACAGCTTGCGGAGCGTGTAGGACGTCTTGCCCGCGAACCGCTCGGCGTGGGCCACGTCGACGTAGCCGACGGAGAAACCGAGCCAACGGATAAACAGGGGGAAGGAACGATTGTGTTCCCGCATCCGGAGGAACTCCTCGATCACCGGACGGCGGGAGATGCTGAAGTTGGCCACGGTGTTGTCGAACCGGGAATCCGTGAAATAATTGTATACGGCGTAGAACGCCTTGGAGGACATGCGCTTGAACCATGGGTCTCGCCGCCGGAGCCGGCGGCCGAAGACGATGTCGTAGCCGCCCTCCTTGGCGGCGCGGAAGAGCTTGCCGATTTCCTCGGGCTGGTCCTGCAGGTCGCAATCCATGACGACGATCCATTCGCCGGAGGCGTGTTCCAGGCCGGCGGTGATGGCGTAATGCTGGCCGAAATTGCGCGCGAGGCGGATGCCCCGGCAACGGGGTTCGGCGGCGATGATCCGGGTCATGACATTCCACGAGCCATCGGGGCTGGCGTCCTCGACCAGGATGATTTCGAAATCGGGGGAGATGGGTTCGAGCGCGGCGACGAGGCGGCGGCAAAGCTCTTCCAGGCAGGCCTCGGCCTTGAAGACCGGGGCGACGACGGAAAGGAAGGGGCGCGGCGCGTTCATGGCGCCTGTTGTCCAAAGAATCGGGGTTGAAATCAAGACAATTCAGGCCGTCCATCCGGCCGGCGAAGAGGGGGCCTCCGGGCGTGCCGGGCGAAGAAAAGCGAGGGGGTCCGCTACAAGCCGGCCACGCTGTCGGCCGTGAGCCGCAGGACCAGCTGATAGCCGTCCATCAGGATTTTCTGCCCGGACCGCTGCGCCCATTCCAGCACGTATTTTCCCTTCCCGACGCCCAGCGGCTTGAGATTGTCGTCCACGGCCAGGATCAGGTCCTGGCTGCGGACGAAGATTGGCTTGGAGGCCTTGAGCTCCGCGAGATGGTGGCGCATGGAGGGTCCCGGATCGTCGGGATCGAGATCCCAGCTGTCGAGATAGACGAAATCGGCTGGGTCGGGCAGGGATTTCAGGATCGCGAGGGAATCGCCGGCCATGGGAACGAATTTCGCGCGTCCGGTATTCGGCCGGACGGTCGCGAGCAGCTTTGCGCACGCCTCCAGATGCCGCGGGTCGATGTCGATGCTGATGAGTTTTCCCCCGAACACGTTCAGGAACTCGAAGAAGAGGAGGGAACTGCTCCCGTGGCCCCAGCCGCCGGTATGTGCGCAGCCCGTCTCGATGATGGTGAAATCGCGCTTCTTGCGGCGGAGGAGTTCGTCGAAAACGATCCGGAAGCTGGCGTAGCGGTCGACGTCGACCCCGTGGACCTGGACGTTGCCCGTCAGGAGGTGCGCATAGGTGTCGTCGAAATACCGCAAATAGGCCGCCCGGCTTCTGGCGAAAAGCAGCTTGCGATACGGCATTTGGCGGCGAAAGGCCTGCCACCGTTGTTTTCCGCGGGCCGCGAAATCCAGAAGACCCAGGCGTCTCAGGATGCGTTTTCCAAATGGGTACAAAGACATGTTGCCGCTCCTGGCGTTATTCTTTCTTTTCGTGCGCGGATCGCCACAGCCCGTGGGTCTGGTGCCGCGCGAAGGCTCTTCCGGGCTGTCGTCCGAACAGCAGCACGCGCTCGCCGTCTCGGTCGATCCACTCGAGGTTTTCGGTTTCGCATTTGTGGAACGGCTGGAGCGTCGCGGGGTCGGGAAGTCCCGCAACGACGTTGTCGGTCCACGCGTCGGGTCCGGCGGTATAGAGCGCTCCATACTGGGACAAATGGGCATTCGCGTTTTTCCGCAGGCGTTCCTCGACCAGTTTCAGGCCTCGCGCGACGAGGGGGGAGCGGGGGGCGCGGCTCAAGAAAACGTAGTTGGCGATGCGGACGTTGTATTCGGGGACGTCGCCGCGATAGGCGCGGGTCGTTTCCATGTTCTTGCGGACCGTTTCGTCGCTGTGGACGAATTCGGTCCAGAGAATCACGTCGTAGCCGGCCGGCAGGCGTTTCCGGCTCCATTCCACGTCGTGGTCGGCATACAGTCCGCCCTGGTCGTAGATCAGCAGATAGCGCAACATGTCCGACCGCATGCCGGGCACGGTGTTCGAGGCCCAGAAATATTCCTGGATGCCTGGAAATTGATCCCGGTACTTTGCCAGCAACGCTTGGGTGTCTGCGGGGCTTGTCCAGTGAACGACGCGGCGGCCTTTCGGCCGATTCCGGGCCAGATCGCGCAAGTATCCGGGAGGAATGGGTTTGCCGTCGTTTTCGAGCCAGACCTTGAAGAATGGTTCGCGAGGCTTGGGAAAAAGCTGCCGGAAATCGAAATTCATGGTCGGTGCGCCTAGGAAGGGGTTCGCTTGCGGCCAAACTGCCAAAACCGGGGGCGGCGAACAAGCCCAATGTCGGCTAGGATCGGAGCGACGGGCGGAGCGCCCCTTATTTCGCGCCGGGCGATCGGGCCGTATACAAGTCGAAATGGGGGGTCTCGGAAGAAACGCCGTACAGGGATAGGAAGTCCTGCCGGAATCGATCGTCGTATAGGTTGTCGAAAGGCGGATACCATGTCGTCAGCGAAAAGGGCTCGTCGCCTTTGGGGATCATCCACAGGACCGGTTTTCCCTCCGGCGATTGGCCGATGGACCGGACGGGGGGCGTCGGCATGCCGGCCGTTTTGCGCTCCATCAGGGTGGAGGCCTCCAGGCCGATCGGCATGCCGTTGAACACCAGCAGGGGACTGAGAAAGGTCAGCCGATACTGTCCTCCGGCGCCGGGGCCGCCGGCCTGGCCCATCAACACGACGTGCGTATCGCCGTACCGGTCCAGAACCGACTGTATTTCCGAGGCGACGGCATTCGCAAGAGACGACGATTCCAGGCGCCATTTGATGGCCCGAAGGCGGAAGCCCGCGGACAGGGAGGAACAAACGATCCAGGACGCCAAACACGCGTAGATCAGGAACCCGCCATGGGAATGCCTGAATCGAACGTCCGTTCCGTCGCGGAACAGATCGGCGGCGATCAAGGCCACGGCGGGAAGAAACGGCATGTAGTGAAAGGCCCCCGAGCCGATTTTAGACGCGGGAATGGCCATGACGATCCAGGCGAGGATGAGCGCCGCCAAAGGCCACTTGCCGCGGTCGAAGGCTTGCCGGACGCGATCGGGGTTTTGAAGATACGCCAGAACGGCCACCAACCCCACGGGCATGGCCGCCAGGAAACTCCATTTCAAAATCGCCGCAATGGTTCCTGGCGCAAAACCCTGGAACGCCGCCCATTTGATGGGGGCAATGAAATGGCCGTAGGAAATATTTCCAAACATGAAGAACGGCGCGATTCCGAATGCGCATCCAATTCCGACCGCCGCGGCCATTTGCCGGACGGACAGCGTGCGCCAGGCAAACGCGAAGATGGGGAGGAAGTACAGGAGGGCGTGGATTTTCAGGTTGAAACAGATTCCGGCGGCGATTCCCATGCCCAAGGCCGTTCCCCAGGATGGAAACGTCGCGGCCAGGCCGGCGATCGAGACGAAGAACACCAGAAACGGATCCGGCCTGTTCCAGAACGCCACGTGGGAAAAATGGAGTTGCATGGAAACGAAAAGCGACGCCGCGAGGAGGGCGACGGAGGTCTTGTGCGTCCGCCGCACCAGGAGAAACACGGCCAGAACGGAACCGCATCCGGCCAGAACGCCGCCCAGTTTCGCCGAAAACACGCTGGGCCCGCAAAGCGCTTCGACCAGCCCGTTGATGATGTAAAGGAATGGGCCGTAGGACAATCCGTAGCATTCCGACAAGGCGGGATATACCTCTTTGCCCAGCCAAAAGTACCAGGAGATCGACGCGACGTGGGGTTCGACGTGGTCCCAAAAAACAAGGCTTCTGGCATATGTCCAGCCCATCGAAACATAGAGGAAGATAACGGCCCCAGCCATCAGGACCAGGCCTCCCCAGATTATCCCGGGAAGCGCCGACAGCCGTTTGATCTTTGCGGCGCCAACAAACGCGGCGAAGAAAGGAACGGCCAAGGCCAGCGCCCAGGTCGAGGCATCGCCGGCGATGGCGCCGGCCAAGGCGTCGAGGAATATTTTTATCGAGTGGAGTTGCATGGCCTGCTCTCGTATGGGCGGACGCCGCCGAAGTTATGGGCCCGAGTCCAAAATCCAACGCGATTATTCATGCCGCAACCGATTTATCAATGGCTTTCTGCTTGATTCCATCGGCGGGAGGTTGAAGGTGCATGGGATGGGAACGGCTCGGGACTTGCACGATCCGGTCGTGCGTATCGCCATGCGCTATTTTTCCACGGGGACGACGATGCCGCGCAGCAGGACGCGCTGGCAGGCGAGGAACACGGCCAGGGTGGGCAGCGCGGCGAGGAGGAGGGACGCCTGCACGACGCCGGGGCCGGAGCGTTGCTGGAGCTGGTAGAGCCAGACCATCAGCGTCCACATCTTCGGGTCTTGGCAAATCAGCAGGGCATACATGAAGTTGGCGTAGGCGACGGAAAAGGCCTGCAAGGCGATCACGGAGAGAATCGGCGTAGAGAGGCGCATGGTGATCTGCCAGAAAAGCGTCCACTCGCCCGCGCCGTCGAGCTGGGCGGATTCGTAGAGGTCGCGCGGGAGCGAATCGAAAAAGCCCTTGAGCAGGAAGATCGAATAACCGCTGGCCATGCCGGGCAGGAGGAGCGCGGCGAAGGTGTTGAGCAGGCCAAGTTCGCGCAGGAGGACGAAGACGGGAATCTGCGTGACCATGTGGGGAAAGGCCATCGTCAGCATGAGGAAGAGCAGGATCTGCGGCCCGGCGGAGGGGCGGAAGCGGCTGAGGGCGTAGGCGGCGAGGGGATTGACCAGCAAGGCCAGCAGCACGGCCAGCGTGCAGTAGACGACGGTGTTCACGATGCCGCGGCCGTGGAACAGGACGTGGTCGAGGACGGTCCGGTAGTTGCGCAGGAGGAATTCACGGCGGATTTCCGCCTTGTGGTCGCGGAAAAGCTGCGCATGGTGGGCGAGTTGGGGCAGGGGCGAATTAAAAATTATGAATGAAGAATTAAGAATGGTGGACATATTTGTTTTTGACGCGAGAAAATCGCGCCAGCGCGTCTCGGGAGTATCGAGGACGCCCTCCTTCAGCCAGAGGGGCGAGAGGGTGTTGGCGGTGAAGTCGCGCCATTCTTCCAGGGCGAGCGGCGGGGCGTCGGCGGGGAATTCGCGCGGCAGCGGCACCTCGGCGTATGAAGCGTAGGCCGTGCCGTGGGCGGCGTTGTAGGCGGCAACGTTCTTCGAGTAGCGCGGCTTGAGGTAGAGCTTGCGGAAAAAGCTTTCGGGCGAGAGGACGGTCTGGCACCAGGCGGGCGCGGACAGTTTGAAGGCGTCGAATTCGGTTGCTAGCGGCGTGGCATCGGGCGCGGCGTGGGGGAAGAGATAGGCGGGCGGCTGGATGAAGACGACGTACCACGCGTCGAAGGCCGTGCCGAGCGCGGCGTTTAGGGCGTCAAGCGCGCCGTATTTTTCGCGGAGGTGTCGGCGAAACGCGCGGAGCTGGACAGGGAAGGCGCCCGCCTGCGGAGCCCAATAATGGCCGAGGGCGATGGCTTGCGGCTGCAACGCGCCGGAAGCGAGGAATTCGCGCCAGAGCGGGACGAGGTCGGATCCGGGAGCGTCGGGGGGCGGCAGGGGGACGTCTTCGAACGCGGCGTAGTCGGAATCGAAGGCCATGTTGAGCGCGTCCATGGACTCGTTGAACAGCGCTTCGAGGTGCTTGTGCCAGAGGGCTTCGTCGGACACGAGGAAGCGGGGAAGCAGGACGTTGTCGCGCTGGTCGGCGATGGATTTGGTGGAGCCGGCGATCATGAGCCCGAGCGGATACAGCATCGCGACCGCGCCGAGGCCGAGCGCCGCGTAGATCGCGGCGATCAGCAGGCGCGACTTCGGCGCGCGGCGTCCGATGGCGGAAAGAATGGGCATCGGCGTCAGGGTTGCGGTTGGATGAACAGGAGCGGCGCGCCGGCGGCGACGGGCTGGCCGGCGGCGACCGGAAGCGCCTGGACGGTTCCGGCGCAGGGGGCATAGTGGCGGAGTTGTTCGATCTCGCGCTGCGTGGATTCCATTTCGGCGAGCGCGGCATTCCGTTCGGCTTGCGCCTTCTCAAAGGCAAGTCGGGCGGGGAGTTCGACATCGAAGGTCTGGCCCCTCTCGACCCGTTGTTTTTCCCGCAGGTACGCGGTGCGGGCGCGGGCCAGATCAGCTTCCTTCCGATTCAACGCTTTCCGGAGTTGGGCTGGTTCGGCAAGGGGGGCGGGGGGGCGGAGAGTGGCGACCCATTCGCCGGGGCGGACGTCGGCGCCGGGCGCAACCCGGATCTCGGCCACGGTGCCGGCGAACCGGGCGGCAACGGGAACCGGCGCCGGCGGTTCCGGCTCGACCGAGAGGAGATGTTGGCAGGCGCACAGACCCGCCGCAAGCAACAACGGCCCCCAACACCGGGCGATTCGACGGAACGGCATGGACGAAGTCATGCGGCTACCATACCCTGTCGGCCTGCGGCGGAAAAGGGATTATGCGCCGCGGAAGGGTTCCGGCCCAGGCGAAGAATATGGCTTGCCGTCATGTTAAGCGGTTGACTTCGCTCCAATTCCGAACTATTATGAAATGATTAAGAACCGGTCCACCCCGAACCCCTGAGATTGCCCTATGACGCGCTTGCCGCCGGCCGAATCCTCGATTTACGTCCGCCGCCGGCCGGTTCCGTGGGTGGCCGGATGGCTGGGGATGGCGCTGGGAATCCTGGGGGCTGGGCGCGCGGAAGGCGCGCTGGGGACGATCACGTCGCTGGCGGTCGCCGGCAACCGATTGGAGATCGTTTGCGGCACGGACCAACTGGAACTCCAGGTTTGCGCCAGCAACGTCCTGCGTCTGGACTACAAGCCCGGCGGCAGCGGCGACGCGCGGACGGCGACCATCGGGACGACGAACTGGCCGTACGCGGGGGCGACGATCGACACGAACGCCGATCCGATCGTGGTGACGACGCCGGCGATGCGGGTGGAAATCGCGCGTTCGCCATGCCGGGTAACGGTGGCCGACGCGGACGGCGCGCCGGTGGTCTGGGAGCCGGCCGCGGAAGGGATCTTCGCCGACGGCATCCGCCTCGCGCATGCCGCCGGCACGGATTTCTACGGCGTCAACGGCTACAACGCCTGGGACGATTCGACGGCCGGGATGCTGCGCTCCGCGGGCGGCTGGGCGGAAGCGGGCTACCAAGGCGATTGCGGCGCGCCGCTGATCTGGAACCGGAACGGCTTCGGGCTCTTGGTGGATTCGGACGGCATCCAGTTCGACGCCTCGGCCACCAATCTGGTGGCGCAATATTGTTCGCGCACGGAGGTGGAAGCCTATCTGCTGATCGGCGGCCCGGAAGCGGTCCTGGCGGCGGCGGCGGAAGTCAGCGGCCGGCCGCCGATGTTCCCGAAATGGGGCATGGGCTTCGCCAACACCGAGTGGGGCATCACGCAAAGCGAGCTGACGAACGTCGTCGCCGGCTACCGCTCGCGCAACATTCCCCTCGACCTGTACGTCCTGGATTTCGACTGGAAGGATTGGGGCGCGGACCACTACGGCGAATGGGTCTGGGACGCGACGAAATTCCCCGGCGGGCCGTCGGGCGCGCTGAAGTCGCAGATGGATGCGCAGGGCGTCCGGATCGGCGGCATCATGAAGCCGCGGATCCACGTGTATACCGAACAGGGCGGCTACGCGACCTCGAACGGCTTCTGGTGGCCGGGGCAGGCGGAGTACAGCGACTATTTCTCGGGCCAGCCGGTCAAGGACGTGAATTTCTCCAACGCGGCGTGCCGGACGTGGTATTTCGACCACATCACCAACGCGTTCGACACGGGGATGGTGGCTTGGTGGAACGACGAGGCCGACCAGGCGGGCGGCGGCAGCATGCTGTTCGGGAATGGACAGTTCCCGAACATGCAGAAGGCGCTCTACGAGGGCCAGCGCGGCCACGCGGACCGGCGGGTCTGGTCCATCAACCGCAACTTCTGGCTGGGGGCGCAGCGCTACGCCTACGCGATGTGGTCCGGCGACATCGACGGCGGATTCGCGTCCATGGCGAACCAGCGCGAGCGGATGCTGTCGGCGGTGGGCGTGGGCGCGGCGCGCTGGGGCATGGACATCGGCGGCTTCAACAACGCGGACCAGACCACGGCGGAATGCTACGCGCGCTGGATGCAGTTCGGGGCGGTGGTGCCGATCTTCCGGGTGCACGGCCAGCAGGACCAGCAGCGGCAGCCCTGGGTCTACGGGGCGCAGGCCGAAGCGGTGGCGACGGCCGCCATCCGGCTGCGCTACCGGCTGATTCCCTACGTCTATTCCTACGACCGCCGGCTGCACGAAACGGGCGTGGGGATCGTGCGCCCGCTGGCGCTGGCGTTTCCGGAAGATCCCGCCACGGCCAACGTCAAGGACGCCTGGATGTTCGGCGATTCCCTGCTGGCGGCGCCCGTGGTGGCGCAGGGCCAGACGCAGAAGAGCATCTACCTGCCCGCCGGCACGTGGCGCGATTTTGCCAGGGGCACCGAATACGCGGGTGGGCAGACCCTCGCCTACGCGGTGGACAGCTCCACCTGGGCGGATTTGCCGCTGTTCGTCCGCGACGGGGCGATCCTCCCGATGCAACCGGTCCAGAACTACGTCGGCGAGGCGCCGGTGACGAACGTCGACCTGCTGATGCTGCCGACGACGGACACGACGGCGTTCACCTACTACGACGACGACGGAGAGACCTACGGCTACGAGACCGGCGCCTATTACCGCCAGACGATCGCGCTGGCGGACGCCGGCGACGTCATCCAGGCGGACTTCTCCGCCCCCGAAGGCACCTTCGATCCGGACGTGGAGTTTTTCTACGCCTACGTGCGCTGCGCGACGAACGACGGCGCCAGCCTGAACGGATCGGAACTGGCCCGGGCCGCCAACGAGGCCGCCCTGCGGGCGTCGCCGACGACCGGCTGGGCGCATGCCACCAACCAGTTCGGCTACGCGGCCTTGGTCAAGATTCCCGCCGGTTCCGCGCAGGCGCTGGTGCTGAGCAACAACCTGGCGGCGACGCCGCAGTTCTCGCCGCCCGCGGGAACCTATTCCGGCCTGGTGCTGGTGGAAATCTCCTGCGCGACGGCCGGGGCGGAAATCCGCTACACGCTGGACGGCACCGATCCCGACGGCTCGGCGGCGCTGTACGGCGCCGCGATCCCCCTGGCCGCCACCGCGGAAATCCGCGCGCGGGCCTACGTGGCGGGGAAGGATCCGAGTTCCATCGCGGCCGCCACCTACGCGATCGACGCCAATCTGCTGAACAACGCCGGGTTCGAGACCCAGGCCGGAACCAACGCCGAGGCGGCGCTCTACTGGGAGGCGGGCCTGCCCGACGCCCACGGATCGCGCTGGGGCACGGCCGCGCGCGTGGCGTGGCGCCCGATGGCCGGCGCCTGGCATGGCGCCATCCGCGGCACGTGGTCGCCGTCCGGCGGCACGAGCGGCGGGTTCCGGCAGGAAGCCGAGGCCCTGCCGGGACAGGAATACTCGTTCCGCGTCTGGTGCTGGGCCGACAGCACGTGGTCCGCCGCCGCGCAAGGCCTCAAGCTGGAATTCCTCGACGGCGCGGCGGGCGGCGAAAGCGTCCTGCTGGCCGTGACCAATTCGACGTCCGGCGTCGGCGAATCCTGGGTCGAGAAAACGGTGGCCGCCACGGCGCCGGCGAACGCGACCTGGGTGCGCGCGACGATCTATGCCGACGGGGTGGGCGCGGATGGCGCTCTGCAGTTCGACGAATGCTCGCTGGTGGGACCCGAACAGCACGTGTTCTCCGTGGTTTCCTCGCACGGGACGCCCGCGCCCGCCGCGGGCTACCACGTCGTGCCGTCCGGCATGGTCCTGACCAATTCCGTGGAAGCGGCGGTGTCCAATGGCCTGCTGGAATACGTTTGCGCGGGCTGGACGCTGGCCGGCAACGAGCCGGCCGGCGGCGCGACCAACGTGTTCACGGCGACGCTCACCAACGACGCGCAGCTGACGTGGCTGTGGACCACCAATTCGCTGGAGCCCAGCGCGATCGAGTTCGTCGCGGCGAGCAACGCCGCGGACGAAGCGGCCGGCGGCGTCTGGATCGCGCTGCAACGCGACACGACCAATGCGGCGGCCTCCGTGCGCGTGACCGCCGCCGCCGGCACGGCGACCGCCGGAGAGGATTTCGCGGCGCTGTCCGCCATCGTGGAGTTCGCCGCGGGCGTCGAAACGGCCGCGGTCGAACTGATCTTGCTGGACGACGTGCTCGACGAAGCCGACGAAACGCTGGCGCTGGAACTGTCCGAGCCCGGCGGCGCCGGCGTCTTGGGCGCGCAGAGCAACGCCGTCTTCACGATCCTGGACGACGACGATCCGATGCCCGACCGCGCGCTGGCGGTGGCGTCGGCGCAAGGCGCGTGCGCGCCGCCGGCCGGAACGAACGTCTACGCCCACGGCACGCTGGTGTCCTGCATCGCGACCAGCCCCGTCGCCGTGGGCCCGACCCAGTTCGTCTGCACGGGCTGGACCGGCACGGGCTCCGTGCCGGCTTCCGGCAGCGGCGCGGCGGTGCCGGCGTTCGCCCTGACGAACGATTCCGCGCTCGCGTGGCAATGGGGCACGAACGTGTGGCTGGACGTGGCGGCGGAGGCCGGCGGGTCCGTCGCCGGCGCGGTCTCCGGCTGGCAGGAATGGGATGCCGAGGTATCCCTGACGGCGACGCCGGACGCTGGCCACGCGTTCGCCGGCTGGGCCGGGGACGTGCCGCCGGCCCAGGTCATGGAGAATCCGCTGGCGCTCGCGCTCGACCGGGCGCGCGCGGTCACGGGGCGGTTCCTGTCCGTATCGAGCGGCAACCTACTGAACAATCCGGGCTTCGAGGAGGCCGCGGGCACGAACGGCAACGGGGCGGCCTACTGGGAAACGGGCGTGCCCGATGCGCACGGCGAGCGCTGGGGTTCGGCCGCGCGCGTGGCGTGGCGGCCGACGGAGGGGGCCTGGCACGGCGCGCTCTGCGGTACGTGGTCGAACGTCTACGATTACGGCGGGTTCTGGCAGGAAGGGCCGGCGATTCCGGGCCGCGACTATGCCTTCGGGGCGTGGTTCTGGGCCGACGCCACCTGGTGGGCGACGGACCAGGGCATCAAGGTGGAGTTCTTCGACGGCGCGGCCGGCGGGAGCAACGTTCTGCTGGCGGCGACCAACGCCTTCTACGACGTGGGCGAGACCTGGGCGTTCAAGGAGGTGGCCGCCACGGCGCCCGCGAACGCGACCTGGGTGCGCGTGGTGGTGTATGCCAACGGCATCGGCGCCAACGGCGCGCTCCAGTTCGACGACTTGTCGCTGGCCGGGCCGGACCAGCACGTCTTCGCGGTGGCGTCCGCGCACGGCGAGCCCGTGCCCGCGCGCGGGGCGCATGCCATTGACGACGGCGCCGTCCTGACCAATTCCGTGCCCAGCCCGGTCTCCGACGGCCCGGTGCAATACGTGTGCACGGGCTGGACCCTCGCCGGCCTGGAACCGGCGACGGGTTCGTCCAACGTCTTCGCCGTCGCGGTGACCAACGACGCGCAACTGACCTGGCAATGGGAAACGAATTCGCTGTATCCTTGCACGATCGCGCTGGGCGCCGCGGCGTACGCAGCCGGCGAAGCCGCCGGCCTGGTCCTCGTCGCCGTCGTGCGCGACGACGCCACCGGGGCGGCTTCGGTCGAACTCCTGGCCGCGGCCGGCACGGCCGCGGCCGGCGCCGATTTCGCGGCCGGCCCGTTCGCCGTGCAGTTTGCCGTGGGCGTGGCCTCCCAGGACGTCCAGATCGCGATCGTGGACGACCTGCTGCACGAGACGAACGAAACGGTCCTGCTGGCGCTGGTCAATCCGTCGTCCGCGGCGTCGCTCGGCGCGCCGAGCAACGCGGTCCTGACGATCGTGGACGACGACGCCGATCTGGGCACGCGGAACCTGGACGTGGTCTCGGCGCAGGCCTGGTGCGAGCCGGCGCCGGGCATGCAGGCCTATCCGTACGGCACGCCGCTGGCGTGCGCCGCCAGCGCCACGGTGGCGCAAGCCGGCACGCAGCTGGTCTGCACGGGGTGGGCGGGCACCGGCAGCGTGCCGGCGTCCGGCGCGACCAGCGCCGTGCCGGCGTTCGCCCTGACGGCGGACAGCACGCTGGCCTGGCAATGGGCCACCAACGTGAACGTGGAATGCGCGGCGCCGGACCACGGGCACGTCGTCGGCCTGACCAACGGCTGGCATCCGCTCGGCGCGACGCTGACGCTGGCGGCGACCGCCAGCTCCAACTACCACTTCGCGGGCTGGTCGGGCGACGTCCCCGCGGCCCAGCAACTGGACAATCCGCTGGTCCTGACGGCCGACTGCGCGCGGGCGATCGCCGCGGAATTCGGCGTGGACGCCGGGGTGAACCTCCTGCACAACTTCAGCTTCGAGGACGCGGGTGCCAGCAGCGGCGTGGCCGCCTACTGGGCGACGAACGATCCGGACGTCCACGGCGCCTGGTGGGGCAGCCTGCTGCGCGCGAACTGGGACAGCCACGACGGGGTCTGGGTGCAGGCGCTGCGCGGCACGTGGGCGACGGCGGGCGATGCCGGCGGCTGCTGGCAGGAACTGCCGGCCCTGCCCGGCGAGCGCTACCGGTTCGCGGCCTGGTTCTGGGCGGACGACGGCAATCCCTACGGACCGTGGGATTCCGCCAGCCGCGGCCTGAAGATCGAATTCTACTCGGGTGCTGGCGGCGGCGAAACCCTCCTGTCGGCGGCCACCAACGAACTGGCCGTGGTGGACCAGACCTGGCGGAACCAGTCGGTCGAGGCCGTGGCGCCGTCGAACGCGACCTGGGTGCGCGCGGTCGTGCTGGCCGAAGGGGTCAGCGCCGACGGTTCGCTGCGGTTCGACGATCTGACGCTCGAATTGATGAGCGTGCTCGACCCGCCGGCGATCGCGCCCGCGACGGACGAAGCCCAAACCTCGTTTACGGCCAATTGGCAGGCCTCCGCCGAGGCCACCGGCTACCTGCTGGACGTGGCCACCGACGCCGACTTCACGCCCGACACCTTCGCGGCCGACCTGTTCCTTTCCGAATACGCGGAGGGCGCAGGCTCCAACCGCTACGTGGAAATCTACAATGGGACGGGCGCGGACGTGGACTTGTCCGCCTATCGCTTGTGCCTGATCGAAAACGGCGGATCCTGGTCCGAGCGCACGATGGCGCTGGCCGGCACGCTGGCCCACGGCGCCACCTTCGTCGTGTCGGCGCCCGGCGCCACCAACGCGGCGATCCTGGCCGCGACGGACCTGGTGGCGCCCGCGGGCGGTCCCTTGGGCTTTTCGGGCGACGACGCCGTGGGGCTGGCGCGCGTTTCGGGCACCTTCACCAACGTCATCGACGCCGTGGGGGAAGAGGGCGCCGATCCCGGCACGGGCTGGGACGTGGCGGGGACGGTGGACGCCACCTACAACCACACCCTGGTCCGTCTGGCGTCCGTCCGCTCCGGCAATCCCGACTGGAGCACGTGCGCCGACGAATGGACCGTTCTGGCCCGCGACGATTTCAGCGGAATCGGCGCGCACGCGATGGCCGGCGGTCTGCCCGGGGCGTTCGTGGCCGGCTTCCAAGATCGGTCGTGCGCGGGGCTTTCGCAGGCCGTGACCGGTTTGGCGGAAAACGCCACGTACTACTACCGCGTGCGGGCCACCAACGAGACCGGACTCAGCGATTACTCGGACGTCGCCGCGGCCCAGACGCGCACGACGTTCCTGGTCCTGGCGCTGGCCGGTCCGCACGGCGCGATCGCGCCCAGCGGCGCCGTGGCCGTGGTGTCCGGGAATTCGCAGGACTTCCAAATCCTGGCCGACGCGTTCTTCCGGATCGCGTCCGTGCGGATCGACGGCGCGGAAACGACCGTCACCAACGAATCGGCCATGACGGCGACCTGGGGCCCGGCCGTCGCCACCGGCGTCGTCGAGGCGGTTTTCGCGGAAGCGCTGGCCGTCCACGACGTCCCGCATTGGTGGCTGGATTCCTTCTATCCCGGCGACACGAATTTCGACGCGCTGGCGGTGGCCGACGACGACGACGACGGATCTTCCGCCTGGGAGGAATTCGTCGCGGATACCGATCCGACCGATGCCGGGGATTACTTTCGCATCGCCACGGCGCCGGCGGTTCCGCCGGCGATCGCCTTCTTCACGTCGTCCACCGGCCGCCTCTACTCGCTCGAGGCCAGCTACGACTTGCTGGTGGGCGCCTGGAGCAACGTGCCGGGCGCGGGCCCGCGCCTCGGCCTTGGCGGCACCGACAACCTGGCAGACACCAACGATCCGCCCATCGGCTGGTACTACCAGATCCGGGTCCAGGTGCCCTGAGCGCCGCGCGGCGGCGGCCGGGCGGGCGCTCAGGCGTTTTGGCGGACGAGATCGAGCAGGGCGTCGCCGTACTCGGCGATCTTTTTGGGGCCGATGCCGTGGATGTCGGCCAGTTCGGCCTCGGTCTTAGGGGCGGCGGCGGCGAGGGCGCAGAGGGCTTTCTGCGAGAATATGCAGTAGGCGGGCAGCTTTTTCGCGGCGGCCTGTTCGGCGCGCCAGGCGCGCAGGGCTTCGAAGAGGACCGGATTGGCGGGGGCGGCGGACGTGTCGATGGCGGCGGCGGGGGCGCCTTTGCGGCGGGTCTTGGATTTCTTGGCGGCGGGCGGCACGTCGAGGGTGGCGGCGGAGCGGGCGGCGAGGAAGGTTTGGACGTGGAACCCGTCGGCGCAGGCCTGGATGCCCGCGAGCTTGATGCGCGCTTCGGTCTCGGCCTTTTCCTTGGCGTTCAGGAGCTGGCGGCGCAGGGCTTGGTTGTCGAGTTCGCAATCGGCGTCGGACAGGGGATCAAGGATGCCGTCGCGGAGTTTTTCCGCGAAATAGCCGTTGGCTTTCTGGAGGCGCTCGCGGAGGGCGGCGTTGGTTTCGGCGTCGGGGTTCTCCGCCAGCAGGCGGTCGATCTGCAGCAGGAATTTTTCGCCGACGGCGACGAGGTCGGCTTGCGCGACGTCGTGCAG
>JBFXHR010000021.1:0-31856 GCA_050176815.1 Kiritimatiellia bacterium
TCGGGTCGCTTCGCGCCCCGCTCCTGCGGCGGCGCACCCCCCGAAATCCCCCCCGCGTTTCCGAACCTCGGCGCGGCGGCTGTGCCGCACGCGCCGAAACCGAAAACCTCGTGCAAGCCCCGTCCTTCGCGTCGTTTTTCGTGTTCGGAGATTCGCCCGCCCCGCTGGTCGAATCCACATCCCCCGTGTTGCTCGCGGACTTCCCCGATCCGTGGCGCACCGTAGCCGAGACTCCGAAAAGTCTTGGGTGGTGGACGGGGCGGGACTCGAACCCGCATTCCTTGCGGAACCAGCTCCTAAGGCTGGCGCGTCTGCCAATTTCGCCACCCGTCCGGGGATGCGGCGTGCATTAGAAAGCGGGGGGGGGCGGATTTCAAGTTATTTGATGGGAGGCGTTTTGGGGTTTGTCGGGAACGGGGCGGGGATGGTAGTCTGCCGAGGTTTCAGTAAAGGAGAGACCCATGGCCACCATCTACGACTCGAAGGACATCCTAAGCATTCTGCCGCACCGGCACCCGTTCATCATGGTGGACCGCATCGTGGAGTGCAACGACAAGGACTGGATCGTGGGCATCAAGAGCGTGGCGGCGAACGAGCCGTGCTTCCAGGGGCATTTCCCCGGCATGCCGATCTTTCCGGGGGTGCTGCAGCTGGAGGCGATGGCGCAGACGGCGGGCATCCTGCTGAACAAATTGCTGGGGTCGGAAGGCAAGGTGGCCTTCTATCTGGGGGTGGACCAGGCGAAGTTCCGGCGGATGGTGGTGCCGGGCGACCAGTTGCGGATGGAAATCAAGCTGCTCCGGTTCCGCATGGGAATGGCGAAGGTGGCCGGCCGCGCCCTGGTGGAGGGCGAACTGGCCTGCGAGGCGGAAATGCTGTTCGGCGGCGGGGGCAAGTAGGCATGGGCGTGGCCATTCATCCGTTGGCGGTGGTGGAGCCCGGCGCCGAGCTGGGCGCCGACGTGAACGTCGGCCCGTTTTGCCGGGTCGGCCCGGACGTCCGGTTGGGCGACCGGGTCGTGCTGCGTTCGCACGTGAGTGTGGAGGGGCACGCGACGCTGGGGGCGGGTTGCGAGGTGTGGCCGTTCGCGAGCGTGGGCGGCAAGACGCAGGATTTGAAGTACAAGGGCGGGGCGCCGCGCCTCGTGGTGGGCGAGAACACGGTGATCCGCGAGTGCGCCACGCTGAATTGCGCGACGTTCGACGGCGGCGAAACCCGCGTGGGCTCGAAGTGCCTGATCATGGCCTATTGCCACGTGGCGCACGACTGCATCGTGGGCGACCGGGTGGTCATGGCCAACAACGCGACGCTGGCGGGGCATATCGTCGTCGAGGACGACGCCATCATCGGCGGCCTGACGGGCGTGCACCAGTTCGTGCGGATCGGGCGGATGAGCATCCTGGGCGGCTATACCAAGGCGGTGAAGGACGTGCCGCCCTACATGATGGCGGACGGCGACCCGCTGAAAGTCTATGGGCCGAACAAAGTGGGGCTGGAACGGCACGGCGTGTCGCCGGAAGCGCAGCAGGCGCTGAAAGAAGCCTACAAGATCGTTTTCCGCGCGGATCTGACGACGGCGAAGGCGCTGGAGCGCATCGAGGCGGAGCTGGCGCCCCTGCCGGAGATCCGGAATTTCGTGGAATTCATCCGCAAGAGCGAACGAGGGATATCCAAATGAAGAAACGCGTGCCGAGGTCGACGTGGAGGGCGTGGGCGCTGGGGGCGGTTCTGGCATGGGCGGGATTCGCCGGCGGGGCGTCGGCCCAGGCGGCGGAACCGGCGGCGGCGAACAACGGGCGGGGCGTGCAGTTCAACTTCGAACAGGCGGACATCCGGCTGGTGGCGCAGATCGTCGGAAAAACCACGGGCAAGACGTTCGTGGTCCCGGAAGGGGTGACGGGCAAGGTGACGATCCTGACCCAGGGGACGATTCCGGTGGAGGAGGTCTATCCCCTGTTCTTGGTCATGCTGGAATCCAGCGGCTACACCGTGGCCGAGCGCAGCGGGGTTTTCACGGTTACGCCTTTGCCGGGCGGCCCCGCCTTGCCGGCGGGATCCGGCCTCGGCGGCGGATTGATCACCAAGCTGATCCCCCTGAAGAACGTGGGCGCGGCGGAGGTGAAGAAAAGCTTCGAGCCCCTGGTGCGGGGCGGCAAGGAAGGCGCCTTGGAGGTGTTCGCGCCCGGCAACCATCTCATCGTGACGGATACGGCCGCCAACGTGGCGCGGCTGGAGGCGCTGGTGGCGGAAGTGGACAAGCCCGGCGCCGGCAACGCCATCGAGGTGGTCACCTTGAAACACGCCGGCGCCGAAGAGGTGGCCGACCAGTTGCGGGCGACGTTCGGGGCGACCGACAGCGCCGTCAGCAAGATCAATCGCCACTTCCAGCAGGTGGTGGGCGGAACGGGCGGCCAGCCCACGGATTTCACGGTCGTGGCGGCGCCGCAGGCCAACAGTCTGATTCTCGTGGGCCTGCCGATGCAGAACGCGGAGGCCAAGCGCATCATCGAAGTGATGGACGTGGAGAATCCGCACGGATTCGGGCGGCTGAACGCGATTTTCCTGAAATACCTCTCCGCGGAGGAGGCGTCCAAGAGCCTGAATTCGCTGCTGGGCAAGGCGCCGGCGGCGGAGGGGGCGGCCGCGCCGCGGGACATCGCCATCGAGCCGAGCGTGGCCAACAACGCGCTGCTGGTGGACGCCTCGGCGCAGGACTTCGAATACGTGCGGCGGCTGGTGGAGCGGCTCGACGTGGTTCCGCAGCAAGTGCTCGTCGAAGTGCTCATCGCCGAGGTCAATCTCGAAAAAGGCCTCGATCTGGGCGTGGAATGGTTCGGGATCGATCAGCCCAGCGGCGACGGCACCGGCGGGTTCACCCGGTCCCGCTATGGCGATTCCGACTCGATGATGGGCCTGATGACCAATTTCTTGTTCCCGCAGGGCCTGTCCATGGGCATTCTCAGCGGGACCTTCACCGCCCCCAACGGAACCGAATACAACCAGATCCCGGTCTACCTGAAGGCGCTGGCCAGCGACCGGGACCTGAAAATCCTCTCGAACATCCCCCTGTGGGCGCAGAACAACCTGGAAGCGTCCGTCAGCGTCGTCGAAAACATCCCCATCCTCAAGTCCTCCGTGGAGGGCTCCGGGTCCGACCGCGACTACATCCAGAACATCGAGCGGATCGACGTGGGCATCAAGCTGAAGCTGACGCCGCACGTGAACCCCGACCGCGAAATCCAGCTGGATTTGAATCCCAGCATCGAGTCGGTGGTGGAGGAAAGCGGCAGTTCGCAGCAGTACACGCCGACCATTTCCAAGCGCGAGGTCAAGACCACGGTCACGATTCCCGACCGCACCACCGTGGTGCTGAGCGGCCTGATCCGCGAGGACGTCACCCAAATCGCGTCCAAAATCCCGTTTCTGGGCGATCTGCCGTTGATCGGCGCGCTGTTCCGCTCGACGAGCAATTCGAAGAAACGGACGAACCTGCTGATTTTCGTGACGCCGCGGATCGTGACGGACATGAAGATGGCCGAGAAGGAAAAGGCGCGCCTGGAGCGCGCGGCGAGCATGAAAGGCGCCGTCGGGGCGCTGGACGAGCCGGATCCCTCCGCCGAAAAGAGCGCGCAAAAAGAAGCGGACGCCAAGGCGAAGACGCGCGCCGGAAAACGCAAACCCCGGGTGGGCGGAAAGCCGTGAGCGGCGCCTCTCCAGGCTTGCCCGCGCTGGACCGCATCCAGGAGGAATGGCTCGATCCGGCGCTGGTCGATTCGGTGCCCGTGGATTGGGTGCGCCGCCATGCGCTGGTGCCTTTCCGCCGGAACGGGCAGGTGGCGATCGCGGGCGCGGAGACGTCGTCCATTCAGGCCTACGAGGATTTGGCGCTGCTGCTGGGGGTCGAGGCGGTTTGGATGACCGCGCCGGCGGCGGAAATCCAGCGCGCGATCGACCGGTGCTATTTCCGCCGCGCGGGTCCCGCCGGCGGCGCCGCGGCGGTCCCGGTCCCGCCGGGCGGGGAGGCGCCCGCGCGCCGCGAGGCCGACGATCTTCTCGCCGGCAGCGCCGACGCCCCGGTCGCGCAGTACGTCAATTCCATCCTGCTCGAAGCCGTCAAGCACGGGGCTTCGGACATCCACATCGAGCCGTTCGTCGGCGGGCTGGCCGTGCGCTACCGGATCGACGGCCTGCTCTACGCGCAGCCGCCGCCGCCGCGCCACGTCGAGAACGCCTTGACGGCGCGCCTGAAGGTGATGGCCAAGCTGGATTTGGCCGAAAAGCGCCTGCCCCAGGACGGCGTGGCCCGCGTGCGCGTCGGCGCGCGCGAGATCGACGTGCGCGTGTCCAGCGTGCCGGTGGCCGAGGGCGAGCGCATCGTGCTGCGCCTGCTCCACCGCGAGTCCATCCGCTATGCGCTGGGCGAACTGGGCATGTCGCCGGCAATGCTCGGCGAGTTCCGCGGCATCCTGCGCGAACCCCACGGCGTCGTGCTGGTGACCGGGCCGACGGGCAGCGGCAAAACCACCACGCTCTATGCGGCCTTGCGGGAGCTCGACACCGCCCACCTCAACGTCCTGACGATCGAAGACCCGATCGAATACCAGTTGCCGAACATCGGGCAGATGCAGGTGCATCCGAAGATCGGCCTGACCTTCGCGCGCGGGCTGCGCCACGTGCTGCGCCAGGATCCCGACGTGGTGCTCGTCGGCGAAACGCGCGATCTGGAAACGGCGGAAATCGTCGTGCGGGCCTCCCTGACGGGCCATCTGGTTTTCACGACGCTGCACACGAACGACGCGATCGGCGCGGTGTCCCGCATGGTGGACATGGGCATTCCGGCCTATCTGCTGGCGGCGGCAACGCGCGCGGTGCTGGCGCAGCGGCTCGTCCGGCGCTTGTGCCCGCATTGCCGCCGCGAAACCCCGCTTTCGGCGGCGGACGCCGCCTTGCTGGGACAGCCGGGCTGGGCCGGGCGCTCCGTTTGGGAGGCCGCGCCGAAAGGGTGCGCGGAATGCCTCGGCGGCTACAAGGGCCGCACGGGCATCCACGAACTGTTGACGGCGACGCCGGCGATTTCGGAGGCCGTCCGCACGGGCGCGCCCCCCGCGGAACTGCGGCGGCTGGCCGTCGCGTCCGGATTCCGCGACATGCTCGACGACGGCGCGGACAAGATTTTGGCGGGCATCACCTCGGTCGCCGAAGTGCTGCGTTCCGCCGGCGCGCGCAAGGAATAGCGGCGGGCCGGCATGACGACCTTCGAGTACAGGGGATACGACGCTTCCGGCCGCGCGCAGGGTGGCCTGATCGAGGCCGCGGATCTGAAAGACGCCCGCAAGCGGCTCGCGGCCCGCGGCCTCCTGCCCGAAACGCTGCAGGCCGCCGGGGGGACGGCCACCCGCCGCGCGGCCCGGGCCGGGGCGTTTTCCGCGGAAATCCGCACGATGTTCTACCGCGAGCTGGCGGCCCTGCTGGGCTCCGGCGTCGCGCTCGTGCCCGCGCTGGACGTGATTCTGCAGGCGCCCGAGCTGGATCTGGCGCGGACCCGGCTGGCGGCCGTGCGCGACGCCGTGCGCGAAGGCCGGTCCCTGAGCGCGGCGATGGTGGCGACGTCGGCGCAGGTGACCCCGTTCGAGCAGGCGGTGATGGAAGTGGGCGAGCGCACGGGCGGCATGAACGAAGCCCTGGGCCGGCTCGCGACGTTTTTGGAGGAACAGGAGAAACTCCGCGAAAAGCTGGCGACGGCGATGCTGTATCCCTGCGTCGTCGTGTCGCTGGCGGTGGTCATCGGCGGCCTCGTGCTGACGTTCATGCTCCCCATGGTCCAGCGCGTTTTCGAATCGATGCAACGGGACTTGCCCATGCTGACGGTCGTCATGCTGAACGGCGGCCGGGCGCTGGGACTCGTTCTTCTGCTGCTGGCGGCGGGCGCCGCGGGGGGCGTCGCATGGCTTCGGCGGGGCATGCGCGCGGACGAGGCGCTGCGCATCCGCGTGGACCGGAGGCTGTTTTCGATTCCGCTGGTGGGCGGCGGCTGGCGCAATTTGGCCAGCCTGCGTTTCGTGCGCGTGCTGGGGCTGTTGCTGGAGCGCGGCGTAGGCCTGATCGAAGGCGTGCCGATGGCCGGCCGGGCCTCGGGCAGCCCTTGGCTCGCCGACTGCGCGCGCCGCGAAACCGAGGCCATGGGGCAGGGCAAGCCGCTGGTGGAGGTGATTCGCGGGATTCGCCCGCTGCATCCCTCGCTGGCGGCATGGGTGCAGGCCGGCGAGGCCGGCGGAAATCTGGCGGGACTGCTCGACAACGCCGCCCAACGCTTCCAGCAGAGCTGGGACCGCATGGCCTCGCGCGGCATGATGCTGCTGGAGATCGGCATGACGCTGGCGCTCGGCCTTTTCGTTACGCTGATCGCGCTGGCGGTGCTGCTGCCGGTGCTGGATTTTCAAAAGGGATTCATGCCGTGATTTGGTGGATCTACAACCTGCTGTTTCCGATCGCCTTTGCCTGCCTGCTGCCGCATTTCGCCTTGCGCATGCTGCGGCGCGGCGGCTATGGCCGGCACTTTTCCCAGCGCTTCGGGTGGTACGGTCCGGAGGAAAAGGCGCGGCTGGCCGCGCCGGGCCGTCCCCTCTGGATCCAGGCCGTCAGCGTGGGCGAGCTGGCCGTGGCGTTTTCCTTCATGGCCGAGCTGCGCCGCCGCGATCCGTCGGCGCGGTTCGTGCTGACCACGAACACGTCGACTGGCCACGCGCTGGCGCTGAAGAAGATCCAGTCGCCGGACGCGACGCTGTATTTCCCGATGGACGTGCCGTGGGTGGTTCCCCGCGTGCTGCGGCGCATTCGCCCCGCCGCCGTCGTGCTGGTCGAAAACGAAATGTGGCCCAACCTGATCCGCTACGCCCGCCGGCAGGGCATTCCCACGGTGATGATCAACGGCCGCATTTCGGAGCATTCGTTCCGGGGCTACCGCAAGATCCGGTTCATTACGCGCCGCCTGCTGCCGCAGATCCATTGGTTCTGCGTGCAGAGCGCCGAGGATCGCGACCGATTGCGGGCGCTCGGCGCGCCGGCGGATCGCATGGAAGTCGTCGGCAGCGCGAAATACGACGTCGATTCCACGGCGCCGACCGCCGAAGCCCGTGCCCGCGCCCTGCTGGCGAACATCGGCCACAAGCCCGGCCAACCGGTGCTGGTCGGCGGATCGACGTGGGCCGGGGAGGAAGCCGCGCTGCTGGATTTCTATCGCGACGCCCGGAAAACCCATCCCGGCTTGTGGCTGGTCCTGGTGCCGCGCCACGCGGAGCGCCGGGCGGAAGTCCTGGAGGAAATCCGCGCCCGCGGCTTGTCCGCCGTCCAGCGCAGCCAATTCCCGGACGGCGCCCCGGCGCCGGATCGGCGGCCCGACGTCCTGCTGGTGGACACCACCGGCGAACTGCGCGGATTCTACGCCGCGGCCGACGTCGTGTTCGTCGGCAAGAGCCTGACGCAGACCGGCGGGCAGAATCCGATCGAGCCCGCCAAGGACGGCAAGCCCGTCGTCGTGGGCCCGCACATGGAGAATTTTCCGGTTATTTCGAGGGACTTCCTCGAAGCGCGCGCCTATCTGCAGGCTCGGGACGCCGACGAATTGAAGGGTCTGATCCTGCGGCTGCTGGGCGATCCGGCGGAGCGCGCGCGGCTGGGCCGCGCGGCGGCGGATCTCGTCGCGCGCAAGGCCGGCGCCACTCGCCTGATGGCCGACCGCGTTCTCGCCGCGCGCGCGGCGGAATAGGGATTTTCCGCTTTCCACGGCCGGAAAGGCCGCGATAATGGGGGCGTGGGAAAGGCATGGGCATTCTCGTTCGCGACGCTGGGCGTTTCCTCGCTCGTCGCGCAAGTTCTCCTGGTCCGCGAACTGCAGATCGTTTTCTACGGCAACGAATTTTTCATCGGCTGGACGCTGTTTTCCTGGCTGTTCTGGGTGGCGCTGGGGGCGCTGGCGGGCGGCCGCCGGCGGTTCGGGGAGGGAAATCCCGCGCGGCCGCTGGTAGTCTGCCACGTCCTCGTCGCGCTGCTCCTGCCGGCGACTCTTGCGCTTGTCCGCGCCAGCCGCACCCTGCTCGGCGGGATGTCCGGCGCGGTGCCGGACCTTTTTCCGTCGATGTTGTATTCGCTGGCGGTCCTCGCGCCCCTTTGCATCGTGTCCGGCGCGCAATTCGTCTGGGGGGCGCGCGCGTGGACGGGGCGCGTTGCCGGCGCGGAAGCGGGGTTTGTCCTGGGGCGCGCCTACGCGCTGGAGACGGCCGGCTTCGTCGCGGGCGGACTCCTGTTCAGCTTCTGGTTTGCCGTGGCCAACGAGTTTCGGGTGGTTGGCTTTCTCGGATGCCTGAACGCCCTGGCCGGATTCGCGCTTTGCATCGGCTTCCGCGACCGGTCGTTGTGGCCGCGGCTGGCGCTCATCGGGGCCGTTGCGGCGATTTCCCCGGTCGTCGTGCGCAGCGCGCGCCTGAACCGCGCCACGATCGAGTGGCGGTATCCCGGGCAGGTTCTCGTCGAATCGCGCAACTCCATCTACGGCAACCTGGCCGTCACCGCGCTGGACCGCCAGCTGAACTTCCACGAAAACGGCCTGCTGCTGGGCGCGGAGGACGAGCGGATGGCCAGCGAGCAGCGGGTGCATTTCCCGATGCTGTGGCATCCGGATCCAAAGCAAATCCTGCTGATCGGCAACGGATTCAACGGGGCGCTCGGCGAAATCCTCAAGCACCGCCCGGATTTCGTCGACTACGTCGAACTGGACGCGGAACTGGTGGAATTGGCGAAAAAATACATCGCGCCCGTCCGGCGCGCGGCCATGGCCGATCCCCGCGTGCATACGGTGTTTGCCGACGGACGTTTTTTTCTCAAAGCGTCCGCGCATGAGCCGGCCGCGATCTACGACGTGGCGATCGTCAATCTGCCGGGCCCCGGCACGGCGCTGATCAACCGGTTCTACAGCCGGGAATTCTACCGCGACGTCCGGAAACGCCTGGCGCCCGGCGGCGTGCTGTGCGTGCGCCTCGCGTTTTCGCCGGACTACGTCGGCCGCGAGCTCGGCGATCTCGGCGCGTCCATCTACCGGACGTTGCGTTCGGAATTCGCGTCGGTCTCCATCCTGCCCGAATATGAAATCCTCTATCTGGCGTCGGACGCCGCCGAACCGCCGTCGGCGGCCGATTTGATCGCCCGGTACGAAGCGCGGGCATTGAAAACGGATTTCGTCGTGCCGGCCTCCATCGGATATCGGATGGGCACTGATCGCATCGACCAGGTGCGGGCGGCCTTCGAGGCCAACGCCGGTGCGCAGATCAACCGCGATGGACGGCCCATCGCCTGCCTATACTCCCTGGCGCATTGGCTCCGCTCGTTCCATCCGGGCGCGGCCGCGTTCGCGAGCCGCCTCGGCGCGTTGCGCTGGGGCTGGGGGGCGGGAGCCGCCGCGCTGGCCGCGCTGGGAATGGCGGCGGCCGCGCGCAGGGGGGGGCCGCGTTCCATCGGCGCGTGGGCGATGGGTTTCGGCAGCTTTACGCTCATGGCGTGCGAGATCGTTCTGCTCCTCGCGTTCCAAACGTTCTGCGGCTATCTCTACTACAAGCTGGCGCTGATTCTTTCCGCGCTGATGCTGGGCATGGCGTTGGGAACGGTTCTGGGCACGCGGTCGCTCCGGCGTCCATCCCTCCGGACGCTGGCCGGCATCCACGCGACGATGGCGTTGTTTGCGGTGGCCTTTGCGTTTTTCGTGCGGTGGATGGGAATCCATCCGGTCGGAACCGCCGAATGGATCGAAGGGGCCTTCCTGCTTTTCGCCGCCGCGATCGGCGGCCTGGTCGGCTTCGAATTTCCGGTGGCGAATCGGGCGTATCTCGCCGGCGACTCGGAAAGCGGCCGGAAGAATGGCGTCATCTACGGCGTAGATCTCGCCGGATCGTGCCTCGCCGCGCTGGGGATCGGACTCTGGGCCCTGCCGGTGCTGGGGGCGGAGGCCACGCTGGCGATTTTGGCGGGGCTGAATCTCGCCGTGGCGCTTATCGCCAGATTCCCGGGATCTTCTCGCCGTCCGGCGCCATTCCGTCGACGAGGTGGTTCCGGACCACGAAATAGCCTTGCCGCTCGATGACCGGCCGACCCGTTTGGGGCGAATAGGTGGAATCCCCGGCCGAGTTCGGAATATTCCCGGTGTAGACGAATTTCAGCCCTTCCCCGATCGCGATTTCGCGGGCGCGGACCACGGTTTCGACGGGCGTCGGCGGCAGGTTCGCGAGTTTGTACGTGGGGTGGAAGCGGGAAAAGTGGAGCGGGACGTCGTCGCCGAGGTTTTCCTTCACCCAGCGGGCGAGCTGGCGGATCTGTTCTTCGTCGTCGTTCTTGCCCGGAATCAGGAGGTTGACGATTTCGAGCCAGACGCCCTGCCGGCGGATGGTCTTCATGGTTTCCAGAATGGGATCGCGGCTGCCGCCGGTCATTTCGGCGTAGAAGTCCGGATCGAACGCCTTGAAATCCACCTTGTAGGCATCGACGAACGGAAGCAGCTCTTTGAGCGGCCCGGGCTCGATGTACCCGTTGCTGACGACGAGCGTTTTCAAGCCTTTCGCCTTGGCGAGCTTGGCGACGTCGAGCATGTACTCGTAGAAGATGGTCGGCTCGCTGTAGGTGAAGGCGATGGCTTGCGCGCCGCTGCGCAGGGCGGCTTCCACGACCTCTTCGGGCGTCGTCGGCGACGTGCGGACTTCCCAGGGAAACGCCTGGGAGATTTCCCAGTTCTGGCAGAACAGGCAGCGCATGTTGCAGCCGGGAGTGGCAAGGGAAAAGGCCTTGGCGCCGGGCAAGACGTGGAAGAACGGTTTCTTTTCGATGGGATCGACATGGACGGATGCCAACTGGCCATAGACGAGGGAGTAGAGCTTGCCCCCGACGTTTTTGCGCGCGCGGCACATGCCGATTTGGCCCTCGGGAAGGCGGCACGAGTTCGGGCAGAGTTGGCAATGGACCATGTTCCCGGCCATTTTTTCGTACCACGACGCTTCGTGGAGGCTGCCGTTGCCGGGCGAGGGGGGGACGGCAGCCTCGGCCGAGACGGCGCGCTCGCGCGGCCAAACGAGGAACGCCGCCAGGCCGACGACGGCGATCAGGAACAGGGATGCGAGGAATTTCTTCACGGCTTCACTTTGCCTCTGCCCATACCCGATACAACGTGGCCGCGCCGTGCGCAAGGAAGAGCGCCCCGACGGCGAGGGCGCTGGCCCGGGCCGCCCAGCGGAATTCCTTCATCCGTCCCAGAAGGCCTGCGAAAAGGAGCGGCACGAAATAGACCGAAGTGGCGCAGAAGAAGACGAGGAAATACGCCATGCCTTTGAGCATGCTGTGCAGCGTGAGCACGTAGGCCACCGAGAGCAGGAAGGGGGGGCAGGCCTGGAGACCCATCAGGAAGCCGAGCACTGCCGGCGCGGCGGCGCCGCGGCGGGTGCCGGCGGCGCAGAAGGACCACGACGGGCGCCAGAACCCAACGGCATAGAAGATCAGGACCAACGCGAGAAGCATCATGCCGGCGGTGGAGGCCAGGGAGAACCAGGCGGCGTCGCAGCGTTCGCCGATCCACCCGACGGCCGCGCCGAACAGCACGTAGCCCGCGAGGCGGCCGAGAAGGAATTGAAGCCAGATCCGAAGTGTGGCTTTCGGGGTCCGGTTTTCCGCCGCGAAAAGGGGAAGCAGGAACGGATAGCAGCTGGCGCAGCAAAACAAGCCGGCCGATAAACCCGCCAACAGCGGCGCCAAAATCACGTCCCGCATCATGGTTTCAACATAGCCCGAAAGTCCGTGGGCGTAAATCCCCGGCTTCCTGCCATTCCGGAGCCGAAAAATTGACTCCATGATTCGTCCGGCCCCATGGTAAAGTGCCGAAATGGATGGAGCTGGACAACCCAATTCCTTGCGCGTGCTGTTCGTCAACCGCATGGCGGGTCTCGAACGGGGCGGGGGGGAGACGTTCGATCTGGAGATATCCCGCCATCTGGCCAAGGCCGGCGCGCGGGTGTTTTTTTTGAGCGGGGCGCCGCTGCTACGTCCGGCGCCCTTTCCGGTGGAGGGGGCGCGGACGCTGCATACGCCGTGGTTGCGGCGGTTCCCGTGGGACAAGGTCAAAGGCGGCTGGCGCGTGCGGCAACTGGAGTTCGAGATCTTCGAATGGCGCGCGGCCCGCTGGGTGGCGAAGCATCGGGGCGAATTCGACGTCGTTCAGGTCTGCGAACTGCCCAATTTCGTCTATTGGCTGAAGAAGCGCGGCGTGAAAACGCCGGTCGTGATGCGCCTGACCGCGCCCAACTACTACGATCCCCGCGGCGGCGTGCCGCTGGCCGACGCCCTGATCGCCAGCGGAACCAGCATCGAGCGGCTGAGGGAGCGCGGGCTGGATCAGGTGGTCGACGTTCCCAACGCGGTGGATGCGGACATCTTTGGTCCCCAGCCGTCGGATTTTCGGGAAAAACACGGCATTGGCCGCGACGAGTTCGTGGCGCTGTACGTCGCGCGCTTCCAGGCCTTCAAGAACCACGCGATGCTGCTCGACGCCTTTGCGCGCTTTGCGAAGGGGCGCCCGGCCTCGCGCCTGCTGCTGGCCGGCAGCGGTCCCTTGCGCGAACGGACGGAACGGCAGGCGGGGGAACTCGGCCTCGCGGACCGGGTGATGTTCTTGGGCGAGGTGCCTTTTCCCAACTTGCCGGCCGTTTATGCCGCCGCCGACGTGAAGGTGATCGCCAGCGACTACGAGTCGTTTTGCTTTGCCGCGATCGAGGCCATGGCCACCGGCCTGCCCGTGCTGACGACCGATTGCGCCTGGGTGCCGCGCCTCGTGGCCGACGGCGCCGGCATCGTGGTGCCGGTGGGCGACGTCGAAGCGTTTGCCGCCGGCCTGAAAAAGCTGGCCGACAACCCCGCCCTCCGCCGGCGCATGGGCGCCGCCGGCCGCGATTTGGTCCTGTCGCGCCACACGTGGCCTGCCAGCGCGGAGAGGCTGATGGGGCTGTACCGGACCTTGCCGGGGAAAACCGCTTCCGGCGGGTCGGCCGGCGAATAGCCGGCGCTTTCCAGGCTTTTTCCGCCGGAGGGGCGTCAATCGATCGCCGTCGGAACGGCCGCCGCAGCGCCGGGATCCGTTTCCAGCGGAACCGCCACGTCGAAATCCAGCTTGAACAGCGCGAACGTCCGGTCGCGGCGGGCGCCCGTCCGGTGCGCAAGCAGGTTGCGGTTGTCCAGGGGAATAACGCTGGGGGGGACGTCGAGGAAGAACGGCTTGACCGCATCCAGGAAAACGGGCTCGGTCCTTTTTCTCCGGAATTCGGCGGTGTCCATTCTGGACACGACGTAGTAGCCGATCCGGCGGGCCTGCAGGTAGTTCCACACCTTGCCTTGCGTCAAATAGCCGGAAATGAATTCGGGAGAGTTGACGAGGCCGTCGCCGTTGACGATCCGCCGCTGGGAAAACAGCGAAAGGAAGCCCGAAAAATCCTCGCACAGGACCAGGCCGTCTTCCGGCACGCGCTCCGCGACGTCCTGGGAAAATCCGTAGACGGCCGCATGTCCGCGGTCCATGGGCAAATCGCGCAGGCCGGCGCGCAGGGACTGGACGGCGTGCAGAACGAGCAGCAGCGCCGCCAGATGGCCCAGGCCGGAAGCCCATCGGGGTCCTGGCCGGCCGGCGGCGAAGCGGTCGGCGAGGGCCAGCAGTCCGGCGGCGGCGCCCAAGAAGAGGAAATACCGGAAGGGCCAGTAATACCACGGCGCCGGCAGGTTGTTTTTCAGCAGGTGAAGGAAAAGAAGGGCGAACGCGGCGGCGCAAAAAAACGCGAGGCGCAGCACGCCGGACCGGGCGGGAGCGTCCTTGTTCCGGAAGATCCAGCCGGCGGAGCCCGCCAAAACCAGGGCGGCGGCGCCGTCCAGGCGTCCCGTCCATGCGCGCGCCCGCCGCAGGTTGATGGCCAGCTGGTCCAGCATGTCCAACGGAGGACCGTAGTTTTTCAAGTAGGCGGACGTCGAAAACAGGTCGCCCGTGACGGCGAAGTTGAACGCCATGTTCAGCGCGATGCCCGCGGCGGCGCCGCCCGCGATCCAGCCTGCCGCGTTCCGCGCCGCCGTCCGGCCGGTGCCGGGGCCGCGGAACGCGAACGTTAGGAATGCGACGAGGAAAGCCACGATCGAAAAATCGATGCGGGCCAGGGGCACCAGGGCGCCGGCCGCCCACAAGGCCAGGCCGGTCCGGAGTCGCCGGGGCGGCGCGGCTGTCGCGTAATGTCCGGCCGCCCAAAGCAGGACACCCAAGAACAAAATCAGGAGATGGGTTTCCATCATGAGCCCATAGCCCATCAGCCGGACCGCCATGGACAGGGCCAGGGCCATGCAAAGAAACGCCCACCGGGAGGCGGTCGCGCGGCGGAGGAGCCCGTAGGTGACGAGGCCCAGCAACAGGTTGACGGCGCAGGTGGCCAGCAGGGAAATCCGAAAGAGCAGGTGCCCATCGTGCAAGACGTTGGGAAAAACCAGCGCGACGGCCTTGAGGACGCCCGTCAGCGCCAGGAACCAGGCGGGATGGAATCCGGTCGTGACGCCGAGGCCGTCGAAGGTGACGCCGTGTCCCAGCAGAACGTTCTGTGCGATCCGGGGATAGAAACAGGCGTCGTCCGGCACGAGATGGACCAGCTGGGCGTCCGGCCGGGCCAGGAGCAAGCCATGCAGTGCGATCAATAGCGCAATCAGCACCAGGAGGGGAAAACGGGCTTGGTACGCCTTGGAGCTCGACGGGATCATGGGAACGCTCCCGGCGCAAAGATCGCATAGCCATTCGTATGCATGCCCGGAGCTTTATCACAAACGGATTCGTCGATTGAAGCTCTTTATTCCGGAGCGCCGTTCCGGGCGAGGGGGGGAGGGGCCAATCCGGGAGGTGACATGTCCCGCCGGAGTTGTTAAAACACCGATGGAAGTTCCATGATCAAAGCCGCCTATTTCTGCGAGCCCCAATTCGGGGGAACGTTTTCGTTTTTCCAGCGCATGCGGCCCCGGTTGGTCGAGCACGGCATCGATTTCCGTTGTATTTCGCCCTTGAGCGGCGAACGGCTGGCCGGGTCGCGGTTTGAAGGCGTGGACGGGGTGGACGACGTGCGCTTTCCGGAGAACGATTTGCCCGCCGCGTCGGAAATCCTGATCCGCCATCTGGCTGACAACGGGTACCAGATCGTCGTGGTCTTGCCGGGAAGCGACGTTCTGGCCGTGAATCTCGTCCGCTATTTGCCCCGGCATATTCGAACGGCCGCGCGGATTCCCATGATCACCCGCGGAGCGTATGCTCCGGCACGGGCCATCGAACCCAGCCTCGATTTGATGTTTGCCGTGAGCCATCGGGTGGCCGACGATCTGGTCCGGCGCTACGGAATTCCGGGCGACAAGGTCCGAATCGTCTACAATGGCGTGGACGTTCGCGATTTGCCGTCTCGGCGGACCTCCGGGCAAGGGGGGCACCCGTTCCGATTGCTGTATGCCGGCCGCCTGTCCGACATGGACAAGGGGGTGCTGCTTCTTCCGGAAATTTTGCGGCGAGTGCGGGCCGGCGGGATCGATGCCCGGCTGGCGGTGCTCGGAAATGGGCCGGACAAGGAACGGCTGGCGGCCGGATTCCGTCGCGGCGGCATGCTGGATTTCGTGGACATGCCCGGCAACGTGGCGTTGGAGAAGGTGGACGATTTTCTGGCCGAAACGGATGGGTTCCTCCTTCCGTCCCGTTTCGAGGGGTGTCCCAACGCCTTGCTGGAAGCGATGGCGGCGGGGTGTGCCTGCGTCGCCGCGCGCATTCGCGGGTCCGTCGACCGCATCGTCGAGGACGGCCAAAGCGGCCTGCTGGCGGCCGTGGCCGACGCCGGCGATTTCGCGCGGCGCGTGCGGGAACTGGCCTGCGATCCCGTTCGCTGTCGGGGGATTGGGGTTGCCGCGCGGCGGCGGATTCAGGAAGCCTTCATGGTAGAACACACCGCCGCGGCATATGCTGAAACATTGAAAACACTCGTTTCATTGCCGGATCGGCGAATGCCCGCGCGAGACCTGGCCAACTACGACATGCCGCGAGCATTGTGCCCAACATGGCGCACCCGCGTCCCTCCAACCCTAAAGAATTTCCTGCGGAAGTGGTTGGAGCGGCTTGGAATTTCGATTTGAAGGCGGCCTTGTTTGCAGACTAGTTGGCGGTTTTTGGCTGCCGTGAAAAGAGTGGTCGATTATTCTGAATAAAACCTATGAATTGATAGAATAATGACAAGGAAATACGATGAGAGAAATCAAGCCGGAAGAGCACAAGCGATTAGAAATTGACATATTAAAGGACATCCATCGCTTTTGCCGTGAAAACAAAATAACATACTTTCTTGCTTACGGTACGCTACTTGGCGCAATTCGCCATAATGGTTTTATCCCGTGGGATATTGATGATGTGGATGTCGCAATGCCAAGGCCGGACTATGATCGTTTTCTTCGGCTATATAGTCATGATTACTTTTGCGCAAAAAATATCCTCATTGATAATAAGTATCAAGCTGCGATAACAAGGGTTTGCGATAGCAGAACGAGCAAGTTGGTTCCCCCAAATACATATGATTATGGCGTGTCCATTGATGTATATCCATTGGATGGGGTTTTTAATAATCGTGTTTTTTGCTGGTTGCATCAGTTTCTTTTGCGATTTCTTGTTGGTATTGAATCTCTCAAGATATTGACGAGTTTTGCTGACTGCATGGGGGATTCATGGTGTAGAAAGCATATCTATTTCAAATTGCTTGGATATATCATTCCCCGTAATGTGCTGGCTCGTTGGCGTTTTATGGCTTGCAAGTTGGCTCCGTACTCGAGCGCGACATTTGTATGCAATTATTCAACATATCATGAAATTACCCGTCGAAACAAATATCCTAAGTCGTGGTTTATGAAATCTGTTCCTGTAACTTTTGAAGGGTATGTATTTGACGCACCAAATGGACATGACGCATGGCTGCGTATGTACTACGGAGACTATATGACCTTTCCCCCAGAGTCAGAAAGAACCAGGCATATAAAGAGCGCGTTTTGGAGATGAGTAATTGCAGTTGCAAAATTTGGCAAACCAGCAACCAGCTTGACCGAACCGATCAATTACGGGAACGTGACCGAACAAATCAATTCCACGCGCAGGCATTCACTGGCCTTTCTTTGCGATGCGTTGCGATGACCGGTCTGGTCTGCGCGCTGGACCGGTCGAGTGGACCAAATGCGCAAAGGGAATCTCCCGTTTCCACCGTTGTTTTTTCTTGCCCCCTCCCATGAAAATCATCGATGCTCTCCTCCCGTGAAACTTCGAATCGCACCACATCGGAGCCGGTGCGCCGGCCGTCCCCGCGCGGCGGCGGAGCGAAAGCCGTTTTGAGTTGGCCGGCGGGTCGAGGCATGGAGCAGGAGCAGATATGAGCGCAAAGAAAACCGTCTACGTGGGCATGAGCGCGGACCTGATCCACCCGGGCCACCTGAACATTCTCCGCACGGCCCGGGAACTGGGCGAGGTGGTCGTCGGGCTCCTGACGGACGCCGCCATCGCCAGCTACAAGCGGCTGCCCCACATGAGCTACGAGCAGCGGAAAGCCGTGGTGGAAAACCTCAAGGGCGTCGAGCGGGTCGTGCCGCAGGAAACCCTCGACTACGTGCCGAACCTGCGGATGCTGAAGCCCGACTTCGTCGTGCACGGCGACGACTGGAAAGAAGGCGTGCAGCAAAAGACCCGCCAGCGGGTGATCGATGCGCTGGCCGAATGGGGCGGACAACTGGTCGAGCCCACCTATACGCCCGGAATTTCCTCCTCCATGCTGAACAAGGCGATCCGCGAGGTGGGCATCACCCCGGATATCCGCCGGCTCCGCCTGCGGCGGCTTCTGAACGCCAAGCCCCTGATCCGCGCCATGGAAGTCCACAGCGGCCTGAGCGGGCTCATCGTCGAAAACTGCCGGGCGGACATCCAGGGCCACCCGGCCGAATTCGACGCCATGTGGCTGAGCAGCCTGACCGACTCCACGCTGAAAGGCAAACCGGACATCGAATGCGTGGACCTGACCACCCGGCTGCATACGGTGAACGACATCCTGGAGGTGACCACGAAGCCCATCGTTTTCGACGGCGACAGCGGAGGCCTCCCCGAACATTTCGTCTTCATGGTCCGGACGCTGGAGCGCCTCGGCGTCTCGGCCGTGATCATCGAGGATAAAATCGGGCTGAAAAAGAATTCGCTTCTGGAAGCGGGCAATCTCCAGGCGCAAGCCCCCGTGGCCGACATGGCCGAGAAAATCCGCGCCGGCAAAAAAGCCCAGGTCTCCGACGACTTCATGGTGATCGCCCGGTGCGAAAGCCTGATTGCCGGAACGGGCCAGAAAGACGCGCTGGCGCGCGCGCAAGCCTATATCGAGGCGGGGGCGGACGGCATCATGATCCACAGCAAGGCCAAAACGCCGGATGAAATCGTGGCGTTTTGCCAGGCGTATGGACAACTCTCGCGCCGCGTTCCGCTGGTCGTCGTGCCCAGCACCTATCCCCAGATCGCCGAAACGGAGCTCGCCGCCCTCGGGGTCAACGTCGTGATCTATGCGAACCACATGCTGCGCAGCGCCTATCCCGCCATGCTGCATACGGCGGAAACCATCTTGAAGCACGGCCGCGCCCTCGAGGCCGAATCCCTGTGCATGCCGATCAAGGAAATCGTGTCGCTGATCTGAGCGCAGGAAACGCCATGATCGACAACTTCGTTTTCCACGACGCGATCCGCCGGTGCGGGATCGATTTCTTTGCCGGAGTGCCGGACTCGCTGCTCAAGCACTTCTGCGCCCACGTCGCCGACCACGCGCCGCGAACGTCGCACTGGATCGCCGCCAACGAAGGCAACGCCGTCGCCCTGGCCGCCGGGCACTATTTGGCCACCGGACGCCTCGCCCTGGTCTACATGCAAAACTCGGGGCTGGGCAACGCCATCAACCCCCTCGTTTCCCTGGCGGATCCCGACGTGTACGGCATTCCCATGCTGCTGCTGATTGGCTGGCGCGGCGAACCCGGGGTGAAAGACGAACCGCAGCATGCCAAGCAGGGCGCCATCACGCCCGCCATGTGCGCGGCGATCGGAATGCCCCATCGGATCCTGCCCGCCGAGACCGGCCCGGCGGTTGCCTGCCTGGAGGAAATGGTCCGGACCGCCACCGAAAACCGGCGGCCCGTCGCGCTGATCGTCCGCGCCGATTCGTTCGCGAAGTACCCACCGCGGCCCGCCCCTCCCTCTCCGTGCGCTTTGAACCGCGAGGCGACCATCGCCGCCATTGTCGGCGCGCTTCCGCCCCATGCCGCCGTGGTGTCCACCACCGGACACATTTCCAGGGAATTGTATGAGACCCGCGCCAAGACGGGCCAGGGGCATCGACGGGATTTCCTCACCGTGGGCTCGATGGGACACGCCTCCCAGATCGCCCTCGGAATCGCCCTGGCCCATCCGGAACGCCCCGTGGCCTGCCTCGACGGAGATGGCGCCGCCCTGATGCATATGGGCGCCTTGGCCCTCGCCGGGACTTCCGGCGCGAAAAACCTGCTTCATATCGTCCTGAACAACGGCGCCCACGATTCCGTCGGAGGCCAGAAAACGGTGGGGTTCGAGGTGGACTTCGTGCGCATCGCCGACGCGTGCGGCTACCGGACGGCTTGCCGCTTGGACGCCTTGGATTCCCTGTCCGCCAAATTGAAGGGGATTTCCTTCCAAGACGGTCCGGTCTTTCTGGAGGTGCGCGTGGCCAAGGGCGCCCGCAAGGATTTGGGCCGTCCCGCCACCCGCCCGCAGGAAAACAAAGACGCCTTCATGGAAACGTTCAAGCCGAATGAACCCGCAGGTACATAGGGGCCTCGCCGGCGGAGCCGCTTTTCTTTCGCGTTTCCTGGCGGGCGTGCCGGCCGACCGGATGTTGTGGGTCTGCCGGCCGAAATCGTTCGGGGAATCCGGCGCAAGGGAATGGGTTGAACGGGCGGCGGGCCTTCCTGCGCGAATCTTGTCCGGTTTTTCCTCGAATCCGAAGATCGAAGACGTCGAGCGCGGAGTCGCCTTGTTCCGCGCGATGCGGGCGGAGGCGGTCGTCGGCGTCGGCGGCGGCAGCGTCCTGGACATGGCCAAGTTGGTCAATTACTTCGGCAGCCGGAAAATCGGCCTCGACGAACACCTGCATGCCCCCTCGTCCCCGGCGGCCCCTCTCCGCCCCCTGCTGGCGGTTCCCACGACGGCGGGAAGCGGCAGCGAAGCCACCCATTTCGCGGTGGTCTACCGCGGCCAAACGAAATATTCGGTCGCGGACGAAACCATCCGTCCCAGCCACGTTCTGCTCGTCCCCGAATTCACGGCATCGATGGATGCCTATCAAACGGCCTGCACGGGCATGGACGCGCTGGCGCAAGGCATGGAATCCGCCTGGGCGCGCGGGGCCACGGATGAATCCCGCCGATCCGCCCGGCAGGCGCTTCGGTTGGCGCTGGACCATCTGGCGGCCGCCGTCCTCCACCCCGCCCCGGAAGACCGCGCGGCCATGCTGGAGGCGGCGCATCTGGCCGGATGCGCCATCGACGTCTCCAAAACCACGGGCGCCCACGCGTTTTCCTATGCGCTGACTTCGGAATATGGCCTGCCCCATGGCCATGCCGTCGCCCTGCTGCTGCCGTTTTTCGCGGAGTACCACCTGCGCGCCGGCATCCGCGTCGATTCCATCGACGCCCCGTTTCTCCGGCGGCTGACGGGCGCCATCGGCTTGGACTCGAAATTGCCGGCGACCGCGACGGAAATCCACGCGGTCCTGGCCCGGCACGTCAACCTGGAACGGTTGTCCAACAATCCCGTGCCCGTGGACGACGGATTCGTTCACGACATCGCTTCGGGATTGGCCGGAAAACCGTAGTGCCTCCCAGGCTCCTGCGCTCGCGTTATTTGCCTCGCGAGATCGGTTCATTGACTTTGCGTCCGGCCAATAATAGTCTCCTCCGGCAAGCCGATCCGACGGTCGGTCGCGCGGCATCGGAATGATTCGACCATGAAAATCGCCTTTCTCGCCTCCACGTTCCTGCCCGCCATCGGCGGGGCGGAAGTGGTGATGCACAATCTGGCCATCCATTTACGGAAAATGGGGCACGACGTGCACGTCGTCACGTGGTGGGGCAATTGGAGCAAGGTCCGCGGCCAGCTGCCTTATCCCGTGCACCCGCTGTTGCCGCGAAGCCATACGGAGGGGGACAAGAAACGTTTGAACGAGAACGGCGCGGTGAACCCGTGGGTATCCCGGCAGGTCTTGTTGTATCAGCGGCTTTATTCGTTCGATTTCATCCAGATCCACAACGCCTATCCATTGGGTCCGCTTTGCGCCCAAGCCCTGGCCCGCGCGGGCCTTCCGGTCGGGATGCTGTGCACGGGGGGGGATTTGCTTTATGACCCCTCGCTGCGCTACGGGTTGCGGTGCAATCCCGTTTTGGGGCGGGCCTTGGTCGAGTCCATCCTGGCGTGCCGCCAGGTCGTCGCCACCAGCCGCCTGATGGAAAACGAATACCGGGCCGTCGGCGTGCTTCCGGAAAAGATCGTGCGGATTCCCAACGGCG
Source organism: Kiritimatiellia bacterium (assembly GCA_050176815.1). Classification (GTDB taxonomy): domain Bacteria; phylum Verrucomicrobiota; class Kiritimatiellia; order CAIQIC01; family Lenti-01; genus Lenti-01. The sequence continues at coordinate 21,673 of JBFXHR010000021.1, forward strand.
TGGACGTTGCCGGCATCGCGCGGGTGGCGGATCCCGGCCCGGCCTTGCGGAAGGCGCACGGCATTCCCGCGGATGCGCCCCTGCTGCTGACGGTCGGGCGGAACGTGGTGGCCAAAGGCTACTCCCTCATTCCAAAAGTTCTGCGGGCCCTGCAAGACCGGGGGCTGGATCCCTGGTGGGTGGCGATTGGCCTGGAGACCGAACGTCTTCGGGATTTGGCCGCCCGGGAGGGAGTTCATTCGCGACTGCTGACCCTGCAGACGATCGGGGGCACGGATTCGGCCGATTGGCGGATGCGGCTGGTCGATTTGCCGTCGGCGGAGCTGGTGCGGTGGTACAAGACCGCGGATCTCTACGTGCATCCGGGCTTGTTGGAGGCCTTCGGCAACGTCGTCGTGGAAGCCATGGCCGCGGGGTTGCCGCTGGTGGTGACGCATGGAACCGGGGCGTCGGACTGCGTGGAGAAGGCCCGGTGCGGGCGGGTCGCCCAAACCGGCGATGTCGGGGACATGGCATCCCAAATCCAGGGATTGCTGGTCGACGGGGCCATGCGGAAGGAGATGGCGGTCCGCGCCAAGGAGGGGGCTGCGGAATACGACTGGCCGCTCGTCGCCGCGCAATACGCCGCCGCGTACGAATCGGTCCTCCGGCGCCATTCAATCCATTGAGGCGGCGTCCCGTCGTCCTTGGATGCGATCCTTCGCCCGGAGTCCTTCTTCCGGAAATCAGCGCGTCACGAAGCCGGGCCTTGCGGGGCGGAAGCGCCGTCCGGCCGATCCGCCGCCAGGCGCTCCCGTTTCCACGAAACGTCCTTGCGGACGATTCCGGCGGGCGAGCCGACGGCCAGAACGCCGGCGGGGAGGGAATCGGTTACGATGGAATATCCGCCCACGACCGTGCCGGATCCGATGGTGCATCCCTTCAGAACGGTGACCCCCCTGCACAGCCACACGCCCGGCTCGATCGCGATGGAACGGGAAGGATTCAGGCGGGCGCCGGTGGCCTTCTCCACGATGGAGTGCATGTCTCCGGTGCGCAGTCCCACCTGGTCGGAAAACATGCAGTTCTCCCCGATGCGGATCGAGGTGCCCTCGTAGGCGCCCAGATAGGCGTTTTCCATGGTGGTTCCGGCTCCGACCGCGATCTGGCTGCCGACGTCTTCCACCTTGATTTTGCCGCGCAACCGGCAGTGGTCGGCGATCTCCACCCGGAGGGAATCGCCCGTCACCAGGATTTTCAGGTCGTGCAGCCGACACCCGTCGCCAATGGAGACCTCGTTGTCCCGGCCTGCGATTCGGATGAGAGTCCGGGTCAACAGGGATTTGCCGATATGGATCCGGTTCTGCCGGCCGCCGTCGCGAACGCGGTTTCCCGCCAGGCAACGGTTCCAGACGCGAAGCCAGACGGTTCCCATCAGGATGCCTTTGAGCATTTCCTTCATCTTGCGCTTGGAGTTCGTTGGGTGGTATCCGGATTCCGGGATGCGCCGGGCGCCCCGTGGAATCCGCATGGGAAGACTATCGGAACGGGACCCCGCGCGCAAGTTCTCGTCAAAGCGCCGACAGGCCCGTCGATTTGTGGCGCGGGGGGGCGAAATGGGGTTGACCGGCGGGGGGCGGAAAGGTAGGTTGCAGGTAAAGCGTTTCGCGATGCGTGGATGGCGTGGGTTTGGATAGGAACCGTGCGATGAAAAACAATTGGCGGCGAATCTTGGGTGTCGGGTTCCTGTGGGGGGCGCTGGCGTGCGCGCCGCGCACGCAGGCGGAGGTGATGCTCCAGTTCTTCAACATGAGCTGGCAGGAGATCGCCGACAAGGTTCCGGAGATCGCCGAGAACGGATTCGGATCGCTGTGGCTGCCGCCGCCGCAGAAGGCCAGCGGCGACCTGTCCGTGGGCTACGACTTGTGGGATCCGTTCGACATCGGGGGCAACCCCCAGCGCACCGGCGGGCGGACGCGCTACGGGACCGAGGAAGAGCTGCTGCGGCTGATCGACACGGCGCACCGCTTCGGGCTGCGGGTCTATTTCGACAACATCATGAACCACCGGGCGTTCGACATCCCCGGCTACAACGAAAACACGCCCATCGACATCTATCCGGGCATGCTGCCGGAGGATTTCCACTTGCAGGTCACGGAGGACGGGTTCTACCGGGCCTGGGGCGACACCGCAAACTGGGGCAACACGTGGCAGGTGCAGAACCAATACCTGTCGGGCCTGATCGACATCGCCCAGGAAACGCCCAACGCCAATTTCGGCGCCGCGGAAGGCTACACGCACGAGAAGATTTCGTTCGTGCGGCATCCGAACAACCCGGAATACTACGACTACCATCCGACGCTGGGGCACGTGGGCTTCGGCAGCACGAACGTCACCGTGGACGTGATCGCGGCGAATCCGGATTTCTACGAGGAGGATCTCGGCAGCTACATGATGCGGTCGATCCGCTGGCTGGTGGACTACACGAAGCTGGACGGGCTGCGGCTGGACGCGGTGAAGCACGTGCCGGCGTATTTCTTCGGGGAGCAGTGGGCGGCGGACAAGGATTCCAGCGCGTCGGGCTACATCGGGCAGGCGCAGTGGCAGTTCCACCAGACGCGCGGGTTCGGCGAGACCAACTACCGCGAGTGCGTGTTCGACGTGAACAAGCCGCGGACGTCCCTGATGGTGTTCGGCGAGCACATGGGCGAGCCGCCGCCGTACTCGGACTATTTCGCGGCGGGCATGCGGCTGCTGGACGCCAAGACGCACCAGACGCTGAACGATCTGTCGTGGCGGGACCTGGGGCTGCTGGAGACGTCGGACTACATCCAGGACATCCAGTTCGGCAAGGCGCTGGGGGTGTATTACGCCAAGAGCCACGACGACGCCGTGGCGTTCAACGAACACCTGCACTACGCGATCAACCTGACGCGCGAGGGGCTGCCGAACATCTATACCGACGGCAACCGGCAGGCCGAAACGCTCGGCGAAAGCGGCGGCGCGTTCCCGCGCCACGCCGACACGCGGCCGTTCGGGCAGTTCGGCGACCTGCGCATTCCCAACCTGCTGGGCATCCACAACTCGTTCGCGCGCGGCGGCCAGTACGGGCGCTGGAGCGACGACAACGTGCTGGCCTACGAGCGGCGCGACAAGAGCGAGAATTGGGACATGACCGACGGCGACGCGACGACCCTGATGTTCATGATGAACAAGAACTGGGACGCGGGCGGGTATTGCGAGCCCGACACGGCGTTTCCGGACGGCGCGATCCTGTGGCAGTACGCCTACGGCGGCGGGCAGTTCTACACCCAGGTGACGGACGGCAAGATCAAGGTCACGGTGCCCCCGGCGGGCTACTTCGCGTTTTCGTGGCGCAGCCCCGAGGAATCGGACCTGTGGCGCTGGGGCGGGGGCGATCCGATCGAGATCTACGCGGACGGCCAGAAGGCCGGCACGATGGCCTACGAGCGCTGGGACGGGCCCGACGGCGACGAGGAGTTCAATCCCTACGGCTTGGCGAACCGCGGGTATCCCGACGGCACCACGCCCAAGCCGTTCAACTACCTTTGCACCCTGCCGCGCGCGACGTCGGCGACCAACCTGTCCTTCTTCGCGCACGTGGACGGCTCGGCCCACAACGTCCTGCTCAAGCTCAACGGCGGCGTGCCGCTCAATGCCGCCACCAATTCCTTCGGCGATCCGCGCGACCATGCGCCGGGCGGCGACACCACCGACGTCTATCTGGGCTACGAGCAGGCCGATTTCCACAGCCGCATCGGGCCGGAAAAATTCGCCGCCGTGGATTCGGCGCGCAACCAGATCGGTTCCGCCGGCGCGGAGGTTTACGAATTCACCGTAGGTTCGGCCGGATTCACGATCTGGGAGTCGGAGGCCTCGAACGACTGGGATTCGACCTACGGGGCCAAGTTCGTGTACCACGACCCGGCCAGCGAATCGATTCCCGGCAACGCCCAGTTCTGGCCCGCGCCGGAAAGCGCGGCGGGGGCGGACATCTACTTCTGGGCCAAGGCGGGCAACGCAGGGCAAGCCAACCGGGTTTATATCTACTACACGACCAACGGCACGTGGCCCGAGGGCGCGGGCGGCATGGGCATCGGCGGCACGAAGGTCGTCGAGCTGTATTGGAAAACCAACGTAATCGACGGATCGGAGACCAACGACTGGTGGGCGGAGAACAAGATTCCTGCGCTGTCGGCTGGCACGCAGGTGAAGTACAAGATCGGCGCCGTGCGCGAGCAGGGCTACGCCGGGGCGCCGTGGGACGTGCCGTTCCCGAACAGCTGGACCGACCTTTCGCGCAAGCTGAAGATGATGGGCACGTGGAAGATCGAGAACTTCGATCCGTCCGCCGCCGTCTATCGCCCGCACAACGACTACGGCGGGGAAACCACGGGCCTGGTCGAGGGCTTCAACCTGATCGCGGCGCGGGCGTTCCTGCAGCGCGACGGCGCGGCCGAGGGCAACGGCCAGCGCGCGTCGATCTTCAACACCTTCTACCAGCCGTTCTACTTCGACGCCGCGCCGCCGGCGGGCGAGGTCAAATATCCGACGGAGAACGAGACGCTCTACGACAACCGCTACGGCGCGGTGGTGCGCACGGATCCGACCGTGCGGCGCGTCTGGTACAACTTCGTGGACGACGACGCCAGCAACGACGATTCGGCCACGGGCTCCGCCAACGGCAACGGCAACAACGCGAGCGGGCAGGTGGCCTGGGTCGAGGCCCAGCGCGTGAATCCCAGCATCCTGATCGACAGCGACTATCCGCTCGAATGGCGCTTCAACTACGTCAACGTGCCGTCCTCCGGTTCGGGCACGATCCGCGTCAAGCTGGCGGAATATTCGTCTTCGACCAATCCGCTGCTGTCCGACGCGGCCGGGCATTTCACGACGCTGCAGCGGCTGGTGGCGACGCGCGGTCCCGATTACCGCATGAACGTGACCTGGCCGCAAGCGGACGGCGACGCGGTGTCGGAAGGCTACGTCATGAAGGTGGAGTTCAGCCGCGCCCTGTGGGAATTCACCAACGAGGCGACCGTCCGGAGCCGCTTCCTGATCCTGCTGGACGGCGTGGCGCAGGATCGCGCCGCCATGACGCTGAGCTGGCGGGATTCCGGAAACCACGAGCTGGCGTTCACGCTGCCGGACCTGTACAACGACGATCCGAACTACGAGCATCTGATCGCGGTGACCCACACCAACGCGGGCGGGGGTGGCATCACGCTCTACGCCGACCGCCGCGTGCGGGTGCCGACGGGTTCCGGCGGGCCGTCGGTCGTGATCGTCGATCCGCCCGAATTCGATCTCAACGGCGACAAGTACCAGATCGTGCTGCCCGACGTCGCGAGCCCGGCGCCCGAGCAGCGCCAGCACGACGTCAGCGTGCAGACCGGGCCGGAAGCGCGGTCGGTGTGGATTTCATTCACCAATTCGACGGGGACCGCCGCGCCGATCGCCGCGTCCACCAACGCGTTGACCGGCACGGTGTCGGTGCAGTCCAACAGTTCCGCCGTGGTCGGCAGCGGCACGGCGTTCGAGACGGAGGTTTCCGCCGGCAGCGTGCTGCAGATCGGGACCAACCGCATGGTGGTCAGCGTGGTGGCGTCGAACAACTACCTGACCCTGACCCGCTCGTATCCCGGGGCAACGGCCTCGGGGCTGGCGGTCCAGCGCATCGTCGGCAATCCAACGGCGGTGGGCAACAACCTGTTCTGGCAGTTCCTCTGGACCAATCTGCAGGCGGGAACCTACACGCTCGTGGCCAACATGGATTCGGACGGCAATACCAATACGGTCGAGGGGTCGTACCAGCGCACCACGCGCGTGATGCTGCGCCAGATGGTCACGAACAATCCGGCGGATGCCGACGACGACGACGACGGGCTCTACGACGAATTCGAGACCGAGTCGGCCGCGCTGCCGGAGTCCAATCCGGAGACCTGGAACAACGGCGACGTGCACATGTGGGCCATCCGCGGCCGCACGGATCCCCTGATGCCGGACACGGACGGCGACGGCCTGCCCGACGGCCTCGAACTGGGCTGGGGCTCGCCCCTGGCGGACACCGATCCCGCGACCGACACCAACGGCGACGGCTGGAAGAACTTCATCGGCGACGCCGACACGCCCCTCTACAACACCACCGACAACTGGCAACATCCGCAGTACAACTTCAACGCCTCGCGCACGGACCAGCTCGGCGGCTCGCTGACCGATCCGAGCCGCGCCGACACCGACGGCGACGCGCTGGAGGACAACGTCGAGGACCTGAACCGCAACGGCCGCGTCGAGGTCGGGCTCGTGAGCGCCGCGAACGTCGTGACCAACGTCCTGCAGGGCTCGGCGCTGCCGACCGTCTACAACACGTCGCGCGTCGATCGCGATTCCCTGCCGGCCAACGCGCGGTTCCTCGAAACCGACCCGAACGGCACGGACACCAGCGGCAACGGCATGAGCGACGGGGTGGCCGACTCCAACGCCAACGGCCGCGTGGACATGCTCCTGCTGTATCCGGCGGGCACGACGACGGTGTTCAACGTCGCGTCCAATCCGGCGGTTCTGCTGGGCATGGATGCGGCCAGCCAGGCCGCGCTGGCTTCCGCCGGGATCACCGACGTCGTTTCGCGCGCCCTCCACACCAACGCCCTGTTCGCCGCCTACGGCCGGCCGCGCAAGGTCGGCGGCGCCTGGCAGAACACCAACCAGTGGCCGCGCGTGCTCTTCCTCGAAACCGATCCGCTGTTGCGCGACGTCGACCAGGACGGCCTCGACGACGGGTGGGAGGTCCGCTACGGCATCGACCCGTTCGACGACGGCTGGTACAACCTGCGCACCGGCCAGTTGAACGCGACGAACTCCCAGCAGGGCGCCGACGGCGATCTGACGGGCGACGGGGTCAGCAACGCCCAGCACCAGGCCGCCGGCACCGATCCGCGCATCGACGTGAACGTTCCGGTGCCGCCGGGGTCCATCACCGTCGGCGAGGGCGGGGTGGTCGGCCAGATCGGCGGCGTGGACGTCCGCGAGGAATTCATGGACTGGACCTGGGCCGACCTGCGCGCGCTGGACTACTACCAGGGCGACGGACCGAATTCCGACCAGGGCGACGTCTTCCGCGGATGGGACGACCACGACGAATCCCGCGACATGGTCGCCTTCTACACCCGCGACGGCGGGGCGGTCGCGTCGGGCGGCGACGGCAAGTTCTATTTCCGCGTGGATTTCTACGACCTGCAGGCGTTCGCCGAAGACGAGTACCTCGACCTGTATATCGCCATCGACACCGGCAACGCCGGCCAGGGCGAACGCGTGATGCCCGACGACGTGGACACCCTGACCGACATGCGCTGGGAAGTCGTCGCGGCCGTCTACGATTCCGCCCACGGGCGCGTCTACGTGGACGGCAACGTCGGCCAGAACACCAGCACCCTTTCCGAAGACCTGTTTTCCTACGGCGGGGTGGCCGGCCGCGAGGACTACTTCCTCGGCGCGTATTTCAACGCCGAGCTCGACGCGGTCGAGTTCGCGATCGACCGGCAGGCGCTGGTGGACGTCGGCTACGTCGGCGATCCGGCCGTGCTCAACTTCCAGGTCTTCACCACGAAGGACGGCACCTGCAACACCTGCGGCGAAGAGGGGGGGCCGGGCGCGGGCGACATCGGCGGGCGCAGCGACGTCCGCGACACCATCTACAACGACTGGCTGGCGGAAGACGACTATTCGGCGCAGGCCGGCCTGCAAGGCGACAACAGCGTCCTGCGGAGCTGGATCCGCGGGGACCACCGGCCGCACCGGGCGAATTTCTCCAAGATCGTCCACGGCAACCAGGCCATCCAGCCTGGCAGCGTGATCCAGAATTTGGTCAACAACGACGCGGGCGCGGGCTACTACCGCGTGCTCGACGCGCACGAGACGCTCGACGTCCCGCTGAACCTGCACGTCACGCCGACGTTGGCGTCGGCCATCCAATGGGCGAAGGCCGATCCGGCGGCCGGCAAGCCCTGGCGCGATGGACCGGCGCTCAACGCCCGCATCGCGACGCTGGCCGCCACCGGCACGGTCGCGCTGATGGCCAGTACGTTCTCCGACCACATGCTGCCGTATTTCACGCCGCAGTTCGTTTCGAACAACGTGGCGCTGGCCTCCGAATTCCTCGAAACCATCTACGGGGTGGACATCACCACGAACTCCGTGTTCTGGCCGCCGGAGCGGCTGCTGGATGCCGACGCGTTCGGCAAGATCGCGGGCATGGGCTTCCGGGCCACGGTGCTGGACCAGATGGAGCACCTGTTCCAGTGGTACGGGCGTTCGGCGGCGCTGGGCACGCGCGGCTACCAGATCAACCGCATCGACGGCGTGGACGCGTTCGCGATCAACAACGGCGCGAACGACTTCCGTTTCGCCAACCACGACGGCGGCCTGTGCATGCCGCTGCGCCGCCTGTTCAACCGCAAGGCGCGCGGCGACGGGGACCAAGTCGTCGTGCTCCTGAGCAGCTGGGAAGACTTCGCCAGCAAGACCATGGCCGACGCCTACGACGCCAACCTAACCTGGATGGCCAACCATCCGTGGATCCACGGCGTGACGCTGGAAAGCATTTTGAAGAACGAGGTCGATCTGGACGGCGACGGCTGGGGCAATTCGTGGTACGTCGAGAACCGCTCCTCGCCGGGTTCGGACAAGCTGTCGCACAACTACGTCAACTACATGACGCGGCTGGACTACGACAACTGGTACAACGGCTCGGGTCTCGAGGAAGGACTGCTGAACAAGACGTTCGAGAGCCGTCCCGGCGTGGCGATGCCGAACGCCTACGGCATGCTCTATACCGGCGGCGTGGTGTCGCAGGCGTGGAACCGCGTCCAGGGCGTCACCCACGCTTCGCTTTCGGGTCTGGCGCAGGGCGTCCTGCACGCGTCCGTTTTCGAAACCGCCTTCCACAGCGGCGGGGTGGGCGACATGAGCAAGTTCAGCGACGGCACGTACATCGTGCCCGACGCGACGAACAAGACGCTGGCCGGATTCGCCGCGGCCGCGCAGGCGCAAAGCCGCATGGCCGCCGTCTACCAGCGGGTCCAGCAGTGGCTGGCCGTCGCCGGTTCGCTGACCAACGCGCAGACCGCCGCGGAAGACGTTGATCTCGACGGCGAAAACGAGAGCCTCCTGTACAACCGGCATGCGTTCGCCGTGTTCGAGCGGCTAGGCGGGCGCATGGTCGCCGCGTGGGTGCGCGATGCCGGCACCGGCGAGGCCTTCCAGACCGTCGGCAACTTCGCGAGCTATGCGGGTTCCGAGACCGAGTGGGAAGGGGAGGGCAACACGGAAAGCAACGTGGTCGGCGCGTACCGCACGTCGGCCCTCAAGGACTGGCATGCGGCCGGCACGGCGAGCAGCTACGTCAACAATCTCTATTCCGCCACGACCAATGGCGTCGCCGGCGGCTGGAAGCTGACCTCGGCCGACAACAAGATCGCCAAGACCGTCACGCTGGGCCCCACCTCGGCGTGGTTCACCGTCCAGTACGCCGTCGATGCCTCGCTGGGCACGCTGTACGTCCGCAGCGGCCTTTCGCCGGATTTGGAAGGGCTCCTGCTGCACGGCCAGGACTACCTGGGCGGCGAGCAGCACGCCGACGGCGTCATGACCCTCTCGAATCTGGATCCCGCCCGGACCGTGTCGGCCTTGGTGGCCTATGGCGGAACGCACAACGCCACCTGCAACACGAATGCGGCCGACGGCACCGATCTCGACACTCTGCGCATGCGCAACCAGGCCCAGACGCACCAGGTCGAACTGTCCGGAAGCGGCACCTTCAGCTTCGCCCTCGGCTTCGAAGCCGGGGCGGGCGAGTCTTACAACGACGGCGTGCCGTATTCATGGCTGAGCGGCTACGGCTACGATCCCGAAACCGTGAACGTGACCACCACGATGGCGTCCAACGGGGTCAATAACCTCAAGCAGGCCTACGTCGCCAATCTGGACCCGACCGATCCGGCCGCCCGATTCGACGTGACCCATATTGGCCGCACGAATACGACCTTCGTGGTGCGGTTCGCCACGCGCCCCGAGCGCGAATACCTGGTTTGGTTCACCACCAACGGGCTTGTGACGCCCACCTGGCTGCAGGGGCCCTCCAACCGCATCCAGGGCACCGGCGGCATCGAGGAGTGGGTCGATCCGGC
>JBFXHR010000021.1:31956-45278 GCA_050176815.1 Kiritimatiellia bacterium
CCACGCGCCCCGAGCGCGAATACCTGGTTTGGTTCACCACCAACGGGCTTGTGACGCCCACCTGGCTGCAGGGGCCCTCCAACCGCATCCAGGGCACCGGCGGCATCGAGGAGTGGGTCGATCCGGCGGCCGTCACCAACAAGCGGTTCTACAAGGTCGACGTGCGGTTGCCCGAGTAGGGCGGGTTCTTTCCCCCGACGGGGTCATCGGGGGCTCCAAAGACGGGGAACCGGCGGCTGTTTGGAGCCGGGACGACCTCGTCCCGGTTGCCTGGATTACGACACCGCCAGCGCGCAGGCGATCCGGGCGGCCACGCGGGCGTTGTTTTCCAGCAGCGCCACGTTGGCCGTGCGGCTTTCTTCGTGGGTCAGTTCGCTGACGCGCGCCAGCAGAAACGGCGTGACTTCCTTGCCGCGCACGCCGCGCGCTTCCGCTTCTTGCAAAGCCTGGGCGATGGCTTTTTCGGCCACGGCCGCCGGTAGTTCGTGTTCCGCCGGCACCGGGGTGGCGATCAGCGTGCCGGTCGGGAATCCGAGGGTTTCGCGCGCGCGGAGGATGGCGGCCACTTCCTCGGCGGTGTCGCAGCGGACGTCCAGCGGCAGGCCGGAATCCCGGGTGTAGAACGCCGGAAAGGTCGAACATTGGTAGCCGACGACCGGCACGCCATGGGTTTCCAGCGTTTCCAGCGTCAGGGGCAGATCCAAAATGGCCTTGGCTCCGGCGCAAACCACGGCGACCGGCGTTTGCGCGAGTTCCATCAAATCCGCGCTGACGTCGAACGGGTGGCCGCGATGCACCCCGCCGATTCCACCGGTGGCGAAAACCCGGATGCCGGCCAGGTGGGCGACGATCATCGTCCCCGCCACAGTGGTTGCGCCGTCGCCTTTTTGTGCCAAGACGATCGGGAAATCCCGCCGGCTGCATTTGCGGACGTTCTGGGCGCGGGCGAGGTAGGCCAACTGGTCCGGCGTCAGCCCGACGGTGATTTGTCCCTTCAGGACGGCGATGGTGGCCGGAACGGCGCCGGCGTCCCGCACGGCCTTTTCCATGCCGCTGGCCACTTCCTGATTCACGGGATAGGGCAGGCCATGCGTGATCAGGGTGCTTTCCAAAGCGACGACCGGGCGGTGGTTTTCCAGCGCATTCCGCACGTCCGGGTGAAACTGCAATATTTTCTTGTCCATGGTCTTCGTTCGCTTTTCCGCTAGAGGATGAATCCTGGGTGCGAGGCGAAAAGGTAACGGAGGGGCGCGGGACGTGTCAACCTCGGGACCAATCAACGCCCAGACAAGCGCCATTCCGTCAGGTAAACCGTTCTATTTTCCGGGGCGTTTTTCGTTTGGTTCGCGTTAAGTTCCGGCGTATTTTTGACAAACAATAGGGAGTGCCGAATTTCCATTCGGTGCGGTGCGTAGAAAAAGTCCGTCCGAGGAGTGTTCCCATGAGCAAGCGAATCGTCCTGTCCGTTCTGTTGTCCGTTCTGTTGGGTCTGCCGGCGTTCGCCGCCGAAGCCCGGTTCATCCCGGGCACCGCGACCGAACTGCCGCAACTGGTGACGTCGGAAGGGAAGACCTACAAGCTCGGCAAGAAGCCGTATACGGCGGGGACGCGCGAGAAGTGGGTCGCGGAAGGCCGCGCCTTGGCCAAGACCCCGGAAGGCTATCTGCCAACGGGCAAAATGCTGAAAGGCGCCGCGGACAACCGCTCCTACATGCCGCCGATCGGCGACCAGGGCTACGAAGGCTCCTGCGTGCATTGGGCGGGCTCGTACAATACCAAGACCGCCAACATGAAGCGGCAGGATTCGTCCATCAACGTGAATGCCGCCAGCAACCAAGGTTCGCCGCGCTTCACCTACAACCTGACCAACGCCGGCGAGGACAGCGGCGGCTACGGCCACGAGCCGTTCGAAATCTTCATGCGCTACGGCGTGGCGTCGCTGGCGCAGAAGCCGTACGACGACGAGCAGTACACCGTGCTGCCGACGGCGGCGGACTTCATCGAAGGCCTGCATCGCCGCACGACCAACTACGTCTGGCTGTGGGACTGGGCGCCGGACGCCGCGCAGATCGCCGAACTGAAGGCGTGGCTGGACGACGGCCGCGTCGCCGCTTGCGGCGTCAATGCTGAAACCTCCTTCGACGCCTGGGGACCCGGCGACGCGCCGTGGGTCGGCGCCACCTGCACCATCGACGACATCAACCACATGGTCACCGTGTGCGGCTACGGCACGGGATACTATCTGGTGGCCAACCAGTGGGGGACGTCCTTCGGCAGCAACGGCTACATCGTGGTGGACTCGGACTACTTCGAGAACTATTTCTCCGACGTGATGTATCCGCTGGAGGGCACCTACGAGCCGGCGACCGACTACGCGAAACTCACGATCCGGCACACCCAGCGCAGCGACGTCCAGGAACTGCTGCTGACCGCCAACGGCGCCAACGTCTGGAGCAATTCCCCGTTGCCCAAGGACATGCCGGCCGGCGACGCCAGCGGCGTGTTCGTCACCGACACGCGCGACAACCTGGAACTGGCCATCGACCTGACCCAGGTTCCCTGGGACGCCGCCAACGTGGTGACCGCGCGGGTCAAGGACGCCGTCTCGGGCAATGTCGGAACGGTGACGGTTTTCTCGGTGACGTACGACGGAACGGAATACGCCTCGGCGAACGTCCCCGTGACCGTCCCCTACAACTCCTACACCACCGCGTGGGTGCGGCTCTATCAGAGCACCGACACCAACGTCTGCTTCACGTCGGCCGGGGCTGCGGTCGGCGAAGGCAGCGGTTCGTACGTGGTGACGGTGTACAAAACGCAGGCGTCCGGCGACGTCAGCGGGCAAGTCGTCCTTTCCGGCACGGCCACCGAAGGCGCCGGCGCCGACTACACGGTTTCCGGCACCAACTTCGCGCTGAACGGCGCGACGACTTCCGCGACCTTCACGGTCACGCTCAACGACGACGCGGACGAGGAAGGGGCGGAGACCGTGGTCTTGACCTTGGCCAACGTGGCCGGCGGCATCGTGCAGGCGCCGGACGTCTTCACCCTGACGATCAATCCCAGCGACCTCACCGGCGGCAGCGTCCTGATTTCCCAATACACCGAAACCGACGGCGGCACGACGCCCAAGGGCATCGAAATCTGGAACGCCTCCGCCTCGGACCTGACCTTCGACTCCGGCGCCAACCTGCTGGACGTCAAGGTGGGCATGAATGCGGCCGTGCCGGCATCGGTCCTGACCGTCAGCAGCGGAACCTTGGCCGCCGGCGACGTCTGGGTGATCGGCACCAGCGACATGTCGCCGGACATCGAGGAGCCCTTTAGCTTCAACGGCGACGATTCCATCGTGCTCGAGTTGGGCGGCGTGGTGCAGGACATGATCGGCGTGGCCGGCAGCGATCCGGGTTCGGAATGGAGCGGCGGCGGTGTGTCGACGGCCAACCAGAACATCCAGCTGATTCTCGGCACCACGTTCGGCGATCCGGATGGTTGGACGGATCCGAGCGAACGGTTCGAGTACGTGGACGTCGGCAGCACGCTGACGGGCTTTGGCGAACCGCCCGGCGGATGGACGGACGTGCCCCCCGTGCTGGCGCCCATCGGCAACAAGTCGGCGGTCTGGAGCAACAATCTGAGTTTCGGCGTGACCGCGGCGGACGCGGCGGACGGGGATTCGATCGTCCTGTCCGCCAGCAATCTGCCGGCGGGCGCGACCTTCGCGACGGTCACCAACGCCGGAACCGTGTCCAACACCTTCGTCTGGAACAACGTCGGCCCGATGGGCGTCTACAACGTCACGTTCACCGCCACCGACAAGGATGGTTCAGACAGCGAAACCGTCGCGATCACCATCGGCGACGGCAGCGGCCCCAGCGAAATCGTCTTCCAGGGCTTTGAGAGCACCCCGGCGGACACGTGGGGTATCACGGCGGGCAACTACATTCTGAACACCGCCGGCACCGCCGACACGCCGGCGAACCAGCGCGTCCGGACGGGCAGCTATTCCTGGCAGCCAGGCGAGACAGACGAGCTGAGCGAGACGCTGGAACTGGCAAACGTGGACGTGTCCGCCTATTCGGACGTGGTGGCGACGCTCCATCTGTCTGCCACCTGCACGAACTACGCCGACGGTTACGGCATGTGGCCTTCCGACTCGATGAGCGTGTATCTGGGGCTGGACGGCGGAGATTATTCCGCGAATCCCGACATCAAGGTGACGGGCAACCAGGTGGAAGCCGACGGGATTGTGGGCGCCTTGTGGTCCTACGCGGCCGCCGGCGTGGCCGCAACCACGGCCGGCGTTCCCCGCACGGTGGCGCCTGCGGCCGGCGGCATCGCCGCCGACGGCATGGCGACGGTCCAGATCGCGCTGCCACCCGGGACGACCGCCGTGAAACTGAAGGCGGTTTCGGCCCTCGAGGCCTACGGCTATTTCTGGAACGTGGACGACGTCTCGCTGGAGGGCGTCGCCGACGGCGGCGCGGCGGATTACCCGCCGGTCATCGCGGTCGACCCCGACCAAACCGAGATTACCGCCCCGATCAGCAACGCGGTGACCTTCGCGATCACGGGGCGCGAAGTGCCGAACGACGCGGCCGACACGGTGCGGCTGTGGGCGACGGGTCTGCCGGCCGGCGCGACGTTCCCCGAGATCTCGGGCGCCAGCGTGCTGACCAACGTCTTCAACTGGACGCCGACGGTAACGGGCACGACCGTGGTCAGTTTCTTCGCCGGCGACAAGGACGGCACCAACCAGGTGGACGTGACCATCGAGGTGTTCGAGCAAATCCCGCCCGGAACCTACCGCGCGGTCATCTGCGGCATCTCCGACTACGAGGGCACCGACAACGACCTGAACTACTGCGACGACGACGCGCAGGAAATGTACGACCGGCTGCTTTCCGGCTCCAACTGGTCGGCCGACAACGTCCAGCTCCTGCTGGATGCCCAGGCCACCGAGGCCAACATTCAGGCCGCGATCGCCGCCATGGGCGCCGCCTCGGTCCCCGGCGACGTCAATCTGTTCTTCTTCTCCGGCCACGGCGGCGGCGACATGCCCGACGCCGACGGCGACGAGGGCGGCGACGGCTACGACGAATACATGTGCCCGTACAACCTCACGACGGACGAGATCACCGACGACGAACTGAGCGCCTGGCTGGACGCCCTGCCGACGGACAACCTCATTGTTCTGTTGGACACCTGCTTTAGCGGTGGCCATCTGAAGGCCCCCGTCGGCCTAACCTACAAGGGCGTTTCGCGCACCGGCGCCATCGTGACGAACCGAACCAACGGCTTCGTGGACGACCTGCGCAAGAAGACCAAGAGGGACGTGGACGACCTGACCTCGCCCTACATCGCCACGGCGTGCGACGAGACCGAGCTTTCCGCCGAGGACAGCGGCATCGAAAACGGCGTTTTCGCCTACTACCTGCTGGAAGCGCTGACCAATTCGGACGTCAACGTCGACGGCTGGGCCGCGGGCGAAGAAGCCTACGACTACCTGTATCCACTGGCCGTGGCCTACAATTCCGAACAGCATCCGCAGGAATACGACGGCTGGCCCGGGTTGGCCAACATCGTGACCTGGGCGCCGCTGGCCGACCAGCCGCCAACCATCGCCCTGGATCCGGCGGGCACCAACAAGACCGCGATCATCGATGCGGCCCTGAGCTTCACCGTGACGGCGACGGACGCCGATGGACTGGCGGTTTCGTTGACGGCTTCCGGGCTGCCTTCGGGCGCGACGGCCCCCGACGCCAACGGCACCGGCACGGCGTCCACGACATTCAACTGGACGCCGACCGCCGCGCAGACCGGCGTCTACCACGTGGCGTTCTCGGCGACGGACGACGACGGCACGACCGTTCGCGGCGTGCAGATCACCGTGCGCGACGGCAGCATGGCGGCGGACTTGTTCATCTCGGAATACATCGAAGGTTCGAGCAACAACAAGGCCGTCGAGATCTTCAACGGCACGGGCGCGGCCATCGATTTGGGCACAGGCGGCTACGTCTTGCGGCTCTACGCCAACGGCAGCACCACGCCTTCGTCCATCACGTTGGCCGGCACCGTGGCCGACGGCGACGTGTTCGTGGTGGCCAATTCCGGCGCCAACGCGACGATTCTGGCCCAGACGGACCAGACTTCCGGCAGCCTGACCCACAACGGCAACGACGTGGTGGCGCTGGCCAAGAACGACGCCAACATCGACGTGGTCGGCACCATTGGCAGCGACGCCACCTTCGCGGCGGAAGTCACCAAGGTCCGCAAGAGCACCGTGGTGGAAGGCACGACGACCTACGATCCGCTGGAGTGGGACGACTACGCCGCGGACACCACCGAGTACCTCGGCAGCCACGAGTTCGGCGCGGCGGAACCGTCGGCTCCGTCGTTCGCGGCCATTCCGGCCCAAAATGCGACAGTGGGTGCATTGTTCTCGCTGGATGCGGATTCCTACGCCTCGGGCAATCCGGCGCCAGCGGTGACGCTGGAATCCAGCACCGCGGACGCGGGCGACTACTCCTTCGCGGCTGGCACGCTCTCCTTCACGCCGAGCGTCGCGGGCGAATTCGAGTTCGTCTTCCTGGCCTCGAACGAGCTGGGCACGGCGATGGCCACGGCCACCGTGACCGCCGTCGAAGGCCCGGTCGAACTCCTCGCCCCAGTCATTCAGGCCGCCAGCGCCATCGACGCGACGCAATTCAACGCCAACTGGCTGGCCTCCGCCGGCGCCACGGGCTACGTCCTCGACGTCGGCACGAACGAGACCTTCTCGGGCGGCGACGAACCCGTTGGCGGCAATCTGATGGTCAATGCCGGATTCGAACTGGGCACCAGCAATAACTGGACCAAATTTGAACCCGAGTATACGGTGGCGACCACCGACCCGCAGGAGGGGACCTACCATGTCAGCTGCGCGGCCACGGCCACGCGCGATATCATGCAGACCGTCGAAATCACGGGCGATGGGTTGTCCCCCTATGAAATCAGCTATTACTACCAAGTCCTGGCCGGCGACGGCACAGACGTCCGCATCTGGTCGACCTGGGCGTCCGGCGGGCAGGTTTCCGGCGATACGCTCACCTCGGCTACCTACAACGCCACGGCGGACGTTTGGACCAAACAGACCTATACCGTGGTGCCGGCCGCGGGCGCCAACACGCTGAACTTCGAAGTGCGCGTTTACAACGGGGCAACCGTGTATCTCGACAACTTCTTTGTTGGGGTCACGCCTGCCGGGCGCAGAGGGGCCAGCTATGTGCCGGGCTATGCCAACCTCGACGTCGGCAACGCCACGACCTTTGCGGTGACGGGCCTGACGGAAGGCGTGACGTATTACTATCGCGCCAAGGCCTACACCGCCTCGTCCAACAGCCCGTACTCGGCCGTGACGAGCGTCGTGACGCAGGCGTCTTCGGGCGAGCAGCCGAACATCGCCTTCTTCGAAGTGCCGGCCGGCGCGGCGGCGGCGGCGACGTTGACCACGTCGGCCGTTGGCAAGACCTACAAGCTGCAGTACACCACCGACCTTACGACGCAGCCGGAGCCCATTTGGACGGATGCAGATTCCGAACCCGGAACCGGCGGCGAACTGCTTTTGGTGGACGAGACACCGACGGACATGAACCGCTACTATCGCGTGACGGTGCAGTAGGCCCGTCCCAATCGCATGGCCGCCGGACCCGTTCGCGGGCCCGGCGGCTTTTTCATCGGCGATTGGTAGGGCGACTTGGCCCAAGTCGCCGGGCTTGGTTGTCGGCCGGGGCGTTGACCCGGCGGTGGCGCGGGGTTCCCGCCCCGCGCGAATCCGCACGCGACGGGTGCCGCGTGCCACGAAGGTCCCAATCCGCCGTTCTCTAACAAAGGTTTAACTTGTCGTATTTTCTTGCGGCCCGCATGATGCGAGCATGAATGTTTGCAGGGCTAGACTTGTTTTCGTTTTCGCGGCGTTGTGGATGGTCGGGGGCTGGGGAGGCGGGGCGGTCCGGGCCCAAGCCGCGCTGCCGTTCTTCGATGGCTTCGAATCCGGGGAATTGGCGGCTTGCTGGACGGCCACGCACACGGCCACCAATGGCCGCATCGCGGTCACGACCAACGAGATCCCTTACGACGGGAACTGGCACGTGGTGCTGGACAGCTCCGTCATGAGCGGTGCTTACAATCTGAACGAACTCATCCTGGAGATCGATCTGGCCGGCCAGGAGGACGTCACGTTCGAATGCCAGGCCAAGTCGTTCTTTTTGAGGGGGCAGGAGATCCCGGAGCAATTCACGGGATCGACCAACCGGGACGGCGTTGCCCTGAGCGTGGATCGAACCAATTGGTTCCGGCTAGCGCCTTTGACCAACGTGCCTTCCATGGCCTATACCAATCTCACGGTCGGATTGGATGGATTCGCCGCAGACCGCGGATTGAATCTGGACGGCGTGGTTTGGATCAAGTTCCAGCAATATGGTCACAGTTCGGCCATCATCCACGGCCTGGCGTTCGACAACGTGCAGCTCTACGCGCAGTCCAGCCAGGCGGATTTGGCGGTGGGGTTCGAAGGGGTGCCGCCGCTGCTCGCGGTGGGCAGCAATCTGGCCTATGCCGTGACGGTGTCGAATGCCGGGCCGGATGCCGCGGCCGGCGTCGTGCTGACCAACCGATGGTCGCTGGATTCCACGGTGGTTTCCGCCGCAGCCAGCCGCGGCACCTGGACGACGAACGCGGATTCGGTCGTGGCGGAACTAGGCGATCTGGCGGCGGGGGAATGCGCGGTTCTCGAGATGGAACTGGTGCCGTTGGTTCTCGGCGTGCTGACCAACCGGGCGGAAGCGGCCGCGACGACCCTGGACGTCCAGCCGGCCAACAACCATCCAACCGCGACGACCGCGGTGGAGCCTGCCGGCGGAGATTTGTCGATCGGACCGGTCCAGGCTTTCGTGGACGAGGATGGCGGCTGGGTGGATTTGACCGTGTTCCGGACCGGCGGCCTGGCGGGCACGGTATCCGTCGTCTATGAAACGGCGGCCGGCACGGCGGAAGCCGGCAGCGATTACGAAGCCGCGGTCGGCACCTTGTTTCTAAGCAACGGCGCAAACCAGGCCGTCCTGCGCATTCCGATCCTGAACGACGACGCGGCGGAAACGGCGGAATCGTTCGAACTGCGCCTGAGCCAGCCCGGCGGAGGCGGGGTGCTGGTGGCCCCCAGCAACGCCGCGGTGCACGTTCGCGACGAAGACGGAGTGGCCGGCGTGCCGTTCGCGGACGGCTTCGAGGCCGGCATTTTGTCCAACTGCTGGTCCACCTACACCAGCTTGGCCGGTCCGCCGTTCGTGTCGGGCACCAACGGCCCGCATGCCGGTTTGCATCACGTCGATATGGGCGGGGAGGCGTATTCGAACGTGTTGTGCGAGTTGATCCTGAGCGCGGATTTGGCGGGCCGGGAAAACGTGCGCCTGCGATTCTGGCACAAGCGCTTCACGTGGGAAAACGAAGCGCCGATGCCCGCCTCGTTCGCGGGGCACGTCGTGGCGGACGGAGTTGCCCTCAGCGTGGACGGCACCAACTGGTACAAGATCTACGGGCTGGAGGACGCCGAGACCGGCAACGAGGTGTACCGTCCGTTCGAGGTGGATTTGGATGCCGCGCTGGCGGCCCACGGCTTGGCCCCCGTCGCCCCCGTCCGCATCAAGTTCCAGAAATCCGGATACGCCGTCCAAGACCAATACGGACGGTTTTTCGACGACGTCGAACTGTTCGTTCCCGCCGGCGAGTTGCGTTTCGCCGAACCGTGGGAATGGTCGGTTGCTGAAGGGGGCGGGACCATCACGCTCGCCGTCGAGCGCATCCACGGAACGGTGGGAGAGGCGAGCGTGCAATACGCCGCCTATGGCGCGACGGCGACGCCGGGCATCGATTTCATCGCCGTCTCGGGTACGCTGGTATTTCCCGATGGCGTCGACCGGCAAGAAATCGCGGTTCCGATTCCGCAAGACGCGGACGACGAAACGCCGGAAGAAACCTTCACGGTGCTGTTGTTCAATCCGCAGGGCGGCGCGGATTTGGTTTCGCCGCTGCAGGCGACGGTGAGCATCGCGGACGACGACGGCATCGGCGAAGTCGGCTGGAGTGCCGCCCATCACGTCGCGCCGGAAAACGGCGGGTGGGCCGAAATTCCGGTCTGGCGCCGCTATGGCAGCGCTGGGGCGGGAAGCGTGGATTGGAGCCTGGTGGCAGGCACGGCAACGCCGGGCGTCGATTACGTGGAGGCCACGGGGACGCTGGCGTTCGCCGCCGGCGCCACCAGCGCGGTCGTGGCGGTGCAACTGTTGGACGATGCCGACGCGGAAGGCGCGGAAACCCTGCAGCTCCGGCTGCACGGCGCAACGGGCGACGCCGTGTTGGGGGCCCGCACCAATGCGTGGCTATCCATCGCCGACGACGAAGCCCCGCGCGCATCCTGTCCGTACTACGAAGGTTTCGAATCCGGGGTTTGGTCCAACGCATGGGCGACGAACTCGACCGGCGCCGGCCGCATCCAGTTGGCGAATCCCACCAACGGCTTCGAGGGCGAGCGCGGCTTGTTCATGGATTCCGCTTCGGGGCGCGCGCTGAACGAGGCGACGCTGACCGTGGATTTGGCCGGACAGACCGGCGTGACGTTCCGGTGCTGGACGCGCGATTACGCCGACGGGGCCGATTACATGCCGCCGACGTTCGTGGGCTCCATCGAGGCCGACGGCATCGCCGTCAGCGCCGACGGCTTGATCTGGCACCGGCTGGTGGACTTGACCGAAGTGGGCCGGCAGTCCGTCTATACCAATCTGGAAGTGGATTTGTCCGCGTTCGCCGCGCAGCGGGGACTCCCCCTGACCGCGATGTTCCAAATCCGGTTCCAGCAGGTCGGCAACGCCGCCTATCCGAACGGGGGCCGTTCGTTCGACCATGTCAGCCTGACGCCCGCGCCGGCGGCGACCGCCACCGTCGTTCGGGCGCAGGGCTTCGAGGGGGGGCGCGAGGACACGTGGAACTTCCGGTTGATGCCCGTGGCGGGCAGCTTGGCGGTGCGGTCCGAGCGGGCGCGAACAGGCAGCCGGGCGCTGCGGCTGGCCGGTTCGGATGAACAGAGCGAAGGCGCCTACGTGGAATTCGACAACGTGGCCTACGGCGGCCTGGAGAACGCGCGGCTGGCGGTGGCCTATGGCGCCGCCGGGCCGGACAACGACGACGATCTGTTCGTGCGCGTCTCGTACGACGACGGGCTGACCTGGACCACCGCCGTCCAGCTGGTGGACGGCTACGGCAATGCCGACGTCCCGTTCGGCGGTACCAGCGCCAGCAATCCGGCCACGGCCCCCGCCAATCCGTGGATCCTGGAGCTGCCCGAATCCGAGAGTCAAATCAAGGTGCGGATTTGGTTCGACGAAGCGGCCGTCCGGAACAACACCAACGACTTCTATTACGTCGACGACGTCGTGCTCTACCACGTGCCCAGCAACCGCCCGCCCGTTCTGGATGTGCCGAACGGCCAGACGGTCCGGATCGGCGAGCGGGTGGAATTCGCCGTGTCGGCCACCGACGTCGATTCCGACGCCATCGTTTTGACGGCCAGCAACCTGCCGGCGGGCGCCACGTTCGCCGCAACCAACGGCAACGGCACTTTTACCTGGAAGGTGGCCGGTCCGACCGGCGTATACGAGGTCGTCTTCGCCGCGACCGACAAGGACGGGAGCGACGCAGAATCGGTCGCCATCGCCGTCATTCCGCTCCCGTTGGTGATTCCGGCGCCGGAAGTCCTGGCCGCGACGGGCGTGCAGTCGGATCGCTTCACGGCCAACTGGCTGGCGGTGTCCAACGCCACGGGCTACCGGCTGGACGTCTGCACGGATCCCGCCTTTCCTCCCAGCGGCCGCGGCCCCAATCTCCTGGAGAACGGCGGCTTCGAAACGGGCGACGTCGCGGACTGGGACCGGGTCGAAACCGAATACGCCGTGGCGACGAACGCCCAGCCGCAGGAGGGGACCTATCACGTCGCCTGTGCCGCCACCTCGACCCGGGATCTGATGCAGGCCGTGGAAATCGTCGGCGATGGCGTGAGTGAATTCGAGGTCAGTTTCTGGTACCGGAAGCCCTCGACCGACGGCAATGCCCGCATGTGGTGCACGTGGGCCTCCGGCGGGCAGGTCGCGGGCGACAGCCTGCAGCCCAATACGTATTTGCCGGCGGCCAGCCATTGGGCCCGGATGGATTACGTGATGGTGCCCGCGGCGGGTACCAACATCCTGAACTTCGAGGTCCGCACGTATTCCGGCGCCGCGGCGGAGTGGGACTCGTTCTTCGTGGGCGCCGCCGGCGACCGGGACCTGTATCCCGGCGGATACCACGAACGGATCGTCGGCGACGCGACGTCCTGCGAGGTCGCTGGCCTGGCGGGCGCCGCAACCTATTATTACCGGGTCCAGGCCTTCAACGCCGAAACCGCCAGCGTGTGGTCCGTTGCGACGGGCGTGGTGACGGCGGCGGCCATTCCGACGCCGCCCATCCTGCAGCCCATCGGCAACCGGTCGGTGTTGGTCAATGGTTTCCTTTCTTTTTCGGTCATCGCCGTTCCGACCGATGGCGACGTCGTGACCCTGACCGCCAGCAATTTGCCGGCCGGGGCGCTATTCGATCCGACCAACCATTTCTTCCATTGGATTCCGACATCCACGGGCGTCTACAGCGTGACGTTCTATGCTGCGGACAAAGACGGCACCGTCGAGGAAACCATCGAAATCGCGGTGGTGGGCGCATTGCTGGCGCCCGTGATCCTGCCGGCGGCGGACGTGCGGACGGACCGGTTTACCGCTTGCTGGCTGCCGAGCGCGTATGCCGACGGCTATTATCTGGACGTCGGGACCAACGCCACGTTCACGGCGGAATTCCGGTCCAACGAATGGACCGACGTGGCCTATCACAACGGCACGCTGGGGCAGGGGACGGGCGGAACGTGGTCGGAGACCGGACTGACGCAGGGCAGTTCCGGATATTTGATCGCGCTGGGAAGCAACTCGCTGGTTTCGCCGCCCATGGATTTGACCGGTGAAACCGACTGGCGGCTGACGTTCAAGGGGCGGACGTATGGCGGCGTGAACACGAACTTCAATGCGATCGCGGTGTCCATCTCGACCAACGGCGGAGCCGGTTGGTCCTTGCTGGGCATGCGGTTGCCCGCCAACACCACCCTGACCGCGCTGGAGCCGTTCGACCTGGGGGCGTTCCGGCAGGCGGGGGTGTGTTTGAAACTGGAGGCATCGGGGGCTAGCGGCACCGTCGGCGCCGGCCTGGACGAC
>JBFXHR010000022.1:0-43188 GCA_050176815.1 Kiritimatiellia bacterium
CCCCCACCAGCCGGTTCGAATACCCCGCCACGTAGTCCGGCGTCCCGCCGCCGCCGGAGAAGGTGTGGTCATGCGGCGTCATGTCCGCCACCGCGGCACCGGTGATGGTCCATTCCGAAGAAGTCCACGTGGCATTGGCATCCCCAATGCTGGAATTCCTAACCGCGTGGCTGTCGGTATAGGTCCAATCGCCACCTTGCTCGCCAATCACGCCATAGGCATCCACCAACGTCCCTGTTCCATATCCGCCGCCCGTGAGAAGATAATATCCGTCATCGCCATTGCCCGAAATCACCGAACCGTCGTATTGATCGGCTTCGTCGCTGAAGGAGGAATCAAAGGTGGTGCTGTAGGCAATGACGTAGGTTCCTCCGTTAGCCACGGTGCCAGTTAGTTGCACGTGTGCCCAGGTCGTTCCGTTTGCCTGCCGGCTGATCCACCACGACGTGCTGCCGAAGTCGATGGCGGAACCGGTCGCATTATAGAGCTCGATATATTTGGCCTGGTAAGTGTCGCTCGGATCGGTCACCTCGGAAATGAACAAATCGCCGCCGCCCCCCCCGCCAAAATTCTCGTTGGTGCTGACGTCGATGTAGTAGTTCGTGGCGCCGGAGACGGCCGACCAGTTCGCGGTGAAGGAGGTGTCGTTGGTCGGGTTGGCGTAGAGCCCGGTGGGGGCGGACAGCGTCGTGCAGGTGGCCTGGTTGCCGGTGGCCGGGCTGGTCTGGCGGTAGTTGATGCCCTGATCGACGCCGCTGTCGGCCGCGGTGCCTTTGTAGGCGAAGACCTCGACATAGTAGGTCGTGCCTTCCGAAAGCCCCGTCACGTCCACGGTGGTGCCGCTGCCGCGATAGACCACGTAGCTGCCGCTGCCCAGATCGGCCCCGCTGCCGAACGCCGCGTTCGCCGAATGCAGCGTGCCGTCCGTCGGGTCGGTCACCGCGGAGTTCCCGGCCCGCACGACCACGATCGCGCCGTCGGCATCGGCCCCCGCCGTCCAGGAAATCGTCATCGTCGTGCCCAGCACCGCCGCGAACTGCACGCTCGCGGCCTGGCCCGGTTCCGTGTGGAAGCTGCCGTCGGAGGAATACGCCGTGCCGACGGAGTTCACCGCATAGCCGCGGTAATAGTACTTCGTTCCCTGGCTGAATCCCGTCCGCCCCTCGGAGAACGTGCCCGTGGTCGTTCCGCCTTCCGGCTCCGCATTCCCCGTCGGATTCGCCGACGTGCCCCAGACCGTGCCGCGCGCCGAAATCGTCGTCCCGCCCAGGCTCGTCACGTTCGCCCCCAGCGTGGCCGTCGTCTGCCCGATCGACGTCGCCGTCGGCGACGTCAGCGTCGGCGTCGTCCAGGTCGTCGCGTTGGCCGTCACGCCCGCCGAGTAGTAGCTCCAGTTCTCGGAGTAGAACTTGTAGTAGTAGGTCGTGTTGGCGCTCAGGTTCGTGTCCATAAAGGACGTGGAGCCGCCGCGGTAGACGACCAGGTCGCCGCCGATGGTGTCGGTGCCCGCCGTATAGGCCGTGCCGCCGGTCGGATCCGTGAAGGAACTGTCCGTGCTGCGCACGATCATCACGTCGTGGCTCTGCGCGTCCTTCGCCCAGCTCAGGCTGATATTCGTCGCGCCCGCCGCCGTCGCCGTCTGGCTGCCCGGATTGTTCAGCGCGCTGACCGTGAAATAATTCGTGGCATCAAGCGCCTTGGCCGAAGTGGCTTGCCAAGTGGCATCCGCGTAGTAGGTGCACGACCCATTGACGAACCGTCCGGCATAGTACCAGTTCCCCACCGACGTGAACTGGTGCTCGCTGGCATTGTTCTTCCATTTCCAGTTGGTCCCGTTGTTGGAGTCGTACGTCGCCGAGCGCCACGTCCAGCCCGAACCGTCCGTCGTCGTGCCGAGACCGTAGTCGCTGGTCCATCCGGAGGTGTCCGTGTTGAGTTCGTAGTAGTAAATGTAGGCCAGAGAATCCCCGAGGTAATACGTGTAGACGGGCGCGCCCAAGTTGTCCAAACACGTCCAGCGTTCCGAACACCCCGACGCCGAGGTCGTGCCGCTGGCCGTCGAACTGTAGGCCGTGGCCACGTTGGCCCCGTTGCGCGCCGCGACCGAGAAGGTGTATTCCGTGCTGGAACTCAGCCCCGTCACCGTCTTCGTGCCCCAGGTGGCA
This sequence comes from Kiritimatiellia bacterium, assembly GCA_050176815.1. GTDB lineage: Bacteria > Verrucomicrobiota > Kiritimatiellia > CAIQIC01 > Lenti-01 > Lenti-01. The sequence continues at coordinate 2,166 of JBFXHR010000022.1, forward strand.
TCCGTCGCCCACGCCTCCGAATCGCCCAGCGTCCCGTCCGACTGCACGTACTTCGTCGTCGCCCCGTAGGTCACCTTGATCGCGAATTCGGTGGAGGACGGATTGGAGTTCTCGTTCACCGCCACGTCCAGCGACGTCGTCGTCGGATTGTTGACCGTCGGCGCGCTGGGCACGTTCGCCAGCGTCCAGAAATTGCTCTCGGAGCCCAGCGACGTCCCCGCGCTGTTCTGCGCGTAGGCCACGTAGTAGTAGCGGGTGTTCACCGACAGGCTGCTGACCGTGTTGCTGAACGCCCCCGTGCCCGACCCGATCTGCGTCTTGTTGTCGCTAATCGTCACGGTCGCCGAGGTCTTGTAGCACACGCCCCGGTTCGTCACCGACGCCCCGCCGTCCGCCGTCACGTTGCCTCCCAGCACCGCCGAACTCGCCGCCACCGAGCTCTCCCCAAGCGTCGTCACCGTCGGCGCCGAGGCCGACGCGGATACCGTGCCATAAATTACTATATCGTTACCCGTTCCATCACCAGGTCCGCCAGTACCCGTGATGGCTTCAGCCCAGGAATACAGCCGGTATGTTACTGGATCCGTGCTGTTGCCTTGCGTAAATGTCCACGTTTTGTTTTGGGTCGATGTAACATCGTTTAATGACCAATCCGTATCCAGCGCGCTCGCATAGCTGTCAACCGAACTGCGAAGAGAAACCTCCCGGTTGCCGGTCGCAGATCTTTGCCATTGGACGTAAATGGAACTGACGCTGAATTGATAACCCGAATTCGGCGTAATCGTGAATTCCATATACTTGCCACCAGTAATGGCATTGGCAATGGACGTGACGGCCCAATTGGTGGAATTGAAGCGGCCACCATTGGCTGCCACCGAGGGCATCGTGGGCGAACGGGAAATGACGCAGTTGGCCAGATTGGCGTCTTTGTAATTGTTGGTCGCCGTTGCCTCTGCCCCACCCAAGGCGCTGAATTCGAACGTTACGATTTGGGCTGTTGAAACAGAGCCGTTTACCAGCAGGCCCGCCACCACCAGCAAAGGTACCAGCCCGCGAAGGGTCGCATTCCGTTTCCCAACCGGATTCCCGTTGGCCTGGCTGGCAGGTTGCCCCAATGGCGGGGAGAGAATCTCCGCGTGGGGCCGGCGGGCGCGCACGGCGCGCCCGAAAAGGAATTGGAGCATGTTCATTTTTCGGTTCTCCCGGATGGGGATGGTTCCGTTGTTCGTCGTCGCAGAAACTTCAAAAGGGGCCAAGGGGTCAGTCCTATGATTTAATGTTTTCCGCCGCTGCCCCGCCGCCGAAAAAGCCGAGCCAACCACGGATGCACACGGATGGACACGGATAAATGGTTCAAATCCCGCCGGGTCGCCGCCCCGGCCTACAGGGCGGTCCTTCGCGCCATTCGCGATTTCCCGCCGCGGGCGGGCAAGCGGAGTTTGGGCTGTTGGCTTGCGTTTCACGGCTGTTCCTTCGCGCGGTACTCCGCGCCCGTTTCGGCCACTTGGGGCTTGGCGGCCTCGACGATTTTCTTCCCGGACAGCGTCACGACCTTGCGCCCGGATTCCCACTGGCGCTTCATCACGTCGCGAAGCATCTTGTGCACGTCGCCGCCATAGGATGCCAAAATATCCTGCCGGGCTTTCCGGACTTCATCGACCAAGGCGTCATGCGTCATGATCGAGCCCTCCCATCAATTCGCGCGGCGTGCAGACGACCGGCAGGCGGTAGCCGGCGCGGGCCACGACCTCCGACAGGCGATGGAGCAAAACGGCATTGGCGATGTGCTTGCAGTTCCAGGTCATCAGGACGTTCATCCCATGGCGCGTCGCGATGGCCACGTGCACCGCATCGGCCGCCGCCTTCGGAGGGATGACGCCGGATTTCAGAATGATCTCGGTCAACGCATCCACCTCGGCGTCCGCCGCAAGCACGGGCAGGTCCTTGAGGGCTTCCAACCTTTTTTGCGCGGCCGTCGCATCGCCCCGGGCAGCCTCGGCCAACACCAGGTCGGACACAAACAAAGCGAATTCTCCGCGCCGGGTTTCCCACCACTGCCGCGTCGTTTCCTGTTCGCCGGCCGCGATCAAATCCCCCGACGGCCGGGCCGCCAGAAAGCTCGGAATCGTGGTCTCGACGTAGATAGTGGGTTTCCCGGCCATAAGTGCCTATTCCTGCACCAGCCGCACGCGGAAGGTTCCCGTGAAGCGGTCGCCGACTTCCACCCACATGTCCATCCCGTACTGGCCTTCGCCGGCCGTCACGACGCCGTTGGCGTCGCCCAAGGCGGGCACGGTGGCGAAATCGGGCGGCGCGACGGTCACGAACTCCGGCGGGACGCCGGCCGCGTCGACGAGAGCCGGCACGTACTGGATCTGGTATTTCTTGCCCGGCACGGATTGCCAGCTCACGTGCACCTGCCGAGGCGCCTCTTCGCCCTCCCCCAGCACTTGGGTCGAGGGTTCGCTCTTCACCAGCGTGAATTCCAGCTTGGAGTTCGGATCGTCCGCCGCCGTGCCCGCCAGCATCTCGTTCAGGTCGCTCATGCCGTCGCCGTCGTAGTCGGACGTGTCCCGGTCGTCGATGCCCAGCAGCTCCTCCCACGAGTCGCTCAGTCCGTCGCCGTCGGAATCGGCGGGATTCAGCGCCTTCAGCGCGCCGAAGGAGAACGCCACCGTGACGGTGTTGGTGTCCACCTCGACGACGTCGGAATCGACGTAGAAGGTGGCTTCTTCGGGGGCCGGCGCATTGTAGGCGCGGGCGAAAATACGCAGCCCCGTGGCGGGACGCTTGGGGAACACCAGGCAGAACAGGCCGGAATTGGCCTCGGCCGCGTTCAGGCCCATGCCGCCGATGCTGTCGGCGGGAACGGTGCCGATCGGCGCCTGCGGGTTGTACTGGTTGGATTCGGTCACCAGCGGGTTGTAGGGGCTGGAGGCGCCGTTGGTCCCGGGCGGCAAATTGGTGTAGACTTGGTAGAATGGGTGGAGATAGGCCACGCGGATTTCGACCCGCGGCCGGAAGGACGCGGCCGCACGGGACGGCGAGCCTCTCATGGGCCGGCCGAATTCGTCCTGCAAGGGCTCGACGTTGCCGACGTAGAGCGGCACGGAAATGCCGAGGGCGCCCCACGCGCAGGCCGTCGCCAACACCAGCCACGTTGCCCCCGCCGCAATGGCTCGACGGCCCATTGTTCTGATTCGATTAATCTTCATCGGCTTTCACTCCTCGCGCGCGAATCGCCCCGCGCCGGGTTTGCAAACTACTGCTCTTCGCCATCCGATAAATCGCGGCATAATGATTCCTGAACACTCTTATATGCAAATAAGATAGGCCGCCCCCTGTTTGTCTGCAAGCCCTATATAACAAAAATAACAGTTTTTTTTCATCAAACGGCAACCGTTTCACCCCGGACCATGTTTCGTTTGCGTAAATTCCGAGGCCCCCTCCCCCTTCCTCAAAAAAAATCCCCCGGAAAGCTAAATCGTTTTACCTATTTGTGGATTCCAGATGGAACATCGAATTGCGATATTGCACATAACCTAAATTATGAATCGCGGCACTGCCGTTTTCCCTCAGGGTTTCCGATGAATGGCAATAATCGTATTTAGCTGTCGTGCAGGATATTGAGGCTATATATAGCCTCGCTCGCTGCAGCCGTTGGCAACGGTCAAAGCTTTGCTGCTGAAGACCGGTTTCCTGACCGGGCGTGGGTTCGCCGGGTGGGCGGACCATCCGCCTTCATCGGGATCGGGCTAGAGCGGATTACGATATTCCGTAGCCTTTCGCCAGCGCGATGGGAATTCGGTTTGTAGGCCCGGTCCCCTGACCGGGCGGGATTTCGCCGGGTGAGGGCACCCGGCCTACGTCGGGATCCTGCGGCTACAGGAAAAGTGAAAATGCCCTAGTCTGGATATGAACGGCTTGCCCGGAGGGTTCGCCTTGCCCGACGGCCCCCATTGCAGAAAACGAAAGCCCGGCAGGCAATCAGACTTGCGCCGGCTTGGGGCCGGACGGCGGTCCGGAAGGAGCCGGATGGTGCGGCTTGGGCGGATGGTCGATTTTGGGCGGATGGTCGACCTTGGGCGGATGCGGCGCGGAATGCGGGGCCGGCGCAGGCTCCATCCAGCGGGCCAGCAGTTCCTTGCGCCCCGCGTCGAGGCCCCCGGCGAACTTCAGGTAGATCAGCGCCTCGTCGAATCCGTTGCGGTGGCGCAGGCGGCCGGCGTACTTGCTCTGGCCGGACGATTTCCGCATCTGCACCTGGATGCCCAGGATGCGCTCGACGTCGAACACCACGGCCTTGGGAATCTGCGTCAGATTCGCCTTGTCGCGCAGGACCGTGTTCACGGCCTGCAGGATCGCCTCGAACTCCGGCATGCCCTCGGCGGCGAACGCCCCGGCCATCCCCTCCATGTAGGGCCCGAACAGCAGCGCGTGCTGCAGCGCGGGCATCGGCTTCAGGCCGGCCGCCTTCCAGACGTCGAACTGGCGCAGGGCCTTCTTGACCCAATGCAGGGCTTCGTGCTTGTCGGGCCCCTGCAGCCAGGCGGAAAACGCGGGATAGATCGTCTGGAACAGCCCCTTGCGCCAGGACCGCTCGAACACCTTCAGCGCGCAGCCGCAGTTCAAAATCTTGAGCATTTCCTCGTGGAGGCGCTCGCGGGACGAGTTGACCAGCTCGCCGCACATCTGGATGATGGCGTCGCGGGCGTGCCGCTCGATCTCGAAGTCCAGCTGCGAGGCAATGCGCACCGCGCGCACCATCCGCACCGGATCCTCGTGGAAACGCGTTTCCGGATCGCCGATCACCCGCAGCACCCGGTGCTCCAGATCCTTCAGCCCCCCGACGTAGTCGATGATGCTGCCGTCGGCGATGTCGTAGAACAGGCCGTTGATCGTGAAATCGCGGCGGCGGGCGTCCGCTTCGGGCGTGCCGTAGACGTTGTCGCGCACGATGACGCCGCCGCGCGTGGCGAAGGTCGGATCGGGCACGTCCGTGCGGCGGCGCGACGGCAAGGGCACGTCTTCCGCCTCGGGCGACGGCGCGTCCAGCCGGGCGCGGAACGTGGCGGTCTCGATGATCACGTCGCGGAAAAACACGTGCGCCAGCTTGAAGCGGCGGCCGATGATCCGGCAGTTGCGGAAGATCTTCTTGACCTCCTCGGGCCGGGCGTCGGTGGCGACGTCGAAATCCTTGGGCGTGCGGCCCATCAGCAGGTCGCGCACGCCGCCGCCGCAGAGGTAGGCCTTGTAGCCGGCCTCGTCCAAGCGCGTCAGCACCCGCAGGGCCTCGTACGCGAGGGCCTCCCGCTTCAGGCCGTGCTCCGATTCCTTCAATACGACGGGAGCGTCCATCACTCGTCCTTCCCGCAGCATTTCTTGTATTTCTTGCCGCTGCCGCAGGGGCAGGGGTCGTTGCGGCCGACCTTGGGCGCGTCGCGCACCACCGGCTTCGCGTGCGCGGCGGACAGCGCCGCGTTCATCGCGGCCTCGGCGCCGGCGTCGGCGCCTCCGTCCCCGCCGCTTCCCGCGCGCCGCGCGGGGGCCGCGCCCGCCGCATGGCCGCCGGCCAGCGGCGCCGCGGACGGATGCCGGGCCTGCGCCAGGCGGTGCAGGTCGCCCAGGAAGGCCTGGTAGGCGCGCGGCGAGGTCGTCGCGCGGAAAATGCGCCCGGCGATCTCGCCCTTGATGCGGTCCATCAGGTCCGCGAACAGCGTAAAGGCCTCGTTCTTGTATTCCACCAGCGGATCGCGCTGCCCGTAGGCCCGCAGGCCCACGCCCTGCCGCAAGGTGTCCATGTTGCGCAGATATTCCTGCCACTGCGTGTCCACCGCGTTGAGCATGATGAACCGCTCCATGGAATTCAGCTGCGCGGGATCCTCCAGCGAACATTTGTCCGCATAGGCCTTGAAAACGCGGTCCGCCACGGCCTTCGCGGTCGCCGCGGCGTCCACCCCGCCCCGGCGGCCTTCCTTCTTCACGGCCTGGTCCGGATGGAATCCGATCGGAAACTGGCTGTTCACCCACGTCGCGAAGGCGCCGAGGGTCTCCTCGTCGCCGTCCAGATCCTCGGCGCGTTCGAACACCACGTCCTGCACCACGTCGAGCAGGTGCTCGCGCACCTGTTCGGCGGCGACGATCTGGCTGCGGAAGCCGTAGATGATTTCGCGCTGCTTGTTCATCACGTCGTCGTATTCCAGCGTGCGCTTGCGGATGGAAAAGTTCTGCTGCTCCACGCGGCGCTGGGCGGTCTCGATCGACCGGTTCAGCCAGCGGTGCTCCAGCACCTCGCCCTCCTGGATGCCCAGCTTCTCCATGATGCCCGAGATGCGGTCGCTGCCGAACAGCCGCATCAGGTCGTCTTCCAGGGAGACGAAGAACCGCGACATGCCCGGATCGCCCTGGCGCGCGCAGCGCCCGCGCAGCTGGCGGTCGATCCGCCGCGACTCGTGCCGCTCGCTGCCGATCACGTACAGCCCGCAGGGGCGCTCCTCGATCAGCTGCCGCAGGGTCTTCTTGCCCTCGAACTTGTCGCCCAGCTTCTTCGTCCCCGTGATGACGTCGCGCTCCATCCAGACCACGCCCGGCCCGAGCTTGATGTCGGTGCCGCGGCCGGCCATGTTGGTGGCGATGGTGATCGCGCCGGGCTGGCCCGCGTTGAGCACGATTTCGGCTTCGCGCGCGTGGTTCTTGGCGTTGAGCACGTTGTGCGGCACGTTGACCCGCCGCAGCATGCGGCTGAGGATTTCCGACATGTCCACCGAGATGGTGCCCACCAGCACCGGCTGCTTGCGCTGGTAGCAGGCCGTGATTTCCTCGATGATGGCGTTGAACTTCTCGCGCTGGGTCTTGTAGATGTGGTCGTTGCCGTCCACGCGCCGCACCGGCCGGTTCGTCGGGATCACGACGACGTCCATCTTGTAGATCGACTGGAATTCGTCGGCCTCGGTCTCGGCGGTGCCGGTCATGCCGCCGAGTTTCTTGTAGAGGCGGAAATAGTTCTGGATGGTGATGGTGGCCAGCGTCTGCGTTTCGCGCTGGATGCGCACGCCTTCCTTGGCCTCGATGGCCTGGTGCAGGCCGTCGCTCCAGCGCCGCCCCGGCATCAGGCGGCCGGTGAATTCGTCGACGATGATCACCTCGTTGTCCTGGATGACGTACTGCACGTCGCGCTCGTAGACGCTGAACGCGCGGATGAGCTGGTCCACGGCGTGGATGCGCTCGCTCTTGTCGGCGAACTGGTTCTGCAGGTCCTGGCGCTTCTGGAACTTCTGCTGGTCGGTCAGCGCGGCGTCGCCGTCGAGCTCCGCCAGCGCGGTCACGAGATCCGGCACCACGTAGTAGTCGGGATCCTCCGGATTCATCGCGTTGCAGCCCTTGTCCGTCAGGCTCGCGTCGTTGCCCTTTTCGTCGATCACGAAATAGAGCTCCTCGCGCAGCGCCCGGGCCTGGTCCTTGTTCATGTCCACGAGCATCTGGCTCTGGACCTTTTCGAGCAGGCGGCGCGTCTGGGGCTCTTCCATCAGGTGCAGGAGCTGCTTGTTCTTCGGCATGCCCTGGCTGACCTGGTAGAGCTTCAGCATCGCGGTTTCATCGTCGCCCTTGTCGATCGCCGCCTTGGCCTCCGCCATCAGGTTCGTGCACAGGTCGCGCTGCTTGCGCACCATGCGCTCCACCGCCGGCTTCACGAGCTGGTACTGCTCCGTCGAATACGGCGCCGGCCCCGAAATGATCAGCGGCGTGCGCGCCTCGTCGATCAGGATCGAGTCCACTTCGTCGACGATCGCGTAGTTCCAGCCGCGCTGCACCATCTCCTGCGGGCTGTAGGCCATGCCCATGTCGCGCAGGTAGTCGAAGCCGAATTCGGCGTTGGTGCCGTAGGTGATGTCGCACGCGTACTGCGCGCGGCGCTCGTCGGGCCGCATCTGGTTCTGGATGCACCCCACCGTCAGCCCGAGATACTGGTACACGGTGCCCATCCACGTCGCGTCGCGCTTGGCCAGATAGTCGTTCACCGTCACCACGTGGACGCCCTGGCCCGTCAGCGCGTTGAGGTAGACCGGCATCGTCGCCACCAGCGTCTTGCCTTCGCCCGTCGCCATCTCCGCGATCCGCCCCTGGTGCAGCACCATCCCGCCGATGAGCTGCGTGTCGAACGGCACCATGTCCCACGTCTGCGGATGCCCGCACACGTCCACGACCGTCCCGCACAGCCGGCGGCACGCGTTCTTCACGACCGCGAAGGCCTCGCACGCCAGATCGTCAAGCGTTTCCCCCTTCGCCAGCCGCGCCCGGAACTCCGCCGTTTTCGCCTGCAGCGCGGCGTCGGACAACCCCTGCAATCCCTTTTCCAACTCGTTGATGCGCGCCACCCGCGGACGCAATTTCTTCAAATCGCGCTCGTTTTTCGTTCCCAGGATTCGCTTCAACAGCCATTGCATATAACATCTCGATTCGGAAAAGGACGGAAACTAAGACAATTAACCCGCGACTTTACGCCCCTGCGCCCCGTTCTGACAAGCCCGGAACCCCAAAACGGCTCAAAATCAAAGATGAGAGATGATTTTCAGGGAAAATGACCCATTTTTAACAATTATTGAGCATATTTTCATAAATATCGGCATTTTTTGATGAATAACAGCAAAATATGACCTCCATTGGCTCGGAAAGGGACTCCAGCGCCTCCCGAACGGCCAAAACCGCGATTTTGGCCGCTTTTTCGGCCGGAAATCCATAAATTCCGGTGCTGATGCATGGAAACGCGATGGATTTCGCCCCCTTTTCCGCCGCCAGCTCCAGCGAACGCCGGTAGCAGCGCGCCAACTGCTCCGGCTCTCCGTGCCGCCCGCCGCGCCAAACCGGCCCGGGCGTATGGACGACCCATTTCGCCGGCAAACGGTAGCCGCGCGTGATTTTGGCGTCGCCCGTCGCGCAGCCGTTCAATTTGCGGCACGCCTCCAGCAGCTCCGGCCCCGCCGCGCGGTGGATCGCCCCGTCCACCCCCCCGCCGCCCAGCAGCGACGTGTTCGCCGCATTCACGATCGCATCCACCCCCAAGGTGGTAATGTCCGCCACCACCGTCTTAATTGTCCCGCCCATTTTAATCTCCTTCACCCACGACGCAAGGCCGCGGGGGCGGAATCCGATGGTTCACTTGAAGATTGGATATTGAATATTGAACATTGGACATTGAATTTTCCTCCTCTTCCTCCTTCACCCACGACGCGAGGCCGCAGGTCAATCCGTCAACCCGGTCGAACCGATGAAAGCTTGTCCTCGAAACCCCAAAAGTCTAGGATGAATTTCGTTTTCCGGAGAATCGCCATGAAACCCATCCAGACCGATCAAGCCCCTCCCCCCATTGGCCCCTATTCGCAGGCGGTTTCGCGCCAAGGCCTTCTTTTCGTTTCCGGACAGCTCGGCATGGACCCCGCCACCGGCGCGCTGGCCGATGGCGTCGAAGCCCAGACCCGCCGGGCCCTCCAAAACCTCGCCGCCATCCTCGCCGCCGCCGGCCTCGGCCCGCAACACGTCCTCAAGGCGACGATCTACGTGGCGAACATGGACGACTTCGCCCTCGTGAACCGGCTCTACGCCGAAATCTTCGCCCCCCCCTTCCCCGCGCGCGAAGTCGTCCAGGCCGCGCGCCTGCCCAAAAACGCCCTCGTCGAAATCTCCGCCATCGCCGCCGCGCCATGATCATCGTCGAACCCCACGTCCACATGCTGTCGCGCACGACCGACGACTACACCGCGATGTACAACGCCGGCATCCGCTGCGTCGTCGAGCCGTCTTTCTGGCAGGGATCCAACCGCCGCTTTTCCGGCACGTTCTTCGATTACTTCCGGCTTTCGCTCGACTTCGAACACACCCGCGCGCTCCGCTACGGCATCGACCACTACTCCTGCATCTCCGTCAACCCCAAGGAAGCCGAAGACCTTCCCCTGGCGCTCGAAACGCTCGCCGGCATCGGCCCCTACCTCGAACATCCCCGCTGCGTCTGCGTCGGCGAAATCGGATTCAACCGCATCACCCGCAACGAGGAAGAGGTCTTTCTCCGCCAGCTGGAAATGGCCAAGGCCCACGCCCTGCCCGTCCTGGTCCATACCCCCCACGACACGCCCGAAACCAGCAAGAAGAAAGGCACCGCCCGCATCCTCGACCTCCTGCGCGAATTCGCCTACGACCCCGCACGCATCGTGGTGGACCACAACACCGAGGAAACGATGCCGCTGACGCGCAAGACGGACTATTGGGCCGGCCTGACCGTCTATCCCTACTCCAAGCTCAATCCCCGCCGCGTGGTCGATATCCTCCGGCGCTGGGGACTCGAACGCACCCTTGTCAATTCCTCCGCCGACTGGGGCGTCTCCGACCCCTGCTCGCTGCCCAAAACCGCCGCCTTCATGGCCGAACAGGACTTCGACAAGCGCCAGATCCGCACGATCATGCACGACAACCCTCTCGCCTTTTATTCCCAGACCCCGAAATTCAAGCCCCAACTCGACCTTCCCTATATTGACCCCGCCACCTACCAGCGATGATCTTCCGCCGCGGCGCGATTCGCTTTGGGCCGTCCTGCGGCAAAAGGCGATCGAAGCCTATTACCTGGCGGAGGATTTCCTGCCCCGCCCCCAAAATGCCAGGGCCTGGCTCCGGATCCTGCGCCTGCCCAATCTGCTGACCGTCCCCGGCGATCTCCTGGCCGGATTCCTCCTGGCCTCCGCGGCCACCGCGGCGAACTGGACGCAGCTTCTGCTGCTGGCCGTTCCCGCCGGCCTCTTCCTCTATTCGGCGGGACTCGTTCTCAACGATCTTTTCGACTACGCCGAAGATGCCCGCGAACGGCCGCAACGCCCTCTGCCCGCCCAAGAAATCTCGCGGGAAGCCGCCGCCGCCGCCGCTCTGGTCCTCCTGTGGATTGCGGCCTTCCTCGCCGCGTTCTTCGATGCCCTGCCCATTGCCCTTCCGATGATCCTCTGCATCATTCTCTACGACGTCGGCCTCAAGAAAAAGCCCATCCTCGGCCCCTTGCTCATGGGCGCCAGCCGCGCGGGCAACCTCCTGCTCGGCGCCGCCGCGGCGGGGGGGGGGACTTTCGCGCCTGCCCCACTGTTCGGCGCGGCCGTCCTTGGCCTCTACGTCGCCGGCGTTACCCGCCTCTCCCGCAACGAAACCCAGCCCGGCGCGATATTCACTCCGATCCACGTCGGCCGTCTCCTGCGCATGCTCATCCCCCTCCAAGCCCTGTTCTGCATCGCGTCGATCCATCGGTTTCCCGCCAACCTGCTGGGCCTCGCCCTCCTGCCCCTCCTCCGGCTCCACCGGCGCCTCTCCTCCCGCTTCCCCCCCAGTTGACCCCCCATCCCTGCACCGCCCGATTTTCCCGCCTTGCCCCTTGAGTCTAGTTTTTACAAATACCGGAACAGTTTCAGTCTTTATAAAGACCAGACGTTCGGAAGGAAGGAAAGGAACGATGCAACAATTAAATCCGACCTTGTGGCGAACGTGCCGGGTTTTGGCGGGCCATTCGCGCCTGCGATTGCTCCGCCTGCTTCACGACGCGCCGGGACAATGCGTCTCCGAACTGGCCGATCTCGTTGGAATCGGCGTGTCCGACGCCAGCCAGGAATTGCGCCGCATCCAATCGCGCGGCCTTCTCCGGCCCGAACACTGCGGGGCCCGCCTCGTCTACCGCATGAAAGCCGATCCCCAGGTTGCTTCGGCCACCCCTTTGCTCCACGCCCTGAAAAACGCTTTCGACCGAAATCCGCCGGAACAAGACGCCGCCATGGCGCCCATCGCCGCCGGCTTGGCCCATCCGAGACGGATCGCCATCGCCAAGGTCTTGATGAAGTCCGATCTCGTCTCCCAGGATCTGCGCGCCGCCACGCGCATTCCCCGGGGTCCGTTGAGCCTCCATCTGGACACCCTCGAGACGGGCGGCTGGGTACGGCGGCAAAAGCGAACGTTGAGCTTCCACGTCCCCGGGCATCCCTTGGCCCAAGCCTTGTTCCATCTGATCCCGTCCCACTGACGCGACAGAACGGCCTTTCCCGCCGCGTTTCTTTTCCGCGATGGACCGCGCGGCTCGTTTGGGATAGTTTCTTGGCCATGCATCGCCTGGCCGTCCTGATCGTTTTGTTTGCGTCCATTGCCTCTGGCGCCCCGGACCGCGACGCCGTTTCCATCACCATTGCCTCCGCCAATCTTTCCGACAACACCAGCCAGGCCTACGAAGCCCCCGGCATCCGCATCCTCCAAGCCCTCCGGCCCGACGTCCTGGCCATCCAGGAATTCAACTACCGCACCGGGAACTCGCAGGACCTCGTCCGCCGGATCTTCGGCCCCGCCTACGATTTCTCCCGCGAAAAGGGCGGAGCCCGCCTGCCCAACGGCATCATCAGCCGCTATCCCATCCTCGCCTTTGGCCAGTGGGAAGATCCCTACGTCCAGAACCGCCAGTTCGCCTGGGCGACCCTCGGCATCCCCGGCCCCAAACGCCTCCACGTCGTCAGCGTCCATCTCGTCCAAAACCGCGCCGAACGCCGCATCCCCGAAGCCCGCCACCTCCTCCGCCTCATCCGCAAAGCGTTTCCCGAAGACGACTACGTCGTCCTCTGCGGAGACTTCAACGTGGCGACCCGCGAATCGGAAGCCCTGGCCGAGTTGACGCAATGGTTCGTGGATTCCCGCCATCCCGCCGACCAACAAGGCAACAAAAACACCAACGCCGGCCGCAACCGCCCCTACGATTTCGTCCTGCCCAACCCGGCCCTCGCCCCCTGCCACGTCCCCACCGTCCTGGGCGGCGAGACGTTCCCCGACGGCCTCGTCTTCGATTCCCGCCTCTGGAATCCCGTCCCGGCCCCCGCCGAATGGGAAGACACCGGCCGCGACCTGCAGCATCTCCCCGTCATGAAAACCTTCCGCATCCCCGTCCGCCCCTGATCCAGGGCGGTCCGTCCCGCGCGCGCGGAACGGACCGATGGGAGCCGCCTAGGCCTTCTGCGCTTCCGTTGCCAGGAACAGATGCCGGTTCAAGGCGTTGACGTAGGCCTTCGCGGACGCCATGACGATGTCGATGTCCGACCCTTTCGCCGCGACGAGATCCTCGCCGTACTTCACCTGCACCGAGGCCTCGCCCAAGGCGTCCTCGCCGTGGGTCACCGCCTGCATCGCGAACGACTTCAGCTCGCCCTTGACGCCCGTGATGCGGTCGATGGCCTTCAGCGCGGCCTCCACCGGGCCGGATCCCGTCGCGGAATCCTGCGTCACCTTGCCGTCCTTCTCGATTTGCACCGTCGCCGTCGGAATCGACCGGTTGCCCGCCGAGACCTGCAGGCACTTGATGGCGTAGACCCGCGGCACGTCGGAGATGTATTCGCGCAGCAGTTCGACGATGTCGTCGTCGTAGACGACTTTCTTCTTGTCCGCCAGCGCGATGAAGGCGTCGTAGATGCCCTGCAGCTGACCGGGATCGACCTTCAGCCCCATGCGGTTCAGGTGCGCCGAGAAGCCCGCCCGGCCGCTGTGCTTGCCCAGCACCAGGTCGGTTCCCGTCACCACGCCCACGTCCTCGGGGCGCATGATCTCGTAGGTCTCGCGGTGCTTGAGCATGCCGTCCTGGTGGATGCCCGATTCGTGCGCGAACGCGTTCGCGCCCACGATCGCCTTGTTGCGCTGCACCATCATGCCCGTCAGCTGGCTCACCAGCCGGCTCGCCGGGAACAGCTCCTGCGTGCGCACGCGCGACTGGATGCCGTAATGGTCGTTGCGGACCTTCAGCGCCATGACCAGTTCCTCCAGCGAGCAGTTGCCCGCGCGCTCGCCGATGCCGTTGATCGTGCATTCCACGCCGCGCGCGCCGCATTCGATCGCCGCCAGCGAGTTGGCCACCGCCAGGCCCAGGTCGTTGTGGCAATGCACGTGCACCACCACGCCAGCCAGCTCCGGCACGTGCTCGTGCAGGTAGGTCAGCAGCTGGCGGAACTCCTGCGGGACCGTGAACCCGACCGTATCGGGAACGTTCACCGTCGTGGCGCCCGCCGCGATCACCGCGCGGACGACCTCCGCCAGGAACTCCGGCTCCGTCCGCGACGCGTCTTCCGGACTGAACTGCACGTCCTTGCAGAACTTGCGGGCGTACGCGACGCCTTCGACCGCCTGCCGGATGATCTCGTCCTTGGCTTTCTTCAGCTTGAACTCGCGGTGGATCGCGCTCGTGGCGAGAAACACGTGGATCCGGGCCCGGTCGCCCGCCGGCTTCAGCGCCTCGGCGCATTTCTCGATGTCGCCCTTCACGCAGCGGGCCAGCCCCGCGATGCGGCATTTCTTGATTTCCGCGGCGACCTTCTTCACCGCCTCGAAATCGCCCGGCGACGCCGCCGGGAAGCCCGCCTCGATGATGTCCACGTTCAGCTTTTCGAGCTGTCGCGCCACCTGCAGTTTCTCGTGCAGCCCCATGCTCGCGCCGGGGCATTGCTCCCCGTCGCGCAGCGTCGTGTCGAAAATGATCACGTGATCCGGTTTCTTCATATCCCTGTTTCCTATCCTATGGTCTCTCTCGTCGGACGCGGGCAACAAAACGCCCGCCAAGTTTCGTTTTGGCGGGCTTTCCGGAAAACCAACGGCTCCGGGAAATCATCCAGCGCAACACCCGTCGCCCGCCGTGGCACGGGTGTCGCCGCGCAACGCGAGAAGGGACAGGGCCTGGATGGACGAAATCTTCATGACGCGGGGAACTAAATCATTCCGCCGGGAGCCTGTCAAGGGCGCGCCCGCGCTTTTCCGGAGAAAGACGGAGCCGCCCGGAACGGCGATTCCCGGAACGGCGGCGGGATTTCAGGGGTGGACCAGGATGCCGATGACCGCGCCGGTCAGCAGCGTGGCGATCGTGCCGGCGGCCATGGCCTTCAGGCCCAGGGAGGCGATGGCCCGCTTGTGCTCGGGGCAGAGCGCCGTCAGCGTGCCGGCGAGAATCCCGATGCTGCTGAAGTTGGCGAACCCGCACAGGGCGTAGATCGTGATCAAGCGGCTGTGCTCGGACATCGCCGCCACGGGCTGCTTGGCCAAAGCCAGATAGGCCACGAATTCGTTGAAGACGGTCTTGAGCGCCATCAGCTCGCCGGCCGCGCGCGCCTCGCCCCAGGGCACGCCCGCCAGCCACATGGCCGGCGCCATGATCCAGCCGAACATCCGTTCCAGCGACAGCGGCGTCGCGAACGGCAACAGACCCAGCGCCTGGTTGACCAGCGCCACCACGGCGATGATCGCCACCAGCATCACGGCCACGTTGACCATCACTTTCGCGCCGTCGTTGGCCCCCACCAGCAGCGCGTCCACCACGCCGTGCGTGTCGGCCGCCAGCTTCGGCGTCTCGGGGTCCACCTCGCCCGCCGCCGCCGGCACCATCAGGCGCGAGACCATCACCGCCGCCGGAGCGCTGATCAGCGACGCCACCACCAGATGCCCCAGCACGACGCCCGGCATGACCGGCTCGAGGATCGAAGCGTAGACGATCATGAGCGAGCCGGAGATCGTCGTCATGCCCGCCGTCATCGTGCACATCAGCCCCGCGCGACCCAGATGCGCCACGTAGGGCTTGATCAAGAGCGGCGCGTCGCTCTGGCCCATGAAGACGTTGGCCGCCACGACGACGCCCTCCGCGCCGCCCAGGCCCATCGTGCGGCGCAGCAGATACGCGAACCCCGCCACGATCTTCTGCAGAATGCCGAAATGGAACAGCACCGCGCTCAGCGCCCCCACCACGATCAGCATCATCAGCGGGCCGAAGAAAAACAGCGCCGGAGCCGCCGTCGCCCCGTCCGCCAGCTGGAACGGCGCCTCGCCGCCGGTCAAATACCCGAACACGAACGCGCCGCCCTCGTGGCTGGCGCGCTCGACCGCGCGCACCACCTTGTTGAGCTGCGCCAATAGTTGCTGGAACACCGGCACCTTCAGCAGCAGCACCGCGATGGCGAACTGCAGGCCCAGGCCCCACGCCACGACGCGCAAGTCCGCGCGCCGGCGGTTTTCGCTCAAGGCCCACGCCAAGGCCGTCAATACGGCGATGCCCAACAGTCCGCGCAACATCCACATTTTCGGCTCCTTGTTCCGATCCCAATGTTCAATATTCAATAATCAATCATCAATGTTCATCGGTTGAACATTGAATATTGAACATTGAATATTCGCTTTTCCTTCCTACGGCAGGCCCACCCAGACGCGGTAGTTCCGCTGCGTGGTCACGGGCGATCCGCTGTTGGTGGCCGCGCCGGTGTCGACGAACAAATGCCGATTCGTGCAGGGCTCCACGTTCGTCCACGCGCCGTTCGCCAGGAAGTTCGACCAGAGCTGCGGATTCGCGGTCAGCGCGCCGTCGAGGAATTCGACCCGGTACGCGCGGTTCGAAGCCGCGGCGACGGCCAGTTGCGCCCCGGCGAGGCTCCGCACGTCCTGCCATTCGAAGAAAGCGTTCGCATCCGTCGGATCCAGTCCGGCCACGTAGGCTTGCCAAACGGCCATCGCGCCGTTGGCGGCCGTCTGCATGGCCAGGGTTTCATATTCTTCCGCGTTGTGTTCCCCGGCATAGAAGCCGTCCAGCCACGCATAGGGCACGGCCACCGGCGAATTGGTGGTCTCCGTGCCGGGCGCATCGGCAGGCTCGATCTTGAGGTACTGCACGATGGCGCCGTCGGCGTAGATGTTGGTGCCGCCGCCGTCGGACGAGAAGCCGACCCAGATGCCGTTGTCGTACAGGTCCGCCCCGGTCTTCGGCGTCGACCACAACGGCGCCGCCGCATCGCTCGAGGCGAGGTTCCGCACGTTGTAGTAGTTCGTCGCGCTGTCGACGAGGCCCAGCAGATCCCCGCAGCCCGCCAGGTCGTAGGTGTCGCTCGCTCCCGAATGGTCGCCGGAATTCACGAACAGCGCAAACGCCAGCACCGCGTCCTTCCCGTTCGCCACCGCGCCCGCCTCTTCGACTTTCGCCACGGCGAAAATCTTGGCGTTGTCGCCGCCCGCCGTCCGGCTCAGGAAATACTGATTGGCGCTCTGGAGCGCCGGGCTGTTGTGCCGCGCCCAGTTCACGCGCCCGTGCCACTGCGCCATTTCGCGGGAGGCGGCCTCCAAGGGCGGCTCGTCCCAGACGCGCAGCTTGTTCCACGACTTGAAGTGCGGAATGTACTTGCCGAAGTTCAGCTCGAAGAAATCGAATCCCGTCCATTTGTCGGCCGTGCCCGCATAGGGCCCGATGCCCTGCTCCTGGCCGTAGAAAGCCATCGGCACGCCCAGGACGGCCGACACCATCGCGTAGCGCGACGCGGTCACCCACGGATCGCTCCACGGCATGACTTCGTCGTGGCCGGTCAGGTTCAGGAGGATCGCGCCGCCGTTGTAGGCCGTGCGGCGGTTCTCGAGCTGCGTGCGCAGGCTCGCCGGATCGCTGACGTGCGCCTGCGTGAACTGGAAGACCATGTTTTCGTTGAGAATGTCGAAATGCCGGTTCGAACGGTAGCCCGGCACGCCGCCGTCGAGGGTCTCGGCCATGAACATGAAGTTCCACTTCATCGAGCGCGTGCGGTTGATGATGTACTCCCACAGCTGCGGCGGCAGCCCCTGGCCGAAGTCGCAGCGCAGGCCGTCGATGCCGTAGTCGTCGTAGGCAATGCCCTTCGCATCCACCTGTCCCGGCCGATTCGTCAGGCCGTGGCCCGTCTTCTGGAGCCAATACTGCGGGTAGCGCCCGACGTATTTCCACAGGTCGACCGTGTTCGTCGACATCCCCGCGAAGTCGTAGACGTCCTCCTCGTTCAGATAGTCGCCGTTGTTGTCGGGATTGTGCCGCACGAGGCAGGAATACTTGCCGTAATACAGTTCCGCCACGTCGGCCCATTTGCCGAAGTCTCCGCGGTCCGGGGCGGTCGCGACGTCGTTGCTCCACGCCGTGTGGTAGTAGGTCGCCGGTTCGCCGTAGTCCTGCCAGTTGGCGAACCACGCCGGCCGGAACCAGCCGATCTTGTCGTCTTTGTTGGTGCAGAAGCCCAGATCGACGCCCATCTGGCCGAACTCGGCGTCCCACGAGGTGTGGTTGAACACGCCGTCGAGCATCACGTTGATCGTGCCGACGTGGTTCGTGCTGCCCAGGCGGTTCGTGCCCCGGTCGCAGAACGCCACGAAGTTGGTGAATTCGGCCAGCGCCGCCTCTTCCGTCCCCGCCCGCCCGAAAGTGGAACCCACGGCGAAGTAGTCGCGCGTGGCATAGGGGCTGCCCGGCGCATAGGCCTCCATGCGGTCGACGCCGTTCGGATGGATCGGCTGGAACCACAGGCAATTCGCCTGGATCTTGTCGAGGTACTCGATGCTGAATTCGTTGAACGTGTTCGCGTTCGTCGCGTGCAGCGGATCGATCAGGTCGTCGAACGTGCTGCGGCCGCTCTCGGTGCTGTTGCTGGCCTTGACCGTCAGCGCGTTCAGCTCGTACATCGTCTGCCGCAGCGCCTTCTTGGGCGACACCACGATGGCGTGGTCGCGACGCCCCTCGGACGTGTACCACGTCCAGTTCGTGCCGGTCTGGCCCGGCGCGTGGTAGCGCGCCGTCAGGCGGTAGGCGCCGCACTTCCCGACGTTGGTCGTCCAGACGTACGCGGAGCCGTTCCAGGCCATCGGAAACGCCGCGAAATAGGCCGTGGCGTCGTTGGTCGTGATCAGGTTGCCGTCCGGCGGCCGGATGCCGTCGGGAACGCCGTCGCCGTTCCAGTCGGCGTCCACGAGGTCGCGCCGCCCCACGTTGGAGAACACCTCGACGCTGGTCGCAGCCGAGGTCGGCATGAAGCTCACGGAAATCGCCGCCGTCTCGCTCTCGGCCTCGTCGATGAAAAACTTGGTCGTCGTGTAGTCCGCGTTCTGGCCGTTGACCGTCAGCGCGCCCGACCCGCCGCTGTACATGCGGTATTCGAAGATTTCGTCCGCCGCGCCGTCCGTCTGGTATTCCGCCTTCCGGACCACCCCGTTGCCGCCGTTGGTCGCCGAATTCCACGCGGCGACCTGGTACTGGACCAGCGACTCCAGATTCGTCAGCTCGTCGTCCTGGATCGTCGCGACCCACCACATCGCGTTGCCGTTCTCGCTCGGATCGTCCTCCGCGTGGCTGAACGCCATCGCGTTCGTCAGGATCAGGTCGGACGCGCCGACTTTCGGCTCGGCCAATTTGCTCAGCAGCGAAACGCCCCGAACCGTGCGCGTGCTCGCGCCGTTGGTGGTGATGCGGTAGCGCACCTCGGCGTGATCCGCCCAGCGGTATCCGTTCGTCGCCTCGTAGCCGATCTTGGTCCAGATTTGGATCGCGTCGCCCGCCACCTTGACCGCGTTGCCGCCATGATAGATGAATCCCGGCTCCAGCCCCGGATCGTCGCCGTAGGTGAATTCAAACGGCATCGCTTGCGCCTCGGCCAGCGCCGCGAATTTCTGGCTCGTCGTGCCCTCCTCCGTCGCGCCCAGATACGTCGTTTCGCGGTCCGTGTACTCGATCGCCAGCACGTACTGCACCGTCTGCGTTTTGGCGAAGACGCCCGCCGCAATCGTGGATTTCCAGTACTTGTTGTTGCCCGACTCCGAATCGAACGACAGCGCGTTGCTGCTCCAGCTTCCCTCCCCCTGCAGGCGGTAGAAAAGCCATCCGCCGCTCTGGTTCCCCGGCGTCCCGTCGCCCGCGAACTGGTTGCCATTGTAGATCGCCACCACGTTCGACGCATAGGGATGCCGCGGGTTTCGCATGTAGGCGCCGGTCGGTTCGGCGTTCGTCGGAATGTGCCAGGCGTTGCCCAGCGACGGCACCGCGTAGGCGTAATTCGTCCCTCCGGCGTTGTTCGCCCGTAGCGTGCACAGGTCCGGATCGCCCGCGATCCGGTCCGGCGGCATCGTGCTCGTCAGCACGTAGTACGCCACCGTCCGACCCTCCGGCATGCCCGGGATCGTCAGCGTCGCGCTGGCGCCCGCCACCGATGCCGTCGCCAGCGAACTGGCCGCAAACCCGTTCGTCGTGTAGCGCGCGTAGACCCCCTCGCCGCTGGTCGCCGCGCTCAGGGTCGCCGTCACCGTCACCGCGTTGGTCCCTGCCGCCGCGCTGTTGTCGGACACCGCCGAAATCGAAACCGGGAAATTCGTCGTTGCCTGGATCACATAGGGGCGATACCACCAAGTCGAATCCCCTTGCAGGCGGAACGTGTATTTCATGCCGCTCGTTTCGGCGAACGTCAGGTTGCCCGGGCTGCTGGAATCCTGATCTCCGTGCGCCTGCCCGATCGTGCCGTTCACCGACGCGTTCGTGGATTTCGTTCCCGTGCCCCACTGCGGGTCCCATCCGCTGGTCTGGGTGAACTGGAAACCCGAACTGGCCCGCGTTGCCGTGCTCGTCAGAGTCACCGACCAAATCAAGTCGCCCGCAAACGCCCGATTGGTGTCCATGCCCGTCGTCGCCGTCCAGCCATTGATATCCCCTTGCGCGAATTCCGCCCGCGCTCCCGCCGCCCCGCACAGGAGAACCGCCGCCGCCAACGCCCGTCCAAACGCCTGAGTCTTCATCCGCGCCCTCTCGCTTCCCCCGGCCGTCGCCGAGATCCTTGCCATTGGAAACATCCTATCAAATCGCTTCCCCCTCGCGCAATCCTCCGCGCGCCGCCGCGACCGCCAGCTGGCCCAGGCAGATTCCCGCGTCGTTGGGTGGGATCTCCCGATGCCTCCACGGCGAAAACCCTTCCTCCCGCAACCGCCGCATCGCCGCCGACAACAGCCGCCGATTCTGGAAACACCCGCCCGACAGGCAGACGTCCCGCAGTTCGAACCGCTTGGCCGCCGCCACCATCATTTCCACCAGCGTCGCATGGAACCGCGCCGCTGCCACGGCTGGAGGATCGCCCGAGGAAAGCATGGCCGCAACCATCGGCGCCCAATCGAGCGCATCCCCCATCCAGCCAAACGGATAGGCCTCGCCTCCACCCCCCTCCGCCAGGGCTTCCAGCCGCATCGCCGCCTGGCCTTCGTGCGACATGCATTGGCATGTGCCCAGCAACGACGCGACCGCGTCGAACAACCGCCCCGCGCTGCTCGTCCGCACCACGTTCACCCCCCCGCGCAGCATCCCGTCCAGCACCGCCAATTCCGCCGCCGAAAAACCCGGTGGCGGATGCTGCGACCCCATCTCCCGCAAGACCCCCAGCGCCGATCGGCGCGGTTCCCGCGCCGCCGCATCCCCGCCCACCAGCGGGAACGGCCGCAGCCATGCCGCCCGTCGGAATTCCGCGCGGGTGCAAACCAGAAATTCGCCGCCCCAGACCGTGCCGTCGGTCCCCAGCCCGGTCCCGTCCCATGCGATGCCCAGCACGGGCCCGGCGAGCCGATTCTCCGCCATGCACGCCACAATGTGCGCGTGGTGGTGCTGCACGGCCACGGTCGGCACGCCCAACTCCGCCGCGCCGCGGGTCGAGGCGTAGTCGGGATGCAAATCCACGGCCGCGCCGGCCGGCAACAGCCCATGCAGCCCCAGCAAATCCTGCACGGCCCGCTTCCACAGCCGCGCCGCGCCCTCGTGGTCGAGGTCGCCGACGTGCGGACTCATGACCGCGTTGCCGCCGGCCGCCACCGCCACCGCGCTTTTCATCTGCGCGCCCGCCGCCACGAGCCCGTCCGGCGCCCCGGACGTCGGCAGCGAATAGGGCGACAGGCCCCGCCCGCGCCGCATCATCAGCGGCTCGCCGCCGCAAACCGCCATCACCGAATCGTCCATCGGCCGCGCAATGGGCCGGTCGTGCGTCAGGAAAAAATCCGCGATGCCCCCCAGCCGCCCCCGCGCCTCGTCGAAATCGGTGCAGATCGGCTCGTCGGTCAGATTGCCGCTCGTCGCCACCACGGGAAAGCCCAGTTCGCGCATCAACAAGTGGTGCAACGGAGTGTAGGGCAGCATCGCCCCGATCCGCGGCAGGCCGGGCGCCACGTCTTCGGCCAATTCGGCGGCATCCGCTCGTTTCTCCAGCAGAACGATTGGCGCCGCCGCCGATTCCAACCACTTGTTCTCCGCCGCCGCCGATTCGCAGGTCGCCCGGATCGAGGCCAACGAGGAAAACAGGACCGCGAACGGTTTTTCGTCGCGCTTCTTCCGCTCGCGCAGCCGCCGCACCGCGGCGGCGGCGCGCGCATCCACCATCAAATGGAACCCGCCGATTCCCTTTACCGCAACGATTTTTCCGCCGCGCAAGGCCTCTACGGCCGCCATCAGCGCCTCGTCGCGCATAGCCAGGATGCGGCCGTTGGCCGAGGCCCACGACAGCGACGGCCCGCAGACCGGGCACGCATTCGGCTGCGCGTGGAACCGCCGGTTGTGCGGATCGCGGTATTCCGCTTCGCACGCCGGACACATGCGGAACCCCCGCATCGTCGTGTTTCCCCGATCGTACGGCAAACGCTCGACGATGCTGAACCGCGGCCCGCAATGCGTGCAGTTCGCGAACGGGTACCGATAGCGCCGGTCCTTGGGATCGAAAATCTCCCGCAGGCAATCCGGGCACGTCGCCAAATCCGGCAAAATCCCCGCCACGCGCACGCCGGGAGCATCCGCGCTCGACCGGATTTCAAATCCCGCCGGAACGTCCGGGGCCGCGGTCAACTCTTCCACGCCCTGGATGTCTGCCGCGGCCGGCAGGCGTCCCGGCAACTCCGCGCGGAACGTCGCGATGGCCCCCGCCCGCCCGCAAAGGGCCACTTCCGCGCCCGCCGCATCGTTGCGCACCCAGCCCCGCAAACCGAGTTCGTGCGCCAAGCGGAAAACGACCGGACGGAACCCCACCCCCTGCACCCGGCCGCGCATCCTCAATACAATGGACCTCTCCTCCGGCATTTCGTTTGAATATACGCCACGGCCCCGCCCCGGTCGAGCCTCGCCAAGCCCGTCCTTGCCTTCGGATTTTCGTTGGTCTAGTCTGCCGTACAGAAGCCATGAACGCCTTCCCATTGGCCCCGTCGGGCGACCGCAAGTCCCTTCCCTTTGCCGGAATCGGCCTATTCTTCCTGTTCGCGCAGTTGGCCATGTGGTTTTCGGGCGTCGGGTCGAGCGACCTTCATTGGATCTGCGCCCCGTTCTGGCTGGCGGCCCTGCTGCCGTCGATCCAGACGCGGTGCTCGGACGCCTTCTCTTCGCGGAATTCGAGCGATGACCGATCGAACCTGCGCATAACGGCAGGCATCGCGCTCTTGTTCGGCGCCGCATGGGCGATGGCCTTGGCCTGCCTGTATGGCTCGTTCAACTTCAGCGCGTACGATCTTGGGATTTACAGCAGCATCGCCTTCAATACCGCCCACGGGCACCCGTTCTTTTCTTCCATCCAGCAAATGAACCACCTCGGCGAACATTTTTCGCCCATCATGGTTCTTTTCGCCCCGCTCTACCGCTTGGCTCCATCGCCGGGGTGGCTTTTGTCGGCCGGCCTCGCGGCCTACCTGTCCGTGCCGCTCGTCGTGCAGAGGTTGTTGCGCCTCCACCGCGTCGATGCCCGATGGGGACCGGGACTGGCCCTCCTGTGGTTTCTCAATGCCCCCATGGCCAGCGCCGTGAAATTCCTGTTCCATCCGTCCACCCTGGCCGCGCCGCTGGTCTTGCTGGCGTGGGACGCCGCCGCCCGGAAGCGCTGGAAATCGCTGGCCGGCTGGCTGGCGTTTCTTCTTCTCTTCAAGGAGAGCCTGGCCCTGGCGGGCGCCGGCATCGGCCTATGGCTGCTGGCCAGGCGCGAAACGCGCCGGGCGGGTGTCGCCGTGTTCATCGCCTCCTTGGCGGCCGGCGCCCTGCTGGCGGGGTGGGCCATCCCGGCCATGCGCGGCGGAGAATGGGCGCACGTCGACCGGATCGCCCCCCTCGCGGATCTTCCGTCCAAATTGCACTATCTGCTGGTCCTCCTGCTCCCGATGGGCGTTCTCCACGCCCGGGCGCGCGCCCTCCTGCCCGCGTTGCCGCTGGTGCTGCTGAACGTGTCGACGGGCTTCGCGGCCCAATACGGCATGGGACACCATTACGACGACGTCGTCGTGCCCCTGCTCTTCGCCGGCGCCATCGGCGCTCTCGCCAGCGGCGGCAAACCGGTTTGCGCCGGCTGGCGGATGCCCGCCGCCGCGATTTTCGCCGCCGTTTGCGTGCTGCTTCCCCTGGGGCCGTCGCCCCTGCGGATCGCCCGCAAGCATTTCCCGACCGCAAGCCATCGCGAGGTCCGCCGGAGCCTCGCCCGCCTGCAGTCCGACGCGCGGACCCGCGCCGGCGCGTGGTTTCTGCAAATCCATCTGGATCCCTTCGTCCAGCGCACGGACAAGACGACCCTCGACCGCCTGGATGCAAACCGGCCGCCCGAAAACGCATGGGCGGTCTTGTCGCCGCACGTGCCTTCCTGGCCCGACGCCCATTTCGAGGACGCCCTGGCGCGAGTCGCGGATTCGCCGGCGTGGATGCCGGAAAACGGATACCCCGGACTTTGCGTGTTCCGCCGCCGCCCGGCGGAGAATCCGTAGCGGACCCGCGCTCCCGCGGCCCGGTCAGTGCGATGGGCCCCAATGCGGACCGAGGGGCCAGTAGACGAAGAACGACGGGCCCACCAGCGCCTTTTCCGTGACCGGCCCGAAATAACGGCCGTCGAGGCTCGAGTAGGTGTTGTCGCCGAAAGGCAGAAAGTGGTTCTCCCCCAGCCGGATTTCGGCGTCTTCGTCGTTCAGCCGCGAATGGATGCGCGGCACGTAGCCGCGATAGGCCGGATCGGACACCTGACGATGGAACGGCCACGGCTCTTCCACGGGCTGTCCATCGACCACCAGATGGCGGTCGCGGATCGAAATCGCCTCGCCCGGAAGCCCGACCAGGCGTTTGATGTAGAAGGTGTCCGGCAGGATCCTCAGGAATTCCTTTCCCGGAATGTAGTTGGTGTCGAACACGACGATCTGCCCGCGCTTCGGCCGCGTAAAGTTGAACCGCACCTTGTTGACGAAAATATGGTCGCCCTGCCGCACGCGGCCGGAGGCGATTACCTGCCCTTTTTCCACCCGGTCGCCGGGCTCGAAATTCATGCGCAGGCTCTGGGCGGGATCGATCGTGAGGCTGTCCGGCTTCATCGTCAGGCGAACCAGATGGATCTGCGAGCCGATGCGGTAGGCATGTTGGTCCTCCTGCTGGCCGAGATATTCCAGCGGGCCGGAAGCCTTGGCCTTGATTTCGACGTAGCGCTCGCCGAACAGCGCAAGGGGGACGAGATTCAGCGGCAGATGGTCGAACCATTTCCGCCCTTCCTGCGGCCGCGCCGTCACCCCGTTGAGCGTCGGCTGCATCGAGCCGGTCGGGATTTTGAACGGCTGGATGAAATAGGTGCGGCAGGCCATCGCCAGCGAAATGGCCACTACGAGCACTTCGACGTTCTCGCGCCATTTGGGGAAGGAACGCGGCGGCATCAGCCGCTCGGCGGCGGCCGCCGCCGCGTCGCAGGCCGGTTCGAGCCGCGCCCACTCGCGCGCCGCCCACGCGGCGGACAAAACCCGGCCCGCCTCGCGCGCGGCGGACACGTCGCCCGCCGGCGCGGCGTCCTCGCGCATGCGCAACGCGTGCCGGACCAAATGGCCCGCCAAATGCGCCGTTTTCTTCCACCGCCGCTTTTCGAAAAAGTTCATGCGCCCGACCTCATTGCTTCGTCTTCAGGACGGCGATGAACGCCTCCTGCGGAATGCCCACCTTGCCGAACTGCTTCATGCGCTTCTTGCCTTCCTTCTGCTTCTCCAGCAGCTTGCGCTTGCGGCTGATATCGCCGCCGTAGCATTTGGCCGTCACGTCTTTCCGGAAGGCCCGCACCGTCGTGCGCGCGATGATCTTCGCCCCGATCGCGGCCTGGATGGCGATGGCGAACTGCGCGGGCGGGATCAGGTCCACCAGCACCTCGCAGATCTGCCGGCCGCGCGCTTCCGCCTTGTCGCGGTGCACGATGCACGAAAACGCCTCGACCACGTCGCCGTGCACGAGGATGTCCAGCTTCACGAGGTCGTCCTCGCGGTAGCCGGCCTCTTCGTAGTCCATGGAGGCGTAGCCGCGCGACAGGCTCTTGAGCCGGTCGTGGAAGTCGATCAGGATTTCGTTCAGCGGCATGGTGCACGTCAGCATCACCCGCTTGGCGTCCAGCGTTTCCGTGCGGTCGATCGCGCCGCGCTTGTCCATCACCAGCTTCATCATGTCGCCGATCTGCTCGCCCAGGCAGATCAGGAACATCTTCACGATGGGCTCCTCGATGGCCGCGAACTCCGTCGGATCCGGCAGGAAGACGGGATTGTCCACCTCTTTGACGGAGCCGTCGTTCATCCGCACGCGGTAGACGACGCCCGGATAGGTCGCGATGATGTCGCAGTCGTATTCCCGCCGCAGGCGTTCCTGCACGATCTCCATGTGCAGCAGCCCCAGGAACCCGCAGCGGAACCCGAAGCCCAGCGCCACGCTCGACTCGGTCTGGTACTGGAACGAGCTGTCGTTCAGCGACAGCTTCTCCAGCGCGTATTTCAGCTTCTCGTAGTCGTCCGCGTCGATGGGATACAGCCCCGTGAACACCATCGGGTGCATGGCCTTGAACCCGGTCAGCGGGTGCGCGGTGGGGTTGCGCGCGCTGGTGATCGTGTCGCCGATCAGGATTTCCGCGGTGTTCTTGATGTTGGCGAGGAAATAGCCCACCTGGCCGGCCTGCAGCGCCTCCGTCGGCTGCGGCTTGGGGTTGAACAGGCCGACTTCCTGCACTTCGTAGTCCTTGCCGGCGCCCATCATCCGGATGCGGTCGCCGCGGCGGATCGCGCCGTCGAACATCCGCACGTAGATGATGCCGCCGCGGAAGGTGTCGTATTCCGAGTCGAACACCAGCGCGCGCAGCTCGCCGGGATGCGCCGACGCCGGCGGCGGGATGCGCTCGACCAGCGCCTCGAGCACCTCCGCCACGCCGGCGCCCGTCTTGGCGCTGACGTGGAAGCATTCCTCGCGCGGGATCGCGAAGATGTCCTCGATCTGCCGCGCGACGGTCTCGGGCTCGGCCGCCGGCATGTCGGTCTTGTTCAGGACCGGGATGATCTTGACGTGGTTGGCCGCCGCCAGGAACGCGTGGGCCACCGTCTGGGCTTCCACGCCCTGCGTGGCGTCCACCACCAGCAGCGCGCCTTCGCACGCCGCCAGGCTGCGGCTCACCTCGTAGGAGAAGTCCACGTGCCCGGGCGTGTCGATGAAGTTGAATTCGTAGGTCTGCCCGTCCTTCGCCTTGTATTTCATCGTGACGGGATGGGCCTTGATGGTGATGCCGCGCTCGCGCTCGAGATCCATGTCGTCCAGCAGCTGGTCGCGCTGGTCGCGCTTGGCGATCGCGCCCGTCAGCTCCAGCAGCCGGTCGGACAGCGTCGTCTTGCCGTGGTCGATGTGCGCGATGATGCTGAAATTGCGGATGCGCGTTAGATCGTGCGCCGAACCGGCCGGCGCCTCCGGCGCGGGCCGCGCGGACGTCCCGTCTTCGTTTTCCTTGTGGAATTTCGTGGCCATGGTTCCTTCGTAGATGGATGCGGCGGCGGAGCGGACCGGCCTAGCCGCCGGCCTTGCAGGCCGATTCGATTTTCCAGCGCATGTCCGCGATGGCGTCGCGCATGTCGGCGGCCCGGAACAGGAACGATCCCGCCAGCAGCACGTTCGCCCCCGCCGCCGCGCACCGCGCGCCGGTCTCCGCGTTGATCCCCCCGTCCACCGAAACGTCGACCTGCGGCAACGTTTGCGCGATTGCCGCGATCTTCGGCACGCCGGCTTCGATGAAGGCCTGCCCGCCGAAGCCCGGGTGCACCGTCATCACCAGCACTTCGTCCAGCAGGTCTTCGTAGCCCCGCAGCGCCGTCGCCGGCGTCTCGGGATTCAGCGTCAGGCCCGCCCGCTTGCCGGCGGCGCGGATGGCCGCCAAGGTCGCCCGCAGGTCGCAGGGCGCCTCGACGTGGATCAGCACCGTGTCCGCGCCGGCGGCGATGAACTTCGGAGCGTAGAGATCGGGCCGCATCACCATCAGGTGCACGTTCAGGTAGGCCTGCGGGACCGCGTCCCGCACCGCGCGCAGCACGTCCGGCCCCATCGTCAGGTTCGGCACGAAATGCCCGTCCATGACGTCCACGTGCAACCCGTCCGCCCCCGCGTCCATGGCGCGGCGGCAGTCCTCGGCCAAATGCCCCATCCGCGCGGAGAGGATGGAGGGCAGGATCTGGATGGGTTTGGATTTCATTGAAAGGGGAGTATAGGAGTATCGGAGTCTTGGAGTATAGGAGGAAAATCAGGAGGGGGAACGCACAATGCCTTTGGCATACGCCACCAGCAATCGCCCAACATCATCCAGCAACGCTTTTGCGTTCGGATCTTCACCGTAATCCAAGTCTTTGGCCAAAATCAGGTAGTACCGACATTCCTCGGCGGACCCCTGCGCAATATTGAGATACCGCAGTTTGTCGGCGCTGCCGCGCTTACGGAAACCTTCGGCGATATTAGCCGCGATGGACACCGCGGCTCTGCGAAACTGAGAAGTCAACCCATATGCCTCTTCGCGAGGAAACGACTTGGTGAGGCGATAGACTTGCAGCACGAACCGATGCGCCTTTTGCCACACCAGGAGATCTTCAAAACATTTCGCCGCGGCTCTTCCAGATGTTTCCATTCGGGCGCTCCCACACTCCTAGACTCCGATACTCCTAGACTCCTTGTCCCCGCCGCCTTGCGGCGGCCCACCCCATCCCCCCGCCGGCGAGCAGCCCCGAAAAATGCGCGGCGTTCGCCGTTGGGCCCGCCAGCCCGAAGATGCCCAGCGCCAGAAACACCATCAACAGGCCGGACGTCAGGGGCGAAATAATCACGCCGAAACGGAAATCCATCTTGCTCCGCACCCAGAGATAGCCAAATACGCCATAAACCACCCCGCTCATTCCGCCGAATCCGGCCCCCCCCGCGAGATATTGGGCCAAATTGGAAAGCAGCGCCACCAGCGCCGCCACGCCCGCGAAGCGTGCCGTTCCGATCCGGCCCTCCAGCGCCGTCCCCAAATCCTGCATCCACAGCAGGTTGAACAGCAGGTGCCACAGATCGAAATGGAGAAACACGGGCGTGAACAACCGCCACGCCTGCCCTTTCGCGATTTCGTCCATGGACATCCACAACCAGCCCGTCCACGCCGGATCCCGGCCCAGCTTGGTCGCCATCGCCACCACCACGCACGCGACCAGCAAAACCATCGTCAATCCGCCGCCCTGCAACGGCCAGCGAAACGCACCGGGACGCTTCCCGGTTTTTTCCCCCTGTCGGGCCGCCTTTTTTTCCCCCCGCCGACGTTCCGCCGCCGCCGCGGACGCCTGATGGAACTCCTCCGCGTCGGGCATG
This sequence comes from Kiritimatiellia bacterium, assembly GCA_050176815.1. Lineage (GTDB taxonomy): Bacteria > Verrucomicrobiota > Kiritimatiellia > CAIQIC01 > Lenti-01 > Lenti-01. The sequence goes on from JBFXHR010000022.1 coordinate 31,606, forward strand.
CTGCGGAAGCGCGACAGCAAAGCCTTGGCCTCGTCCACCCGCTCCTCGTCCACCACCCATACCACCCATGCGTTTCCCTTGCCGGGTTCCACCTGCGTTTCGACGCCGCGGACGAACAGGTAGTCCGCAAAGGTACGGGCCTGCTCCTCGATCTCCAGTTGTCCGATCGGTCTCATGAAATCCGCGCGACTCTACCCCGCCCCCGCCCCCCGCGCAACGCCTTTTGGCGGATCAATCCCCGGCGGCCGGGGAACGCCGGCAAAGCACTTGATACTGCGCCCCCAGCGGCAACTTGCAGACCGCGCGCTCCAGCGGCCGGGCCCAACCCAGCCACTTCGGAAAGACGAAGGCGAAATCGAGGCTCAGCGTCTCAAACCCCGCGCGCGCCAGCATGCGAACGGCGCCCGTCGGGGACAGCATGACGGCATCGCGATCGAACGGAATGCGGCTCATGACCCAGCGGGCGCCCCAATTCCAGCTGTTGTTTTCCCACAAGGCAAACGTCCCGCCGGGAGCCAGCCGGGAGCGGATCCACGCCAGCGCCGCCGGCCGTTCCGCCGCCGGAATGTGGTGGAAGACGCCGTTGCAATACGCCAGATCGAACCGAAGGCGACCCGGGACCCCGTCCATCCGATGGAATTCGCAGCGGTCCGTTCGCGGCCCGCGGGCGGCGACGGCGATCAGCGATTCGGAGGTGTCGACGCCCACGACGCGCGCCTGCGGCCACCGTTGCGCCAGAAGCGCCGTGGTATCCCCGCCCCCGCAGCCATAATCCAGAATGGCGTGCGGTTCCGCGGCGCCGATGGATTCCAGACGGCGGACCAGCCAGGCCAGCCGTCCCTGGGCAAAGAAATCCTTGGTTTCTCCGGAAAGCGAAAGGCCCTGGTTCAGGTCGTCGTCGTAGGACGCCAGGTTTTCGTGGCGAAAAGGATCGGGGTCCGGACCCGCCGCCGTCATTTCCGCCACATGCCCACGCTGCTGGAGAAGAAACTGAAGAAACACGTCTGCACGCCCAGCGTCAGCAGAAACGCACCGGGGACCGCGACCCGCAGGGTTTCCGCATAATCCAGCGCCCCGAAATCGGCGCGCGCCCACAGGACCAGCGTCCAGGCCATGAGCGCAAGCCCGGCGAAAGAAGCGGCCAGCCCTGCCAGCAGGCCGCGCTCCAGATTGAACCACCGGTAGACGCGCCCCAGCCACGGGCTCCCCTTGTGCCATCCCTCCCGATACGCGAACGTCTTGATCATAAAGGAAAAGGCCACCGCCTGGTAGCCGCACAGAAACAGCGCGCTCGCAAAAAGCAACGTGTGCGCCTCGAACGCGGCGCGGCCGAGATGGATTCCGCCCAAAGCCAGCGCATATCCCGCCCCCCCGGCCGCCATCAGCGCCAAGCCCGGCACCACGAACAGCCAATGGGGCGAGCACATCAACAGCAAGCGCAGCGTACGCCAGCCGTCGCGAAGGGTTTTCAAGTGCGGCGCATGCGCCTTCCGTCCGTCGGGATGCAGGCAGATCGGCACTTCCGCGAAGGCCAGCCCCTGGATGCTGGCTTTGACGATCATCTCCGTCGCGAATTCCATGCCCGTGCAGCGCAGCCCCAGCTTCCGATAGCTCGCCTTCCGGAAGGCGCGCAACCCGCAGTAGATGTCGTGGATCGGCGCCGCGAACCAGCGCCGGGCCAGGAAGGAAAACATCGGATTGCCGATCCAGCGGTGGGACCAGGGCATGGCGCCCGGCAACACCGTCCCCCCGCCGGACGGCAACCGGCAACCCTGGACCAATTCATGGCCCGCCCGCAGCTTCTCCACGAACTGGGGACATTCGAGGAAATCGTAGCTGTCGTCCGCGTCGCCCATGATGATGAATTCGCCGCGCGCGGCTTCGATCCCGCCCATCAGCGCGGCTCCGTAGCCCCGCTCGGACACCGGCACCAGCCGCGCCCCGCTGGCCGCGGCGATTTCCGGCGAGCGATCGGTGCTCCCGTTGTCCGCCACGACAATCTCGTAGCGCAGGCCGGCGTCGCCCAGGGAACGCTGGGCTTTCCGGATGCAGGCCTCGAGCGTGTCGGACTCGTTCAGGCACGGCATCACGACGGAAACTTCGATATCGGGGCGGTTCATAATGGGGTTTGCCAAACAATCATGGCGTCTCGCGCACGGATTTGGCAAGAGCATTGTGGCGTCCCGACGGCTCCGGCGAATGGATCTTCGCCGCCGGCTGCCGCCACGGCGCCAGTTCCCCGGTCTGGGCGTCGAAACGATAGAAGGCCTTTTCCGGAAAGGCGTTTTCCAGGCACTCGGCCGATCGGACGTCGCCCCGCGCGTAGATGACGCCGTTCCGGAGAAACGGATCTAGATGGATGAATCCGGACGAGTAGGCGAAGCCGCCCGGGGGCGTCACGAGAACGACCGCATCGGCGATTCCCCGCGCGGCCACCTGCCGCTGGAGCGCCGGCGAACAATCCTCGTACCCGTGGCCATAGGAGGGAACCAGGTAATCGGGCCAGTAGGACCCCGCCCCGTGGAGATAGAACGCGACCAAGCCCAGCCATGCCGCCTGTCCAACGACCGCGTTCCACGGGCGGGCCGCCCCCAGGGCAACGACGTTTTTCAAGCCCGCCACGGCGAGATAGATGAAACACGGCAACGCCAAATAGCCATAGCGCGCCTCGAACTCCGGCCGATACTCGTAGAAAAAATATACGCCGACGACGACGGCGATTCCCGCCGCGGCAAGCCAGGTCAGGCGCCTCCGCATCCGCAAAAACGCAAACGGAACGAGCAGCAACGAAGACGGAAACCCCAGCATGGCCCGATTGAAGCGGTCAAGGTTGGCGACCAACTGGACGAAGGCCGCCCGCACGCCGAAGGTCTCGGAAAAACCGAAGTGGCCCTGGAAGGAAGCCCGCCTCACGTCCGCGGTGGTGAAACCATACCCGATCGCCAGCGGATCGCCGTACAGCGCCAGATTCCAACCGCCCCAGACGACAGCGACGGGAAGCGCCCCGGCGATCAGGGCCGGCAGGCTTTTGAACAGCCAGCGCCAGTCTGCCCGCGGGGCCGCCAGGAAAAATAGGCATCCGATCATCCCCATCAGCACGAATTCCACGGGACGCACCAGCGCGGAAAACGCCAGGAAGAATCCAGCCAGGATTTGAAGCGCCGCCCCACGCAACGGCCCTTCCGCCGAGCGGGATTTCAGCCAGAAAAACAGCCCCGCCGCGGCCAGCGCCAACGCCGGCACGTGCGACATGTACGATCCGCCCAGCAGCAGTGCCAGCGGCGACAGCGCGAACATCCCCATGAACGCGCGGGCTTCGCTTTTGCCCGCATGGTCCTCGAGCATCCGCCCCAGAAGGACGACGGTCAGCGCCAGGCACAACGGCAGCACCCAAGGCAGGATTCCCAGGCGCAGGCCCGCCGCCAGCAGCAAGGCCTGCCCCGGCGTGTACTTGGTGAACCACTTGCCCGCCGTGGTCATCACGACGTTCGGCTGCCAGAAGGCGTCCGGACACGGCGGCACCGGCGCGTACAGCCGGCCCGCGGCGAAGATCTTGGCCTGGAACAAGTGGCTGGTGGCATCCGTCACGTGGGGAATGCCCTCGAACAGCTTTTCCTGCACGGCGTAGCTGAGCAGGAGCGCCATCAGGCCGGTCCCCAAGGCGATGCTCCCAAAGGGCCATTCCCGCACGGACCGAACGATCCGCCGGGCGTCCACCCAGCCCGCGAGCGCGGCCGCCAGAAGAAACGCAACGCCCAGTTTGATTTGGCCGGTCCGGATCAGCCCCGCGTAGGTTTCCGTCAGTGTTCCGTCGTCCGAAAAAAGCCGGGCCAGCGCCTGCGCGGGATAGATGCCGGCCGCCGAAAGCAGCAGGATCAGCGCGCCCGCGCCGCCGGCCAAGATCGCGGCGGCGGCGCGGGGATGACACCCCATCCATGGAAGGATCCGGGCGTTCATCGATCCCGCGCCGCAGGCGCCTCTCCCAGCCGGCCATACCACTCCGCAAACGCCGCCAGCACGCTCGCCGGAGCATGGCGCTGCTCGACCTGCTCCCGTCCTTTTTGCCCCATCGCCGCGGACGTTCCCCGGTCCCGCAACAGCCCAATCCAGGCCTCGGCAACCTCGCCGGGCAAAGCGGATGATGAGACCAGCCGACCGGTTTCGCCATCTTGCACCAATTCGCGGTTGCCGCCGCAATCCGTCGCCAGCACGGGCAAATCCGCCGCCATGTATTCCAGGATCGTGTTGGAAAGCCCTTCGTTGCGGATCGGCACCAGCGCCCCAATCTCGCACAACGGCAGCAGGGCCGGCACGTCGTGGATTTCCCCGAGAAAACAAACGGCCTCGGCCACGCCCAGCGCGGCGGCTTGCGCGCGCAGCGCCGGCATATCCCGGCCGGCGCCGGCGACGACCAGCACGGCGCCGGAAACCTCTTTGCGGACCACCGGGAGGGCTTCGATCAGCAACCCCACGTTCTTTTCCGGATCCAACCGGTTCACGACGACCAGCCGCCGGCCGGCCGGCAGCTCCGCCGTCCGCGAAAACGGCAAGGCCGCCAGCCGATCGCGCTCTTCCACGTCCAGCAGGTTGGGCAGCACGTCGATTTTGTCCGCCGCCAACCCCTCCCGGATGAAATGGTCCCGGACCGCTTCGGCATTGGCCACCACGCGGACGGCTACCCGGTCGGCACGCCGCATCAGCGCCATCTTCCACCGCGGATAGATCTGCCCGAGATCGCGGCGGCTGGTTACGAGCTCCACGCCCGCCCGGCGCGCGGCAAACTGACCGAAAATCGCGGCATCCGCATCCCACGCGTGCAAGACGGCGATGTTCTCCTTCCGCAGCCAATCCGCAAACCGCCACACTTCGCGCACCGTGGAGATGCGCGCCAGATGGCGGATCGGCAGCTCATATACGGGCCCGCACGCGGCTTCCACCGCTTCCAGAAAATACCCGCGGCGATGGAAAACCGCCACCCGGTGCGGCAAGCCCCGCTGCGCCAGCCCCATGGCGATGCGCGCGCATTGGCCCTCCGTACCGCCGCGGATCAAATCGAAAACCAGATGGGCGATCCGGGACGAAGTCATAACCCGCATGCCTCAAAGCCGAATATCCAATGTCCAATGTCCAATGTCCAATGTCCAAGGAAAGGCCATCCGCGTCCATTTGTCCCGACTCTGCAAGAGGTCGGGATCCGCGGCTCACCTGTCCAAAACTTGATCATTGGATATTGAATGATTGGATATTGGATGTTGATTCTTGATTTCCCTCCAGCAACGGCTTCACAACCTGCCATAATTCTTCCGCCGCCAGCCGGATGCCGGCGTCGTTCCAATGCGTGTCGTCGCGCCAATACAGAAGACGGCCTTGTGCCGTTGCCTCTTGGAAAACCGGCATCAGGTTGACCACCGGCGTTCCCGACGATTCCAGGCCAGCCGCGATTTCCTCGAACAACCGGGGCCCGCAGGCCAGCGCCTCTTGATCCGCCGGGGAAAGCGCGCGCAGATGGATCTGCTCCTTCTCCGGAACCAGCAGCACCACCAAAACCTGTCCGCGTTCCCGAAAGCGCTGGGCGATCTTCGTCACGACATGGACAATCCCCGGCGCGTTTTCTTCCGGCGCCAGCCTCGGCAGCATGCGCAGATTCTCGCGATAGAACAGCATCGGACCAAACGGCGGATCCTCGGCGCCCAGCACGTCCCGGGGCCATTCGCGCAAAACCGCCAGTTTGATCTGGGCCCACAGACGCCGGCCGGAATAGGCGACCATCGAGGTGTTGGGCCACGCCTTGCTCAAGGCGGCGGGAACCAGCAAGTCCCACCGAATGCGGGACCGGACGATCTTTTCCTTGTACGACGCCCAGACGTCCTTGCCCGCAAACCACGCGTCCACCGGCTGGCGCAAAAACAAGGGCGCTCCCAGTTCCCGCGCGGTCAGGTTCCAGACCACCACCCTGGGCAGAGGATCGAAGGGATTCGAGCGGATGAACGTGGACAACTCCAGAAAAGGCCCGGCGCCCTGCATGGCGTGGTTGTAGACGTCGATGCCCCCGACCTCGCCCAACGCCTGCGCCACGTTCTGGGTGCCCAGCGCCAGCATGAAGCTGTCGCCCGCCATCACGACGGAATAGCGATGCCCTTCCGGCAGCGGCGCATTGCCATAGCCGCGGGCATCCCGGTATTCCACGCGGGCCGGGTGGAACTCCGCATAGCGGGCCGCCATCCGCGAAACCGGCAGCATCTGGGTCAGGCCCGCCCCCGTCTGGGCGGGAACGATCCACGAACGGGCCGCGGCGGCCGTCGCGGCCGGCGCCACGGGCTTCCGGAACGACAACCACTGGTTTTGCCAGCGGAAAACGGCGAACCTCGCCCCCCAATCCGCCGCTCCAAGCAGCAGCCAGAACCCAAGGCACAGCCCCACCCAGACCCGAACGCGTCCCGGCGGACCCGCCTCGAATCCACCCAGCATTTCAGGTTGTTCCAATCGCGTTTCCATGGCCTCTCAAAACTGGAAATACAGGAAGGGAGAACTCGTGTTGACCAAGAAAGTCGCCACGCAGACCAGAAAGAGCGCGGCCAGTGCCAGCGCCAGACGCCATCCCGGCCTCCAGCGGATCTCCCACGAGTTCCTGGACGAAAACACCAAGATCAGACAGAAAACCAGCGCCCCCCAACTCAGGATTCCCGCATCGGCCAGCGGGAACGAGGCGCCCCACCCGTTGAATCCGGCCAACCCGTTGGCCATCCGCGCGACCCCCTCGATCGTGGGCGACCGGAACAGGACCCAGCCCCACATCACCAGGACAAAAGAAAACGCGACCTGCAGCGGCCGTGGCAACCACCACGCCAATCCCCGCTTGCGGTTCATCCGCTCCAGGGCCAGCAGAATCCCGTGGTAGGCCCCCCACAGCACGAAGGTCCAATTCGCCCCATGCCAAAGGCCTCCGAGCAGCATCGTCAGGAACAGGTTCACGTAGGTGCGGATTTTCCCTTTCCGGTTTCCGCCCAGCGAGACGTAGAGATAGTCCCGCAGCCACGACGACAGCGAGATGTGCCAGCGCCGCCAGAATTCGGTGATGGACGCGGCCTTGTAGGGCGAATGGAAATTCTGCGGGAACTGGAAGCCGATCATCAGCCCCAACCCCACCGCCATGTCGGAATAGCCGCTGAAGTCGAAATAGATCTGGAGCGTATACGCCGCCAAGCTGCTCCAGGCCCCGGCGAATCCGATGGATTCCTGCGCGAATCCCCAATCCGCCAGGGGCGCGACGGCGTCGGCCAGCAGCACCTTTTTGGCCAGTCCCAGCACGAACAAAACGATGCCCGCGCCGGCCTTCGCCCACGTGTGGACGCGCATGCGGAGCTGGCTGTCGATCTCGTGGTAGCGCACGATCGGGCCGGCCACCAGCTGGGGAAACAGCGACACGTAGCAGGCGAAGTCGACGAAACTCCTCGCCGGCCGGGCCCGGCCGCGATAGAGGTCGATCGAGTAGCTCATCGACTGGAACGTGTAGAACGAAATGCCCACCGGCAGCACCAGGTGCAGCAGCGGCAACAGCCCGGACTCCGCGCCCAGCCACTGGGCCCATGCATTCGCCGTTCCCGCGCCGAGGTCGTAATACTTGAAAAATCCAAGCATGCCCATGTCGCTGCAGATCGACAGGAGAAGCCAGCGCCTTTTCTTCGCCGGATCCGTCGCGGCCGCGATCCGCCCCCCCGCGAAATAGTCGATGCAAATCGCCAGCAGGAGCAACCCGCAATAGCGGTAGTCCCACCAGCCGTAGAAAACGAAACTGCAAAGCGCCAGCCAGCCGTGCCGCCATCCCTTCGGCAGCAGCAGGAAATAACCCGCCAAAACGGCCGGCAGGAGAAAGAAAACGAATTCGTAGGAATTGAACAGCATGGCCTATGCCCCGGAATAGCGAAGCGCTTCCGCCTCCCGCTCCGCTTTCAGGATGGTGACCAAGGCCGAGGTGGATCCCGCGAAAATCATCATCGGCGCATGCCAGGGCAACGGGCTGAAAATCCCGCCCACCATGATGGCCACGCCCTGCATCTGGAGAGTCCACCCCAAATCCTGGACCGCCGGCCAATGCGCCGCATTCCGCCGAACCCACCAGCCGCCGAAGAAAATGATGCCGAGAAAACCCGAGTACATGCCCATCCCAATGAGTCCCATTTGCCGGCCGGCCATCAAAATCTCGCAATGCACCTGGCCCGGCGCATGCGGAAACCGTTCCACGTAGCTCGTGACGTCCGGATTGATCCCCAGCCCGAAAATCAGGTTTTCCTTGATCATTTCCCAGGTTTGCTTGTTTTTGTCCGAACGGTCTTGCGCGCTTTGCTCGTCCTGGTTCAACGGCCGAATCTGTTCCTCGTCCTCGTCGCTGAAAAACGCGGCGATGGACTGGGGAATGGTGCGGAACCGCTCCATGTTCTTCTCGCCGGTCAGCGGATAGATGAATACCAGCGCCGCCACGATGAACAGCAGGGCGCGCAGATGGTTCTTCCCGTAATACGGCAGCAGGAGCGCTCCCATCACGATCAGCGTGAGCAGCCCCGTGCGGCTGCCCGTCTGGAACACGATGTAGACCGCCGACAGGGCGCAGGCCAGAAAGAACCACCGGATCCATCGTTTCGTCGCCTTTTGGTAGGCGTACAAATACAGCGGCAGGAAGACGCACATCATGTACGCGAATCCGTTCGGATTCTCGATCAGCGAAACCGCCGCGCCCATCAGGCGGTCGCCGCTATAGGTGGCGCCCATTTGGGACAAGCGCAGTCCACCCTTCACCCACCACAGCGTGCAGAACAGCGTGGTCATTTGCACCGCCCAGACCCGCTCCACCGTGGTGGCCAGCGCCTCCACCATGATGAGCAACATCGAATTCTTCACGATGATGTCCAGATAGGCGTTCCACCTCGGCGAAACCTGGTAGGCCCCGAAATGCTGGGACAGCGTGGCGAAAAACAGGAGGGCGAAGGCCAGGGCCGTGGCCGGCCCCATGCGCACGATCGGCCGGTTTTCTTCCAGGCACGACAGGCCATGCAGCACGACCGCGCCAATGAAGGTAATGTCCGCGATGTGCAGCGGCCACAGGAAGGTGAACCGGTTCTGCGGCTGCACCAGCATGACGCAGATATACCAAAGAAGGAACCGGAGGGCCCACAGGTTCATGGAAATGGAGTTTTCCCGTCCGCCGCCATGGCCGGCCTTGGGGGGTTGCGCCTTGCCTTAGGCTTCTTGCTTTCAACGTCGCCGTTCATATGGATTCGAAGAAGACCCCGGAAGCGCCATCGCCGCGCCCGAAAGATCGCCCGGACGACTTTACTACCGCATTCCACGGCCAATGGCCAATGCAAAGTGCATGCCGCCACGCCGTTCCCTCCGCAACCGCAGACGCGGCTACGGGACGCCGCGGAGTCCGGTCGAGGGGAGTCGAGGGGAACATTTCGGGATTGGCCGCGCGCGCGCCTCCTGCTATCGTGTTTTCCGATATGTTGCGCCGTAGTTTCCGATTTCAATCCGAGCTGGCCGCCTTTTTGGACGCCATTCTGGTCTGCGCCGCCCTTCTGGCCGCGCTGGTCACCCACAAGGTGCTGGTCTGGTTCTTTCCGGGCCAGTTCGCCGTTTTCGACATGTTCTGGTCCAACTCCTGGCTCTACGTGCTGGTCGTTCCGGTCTGGGGCTTCGTGCTGGATTTTTCCGGCGTCTACCGCCAATTCGTCGGCGTTTCCCCCGGCCGGGCCGTTCGCCAGATCGCGCGGGCCGGCCTGCTGGCCTTCGCCGTCCTGCTGGGCCTGCTCTACGTGCTGAAGCTGCACATGGTGCCCCGAGCGATTCTCGGCATCCACTGCCTCTATTCCATCGCGGCCGTCTCCCTGCGCGCCCTCTACGCCCAGCCCTTCCTGCTCCGCCTCGAATCCCGCCGGCGCCTGCTGCTCGTCGGCGACCCCGCCCGCGCCGAAACCCTCCGCCAATGGCTCTGCGACCCCGCCCGCGCGCCGTTTTTCGACATCGTCGGCTTTCTGGCGCCCGCCGGCGTGCCCCCCCCCGCCGGTTTTCCCGCGGCCGGCACGCTCGACGACTTTGCCTCCGTCCTCCATTCCACCGTGGTCGACGCCGTCGTCCTGGTCCCCGACGGCATTTCCACCGCCCAACTCGGGGAGTGGCTGCGCCAATGCGAAACCGAAGGCATCGAAGCCTGGCTGCTGCCCGAATTCCTGCGCACCGCCATCGCCGAAACCTCCCTCGACGAAATCGCCGGCGAGCCCATGCTGCTGTTCAGCACCACCGCCAAATCCTCCTGGGCCCTCATGGCCAAGCGGGTGCTGGACATCCTGATCTCCGCCCTGGCCCTCGCCGTCCTCTCCCCGCTGCTGCTGGGCATCGCCCTCGCCATCCGCGCCACGTCCCCCGGCCCCGCCTTCTTCACCCAGCTCCGCAGCACCCTCCGCGGGCGCCCCTTCAAGATGTACAAATACCGCACCATGGTCCCGGACGCCGAACAAATCCGCGAGGCGCTGGAAGTCCGCAACGAAGTCTCCGGGCCCGTCTTCAAGATGAAGGACGATCCGCGCATCACGCCCATCGGCCGCTGGCTCCGCCGCTACTCCCTCGACGAGCTGCCGCAGCTCTGGAACGTCCTCAAGGGCGACATGTCCATCGTCGGCCCCCGCCCCCCCATCCCCGCCGAAGTCGAAAAATACGAACCCTGGCAGCGCCGGCGCCTCTCCATGCGGTCCGGCTGCACCTGCCTCTGGCAGATCGGCGGGCGCAACCAGCTCGGCTTCGACGAATGGATGCGCCTCGACCTCAAATACATCGACACCTGGTCCCTCGGCCTCGATTTCCAAATCATGTTCAAAACCTTCGGCGCCATCCTCCGCGGAACCGGATACTGAGCCCGTGAAGCCCGCCGCCCCCCGCCGCCCCTGCGTCTTCTTCGACCGCGACGGCGTCGTCAACCAGAGCCCCGGCCCCGGCTACGTCAACCACCTCGACGACTTCCACCTCCTGCCCGGCTTCGCCGACTGCGTCCGCGCCGCCGCCGAAAAGGGATTCCCGTCCGTCGTCGTCACCAACCAGCGCGGCCTCTCCCGCGGCCTCACCCCCCCCGAACAGCTCGACGCCATGCACCGCCACCTCCAGGGCGAACTCGCCCGGGAAGGCCTGTCGCTCCTCGACATTCTCGTCTGCCCCGCCGACGACGACGCCCATCCCGACCGCAAGCCCAACCCCGGCATGCTGCGCACCGCCGCGCGGCGCCACCGGCTGGACCTGTCGACGTCCTGGATGGTCGGCGACCGAGAGTCCGACGTGAAGACCGGCCAAAACGCCGGCGTGGCCGCCACGGTGCTCGTCGATCCCGGCGACGCCCCGACCGCCGCCGACTTTCGCGTCCCCGACATGCCCGCCTGCGCCGCCCTCCTCCGCGAAAAACTCCGCGCCCCCGGAGTTTTACGTAGTGGCGGTGTCAAACATCAAGTGCACGAAAGTTCGGCATGCAAGGCTTCGGCGGGGGTCCGATAGCCCAGGCACCTCCTGGGCCGGTTGTTCAATAGCTCCTCGACGCGGCGGACG
>JBFXHR010000023.1:0-41868 GCA_050176815.1 Kiritimatiellia bacterium
TCACGGAAGCGGACGTCCGCCGCGTCGAGGAGCTATTGAACAACCGGCCCAGGAGGTGCCTGGGCTATCGGACCCCCGCCGAAGCCTTGCATGCCGAACTTTCGTGCACTTGATGTTTGACACCGCCTCTACGTAAAATCGGCGAAACTATTTTACGTACTACGTAAAACCGTCGGGCCGGCCGTCCCGAAGGCCTCGCGGAGGCGCCGGCGCAGGGTCGTGTTGCGGCGGCCGGCCTCGGCGTTGCGCACGGCGATGCCCAGCGCCTTTTCCGTGCCGACGACCACCACCAGCTTCTTGCCGCGCGTGAGGCCCGTGTAGAGCAGGTTGCGCTGCAGCATGACGTAGTGCTGCGTGTGCATCGGCAGCACCACGCAGGGATATTCGCTGCCCTGGCTCTTGTGCACCGTCACCGCGTAGGCCGGCGTCAACTCGTCCAGCTCCTGGAAGTCGTAGGCCACCTTGCGGTCGTCGTAGCGCACGACGATCTCCTGCTCGTCCAGATCCACCTTCGCAACGAGACCCACGTCGCCGTTGAAGACGTCTTTGTCGTAGTCGTTCTCCGTCTGCATCACGCGGTCGCCTTCGCGGAATTTCCATCCGAAGCGCTCGACGTCCACGCCGCGCGGATTGAGCGCGGCCTGCATGACGGCGTTCAGGTGGCGCGCGCCCAGCTCGCCCTTCTGCATCGGCGTCAGGATCTGCACGTCGGCCATCGGATCGAACCGGAACCGCCGCGGGATCGCCTCGCACACCAGCTTGCGGATCAGCTCCACGCCGCGCTCCGGCGTCTCCGCCTTCACGAAGAAGAAATCCCCGCCGCCGGCCATGCCTTCGTCCTTGTCCGGCAGTTCCGGCATCTGGCCCGAGTTGACGCGGTGCGCGTTGCGGACGATCCGGCTGCCTTCGTCCTGGCGGAAGATTTCCGTCAGGCGGTAGACCGGCAGCGTGCCGGATTCGATGACGTCGCGCAGCACGCAGCCGGGGCCCACGGACGGCAGCTGATCGACGTCGCCCACCAGCACCAGCAGCCCGTGCCGCGGCACCGCGCGGAAGAGATGCACCGCGAGCTGGACGTCGATCATGCTCGTCTCGTCCACGATCAGCGCGTCGGTTTCCAGCGGGTTGCGGGCGTTGTGGCGGAAGGTGCCCGTTCCAGGCTCGAAGGCCAGCATCCGGTGGATGGTCTTGGCTTCCATGCCCGACAGCTCCGCCAGGCGCTTGGCCGCGCGGCCCGTCGGCGCGCACAGCATCAGGCGCAGCTTCTTCGCCGCCAGCACCTTCACCAGCGAGCGCACCAGCGTGGTCTTGCCTACCCCCGGCCCGCCCGTGATTACCAGCACCTTGTGGCGAAAGGCCCCAAAAAAGGCCTGTTTCTGGCCTTCGGCAAGCTCCATGCCGAGCTGCTTTTGCACCCATTCCGCGGCGGCAGACAAATCGATCTTCGGACACGGATGCGGCCCCGTCCCGATCTCCGCCAGGCGCGCCGCCACCTCGCGCTCGGCGAGGTCCAGCGCGGAAAGATAGACCCACGGATCGTTGTCCTCGCCCGCGCCCACGGTCAGCTGGCCGTTCTCCACCTCGATCCGCAGCGCTTCCTCCAGCGTCCCCGGCGGAATCCCCAGCATCTCCGCCGACTTGGACAGCAGGGCGTCGCGCGGATAGGCGCAATGGCCCTGGTTCGACAGTTCCAGCAAGACGTAGGTCAGGCCGGCCCGGGCCCGCAGCACGGATTCTTTTTCAATCCCGAGCTTCTCCGCGATCTGGTCGGCGATCTTGAACCCGATGCCGTGGATGTCGCGCGCAAGGCAGTACGGATCGAGCCGCACTTTCGCGATGGCCTGGTCGCCGTAGGCCTTGTAGATGCGGAACGCCCGGCCCGTGCTCACCCCGTTCGCGAACAAAAAGCTCATGATCTCGCGGATGGTCTTCTGCGCCTTCCACGATTCCTTGATCTGCTGGCGGCGCAATTTCCCGATGCCGTCCACCCGCTCCAGTTCGGCCGAGCGGTTTTCGATCACGTCCAGCACGGCCATGCCGAACGACTCCACCAGTTTCTTGGCGTAAACCGGCCCGATGCCTTTGATGAGGCCCGAACCGAGGAATTTCTCGATGCCTTCGAGGGAGTCGGGCACCACGGCTTCGAGATGCTCGGCCAGAAACTGCCGCCCGTGCTTGCGGTCGATGTTCCACTTGCCGCGGGCCTTGATCCATTCCCCCACGGCGATGCGCGGCACTTTGCCCACCACGGCGACGGGTTCGCGGAAACCCCGCGCCTTGACCTTCAGGACGCAAAAACCCGTTTCTTCGCTGTGGAACGTGATCAGCTCGACGAGCCCTTCGAGGGTTTCATCTTGCGGCGTGGCCATGGCGTTCGGCGATTTCACGGGATTGCCAGTTGGGGGGATGGTTGCATCCGCGTCCATTGGGCGTGGGGCCGCATCTGGATTCTCCGGCCCCGCCGGGGCCGGCTACAGCAAATCCTGGCCTGCTTGATTTCGCGCAATTCGCGTATTTCGTAGTTGAAACGGCTGTGGACTAACCGACCTTGATCTTGGCGAAGCCGCGCTTGCCGCTGCGGATCACGACGCCGGTCCGGGGCTCGATCTCCAGGCGGAAGTCGGCCACCTTGTCGTCGCCGATCTTCACGGCGCCGGCCTGCACCAGGCGGCGCGCCTCGCTCGTGCTCGGCGCGAGCCCGGCCTGGACCATCAGGGTCAGGATGCCGATTTTCGCCGAAGGCACGACCACTTCGGGAATGTCCGTCGGCAGCTGGTTCTGCGAGAAGACCCGCGCGAATTCCGCGCTGGCTTCGGCGCCGGCGGCCTCCCCGTGGAACTTCGCCACGACGCGCCGGCCGAGTTCGTCCTTCACGTCGCGCGGATGCCGCGCGCCGGAGGCGACCGCGGCCTTCAGCGCGGCGATTTCCTCGTCCGGCAGGCACAGCACGAGCGAAAAATAGCGCCACATCAGGTCGTCGCTGACGCTCATCGTCTTGCCGAAGGTATCCTTCGGAGTGTCGTTGACGGCGATATAGTTGCCGAGGCTCTTGCTCATCTTGTTGACGCCGTCGAGGCCTTCCAGCAGCGGCATCGTCAGCACGATCTGCGGTTCCTGGCCGTGGGCCTTTTGGATTTCGCGGCCGAGCAGCAGGTTGAAGAGCTGGTCGGTGCCGCCGATTTCGACGTCGGCCCGCACCATCACGGAATCGTAGGCCTGCACGAGCGGATACAGGAATTCCACCAGCGAGATCGGCTGGTTGGCCGCGTAGCGCTTGGAGAAATCGTCGCGCGCCAGCAGCTGCGCCACCGTCACGTGCGCGCTCAGCCGGATCACCTTGTCGAAGGTCATCGGTCCGAACCATTCGGAGTTGAAATGCACTTCGGTGCGCGCCGGGTCCAGAATCTTGAACATCTGGTCCTGGTAGCTCTTGGCGTTTTCCAGCACCTGCTCCTTCGAGAGCTGCGGACGCGTCGCGGATTTGCCCGACGGATCGCCGATCATGCCCGTGAAATCGCCGATGATGAAGACGACGGTATGGCCGCAATCCTGGAATTCGCGGAGCTTGTTCAGCGCCACGCAATGGCCCAGGTGCAGATCCGGCGCCGACGGATCCGCACCCATCTTGATGCGCAAGGGCTTGTTCTCCGCGATGGATTTCGCCAGGCGGTTTTTCAGTTCGTCCGCGCTGTGGAGATCCACCCGGCGCGCGGTGATCTTCGCGAATTGCTGATCGAGCGTCATCATGGGGCGGCTACTCGACTTCCACGTTCCAGCCGTGCACGTCGGGCTGCTCGCCGTACTGGATGCCCTGCACGGCGTTGTAGAGCTTCTGCAGCACGGGGCCGCAACCGGTCTCCGGGCCGGTTTTGTAGACTTGGCCCGCCCGCTCGATCTGGCACACCGGCGTCACCACCACGGCGGTGCCGCACGCGGCCACTTCGGCGAAGTTCGTCACTTCGTCGAACGCCACGGGCCGCACGTCCACGGGGATGCCGTTGTCCTTCGCCAGCTGCTGCAGCGTCAGGTTCGTGATGCTGGGCAGGATGGAGGGGGACTTCGTCGTCACGTACGTGCCGTCCTGGGTGATGGCCAGGAAGTTGCTCGTCGCGAACTCGTCGATCCACTTGTGCTCCTTGGCGTCGAGATAGAGCTCCACGGGGTAGCCCATCTTCTTTGCGAGCATATGCGGATACAGCCCGGCGACGTAATTGCCGCCGATCTTGACGTGGCCGGTGCCTTGCGGCGCGGCGCGGTCGTAGTCGTCGAACACGATGGCTTTCACCGCCTGCAGGCCGCCCTTGTAGTAGGCGCCCACCGGGGTCACCAGCACCAGGAACGTGTATTCGTCCGCCGGGGCCACGCCGATCTGCGCGCCGCTGCCGAACAGCAGCGGGCGCACGTACATCGAGCCTCCCGTCCCGTAGGGCGGCAGATATTCAAGGTTCGCCTTCACCACGCGCTTGCACGCGTCCACGAACATCTCCGTCGGCACTTCGGCCATGCAGGTCCGCCGCGCCGTGGTTTGCATCCGCTTCGCGTTTTCCTGCGGCCGAAACAGGCTCGCCTTGCCGTCCTTGCGCCGGAACGCCTTGAGCCCTTCAAAGGCCGCCTGGCCGTAATGCAGCGCCGTCGCGGCGATGTGGATCGGCATGTAGGGCGATTCCACCAGCTCGCCGGCGTCCCATTTGCCGTCTTTCCACACGTAGCGGATGTGGCAGTTGGTGTCCATGAACGCGAATCCCAGGCTCTTCCAGTCGATGTTTTTCATGTTTCGTTCCTTGCTTAAAATCCTCTCAGGCTCCGCGCCGTCGCGGGGCTCGCCAGCAAATCCTGCGCCACGCGGCGCGCGATGGCCTCGATCTCGTCGTCCGACAAGATGCCCGCCGCGCACGCGTCCGGCGCCGCCGCCGCCGCCACGCCGCTGGGCTTGACGTCGGCCGGCACGCCCATGGCCGCCGCCTGGCACATCGTCACCGCCGCCACGCCGACGATATCTTCCGCGCTGCACCCGCGCGACAGGTCGTTCAGGGGCTTGGCCAACCCCTGCAAAATCGGGCCCAGTGCGATCGCGCCGGCCAGCCGTTCCACCAGCTTCACCGAAATGTTGCCGGCCTGCAGATCGGGGAACACCAGGATGTTGGCCCCGCCCTTCAGCGGGCTGTCCGGCGCCTTCTGCGCCGCCACGTGCGGCACGATCGCCGCATCCGTCTGCAGTTCGCCGTCCACGACCATTTCGGGATCGAACTTCGCGGCCAGGCCCTTCGCGATTTGCGTCGCCTTGGACACCTTGTCCACCAGTTCGTGCTTGGCGCTGCCGCGCGTCGAAAAACTCAGCAGCGCCACCCGCGGCGGGGTGCCGATCAGCGCCCGGTGCGTCTGGGCCGTCGACATCGCGATTTCCGCGAGCTGTTCCGCCGTCGGATTCGGATTTACGCCGCAATCCGCGAACAGCAGCGTGCTCTCGCCGGCGATCGTCGGCGATTTCAGCCGCAGCAAAAAGCAACTGCTGGCGGTCTTGATGCCCGGCGCCGTGCCCACGCAATGGAACGCCGCGCGCAGCATGTCGGGTGTCGAGGCGATGCTGCCGGCCACCATGCCCGAGGCGTAGCCGGTCTCGATCATGATGGCGCCGACGTACAGGCGGCTCTTCAGCGCCTGGCGCGCTTGCTCTTCGGTCAGTCCCTTGGACGCCCGCTTGCGATGGTAGGCCGCCACCAGCTCTTCGTAGCAAGGCGGAGCGGTCGGATCGATGATCTCGAAGCCGGACGGGATCACGCCCGCGGCAGCGCAGGCCTGCTGGGCCTCGGCCGGTGTGGCCAGCACGGAGACGCGCGCGAACCCGCGACGCGCGATTTCCGCCGCCGCCTTCATCACGCGCGGGTCCTGCCCTTCCGGCAACACCACGCTGCCGCCGTATTTCTTGGCACGCTGGATCAATAATTCCATAAGCGCGCCATGCTAGCCCTCCCCCCTTCCCCCGTCCAGCAAAACCCGCGCACCAACTCCGTGCATCGGTTGCACTTCCCGTTCAACGGGTCGGGAGCCTTGAGTGGACTTTCAACTTGTCTCCGACGGGATTCAAGCATAGGGTCCGACCGAAATCCAAATGAAGTATATCCGGATATCCGCATGGGTCATGGTGGCATTGGGATTCGCCTTGAACGAACGCCTTTTTGCCCTGCTGTTCACCACCGACGGGCAAATTGAATCGGCCCTGTTTCAAAAGTCCATCCTCGGCCTCCAAGCCATTCTCGTGCTGGGGGGGCTTGGACTGGCGTTGGCGGGCCGGTTTGCCGGGCCGGATCGAACCCGACGCGTGGCGGCGCGCATCGTGGCGCTGATCATGGGCGTGGGGGTCTCGCTGTTGCTCGCAGAGGGGTTGGTCCGGATCCTGATGCCGACTCCTTTTGCGCTCAGCGAAGTGACCCGGTTTCTCGAATACCATGAGCGGCTCGGACAGGTGTTCATTCCGGGCAAGACCGCCATCCACACGGTGCGCTTCGAGTCCAGGAACAAAGTGGCCATCAACTCCCACGGCATGCGCAACCCGGAAGTTCCCCTGAAAAAACCGGCCGGGACCAAGCGGATTGCCCTGCTGGGCGACTCGTTCGCATCCAACCTTCCCGTGCCGCAAGCGGAAGTGTTTACCGAAGTCATGGACCGCTTGCTGCCAGAGGATTGGGAGATTTTGAACTTTGGAGTGGATGGCTACACCACTCTCCAGGAATGGATGCAATTCGGGGAAACCGTCGCGGCATTCGAGCCGGATGCCGTGATGGTGCTCTTCTATCTTCGGAACGACCTGGAAGACAACGTCGGATATCCAGGCGTTGTCAATTACCGCCCCTTGGCCCGCCGGTCCCCGGACGGTCCATTGGAAGTCTACAACGTGCCCTGCCCGATCCCTCCGCAATTGCAGGACACCGAGGAAAAACGCCCGTTTTTGCTGATCACGGACTTCCATCTGTACAATTTGATCCGCAAGGTCCTGTTTGTGCGGGAGCACGTCTTGGTCAACGCCTATCCGGAACTCCCGCTGTTCCACACGCAAATTTCGGAAAAAAACGCCTATGCCTGGAATGTGTTCGAATCGATCCTGGCCGCATTCAAGAAAGACTGCGACCAGAAGAACGTTCCGATCATTCTGGTGAATGCCCCGACGATCTTGCAGGTCTACGAAGAGGAATACTGGGAAACCGTCCGCAAAAGCCGAAATCTGCAGGCAGGATACGATCTGGAATTTCCCTCCCGGAAGTTGACCGAGATCTGCCAAGAGCTCGGCATCCCGTTCGTCGATTTGCTTCCGGAACTCAAGCGCCGCGCCGACGAGGGCGAAATCCTGTATTTCCGGATCTTTCAGCACTGGAACGCGCTGGGCAACCGTCGCGTGGGCGAAATGCTGGCCGATTACGTCCGGGAGCATGGGATTCCAACGCCGAAGTGACGTGCCGCAGTGCCCGCGACCGAGACCCCGGCCCTTCGGTCCGATCCGTCTCCGCTCTTATGTGCGGCCGGACAAGCGGAATCCGGCATTCAGCCGACAGGTCCGGCGTCCTTCCGCAACGCCGGTTCGCCATCCGCCAATCCCTCCACAACGGCAATTAGTTCTTCGCCCATGACGGCGAAACTGAACCGCTCCAGGCAGCGCCGGCGCGCCTCGGAGCCATATGCCGCCGTTTTTTCCGGATCCATGCTCCAGCGCCGCAGAATGCAGGCCAGCGCCGCCGCGTCGCCGGCCGGAAACGTCTCTCCCGCACCGGCGACGATTTCCGGCAAATCCGACACCGCACCCGCCGCCACGGGAAGGCCAACCGCCATGGCCTCGTAAACTTTGCACGGGACCTGCGATTGGGCCAGCAGGTCGTCCGACATTGGCAGAACCGCCATGTCGCCCGCCCCAAGCCACCGGGGCATTTCAACCGCTGCTTTTGTGCCTGTAGCGACGATGTATTTTCCCATCGGTCCGTCCATCAGCGCAGACAAGGCATCCGTAATCGGCCCGACAACCAGCAGCCTCAACCGGGGATCTCCGGTCCGGGCGATCGCCTCCAGAATCAGTTCCACCCCTTTGTGCGGCCGAACCACCCCGCCAAAAACGATCACCGGTTGCCCTTCATTCAGCCCTAATTCCGCCCGCACCGCCGTTTTTTCCGACGGTTCCAGCGGCTTGAACCGGTCCGTGTCCACCCCCATCCGCACGACCACCCCGCCGAATTTCCGCTGCAGAAAATGGCTTGTGGAAACCACCCGGTCGGCGTGGGGCAGCAGGCGTTCCACCCAGGGATAATAGTTTTCCTCCGTGGGATGCATCCAGTGGCGGCGCCAATATGTCCGGCGCTCCGGCGGAGATCGCCGGGCCATCAAGGCCCCATCCCATTCATCGAGACACACCACCACCTTGCAGCCCCGGCGCCGCTTTTCGCGCAAGGCCACCCAGACCGTTTGGGGCGTGGCCTTGACCGCGAAAATCACGTCGCCGGTCGCCGCGCGGCTCAACCGTTTGGATTCCCAGATGAAATCCGGAAACCGATAGAGGCGCGGCGCCGGCACCACCGTATAGTCGAAACAGCCCCGATACATGGGCATCACGCCTCCGCCCCACAAGTCGGGCCCAATCACGCGCACCGGCCAGCGTTCCGCCAAGGCCCGGGCATAGGCCGTGGCGAAACCCAGCGAGGGACCACCGATATTGGGAACAAGAAAAGAGATATCCATCGCTTGCCTATGTCGCTTGCACCAGCACCAAGTCCCGCGCTCCGGAACGGAGACGGCCCGCGGCGCTCATTTCGGGTTTTCCTTCGGGAGAAGCTTGGCCAGACAGTCGGCAACGTCCGATTCTCCGAATACCGCTCCGAAAAAAGGCCCCAATTCCCACAGGTTGATTGGATCGTCCACGAGCCGGGCGCGGTCGCCGCCGGGGGGTTTCACGACGAACGGCACGTTCCGATGCTGCGCATAGGGCAAGTCAAAACCGTGATGGCCGTGGTCCGATGTCAGAATCACCCAGCACGCGTCGTAGGTTCCGTTTTCCTTCATGGTTTCGATCAAACGCCCCACGACTTGGTCGGCATATCGCAACTGCGAATCGTAGGTCGCCCGCATGGGATCCACGGCGCCGTCCGCGAGAAATATGGCCGGAGAATGCGGAATGGCCATGAAGGAAACGAACAAGTGCCCTGTCGGATGGATAGCACTCAAACAGACGCGGGTGAGTTCTTCCGTATGCCGGGTCATCCGCAAAAAATATTCCTCGTTCAGCCGGCCCGGCACGTGGCGCAAGCGCGGGAAGCCGGAAACGATGCTCCCGTTGAACGGGCCTCGGGCATAGGCCAGAATGCATACCGCCTGGTTCGCGCAGCGGCCCAGAAATGAATCCGGGGAGCAATAGCGCGAAAAGGGAACGTCCGTTGCGCCATCCAACAGGGAATCAAACATCTGCCCGAACGGAAGATAATACCCGAGCATCCCCGTGCGATATCCCTTCACTTTGGCCGAGTAGAAAACGCCGTTTGTAAAACTCGTCGGGTCCACGGAAAACCACGAGTCGTCCCACGAATTGCAATGGTATTCCCCGGGACTGCGCTGGAACAACAGATTGGGCAGGGAGATCGTCGTGCCCGGACCGCATGAAACCGCATGGTCGAAGCAGACCGCATTGGAACGCAACTCCCCCATGCCCGGCAAATCCGAACGCCATTCGCCGTTTCCATCCAGGCATTGCGCCATGGAAATGCTGTCGAAAATCAATACCACGACGGATGGGGACGCCGCCCTTCCCGGACGGAAGGTGTCGACCGCCAGATCATCGCGAGCGACGAACGGAGGAAAGCGCAAGATTTGGATGAATAGGACCGGGTATAAAACGGCAAGCCCCAAGGCTCCCCGCCACAGCACGGCATGCAGTTTATCCATCCGTTTGCAGATCGACGCCACCGTAAATGCAATTCCGGCGCCGAAAATGCCCCCGTACGCCGCATCGACCGGCCACCCATGGTCCGCCAGGAATTTCTGCGGCACGAGTTGGACTATTCCGACGGCGAGAATCAGATAGATCCCGTGTTTGCAGAGGCCGCCCATGCGCCCTCCCGTTATCCGGTCAAAAAGCAGATAGCCGACGTATGCGGCAACGCTCCCAAAGGCGATGACGGCAAATAGGGCCCCCGTGTCCGCGCGTCCCCAAAAAAGATCCTGCCGATTGCTCGCTTCCCGCAAAACGCCCAGGAAAGCGGAAGCCCATAGCGTGCAAATGCCAAGAATCGTCAAAAACTCGCGGCAGCGGTGCGCCAAACCCCATCCGCGACAATCGCCTTTGTGTTCTCTGCCCATCGTGTTAGCATCATACTGAATTTCGTCCGATTATGAAGAAAATCCTTATGATCCTGACCAGCCACCGGCTGGACTGCTTCAAACTCTGCATGGACATGCTGATCCAGGGTGGATCCATCCGGCGTTTCGACCGGGTGGTCCTGCTGTTGAACGGCGTGAAAGGCCGGCATCTTCGCTACGTGCGGCGGATCATGGCGGCCCATCCCGATATGCCGTGGGACCTTGTTTCCGGTCCCCGCGGGCGCGGATGGTTCATTTCCAATCTCCAGAACGAGTGCATCCGCCGATATCCCGAATCCCTCTATTTCAAGATCGATGAGGACACCTTTGTCTCCTCCGACTGGGATCGCATGTTGTCCGAAGCCTACGAGGCGCACCGGGATCGGACCGATCTTTCGCTGGTTACGGCCGCCATTCCCAACAATGGACTCGGGTGCTGGCAATTGCTGAACACGTTTCCGGACATGCGCGAAGCCTATCTGAAACTCCCTCGCGCCGCCCATACCCCCGCCGCCGATGGACCCGTTTGGTTCTACCCTCATCTCGCCGAATGGATGATTCGGCGATTCCTGGACCTCGACGACGCCAACCGTCGAGTCCGCGAGAAGGCCGTCGGAAAATGGATTCCGTTCCATGCCCGCTTCAGCATCAATTGCATCTGCTACGACTATCGCCATTGGCAGGAAATCGGCGGCGTCCAAGAACAGGACGAGGTCGGCTGGGGAAAGTGGATCGCGGAAAACCAGAAGCTGGTCGTTCTGGCCGCCCACGCCGTGGTCCACCACTACACATTCTTCAACCAGCAAGACTGGCTCGATCGCTCATCCCTCCTGGAAGACATCCGCGCCGCCAACTTGCCGGCCACGGCTTGGGAACGATCCGCCCTTGGCCGCGCCCTGCCCCGAGGGGCGCGCATCTGCCGCCAAATCCCTTCGATCCTCAGGCGCCGATTCGGCCGGCGGCCACCCCCGTCTTGATTTCGTCGAATTTTTCCAGTGCGGTGCTGACGGTGTTTTCCATGTCGAGATAGGCGTAGGCGCCGAGGCGCCCGCCAAACAGCACGTGGGGAACGCGGCGCGCCTCGTCCATATACTTGGAGTGGATGGCCAGATCCGACGTCGTGCGGACGGGATAGTACACGTCGTCCTCCGGTCCCGGCGCAAACGAGTATTCGCGAAAAACAACGGTCTTCTTGGACGTCAGCGCCGGCGTGAAATGCTTGAATTCGTGGGTCCGGGTATAGGGCACGTCGCCGTCGCATTCGTTCATCACGGAAGTTCCCTGGAAATCTTCCATATCCAACACCTGCTTGTCGAACCGGACCGATCGCCACCCGAGCCGCCCGTGCTTGTAGTCGAAGAATCGGTCGATCGGCCCGGTGTAGATCATCAGGTCGTGGGCAGGCAACGATTCCCTCGTCGCGAAGTAATCGGTGTTCAGCCGGATTTCGATGTTGGGGTGATGCAGCAGTTTGTTGAAGATCGCGCCATAGCCGCCGACGGGAATGCCTTCCCACCGGTCGTTGTAGTATCCCACGTTGTACGTGTAGCGCACCGGCAGCCGCGTAATGATGTAGGCCGGCAATTCCGTGGGTTTCCTCCCCCAATGTTTCTCGTTGTATTCCTTCACGAAGGCCTCGTAGAGCGTTCGGCCCACCAAGGACAGCGCCTTTTCTTCGAGATTCCTCGGCTCGACGATGCCTTCCTTGGCCACTTCCGACTGTACCCACGCCCGGGCTTCGGGGGGCGACAGGCGCCGCCCCAGCAGCAGATTGATGGCCGCCAAGCCAAAGGGCAGCGGATACACCTTGCCCCTGCGTGCGGCCCATACCGTGTGGCGGTAGTTGTTGAACGATGCGAACCGGTTCAGATACTTCCAGCCCTGTTCGTGCGACGTGTGGAAGATGTGCGGCCCGTAGGTGTGCACCTCGATCCCCGTATCGGGATCCGGACACGACCAACAGTTTCCCCCCACGTGGTTGCGCTTTTCCAGCACCAGGACCTTCCAGCCCAGCTCATTGGCAAATCGTTCCGCCATCACCGAGCCGTAGAAGCCCGCACCTACGACGACCACCGTCTTTGTTCCAGCCTTCATTCTTCGATAGTTCCGAATTGCGTGCCCATCATAGACAAAATCCGTTCCCTTGCAAGCGCGAGCGAGAGCCCAGAAGGTAGAACCCAAGGCAATTCCATTTCTCTGCCATTGTCGACGCCGGATTGACGAAATCCCCATTCCTGCGTATCGTTGCCCCCCTGAAATGACCCACCAGCAACCCCCTCCTACACCCGCCGCCCCCGCGCCCGCCGAAGATCCCAATCGGCCGGCGGTCGATTCCTCGTCCCCCGCGCCTGAAGCCCCCCCCGCCGCTCCGGCGCCCGAATCCCCTCTTTCCCCCGAAGAGGTGCTCAAAGAACGCTTGCTTCGCCTCCAGGCCGATTTCGACAACTACCGCAAGCGCATGGACCGCGAAAAGAAGGATTGGATCGTCTTCGCCAGCGAGAAACTCGTCCTCGAACTCCTGCCGGTCCTCGACCACTTCGAGCTCGGTCTGGCCGACAGCGCCAAGAACGGCGCGCCTGCCGCGTTCACCGAGGGCTTCCAGATCATCTGCAACCAGCTCCGCTCCGCCCTCGAGAAAACCGGCGTGCAGGCCATCGACGCCGAAGGCGCCGCCTTCAATCCCCATCTCCACGAGGCCATTACCCATCTGCCCTCCGACGACGTGCCCGAAGGCCATGTGGTCGTCCAAACCCGGCGAGGCTACCAGCTCGGCGACAAGCTCCTGCGCGCCGCGCAGGTCGTCGTTTCTTCCGGCCCCGGCGAGTAAGGGCCCCCCGCATTCCCATGAGCCAAAAACGCGATTGCTACGAAGTCTTGGGCATTTCCCGCGACGCTTCCGATGACGACGTCAAGAAGGCGTACCGCAAGTCGGCGATGAAATACCACCCGGACCGGAATCCGGGCGACAAGGAGGCCGAGGAGAAATTCAAGGAGGCCACCGAGGCCTACGAGATTTTGTCCAGCGCCGAGCTGCGCCAGCGCTACGACCAGTACGGATGGGGCGCCTTCGAACGCGGCAACGGTCATGGCGGTTTCGGCGGCGCTGGCCATATCGATCTGGAAGAAGCCATGCGCGCCTTCGCTTCCGCGTTCGGCGGCGGGGGCGGCGGCTTGGGCGGCAGCTTCTTCGAAAGCCTGTTTGGCGGCGGCATGGGCGGCGGCGGACGCGACCGCGATGGCCGCGCGCGCGGTTCCGACCTCCGCTACGATCTTGAAATCGACTTTGAAGAAGCCGCCTTCGGTTCCCAGCGCGAATTATCCATCCAGGTCGTCGAAGATTGCGCGGCCTGCGGCGGCACCGGCGCCGATGAACGCAGCCAGCGCGAAACCTGCTCCAAATGCGGGGGCCGCGGCATGGTCGTCAGTTCCAACGGCTTTTTCCAGATCCGCCAGCCCTGCCCCCATTGCGGCGGCACCGGCGAATTCATCCGCCACCCCTGCCGCAAATGCAACGGCGAAGGCCGCGCCAAGGTCGCGCGCAAGATCAATCTCAACATCCCCGCCGGCGTCGATACCGGCTCGCGCATGCGGCTGGCCGGCAAGGGCGAGGGCGGCTCCCGCGGCGGTCCCCCCGGCGACCTGTTCGTCGTCCTGCACGTGCGGGAACACGACCTGTTTTCCCGCGACGGACTCGATACCCACTGCGAAATCCCCATTCCCTTCCATATCGCCGCGCTCGGCGGCGAAGTCCAGGTGCCCACCCTCCGCGGCGACGTGCCCCTGAAAATTCCCGCCGGCACCCAGCCCGGGAAAGTCTTTGTCCTGCGCGGCCTGGGCCTGCCCGACGTCCGCGGCAACCGCACCGGCGACCATCACGTCGCCGTCGCCATCGAAGTCCCCACGAATCTGCCCGGCAACGCCGGCGACCTGCTGGCCGCGTTCGGCGCCGCCATCAAGGAATCCAACCATCCCCGCCTGGCTTCCATCCGGAAAAAGGCCGCCGCCTTCTTTTCGCGCAAGAAAGCCATGGATCAAGCCAAGGGTGAAGCATGAACGCCTCCGTCTCCTCCACGCCGGAAACCCCGGCCAAGAACATGCATTTCATCCGCGAAATCATCGCGGAAGACGCCCGCACGGGCAAATACGGCGGCCAGGTCGTCACGCGCTTTCCGCCCGAGCCCAACGGCTATCTCCACATCGGCCACGCCAAGGCCATCTGCCTCGATTTCGGCATGGCGCTCGAAAACGGCGGCGAATGCCACCTGCGCATGGACGACACCAACCCGGTCAAGGAAGACGTCGAATACACCGATTCCATCAAGGAAGACGTCCGCTGGCTCGGCTTCGACTGGGGTCCGCACTATTACCACGCCTCGGACTACTTCGAGCAGATGTACGATCTCGCCTGCGGCCTGGTCCGCGACGGCAAGGCCTACGTCTGCGAACTGACCGCCGAGCAGTGGAAGGACTACCGCGGCATTCCCACCGAGCCCGGCAAGGAATCGCCTTTCCGCAAGCGCTCGCCCGAGGAGAATCTCGACTTGTTCCAGCGCATGCGCGCGGGAGAGTTTCCGGATGGCGCCAAGGTCCTGCGCGCCAAGATCGACATGGCTTCGCCCAATCTCCACATGCGCGACCCCGTCATCTACCGCATCCTCCACGCCGCCCATCCCCACGCCGGCGACAAGTGGTGCATCTATCCGATGTACGACTACGCCCACCCCATCGAAGACGCCCTCGAAAGAATCACCCACTCGATGTGCACCCTTGAATTCGAAGTGCACCGCCCCCTCTACGACTGGGTCATCATAAACTGCAACCTGTTCCCTTCCAGGCAGATGGAATTCGCGCGCCTCTCGCTGACCTATACCGTCATGAGCAAGCGCAAGCTGCTCGAACTGGTGAAACTCCATCTCGTGAACGGATGGGACGATCCCCGCCTGCCCACGCTCTGCGGCCTCCGCCGCCGCGGCGTGCCCCCGGCCGCCATCCGCGAATTCTGCGAACGCGTCGGCGTCACCAAATACGATTCCCTCACCGACGTCGCCCTGCTCGATCACTGCATCCGCGACGATCTCAACAAGACCGCGCGCCGCGCCATGGCCGTGCTGGATCCCCTGCGCGTCGTCGTCGAGAATCCGCAGGACCTGCCCGCCGCCGTGCGCGGCGCGAACAACCCCGAAGATCCCGCCTCCGGCGAACGCGACATTCCTTTCGGCCCCGAGCTGTTCATCGAGCGCGAGGACTTCGCCGAGGCGCCTCCGCCCAAGTATTTCCGCCTCAGCCCCGGCAAGGCCGTCCGCCTCCGCAACGCCGGTTTCCTCACCTGCACCGGCGTCGAAAAGGACAACGCCGGCCGGGTGACCGCCGTGCGCGGCACGTTCGCGCCGATGGACGCCGGCCTCAAGGTCAAGGCCACCATCCACTGGGTGCCGGCCCATGCCGCGAAACCCGTCGAGGTCCGCCTCTACGACCGCCTCTTCCGCGTCCCCGAGCCCGACGGCGACAAGGAGGTCGATTTCAAGTCGCACCTGAATCCCAATTCGCTGAAAATCGTCCAGGCCCTCGTCGAGCCAAGCCTGGCCGACGCCCAACCCGGCGACCGGTTCCAGTTCGAGCGCGTCGGCTATTTTTCCGCCGATCCGGACAGCCGGCCCGGCGCGCCCGTCTTCAACCGGACCGTCACCCTAAAGGATTCCTGGAAACCGGCGTGAACCCCATGGCCCGGCGGAGCGCTTCCATCCAAAAGAGGAAATCCGCTCCCATGACCATCCATGTCCAACGCATCGTCGTCCGCCACGACTTTCCCGTCGTTTATACCCGGCATCTGTTTTCCCCGCGCAACCGCGCGCTGCGCGATGCGCTGACGCGCGGCGACGGCGTTCGCCGCTCCCGGTGCCTCGTCTTGCTGGACCAAGGCGTCGTCGCGGCATTTCCCAAGCTGCCGGAACAAATCGCCGCCTATTTCGCCGCCCACGCGAAGGCCCTGCAACTCGTGCGCCCGCCCTTGGTCCTGCCCGGCGGCGAAGGAATCAAGCAGTCGGCCGCGCCTCTCCGCCGGATGCTCGCGGCGCTGCGCGCCGGGAACATCTGCCGCCATTCCTTCTGCATCGCGGTCGGCGGCGGAGCGTTCCTCGACGCCGCCGGTTTGGCCGCGGCTCTCTTTCACCGGGGTGTGCGCCTCGTGCGCGTGCCTACCACGGCCCTCGCCCAGTGCGATTCCGGCGTCGGGGTCAAGAACGCCATCAACTACGCGGGCGCCAAAAACCTCCTCGGCACGTTCGCCCCGCCCTGGGCCGTCCTGAACGACGACGTTTTTCTGGAGGCGCTGTCCTTGCCGCTGTTGCTCGACGGCATCGCCGAAGCCGTCAAGGTTGCCGCCATCAAGGATGCCGCCTTCTTCCGCGCCATCGAACGCGCCGCGCCGAAGATCCGCCGGCGCGACCTGCCGGCCATCCGCCGCATCCTCCAGCGCTGCGCCCTGCTGCACCTCGAGCACATCGCGACCTCGGGCGATCCCTACGAACTCGGCACCGCGCGACCGCTCGACTACGGCCATTGGGCAGGCCACAAGCTCGAATTGCTCTCGAAACACCGCCTGTCGCACGGCCACGCCGTCGCCGTCGGCATTGCCCTCGATGCCCTCTATGCCTCGTGCCTCGGCCGGCTCCCTGAAAAACAAGCTTGCCGCCTTGTTTCAACCCTCCGCGCCTGCGGCTTGCCCGTTTTTGCGCCGGAATTGTCCCAAACCGATCGGCGCGGACGTCTCGCTGTTCTCGCCGGCCTCGAGGAATTCCGCGCCCATCTCGGCGGCGAATTGACGCTGACTTTCCCCTCGCCGCTGGGCGCGCGCGTTGAACTGCATGCCGTCGATGAAACCCTGATGGCCGATTGCATCGCCGCACTGGCCGACTGGAAATGACCCTCTTGTGGTTGCTCCCTTGAATATTGGATATTGAACATTGGATATTGGATATTGAAATCCTCGTCTCCCTATCCCATCCCCTATTGCCTGAATGTCCACCCCGGATCGAACTGGCAGGCGGTTCGGAACGCGCTCTCCGTCCACGCCCTCACCGTGAAGAAACTCGTGGCCCCCGACCGTCCGTTTCCCCTCAGCCTCCACCTCGGCTACCGGACCGCCCTCGAATTGGCCGAGCCCCGCCGCCGCGACGCCGTTCGCGCCTGGCTCCGCGATCACGATTGCTTTGTCGCCGGAATCAACGCCTTCCCCTTCGGCGATTTCCATTCGGCCGCCGTCAAAGCCGCCGTCTATCGGCCCGATTGGCGCAGCCCCGACCGCCTCGCCTACACGCTTCTGGTCGCCCGTCTCCTCGCCGATCTGATTCCCACCGGCGGCGCCGCCACGCTCACGACCGTGCCCGGCGGCTGGCGGCCCGATTGGAAAACCGCCGACGACGGACGGCGGGCTTTGAAAAATCTGAGACGCGCCGCCGAGGGGTGCCGTGAAATCTACGAAACGGCCGGCCGCCGCATCCGCATCGCGGTCGAGCCCGAGCCGGGATGCGCCTGGGACCTGTTCGATCCTCTGGTCGAAACCGCCGGCCCCGAAATCGGCTGGTGCCTCGATACCTGCCACGCCGCCGTCGATTTCCGTTCCATCGAAGACCTCGATTGGACGCGCATCGTCCGCGCGCAGCTCTCCGCCGCCATCGAATGCGACAATACGCCCGATGCGCGCGCCGCCCTGACGCCCTTTGTCGAACCCCGCTATCTCCACCAGACCCGCGCCGCCCTTGACAGAAAGATTATCGGCGCCTGGCCCGATCTTGACCCCGCCCTGAAAGCCTTGCCCCGACTGCCGGAAAAAGCCGTCGTGCACACCCACTACCACGTGCCCCTGACCTGGAAAGGCACTGGCCCCCTGCGCTCCACGCGTGCCAATCTGACTCCGGCGTTCTTTTCAAATGCGCGGAAAACGTTCTGCGAAGTCGAAACCTACACCCATTCCATCGTCCCCCGCGCCCTGCGTCCCCGCACCCTCGATCTCGCCATCGCCGGCGAATTGAAATGGGCCGCCGCCCGCTACGGCTTATCTTCGTCCACGAAACGAAAGACCGTTTCCCCCGGCTTGGCGTAGCCCAGGTCTTCCCGCGCGATCTTTTCGATGAAGCGAGTATCCGTCTGCAGCTTTTCCTGCTTTAGCTTCAGCATCCGCAACGCCTCCGCCTCCCTCTGGATGTCAACCCGCAACTCCGCTTCCCGCGCGCGCAATTCTTTTTGAAGCTCGATCTTCGGCAGAAACAGCTTAAGCACGATGCCCGCCAGGAGAAATCCAATGAGGATCAGGCAAATTCTTTGCGTGAACTTCCAACCATTCATACGCCCGCCATCCTAGCCCATCCGGTTCGTCCGCGCAATGCCTCTGGGTCGCAGAACCATTGATCCATCCAAGGTGTTGCGCTCATAAATGCGAGCCAGGCCGTGGAGGGTCAAATCGGGATACGTCGGGATTTTGAGTCCGGCGTCGGCCAGAACCTGCTTGGCGTAGCCGCCGGTCGCGCAGACGCAGGGATCCTTCTTTCCGCAGGCTTTGGAGAGTTGCCACAGGATTTCCGTCACCATGCCGCGATAGCCCCAGCGCGCGCTCAGGCGCATGGCCTCTTCCGTGTTGCGGCCGGTCTTCAGCCTGACGCCGCCCGGCTTCAGTCTCGGCAACTGCGCCGTCCGGGCCAGCGCGTCGAACCACATCCCGAAGCCGGGCGCGATCACCCCGCCCGAAAACCCGCGCTTCGGCAAAACCAGATTGAACGTCGTCGCCGTACCGAAATCGCACACGATGCACGGCGTTCCGCATAATTCCGCGCCGGCTACCGCATTTGCAAAGCGATCGTGACCGGTTTGGTCGGGCCGCTTCAAATCCACGCCGATGCCGAAATCCAGTTTGGAATCCACCCAGAGGACGGGCACCTTCGGGAAGACTATTTTCACGAGCTGGGCCCATGCCTTGTTTCGTTTCGGGGCCACGGACCCCAGGCAAATGCCGTCGGGCATTTCGTCGTTGGCCACGGCCTCCAGAATGACCGGGGTGACGTTTTCGAAACGGACCGATCGCCGGATCTTGCCTTTGGAAAACCAACCCGCCGCCGTGCGGGAATTCCCGATGTTGATCGCCAATACGCTCATATTTCCGGTTCTCCTTCCCGGGCGCCCGCGGCGACCCAATCGGCGCAAAGGGTTTCGAAGGGCGTCCGGTAAACCTCTTCCAGGGATTCCGCCAGCAACTCCAGCATGCGGGTTACTGAAATGGCCCGTCCTTCGAGCGCGCATGAGGTCGCGGTTTCCCGCAGGTTTGGCGTGAAATCCTTCGCTTCCTGTCCCACGTTGATGCCGATGCCCAGCACCGCGAATTCGATGCGGTCTTTTCCGATGCGCGGCTCGGTGAGCACCCCGCAGATTTTCCGGCCCTGGGCGAGAATGTCGTTGGGCCATTTGACGCGCAAATGTTTCACGCCGGCCTTTTCAAGGGCGCGAAACGCCGCCATGCCGCCCAGAATCGCGAGATGCGGGGCTTTTTTCGCCAGCCAACCGGGGCGAAGAACAAACGACGCATAGAGGCCTGTGCCCGGAGGGGATTCCCAAATGCGTTCGCGGCGGCCCCTCCCGCGCGTTTGGCGGGCGGCAACCACCACCGCGCCCGCGGGAGTTCCCGCCAACGCCCATTCGCGGGCCACGTCGTTCGTGGATTCCGTCTCCGCCAGCCACCGACATGGATATCCGAATTTCACGTGGCGCCTTTGCTCGTTCGTTGGAAGCCTACCGCGTTTTCAATCGAAATCCAGCGCCAAGTCCGCCGCCTGGACGGAATGAGTCAGCGCGCCGATGGAGATGGCGGTGACGCCGGCGCGGGCGTATTCCCGCACGTATTCCTTGGTGATGCCGCCGGAGGCCTCGGTCTTGCAGGCGCCGTTGCAGATCGCGACGGCCTCGGCAACCGTCGCCGGCGACATGTTGTCCAGCAACACCCAGTCGGGTCGACCGGACAACGCTTCCTTGAGCTGGTCGAGCGTATCCACCTCGATCTCTATTTTCAGCCCCGGATAGGTATGATGCGCCGCGCGGACCGCGTCGGCCAGCGTGCCTCGGTTCTTCTGTCGCCAGAACGCGAGATGGTTGTCCTTGATCAGGATCGCGTCGTGCAAGCCGATGCGGTGGTTGGTGCCGCCGCCGCATTGGACGGCATACTTGTCCAGACGCCGCAGCCCAGGCGCGGTCTTGCGCGTATCGAGGATCAGCGTGCCGTAGTCGGCCACGATCCGCACCAGGCACTCGGTGGCCGTGGCGATCCCCGTCATGCGCTGCGCCAAGTTCAGCGCCGTCCGCTCCGCCGTCAGCAGGGCCCGCGCCGGGCCCGACACGCGCAACAGCGCCGTCCCCGGCCCCACCGGCTGGCCGTCGGGGCACAGGATCTCGCAGTGCAGGCGCGGATCGGCCTGCCGGAAGACCTCGGCCGCGATTCCCATGCCGGCGGGCACGACTTCGTGCCGCGCCACGAGGCGGGCGCTGGCCGTCGATTCCGCATCCACCAGCGCCAGCGTCGTCGCGTCGCCCGAGCCGACGTCCTCGGCCAGCGCGCGCGCGATCAGTTCGCGGATTTCCGGATTTTGTTCCAGCGGCATCACGTCTTCGCTCATGGTTTCTCCTATGGGGTCAGCCCTTAAGAATCAAGTTAACAGGCGCCATCCTTATTCCTTAAGGGCTGACCCCGGAATGGGTAGAGGTCACCGTTTTCTCCGGCGGCCGGGTCGTCCCTTGCCCGGATGGTACGCGATTTTCTTTCGTTTTTTGACTTGGACGGCGCCTTTGAAGGGGTTTTCGGATTTTTTCAGCTCGTAGATCTGGTCGCGCAGGATCGCGGCGCGTTCGAACTCCATGGCCTCGGCCGCTTCGGCCATCTCGCGTTCCATCTCGGCAACGGCGCGGACCACGTCGTAGTCCTCGCCCGCCTCGCGCACCACCATTTCCTCGGTCTCCCGGGCTCTTTCGGTCTGGGCGAGACTTTCGCTGATGGCCTTTTCGATCTTGGTCGGCGTGAGGCCGTTGGCCAGGTTGTAGGCCTCCTGGACGCGCCGCCGCTCTTGCGTCAAATCGATCATGCGCTTCATCGAATCGGTGATATGGTCGGCATAGAGGATTACGCGCCCTTCCAGGTGCCGCGCCGCGCGGCCCGCGGTCTGGATCAGCGAGGTCTCGCTGCGCAGAAAGCCTTCCTTGTCCGCGTCCAGCACGGCGACCAGCGCCACCTCGGGCAGATCGAGGCCTTCGCGCAGGAGATTGATGCCGATCAGGCAGTCGAAATCGGCCTTGCGCAGGCCGCGCAAGATCGCCACGCGGTCCAGGGCGGTGATGTCGGAATGCAGGTATTTCGACCGGATGCCGATGTTCTGCAGATAGGCCGAGAGATCCTCCGCGGTCTTCTTCGTCAGCGTCGTGACCAGCACGCGATCTTTGCGATCGGCGCATTTCCGGACTTCCTCGATCAGGTCGTCCACCTGGTTCTTCAGCGGCCGCACCTCCACGATGGGATCGAGGATGCCCGTCGGGCGGATGACCTGCCTCACGGATTCGCCGGCGAGACGGGCTTCCAGCGGCCCCGGCGTGGCGGACGTAAACAGCATGGGCCCCGTCACGGACATGAATTCGTCGAAGTCCATGGGCCGGTTGTCGAGCGCGGAAGGCAGGCGAAAGCCGTGTTCCACCAGCGTGCGCTTGCGCGCCTGGTCGCCATTGAACATGCCCCGGACCTGCGAGAGCGTCACATGCGACTCGTCCACGACCGTCAGGAAATCCTTCGGGAAGAAATCGATCAGGGTGTAGGGCCGCGACCCGCGCGGCCGGCCGGAGAGCGGCCCCGAATAATTCTCGATGCCGCTGCAATAGCCCACTTCGCGGATCATTTCCAGGTCGAAGGTCGTGCGCAGGCGCAGGCGCTGGGCTTCGAGCAATTTGTTCTGCCCTTCCAGCTCCGCCACGCGCGCTTCCATTTCCGCGTGGATGCGCTCGCTGGCGGGAACCAGTTTTTCGGCGGGCATGACGAAATGCTTGGCCGGGGAAATCGTCGTGTGGTCGAGAGTCTGGAGCGTCTTGCCCGTCAGCGGATCGATGCGCCGCAGGCTTTCGATTCGGTCGCCGAAGAATTCCACGCGGACGCCGTCCTTGCTGTAGCCCGGAAAGACGTCCAGGACGTCGCCCCGCGCCCGGAACGTGCCCGGCAGGGTCGCGACGTCGTTGCGGGCATACTGCACGTCCACCAGCTTGCGCATGATTTCCTCGCGGGGCAGCTCGGCCCCCACGCGCAGGGTGATTAGCATGTCGCGGTAGTCTTCGGGCGACCCCAAGCCGTAGATGCACGAGACCGAGGCCACGATGACGACGTCCTCGCGGTTGATCAGCGCATCCGTCGCCGCCAGCCGCAGGCGCTCGATCTCCTCGTTGATGCTGGCGTCCTTCTCGATGTAGGTGTCCGTCTGCGGGATGTAGGCTTCGGGCTGGTAGTAGTCGTAGTAGCTCACGAAATACTCGACCGCGTTTCGGGGGAAAAACTCTTTCAGCTCGGCGTAGAGCTGCGCGGCCAGCGTCTTGTTGTGCGAGACGACCAGCGTGGGCCGGCCCAGCTGCGCGATCACGTTGGCCATCGTGAAGGTCTTGCCCGAGCCCGTCACGCCTTCCAGCGTGCGGAAGCGCTTGCCGGATCGGAACCCCTCCACCAGCGCGGCGATGGCCTCGGGCTGGTCGCCCGTCGGCCGGTAGTCCGAAACCAGTTCGAAATCAGGCATAAAACCCCGAAATCCGGGAGCCGGAATGAACGACGAAACACGCAAAACTCGCGAAAATAATACTTTTGATCCTTTTCGTGTTTTTCGCGTGTTTCGTAGTTTGCATCTGGCGGTTCAGCCCCAACGTTCCTTCATGACGATCTCGCCGAGCGGCCGGCGGGAGCGCACGCGTGGATTGGCTTCGACGTCGGGGGACCCCAGCGGGGTCATGCCGACGACTTCGACGCCGTCGGGCAGGCCGAGGATTTCACGGGCCGCCGACGGATCGAACGCGCCGATCCAGCAGGTGCCCAGCCCCAATTCGGCGGCAGCCAGCTGCATGTGGTCCATGGCCAACGCGCCGTCGACCATGGCGTAGTTCTTGCCGTCGTAGGATCGAGTCCAGGCCTCGTTGGGCGAAATGCAGACGGCGATCACGACGGGCGCCTTCCAGAACCATTCGCGGGCGTAGGCGGAACCGAGGGCGCGCCGGCCCATTTCGCTGCGCACCACGATGAACCGCCACGGCTGCTTGTTCACGGCCGAGGGGGCGAGCCGCCCGGCTTCCAACACCGTCTGCAGCAGTTCTTCCGGCACGGGATCGGGCTTGTAGGCCCGCACGCTTCGTCTTTTCTCCGCCAATTCCAGAAACATCGTCTTTGGCATGCCTCACCTCTTGGTCGCATCGAACCGGCCCGTGAAATTGCCGGGGTTTTTCGATTCCGTCGAATAGCCGTTGACGGTGGCCGTGCAGGAATCGCCGTTGATTTCGCCGGAGACGATCAAATAGGCCGCCGGAAAAATCGGGGTAGCGGATACCGATTTGGCGGCGGAAAATACGCTTCCGTTCAGCGTCGTGCGCAGCACCTCGGAACTCCATAGCCCGACGATTTCGACGTTTCCTCCATCCACATAGACGCTCACCAGTCCGCTGTCGCAAACCGCCGTCGCATTCGAGACCGACGTCGGCTCGAAGCAATAGCTGTAGGTGCCGCCGTAGTTGCCGTTCGTGACCGTCGTCGAATCGCCGCCGCCTCCGCCGCTGTCGTAGGTGGCAATCGCCAGCGCGCCGCCCACGGCGACGGCCCCGCCGACGATGATCGCCGCCGGGATCAGGTATTTCGACTTGCCGGTCTTGGGCGCGGGGGCCGGCGCGAGGGTTCCCGTTTTCGCGGGAACGGCCTGCTGCCGGGCCTCCCGGGCCACGGCGCTTGCGGAGGGAATCGCTTCCGGGGCCAACCCGGACTCCACGACCTTCACGGTCAGCCAATCCGTCTCCCGCGTTTCGCCGTCCGCGTTTTCGGCCTGGACGTAGTAGAACATCTGCGCGCCGGGACCGACCATATGGGCGGGAATCGTCGCATACCAAATTCCGGCCCCGGAACTCGACATGGGGGCGCGAAACGGCGCCATGCCCCGCGAGGCCGCATAATAGAGTGAAACGGTTTCCACGCGGGCGCCCGCATCGCGCACCGTGGCCCTCACGCCCAGCGGTTGGCCTTTTTCCGCCACGGCAATCGGCTCGTGCTGGATGGTTGGCGCGCAGAATCCCGGCGTAGCCAGCAAAACCAGCGCCAGCGCGGCGGAAATCGTTTTCAGCTTTAAATCCATGTTCATGCCTCCCACTCGCCCCCTTTACCACCAATACTGCACCGTATAGGCCACCACCGTCTCTTTGTCCGCCGGCACCGGCGCGCGGAATTCGACGGTGTTCGAATCGATCTTGGCGAAATCCAGGCTTTTGGCCGTGATCTTCCAATTTGCGCCGCGGTACAGCGGCTCGACGACGCGGATCTCGACCGGTGCCTCCTTGCGGTTGCGCAGCTTGATCTCGAACGATTCGGTCATCTTCTTCCCAGTGCTGTCCACCGTAAAGTCCACGCGCTTGCGTTCGCCGACCAGGTCGAAGGCATTGCCCATGTCGAGCTTGAGCAGCTCGTTCTTGGGCAGGTGGTCCATTTGGTTTTCGCCGGTAAATTCGCGGCGGCCATCCACCGAATCCGTGCGGTACAGCCGCATGCGGCCCTTCGGAAGCGGCACGCCCAGCTGGTTCGTTTCGCTGTTCGAAATCTCGATCCGCACGCCGACCTTCTTGTCTGCCTGAATCCCGTAGTCGGGATCCTCGTTGCGTCCCCCGCCCCAGCGGTAACCAACCATCGGGTTGTAGACGTAGTAGCGGTTGCCCTTTACCCCATTGGCGCGGATGAACTCGACCTGCTTCAGCTCGTTGTTCCGCAGCAGCACCGGCCGGGGCAAGGTGTAGAGATGGAATTCGTCGAACGCCCGCTCCTCGGGCATGGCTTCGGCTGCGGCAAATGACATATTCCGGCGAGATCTTCCTCCCATCATTGCAACCTCGGGACGTTCTTTCCGCACGTCGCCGGCAATCAGCTTGACCTCGGCGTCCACGAAATCCTTGCCGGTGCCGTTGCGCAAGGAAATCCAGCCGGACACGTCGAACATGTCGCTGCCTTCGGCAGGAGCGACCAGGCTGTAGGTAGCCTCCCAGCTCATGCCGGCAGTGACGTAGGCGACTTCGATCGGGCACTCTCCCGCCTTCTTCGAGGCGATCTGCCACACGAGCGAAGGTTTCAAGAAAGCGTTGGGATCGATGCCCTCGAATACGGGCTGGCCCGGCAGCGAAAACCGCACCGCGCCCTCCTCCTCGACGATGGGCTGCTCGGAGCCGCCGCCGGGGACGTAGCCGCTGCGGATCAGCTTGCCAACGTGCGCCTTGACCGTGCCGTCCTCTCGCTTCTCCTCGAAGCGCAGGGTCTTGCCTTCCATCTGGTAGAGCAAGAGGCCTTCGGTCAGCGGGTCGTTGATGAAGCTCTGTTCCAGGATTTTCACGCCGAAGGAATCCTTGGACAGTTCGCGCAACATGACGGAATCGGGTTCGAGCTGGCGCGACATGTCCGTCACGCGGACTTCCGAGTCGCCCTCCGCGAGCGAGAGCGTCCGGTCTTCCTTCACGGTGGCGAAGCCATCGTTGTAGATGGTGACCTGGGGGCCGACGGCGGCGAAGGCCGCGAGCGGAAGCAAACCGAAGATCAACGAGAGTTCTTTCATGGTCCTCTCCTTTCGCGTGCAGTTTACGGATAGGAGCCAGGATGGTCCAGCCCGGTATTCTCGGGCAAGCCGCAGATCAGGTTCATGTTCTGCAAGGCGTTGCCGGCCTGTCCTTTCATGAGGTTGTCGATGTGCGAGACCACGCGCAGGCGGCGCGTGCGCTCATCGACGTCCACGATCAGGTTGCAGAAGTTGGTGCCGCGCACGTGGACGGTGCCGATCGCGGCCTTGGAGTCGTAAAGCCGCACGAAGGGGCTGTCCTGGTAGAATTGGGAATAGGCCTCCCGGACCTGCGGCAGGCCGATGCCGTCGCGGAGCGTGCCGTAGAGGCAGCTCAGGATGCCGCGGCAGACGGGCACGACCTGCGCGGTGAAGGTCACCTGCAGATTCTGTCCCGCGAGTTTGCCCAGCATGCGCTCGACTTCCATCACGTGCTGGTGGCCGCTCAGTCGATAAGCCCCCATGTTCTCGTAGCGCGCGGGATAGTGGTGCGCGGGGGTCGCCTTCTTGCCGGCGCCCGACACGCCCGTCTTGCAGTCGCAGATCAGGCTCGAGAAATCCACCAACTTGGCCGCCGCCGCCGGCGCGAGGCCGATCAGGCAGCTCATCGCGAAGCAACCCGGGTTGCCGACAAGGCGCTGGTCCTGGCCGTAGGCCTTGCGGTTCAGCTCGGGCAGACCGTAGACGGTCTGGGGAAGCAGTTCCGGAACCTTGTGGACGGGATCGCGGCCGATGCGGCGGGCGTATTCGGCATAGTCCTCGACGTTGTCGAAGCGGAAATCGCCGCTGTAGTCGATCACGCGCGCGCCCCGCGCCAGCTCGGCCGGGGCCTGCACCATACCGACGCCGTCGGGCGTCGAGAAAAAGACCACGTCGGCCGGCTCCTGCGCGGCCGGATCGTCGGGCTTCAGGATCGGCAGGTCGCAGAACCCCTTCAGGTGCGGGTAGAGATCGCTCATCGGCATGCCCGTTTCCGTCGCCGCCACCAGCGTCTGGATCTTCGCCTCGGGATGCCGCAAGAGCAACTCCACGATTCCCACGCCGCCGTATCCCCCGCAACCGACCACTTTGACTTTGATCATCTCTTGTTCCTCGATCTAGCAACCACAAATGGACGCGAATTCTCGCAAATGAAGTCCAAACCCTTAATCCATTTGCGTCCATCTGCGTTCATTTGCGGTCTTTATTGTCTTTCAAAACGGAATCCACTTCTGCCCGGGCTTCATGGCCGCGATCGCGTGCGCGAGCAGCTCGACCGCTCGGTCGAGATCTTCCACGGCCACGATTTCGCTGGGCGTGTGCATGTAGCGCAGGGGGATGCTCACGAGCGCGGCGGCCACGCCCGCTCGGGAAATCTGGATGGGATCGGCGTCCGTCGGCGTCGCGCGGCCGTCGGCCACGATCTGCACCGGAATCTTTTTCTTTTTTGCCGTCTTCAGCAAATGCTCGTAAAGGACGGGATTGACGTTGGCCCCGCGCGACAGCACCGGACCGCCGCCGAGCGTCACCTTGCCTTCGCGCTTTTCGGCGGCATCCATCATGGGGTGGTCCGTCGCGAACGTCACGTCCACGGCGATGCCGACGTCCGGCGCGATGCCGAACGACGAGGTGATGGCGCCTCGGCTGCCGATTTCCTCCTGCACGGTGCCGACGGCATGGATTTCGGCCTGGGGCGGCGTTTCCGCGAGCCGCCGGGCCGTTTCCAGCACCACGAACGCCCCGGCGCGATCGTCGAACGCGCGCCCCACCAGCCGTCCGTTCGGCATTTCGGCGAGGCCCTGGTCGATGACCATCGGATCGCCCACGGACACGTATTTTTCGGCTTCCTTGCGGTTTTTCGCGCCGATATCGACCCACAGGTCCGTCAGCGGCGTCACGCGGTTCCGATCGTCGGGCTTCTGCACGTGGACCGGCACCTTGCCAATGATGCCGGGCACGACGCCGGCCGCCGTGCGGATCGCCACGCGCTGTCCTTGCGGGATCTGGGGATCCCATCCACCGATCGGCGAAATCCAGAGATAGCCGTGGGCATCGATCAGCGTCACGATGAAGCCGATTTCGTCGTAGTGCCCCGCCAGCATGACGCGCGGCGAACCGCCGGGATTCACCACCACGTCGACGTTGCCGTGCACGTCGGTGCGGACTTCGGCGGCGAAGGATTCGGCCTCCTTGCGGAACACCCGGACGGCGTCCAGCTCGTAGCCGGACGGGGAGATGGCGGACATCAGACGCTTCAGAAAATCCCGGCTGGTTTTGTTCATGTCATGGACTCCTTCAACGGGACAAGTTCCAAACTCCGCCTACGGCGCACGCGTCGCCAAATTGGGGTTCAACAATTTCGAGGGGGGCGGAGCGACGGCCTGAAGGGATGGAATTTGGATCGCCGGAACGGCGGGCGGCGGCGAAACCTGCGCCGGCGGCGGAGCCGGAACATCCTGCGGTGGCGGAGGCGGGGGGGCGGCGACCGGAGGTTCTTCCGCGGGAACCGGCGAAGGATCGGCCGATACGGCCGCCGCAGGCGCCGGGGCCGGCGCAGAGACCGGTGCGCGGGCCGGAACGGAAACGGCCGGGACCGGGGCCGCCGTCGCGCCCCAGGCGCGCGCGGCCATCGGCGTGGGGGCGGGCGCCGGCGGAGGCGGAATCCACTTGGCCACGCGCGTCGGCGCCTGGATCAGCGGCGCGCCGAGTTCGACCTTCGCACGACCCACCAAGGCGAAATAATTCAAGATCCCCTGCGCGATTCCCTGGGCGACCGTTTCGCGGTAGGACGGCGTCGCCAGCTTTTGCTCTTCCTTCGGATTCGACAGGAAACCGCATTCGACCAGCGCGGCGGGCATCGCGGAATTCCGGAGCACCACGAACCGCGCGCGCTTGAGTCCGCGGTCTTCCGCGCGCGTGATGCCCACCAGCGCCCGCTGAATCTGGCTCCCCAGAGCGCTGTTCGAATGGTTGAACTGGTTGTTCGGCACGGCGGGATACTTGCCGGACAACTTGGATTCGGCCGTGGGAGGATAATGCTCCACCGCCGTGACGAACGTTTCGACGCCCTGCACCGTCCGCGAAGCCGCTGCATTCAGATGGAGGCTCACAAAGGCGTCGCCTGCGCCGCGGGCCGCCAGATAGGGACGATCTTCCAGTTCCCAAAAACGGTCGGTGGCGCGCGTCAGGACCACGCGCACGCCGGCCGCCGCCAGATGCGCCTTGGCGCGGAGAGCGATATCCAGCGCCAAATCCTTCTCCCGAAGGCCGCTGCGTCCCATCGTGCCGGGATCCTTGCCGCCGTGGCCGGCGTCGAGCACGACCGTTCGGACGCCGCGGGCTCCCAGATAGGCCGAAGGCCGGACCAGGGGATCGATCAGGAATTGGGCGTCCGCATCGCTGATCGACCAAAGCCCGCCCACCTTGGTGACCGGGGCATGCAGCCAAACCAAACCTCCATTGAGGTTCGCTTGTCGCCCATCGGCGGTGAACTGGAGGCTCGTGTATTGTCCCCGGATCAGCAGCGTCTTGCCTCCGGGCATGGCCAACGGCAACCCGTACATGGCGGCCAGATCCTTGAGGGCCACGTAGCGCTTCCCCGCATAGGTCATCGCTTTCAGCATGCGAACCTGGGCCGAAACCGGGGCCGGCAGGGCCAGGCCCAGAGCCCCCGCCAGGCAGAAAACCATTCCGATGGAACGCAATCGATGCATGAACCGATCACTATAAGGAGCTCCCATTCCAAACGCAACCTTTCCGGCGACAACCCGTAAAAGTTTCCGGGCGATCCGTTCATTTTCTTGCGCGGCGGCACAGGAAATCCTATTCTCCGCCTCCATGAAACAACGCCATTCGCCCATTGCGCTGGCCCTCGGGCTGGCCTTCGCCGCCGCCGGCTGCACCACCCTGCAGGAAGATCCCGGCGTTCCCACGGCCACGCAGGCCGACGTGAACTACCTGCGCGAGGAAATCCGCCGCCTGCATTCCAGGCTCGACGCTTCCGACGCGGAGATCGGCCGCGTGCAAGGCGACGTGGCCAGTGCGTATTCGAGCCAGCCCGCCTACGCCTCCGCGGCGCAGGTGCAGGCGCTCCAGACCCAGTTGGATGCCGTCCAGCGCCAAATCCAGGCCGTCGACGCCGCCCGGGCACAGGACAAGAAGGAAATCTACGACGACATTGCAAAGAAAGTGGCCGCCCTGCTGAAAAACCAGCCGTCCGCTTCAGGCGCGAAATCGTCGTCCCGCTCGGCCTCGCATTCGGGGTGGGAACACGTCGTCCAGCCGGGCGAAACGCTCTCCGTGATCGCGGCGGCCTACAAGGTCAAGGCCTCCGCCATCGTGGACGCCAACAA
Organism: Kiritimatiellia bacterium; assembly: GCA_050176815.1. GTDB lineage: Bacteria > Verrucomicrobiota > Kiritimatiellia > CAIQIC01 > Lenti-01 > Lenti-01. The sequence continues at coordinate 30,506 of JBFXHR010000023.1, forward strand.
GCTGAAAAGTCCCGACAGCATTTTCGCCGGGCAGAAGCTGTTCATTCCCGACTGACCGCGAGGGCAACGGCGCCTATTCGTCTTCGTCCGGCAATTCGGCTTCGTAGCCGTCCGCATCCAGAAGCCCGTTGAGGTCCGCCCAATCGTCCGGCTTCATTTTGAAGATCCACCCCTTGCCGAACGGATCGTGGTTCACCAGCTCGGGCTGCTCCGCCAGCGCCTCGTTCACGGCCGTGATCGTTCCCGCCAGCGGCGCATAGACGTCGTTGGCCGACTTCGCGGATTCCACCACCGCCACTTCCGCTTCTTCCTCCACGTGCTCGCCCACCTCCGGCAATTCCACGAACGTCAGTTCCGACATCTGTTCCTGGGCGTAGTCCGTGATGCCCGCCACCACCTCGCCGTCCTCTTCCCGGACCCAGCAATGGGAACGGGTAAACCGCAATTCGCTCGACGCCATGTCTACCTCCAAAAGTTCCGAATGGCCATGCTTGTACCGTTCGGCCCCCGCGACAATCAAGCCTTCATTTTGCCGGGCCTGCCCCGGGACGAAAAACGGGCGTCCGGCCGAGGCCGGACGCCCAATCGCGGGGAGCGGATCAACCGCTCAGTCCGCCGATGATTCCGACCAGCGGCATGAACAGCGCGATCACGATCGTGCCCACGACCACGGCCAGGAAAATGATCAGCAGCGGCTCGATGATCGACGTCATCGCGGCCACGGCGTTGTCCACGTCGTCGTCGTACGAATCGGCGATCTTCATCAGCATGTCCGGCAGGGCGCCGGTTTCCTCGCCGACCTCCACCATGCTGACCACCATCGGCGGAAACACCTTCGAGGAAGCGATGGGCGGGGCCATGTTTTCGCCTTCCTTCACGGCGTCGTGGATCGTGGCGACGGCCTTGGAAATCACCTCGTTGCCCACCGTTTCCTTCACGATGTTGAGCGCCTGCAGCACCGGCACGCCGGCGGACATCAGGGTGCCCAGCGTGCGCGTGAAGCGCGAAATCGAGTTTTTGCTGATCAGCGTGCCGAAGACGGGGGCGTGCAGCTTGAACTGGTCGATGCCCAGCCGCCCCTTCTCCGTCTTGGCCAGCAGCTTGAGGACGACGACGACCACCACGAGGACGATCAGCACGACGGGGAACCGGTGCACCAGCACGTTGCTGGCGTCCATGACGAACTGCGTCAGCGGCGGCATCTTGCCGCCCGTCAGGTCGCCGAAGATGTCGGCGAACTTGGGCACGATGTAGGTCAGCAGGAAGCCCAGAATGGACAGGGCCATGACCAGCACCACGATCGGATACGTCATGGCGCTCTTGACCTTGCCCTTGATCTTCTCGGCCTTCTCCTGGAACTCCGACAGGCGCGCCAGCACCACGTCCAGCACGCCGCCGATTTCGCCGGCCTTGACCATGTTCACGAACAGGCGGTCGAAAATCTTCGGATGCGCCGCCAGCGCCTCCGCGAACGTGCTGCCGGATTCGATGCTTTCCGCCATCTGGCCCACGGCCTCCCGCAGGGCGACGTTTTTTTCCTGCCGCTGCAGCACGCGCAGCGCGCGCATCAGGGGCAGGCCCGCGTTCACCAGGGTGGACATCTGCCGCGTGAAGGTCGTCAGCTGCTTGGCCTTCACCCCGCCCTGCAGGAACTTGGGCATCTTGATTTCCATCTGCAGGCCGCTTTTCTTCGCCCCGCCCTTCTTGGCGGGCGACGTTTCGCCGCCGGACATCTCCTCGACCTTGGTCGGGAAATACTGTTTTTCCCGGATGCGCGCCACCGCCGCCGCCTGGTTGTCGGCGTCGATCTCGCCCAGCACTTCCTTGCCCCGGGAATCCAACGCCGTGAATTTGAATCGCGCCATGATGATGCTTCCTTCCTGTTGACTTCCCGTCCGGCCTCTCGCTCCGTCAGGTGTACTTCAAGACCTCTTCGACCGTGGTGTATCCGTCCAGGATGCACCGGATGCCGTCTTCGCGCAGCGTGCGCATGCCCAGTTCCACCGCCTTGTCGCGAATGACCAGCGTCGGCTTGCGCAGGCTGATCAGCTCGCGGATGGGATCCTTGATCCGCAAGTATTCGTAGATACCGCGCCGGCCCTTGTAGCCCGTCTGGTTGCAGTACGAGCAGCCCGCGCCGTAGAAGAACGGACGGCCGCCGACCTGCTGCTCCGTCATGCCCAGCTGCTGCAGGAGATCCGGCGTCGGCTGGTATTCCGTCTTGCAGTTGGCGCAGATGGTGCGCACGAGCCGCTGCCCCAGCACCGCCTCCAGCGTCGAGGCGATCAGGAACGGCTCCACGCCCATGTCGATCAGGCGCGTGATCGCGCCCGACGCGTCGTTGGTGTGCAGCGTGCTGAACACCAGATGGCCTGTCAGCGCGGCCTGGATCGCGATTTCGGACGTGTCGATGTCGCGGATTTCGCCGACCATGATGATGTCGGGATCCTGGCGCAGGAACGCGCGCAGCACTTTTCCGAACGTCACGCCGATCGCCTCGTGGATGGGCACCTGCACGATGCCGTCGATGTCGTATTCCACCGGTTCCTCGGCCGTCAGCAGCTTGTTTTCGATGGTATTCAGCCGGCGCAGCGCCGAATACAGCGTCGTCGTCTTGCCCGATCCGGTCGGGCCGGTCACGATCACGATCCCGTTGGGCTTGTCGATGTCCTCGCCGAAATACTGGTAGACGTCGTCGGGCATGCCGATGTTCTCGAGATCCAGCGACACCACGCTGCGGTCCAGCACGCGCAGCACCACGCTTTCCCCGAACTGCGTCGGCAGGGTGGACACGCGGAAATCGATCATGCGGCCGGCCACGGGCAGCTGGATGCGGCCGTCCTGCGGCACGCGCCGCTCGGCGATGTTCAGGCCCGAGATCACCTTCAGGCGCGAGGTCACCGGCAGCGCCAAATGCCGCGGCGGCGGCGCCATTTCGTAGAGCGCCCCGTCCACGCGGTAGCGGATCTTGAACTCGTTCTCGAAGGGCTCGAAGTGGATGTCGCTCGCCCGGTCCTGCACGGCCTGGTAGATGACGAGGTTCACGAACCGCACCACCGGCCGCGAGTTGGCCGCCGCCTCCATCGACGCGATGTCGTCGCCCCGCGCCCCGCTTTCGAGCAGTTCGCCGGCGCCTTCCAGTTCGCCTTCGAGGCTGGACAGCATGTCCTTCATGGACTCGTCTTCCGACCCGTAGTAGCGGGAAATGGCGTTGGCGATCTCGGAGGCCGAGGCCACCGCGAACATCACGTCCTTGGTCAGCACGAACCGGATTTCGTCGCTCGTCTCGGGACTCACCAGCGACGCCGTGGCCAGCGTCACCGATCCGGCGTCCAGCGCCACGGGCATCACGTTGTACATGCGCGCCACGCTTCCGGGAACCGCTTGCAGCGTCTCCGCCGCCACGCTCATGTGCTCCAGGTCCACCCGTTCCGCCCCCATCAGCTGCGCGATCAGATCCAGGCCCTGGTCTTCGGTGATCAGCCCCATTTCCTGGGCCACATCCTTCGTCGGCTTGCCCGTGCGCTCGTGTTCGTCCACGACTTCCGCCGCCTGGGCCTCTTCGATCAGCCCGGTGCGGACCAGCTCTTCCAAGAACATGTCGGAATATTCGGCCATAACCCTGCCCTGCCTATGGTTGACTGCCCCGGACCTGCTGCATGATTTCTTCCGTGTCCTGCGCCTTCGTCACCAGCTCTTCGTACGGAATCTTGCCGGCCCGCCACAGTTCGATCAGATGCGAATCCAGCGTCTGCATGCCCCACTTCGCCCCCGTCTGCAGGTCCGACGTGATGCGGAACGTCTTGTTGTCGCGGATCAGCGACCGGATCGAGGGCGTCGCGATCATGATCTCGAACGCGGCGATGCGCCCCGGCTTGTCCTTCCGCGGCATGAGAATCTGGGAGATCACCGCGACGATGCTCGTGGAAAGCTGCGTGCGGATCTGCTCCTGCTGGTTCGTCGGGAACGCGTCCACGATGCGGTCCACCGTGCGCGCCGCGCCCGTCGTGTGCAGCGTGGCAAACACCAAATGTCCCGTTTCGGCGGCCGTGATCGCCGCTTCCATCGTCTCCAGATCGCGCATTTCGCCCACCAGGATCACGTCCGGATCCTGGCGCAGCGCCCGCCGCAGGGCCTCCTTGAACGTGGGCACGTCGACGCCGATTTCCCGCTGCGTCACCACCGATTTCTTGTGCTGGTGGTAATACTCGATCGGGTCTTCGACCGTAATGATGTGGCAGTCGCGCTCCTGGTTGATGATGTTCAGCATGCTCGCCAGGGTCGTCGTCTTGCCCGACCCCGTCGGCCCCGTCACCAAAATCAGCCCGCGCGGCTTGAACAGCAAATCCTTCATTTGCGCCGGCAAGCCGATTTCCTCCAGCGTCAGCATCCGGGTGGGGATCTGGCGCAGCACGATGCCCACGTGGCCCTTTTGGCGGAAAATGCTCACGCGGAACCGCGCCACGTCCTTGAACCCGAAGCCGAAATCCGAGCCCATATGCTCTTCCAGCGCCTGGACATGGTGTTCCGGCGTGAAACTCCGCATCAGCCGGTCGGTGTCGTCCGGGGTCAGTGGCTCGGCGTCCAGCGGCGCCAGCGAGCCGTTGATGCGCAGCACCGGCGGCAATCCCACTGCCAGATGAAGGTCCGAAGCCCCTTCCTGCACCGCCAGGTCCAGCATGTCGTCGATCTGGATTTCCGATGATTTCAGCGTGCTCATCAGCCGTTGTCTCCCATGGTCACCCTCAGGACTTCTTCCAGCGTCGTGATGCCGGCCACCACCTTGCGGACGCCATCTTCGCGCAAGGTGCGCATGCCCAGTTCCCGCGCCTTGATCCGCAGTTCCGTGGACGACACCTGTTCGAAGATCAGGTTCCGCACCTGGTCGTCGATCTGGAAAATCTCGTAGATGCCGAGCCGTCCCCGGTAGCCCGTGAACGAGCAATCCGCGCATCCCTTCCCGTGGTACAGCTGGGCCGAGGCCAGCTGCTTGGCCGCCGGCCCCAGCAGCCGCAGCTCCGACTCCTGCGCCACGTAGGGCTCCTTGCATTTTTCGCAGATTTTGCGCACGAGCCGCTGCGCCATGATCGCCCGGACGGACGACGCCACCAGGAAGGGCTTCACGCCGATGTCGATCAAGCGCGTCACGGCGCTCGGCGCGTCGTTCGTGTGCAGCGTGCTGAAGACCAGATGGCCCGTCAGCGACGCGTTCACCGCGATTTCCGCCGTTTCCATGTCGCGGATTTCGCCGATCATGATGATGTTCGGCGCCTGGCGCAGGATGGCGCGCAGCGCCGCCGAAAACGTCATGCCGATGTCGGTCCGGACCTGCACCTGGTTGATGCCGCCCATCTGGTATTCCACCGGATCTTCCACCGTGATGATCTTGCGGTCCGGCTTGTTGATCGTGTTGAGGCAGGCGTACAGCGTCGTCGTCTTGCCCGATCCCGTCGGCCCCGTCACCAGAATGATGCCGTCCGACAGGGTGATCAGCCGTTCGAAAATCTGCTGGTCGTCCGAGAAGAATCCCAGCTGCGGCAGGCCCAGGGCGATGCCGGCCTTGTCCAGGATGCGCATGACGATGCTCTCGCCGTGGTTCGTCGGGATGGACGACACGCGCAGATCGAGGTCGCGGCCCATCACGTTGATCTGGATGCGCCCGTCCTGCGGCACGCGTTTTTCGGCGATGCTCATGTTCGCCATGATCTTCACGCGGCTGATGATGGCCGACTGCAGGCGCTTGGGAGGACTGTCCACCTCGTGCAGCACGCCGTCGATGCGGTAGCGCACGCGGAATTTCTTCGGCATCGGCTCCAGATGGATGTCGGACGCCCGGCTGCGGAAGGCCTCCATGATGACCAGGCTGACCAGCTTGATGATCGGCGCATCGGATTCCGTGACGTTTTCGTCCGCCACCAGCTGGTTCTTCACCTCGTCCGGCAGGGCCAGCGTGCCTTCGGTGATTTCCTGCAGCATGCCCTCCACGGCGCCGGTCGCCCGGCCGTAGTAGTTGGCGATCGCCTTTTCGATCTCCTCCGGCGGCGCCACCACGCCTTCCACGTTGCATTTCAGCACGTAGCGCAGGCCGTCGAGCGTATCCACGTCCAGCGGATCGCCGATCGCCACCGTCAGCACGTTTTCGTGCTTGAAGACCGGCACCACCTTGTAGCGCTGCGCCACGTCGCCCGGCACCATGTCCAGCACTTCGCGGGGGATGTCGAGGCCCTGCAGGGTGATCGTCTCCATGCCGAACTGCCCCGCCAGCGCCTTGAGCATGTCCAGCTTCGAAACCACCCCTTCCCGCGCCAGGACGTCCATGACCCCCTCGTCCTCCTGCGTGGCGATCTGCCGGGCGGCCACCGCCTGCTCCCGCGTCACCAACCCCACGTTTTCCAGGATTTCCAGGATATAGTCGTCGTTCGAAGTCAAGGGGCCGCTCCTCCACCGAAAAGGCACTTCCGCAGGGGGGTCCCGCGGCATGGTCGCTCGTCCAGCATGTTGCGCGTGAAAATACCCCTTCAAGCTTGTCCGAAGCAAGCCTGGAATTCGCCCGTTCCGGACGGTTGGGAACCGGCGGAGACAAAATCGGCGGGGCGGCAACGCCGCGCGCTCATGGCCCCAGCGCATCGGCCACGACCTGGCCGGCGGAGGGCACGCGCCCCGCCCCTTCGAGCGCCCGCGCCATCTCGTCCAGTCCGGCCAGCTGCGCCGCCCGCGCCGGGGTATCGGCGATCAGCGGCTCCAGCGCATCGGCCATCGCGGCGGGCTGCGCGTCGCCCTGGATGAATTCCGGGCACAGCGTCCGGTTCGCGATCAAATTCACCATCCCCAGCCACGGCACCCGGATGATCCGCCGTCCGAACCAGTACGTCGGCGCCGCGGCGCGGTAGACGACGATCATCGGGCACCGGAGCAACCCGGTTTCCACGGTGGCGGTCCCGGAACAAACCATCGCGGCGCGGGCCTGCCGCGCCACCTCGCGCATCTGGCCGGTCACCACGCCGACGGCCGCGCGATCTTCCGCCGGCCGCGCGGCCAGCTGGGCCTCGATCAGCCCGCGGATTTCCTCGCTCGCCGCCGGAATCAAAAACGCCGTCGCCGGATCGCGGCGGCGCAGTTCCTGCGCCGCATCGAGCATCGGCGGCAGCACGCGCTGGATTTCCTGCCGGCGGCTGCCGGGCAGAATCGCCACGCGCGTCGCACCGCCCGGCCACGGCAGTCCGGGCGTCGGCTTCGCCCGCGTCCGCCGGACCGACTCCACCAGCGGATGCCCCACGAACACGGTCTTCAGGCCCGTCCCCTTGAACACGTCCACTTCGAACGGAAAAATCACCATCAGCAGATCGAGGATCTTCGCCATCTTCGGAATGCGGCTTTTGTGCCACGCCCACACCTGCGGACTGACGTAATACAGCACCGGAATGCCCATTTCGCGCGCCTTCGCCGCCAGGCGCAGGTTGAAACCGGGATAATCCACCAGCAGCAGGGCGTCGGGTTTCTCCGACGACAAGAGGCCGGCCATCCGGCGAAACACGCGGCGGAAGAACGGATAGCGCGCCAACACCTCGAAGAATCCCACCACGGCCATGTCGCGCGCATCCACCACCGTGCGCACGCCCTCGCGCCGCAGCGCATCGCCGCCGATCCCGAAAAACTCCACGTCGCCGCGCACCGCGCGCAAATCGCGCACCAGCCGCGCCGCATGCTGGTCGCCGGAGACCTCCCCGGCCACGATCATCACCTTCTTCATCAGGTCTGGCCCCGGCGGATGCTTTGGCAAATCGCGACGGCCAGCTTCAGGGCCTCGGCGGCGTGCTCTCCGCTCACGACGGGCGCCGTGCGGTTCCGCACGCAATCCACGAACGAGCGCAATTCCAGCGCCAGCGGTTCGCCCTTGTGGATCGGAATTTCCTTCTTCTCGATGCCGAGCAACTTCTTGCGCAGGATTTTCCCGGTCTGCTCCTGGTAGTCCAGCGAGACGTAAGCGTCCGGCAAAAACATCCGGATTTTCCGCTGCCGTTCCATGCTGATGCGGCTGGCCGTCACGTTCGCGATGCACCCGTTCTCGAACCGCAGGCGCACGTTGGAGATGTCCTCGGTCTTGCTCAGGATCGGCACGCCCACCGCGCGGATGTCCACCACCTTCGACTGCACCAGATGCAGGATGATTTCCAAATCGTGGATCATCAGGTCGAGGATCACGCTGACTTCCGTCCCGCGCGGCAGCAGCCCGAACCGCGGCGGCGGATACGGCGCGATGCGCAGCGCCTCGACGTAGAGCGGTTTCTGCTGCGCGGGATTCAGCCCCGCCAGCACCGGGTTGAACCGTTCGACGTGGCCCACCTGCAAAATGACGCCATGCTTCTGCGCCAGATCGACCAGTTCTTCGGCCTCCTGCGTGCTGGCCGCGATGGGCTTTTCCACCAGCACGTGCTTGCCTTTCCCGATGATGTTCCCGGCCACGGCGCGGTGCTTGTCCGTCGGCACCACGACGTTCAGGGCCTCGGCGGCTTCGGCCAGTTCGTCGATGGTCTTGAAGGCGGCCGCGTGGTAGCGGTCCGCGATCTCCTGCGCGCGCTTCCGGTCGGCGTCGTACACGCCGACCAGCTCCACGTCGGGCATTTCGGAATAGATGCGCGCGTGCCACTGGCCCAGGCTGCCCACGCCCACCACGCCCGTCCGGATTTTTTTCTGCTCTTCCGCCATGGGTTTCTCCCGTTGCATCCTCCGCGCGCTCAGGCCGGATCTTCATTCGCGGCGTCGAACGCGACGAACGCGATGCCGAGGCGGTCGGCCGCCGCCGCGAGCTTTTCGCGCTCCAGCAGGATCGTCCGCTTCGCCTCCACCGCCAAACACGAGATTTTCGCCTTCTTCAGCATCTTGAACGTGCGCAGGCCGATGATCGGAATGTCGAAGCGCATGTCGTGGCCGCGCTTGGCGACCTTGACCACCACGCCGCCCGCGCCGCCCAGGCGCCCCGCGCGCAGGATCGTCTCGTCCGTGCCTTCGAAGCCTTCCACGGCCAATACCGTGCCGTCTTTCACCACCACCGTTTGGCCGATTTCCAGTCCGCTGGTCGTTTTGGCCACCTTCGCGCCCAGGCGGACGTCCGACTGTTCGCGCCCGTCGGGCGCGCGGCTCCCGAGCACCCCTTCCGCCGGCATCTCCGTCTCCATGAAGCGATACGCCGGCAGCAATTCCGCGCCGATGCCCCGGAGTTCGTCCCCGATCGCCCCGAAAATCGTGTGCGCGTTCTTGGTCTTGAGCGTCCGCAGGATGGCCAGCGCCCGGGCATCCAGCCGCAGGTTGAACAGGGCCGTGGGCTTGATCTGCCCGGCCATCACGATCCGGGAAACGCCTTTGGCCTTCACGGCGTCGAGCAACGCCCCGAGGCTTCCCAAATGCAGCCACGCCACCTCGTCGGCATACTGGCCGATCGCGCGCTCCGTCTCGCCCTTGAACGCGAAGGCGACGACGCGCTTCACCCCTTGCGCATGCGCCGAACGCGCCAGTTGCCAGGGATAGGTTCCCCGTCCGGCAATGACGCCGAGGGTTTCGGGCATCTCCATGGAATCCAAGCCGCTCATGGTCCGCATCCTAGCGCGGGTTTGCGCCGCTTGGCAATCCCGCACCCCGCCGCGAAGGCCACTCCCGCCCCCAGTTCGATTCCCAGCGCGCGCAGGTTGGCCCGGCTCCCCAAATCGGCCAGCGCGGTTTTGTCCCATGCCGGCAGCAGCGCAAACGGGGCCCGCACGAAGCGCTCCGAAAACGGCGCCCCCAGCGGAATCCCGTACGGCGCCAACCGGTCTTCCGTGAGGAGATCGATCGCCAAATGGCTGCCGACCAGAATCAGGAGAAACGCCAGCGCCCGCCATCCGAACCCCGCCGGCTTGACGGCGCGTCCGACCAGCCACGCCCCGCCCGATGCCGCGAGGACCCACGCCACGCCATGGGTGGCCTGCTGATGCGTCGTGTTCAGATAGCCGCGCCACAGCCCCGGCAGATAGTCCACGTCCGGCAGGCAGGCCAGCGCGGCCCCCGCGGCCAGCAGCGGCAGCGCCTTGCGCAGGGACGCAAAAAGCGGGAGACTCGCGTCTCCCGCCATCGCGTAGGCCAGTCCGGCGCCGGCCAATCCATGGAACACCGGAGAGGCCATGCGGACTTCCCGCGCCGCTATTTTCCCAGGGCGCGGCGCACCGCGAACACCAGATCCTGCCCGCGCAGGTCTCGCGCAAGGACCATGCCGTTGCCGTCCAGCAGATAGCTCGTCGTCTCGCCGAAAATCCCCAGCGGACGGGTCAGCTCCGGCGCGCCCGCCACCATCGGCCACGGCAGCCCCAGCGCTTCCAGCCCAGTCGCGTTGGGCTCGAGACAGATGCCGACCACTTCGAAGCCGGAGGCTTGGTAGCGGTTCCACAGGTCCAGCTTCTGCGGCAGCGTCTCTTCCCAGATTTTCCAGCCGCGCGCGAAGAAATCCACCAGCACCACTTTGCCGCGCAGGCTCGACAGCGCGAAGCTGCGGCCGGCGACGTCCGTCAGCGTCGCATCCGGGAACAGGACGCCCGGGGCGCTCTTCGCGCGCACCAGCGCCTTCTCCATGATCGTCAGCGGCAGGGAATTGCCCGTCGTCGCGTTGGGGCGCGCCATCACCAGCGGATCGCCGGGCTGCGTCAGGCCAGACCAGGCGTAGGGCTTGGGATCGTAGTATTGGCTCGCCTTGTAGGCCGCAATGGCGTCGGCCACCGCGCCGGCGTTGCCCGCCTCGGCCTGCACCTCGGCTTCCTTCACGTACAGCCGGGAGGCATCGACGCCCTCCATGGGGGCGACCCGCGCGCGGGCGTTCGCCAGCGCCTGGACGGCTTCCGCGTGGCGCCGGCGCATGTCGCTCAACACCATCGCCTGGATGACCGCGGCCTTGACGATCGCGTTGCCGTCGTTGCGGTTGGCCGCATCGTTCACCAGTTCCTGCACCGCCTGGTCGATCTCGGTCCATTCCTTGTCGGAATAGTAGCCGTGGCCCATGCTCTGCAGCTTGCTCAGCACGGCGTTGTGCTTCGCGTCGAACGTGGACGCGTCCTGCCCCACCGCCCCGGCCGCCGAGGCCAACAGCATTCCGCACGTCAAACCCATCAGAATTCTGCGCATCTCCATGTACCTCCAAATTTGCCCCGCCATTCTGCCCCCTTCCCGGCAAAAAACAATCCTTTTACGTACGACGTACAGATTTTTACGTACGGGTGGTGTCTAGGGTGAAGTGCACGAAAGTTCCAAGGCCGAGCCTCGGTTCGATACAATCGAACCTATGCAACACAAAGGAGGCTGGCCTTGGAATACCGACATCTTACCCTAGAAGAGCGCACCGT